>NZ_JALDQE010000002.1:0-685483 GCF_022748145.1 Bacillus sp. CCB-MMP212
AATATGATGCCGATAATGGATAACAATCAAATGCCGAATATGATGCCGATAATGGATAACAATCAAATGCCGAATATGATGCCGATAATGGATAACAATCAAATGCCGAATATAATGCCGATAATGGATAACAATCAACCACCGAATATGATGCCATATCAAATGCCGTATCAACAGCCCATGATGCCGCCGAATCCGTATTATCAACAACCAAATCCATATCAAATGCCATATCAGCAAGGAGCGCCGTTTGGACCACAATATACGTCTATGCCAAATCCGAATATGATGCCAATGGATAATAATATGCCGCCGCTTGTGCAGGGTGAGGAAGATTGTGGATGCGGAGGAGAAAGTAGACTATATAGTCCACAACCAGGTGGTCCGCAATATGCGAATCCTTTATATTATCAACCAACTCAGTCTGCATATGCACCACAGCCAGGAACGATGTATTATCAACCAGATCCACCAAATGTATTTGGAGAGCCCGTTTCAGAAGAAGAGGACGAAGAAGAAGTTTAAAAAGGCGGGAGTATTCCCGCCTTTTTTGCATGCGTGTTAATTAAGAAAATGAAGTTTTTTTATGAGGTGCTAGAAAATTCCCAGTGAAATATTAACAGTGTAAAAACCTTCTCTGTTACTCATCATAAGAGGGAGCTTTTCAGTAGAGAAGCTCATTCTAACAGAGGGGGTTTTTGTATTGAATACGAAAGTAAAAGTGATTGCTGCTTCTTTGTTAGTTACCAGTGCATTAGCTGCATGTGGTACACCAAAAGATAACAATGCAATGGATGGACGTAACTACAATTACGAGCGTACATCTTATAATGATACACACCAGTATCGTGATAATGTAACGCGTAATGATCGTTATACAGATTATGTAACATATAGAAATGGTCGTAACGATACAGGATATAATAATTATTACCGCGATGTAAATTATAATGGCCAAATTGCTAATCCACATCCAACACGTAATATTACAATGAACAATTCATACATTAACAATGATGGTAAAACAGCAGAAAGAATTACAAATCGTGTGAAACGTATGAATAACGTAGACCGTGTGTCTACAGTTGTATATGGAAACGATGTAGCGATTGCGGTAAAACCACGTAATCCAGTATCGAATGAAACAGCGCTTGCAAATGAAGTTCGTCAAGCTGTTGCAAATGAAGTTGGAAACAGAAACGTATATGTTTCTGTAAGAAATGATATGTTTACTCGTGTCGATGCAATGAGTACTCGTCTACGTAACGGTACAGTTACAAACGATTTTAATCGTGACATAGTGAATATGTTCCGAGACATTCGTTACGGTTTAACTGGTACAGTACGATAGCAAAACAAAAGAGGAAGGGGTAGCCCTTCCTCTTTATTCATCGTTGTCTTGTAAACGACGTTTTTTAATAAAATAACTAACGGAGTAAGAAACTAAAAAGCATATGAAAAGAATACTACCTGTTAAAATAGCTTCAAACAGTGGTCTTTCTGGACTGAAAATAATATAAATAATAGCCATAACGATTCCTACAATAAGGGAGCGGAAGACAAGTTTATAATAAGGAGTTAACTTTATTTCCTTTTCACTTTCTTCTACATCGATTGAAACACTTAACTGTAAATAACTAAGGACGATACTTGTAAGAATAAATAATAGCCATAATGGAGATTTCGTAATTTGATCCATTCCTTCAGTGAATCCGATATAGCCTAAAATGCCAATTATACCAAGCGATTGAAAAAGAAAGGCAATACGTATGTTTTTTAATGTTTTCAGAATGAGACGTTCATCCTTTATTTTTTTCACAATATCCATCTCCTGTTTATTATGATTTCGCTGTTATATTAATTGTAACATATATATTACTTTTATCAATTTATAATTTACATACTATTCAGTTGGATAAAAGAGGGAATAAAATATTTTTATAAACATGTTGCACTTATACTTTATTAATGTTATATTAACAAAGCGATGAGCTAATTTACGTAAGACGAGAGATATGCTTAAGTGCTAAACACGCGAATGTGGTCGCCTGGTCTCTCGCCGTAAACGCATCAAGACGCCTGCTTTGCAGGCGTCTTTCATTTTATATGAATGTAATGGGAAGAATGGAGGAATCCAATCTTCCCTTTTTTGTTGAAATAAAAGTCGGAAAATAAAGTTATTTACAAGTGTATATGAAAGGGTTACTATTTAATGGTAATATATTACATGTTTTTTAGATATAAAAGGTTGGGATGAATAGGATATGGAGAACTTTGAATGTAGAAATACAGAAGTTGTATTAGAGAAATTTCAGGTCGTAACCCCTATATTTCAGGCGTTGGGAGATGAGAATCGTCAGCAAATTATTATGCTGTTATTAGAAAATAAAAAGATGAATGTAACGCAAATAACAGATGAAATGGGAATTTCTAGACCGGCTGTTTCGCATCATTTAAAAATTTTAAAACAAGCAGAACTAGTTGAAGCCGATCGAAATGGAAAAGAGATTTTTTATTCTATAGTGGCTGGAGAGTTTTTAAAACAGGTAAAAGATTTAATTCAAGCGATAGAGTCAAATTATTAATTTTTTTTGATTGATAAGTAAACGAGTTTAAACTTATAAACGCGTTTTGTGGAAAAGGGGTAATGAAAATGAATAGTATAAATCGTATGTACGTGATTATGTTACTTGTTCCTTTGTTTTGGGGTGGCTCTTTTGCGACAGCGGAGCATATTATTACGGAGATTCCACCAATTACTGCAGCAACAATTCGTTTTGGCTTAGCTAGTTTTATTTTAATAGGCATAGTTTTTATGAAATCTGAGTGGGATACAAGTTTGTTATTAAAGAATTGGAAAGGGCTGTTATTTGTATCGTTAACAGGTATTTTTGGCTACAACGTTTTTTTCTTTATGGGACTTCATTATACTTCTACTATGAATGGCTCACTTATCATTGCTACAATGCCAGTTTTTGTGACATTAGGGGCAATATTATTTTTTAAAGAGTCTTGGAGTTTAAAAATAGGAATAAGTGTAATCTTATCCCTGCTTGGCGTAATAGTTGTTATTACGAGTGGTTCCATACATAAACTTATGTCTTTATCCTTTAATAAAGGAGATCTTTTATTTATAGCTGCTTTAATCTGTGGGGTGCTATATAGCTTAACTGGGAAAAAAGTTATGCGTGGTGTATCACCCTTGTTAACTACAATGAGTATGACGATATTAGGAACTGTTTTTTTAGCAGGATTTTCTCTACATGAGGATGGATGGGGAAAGGTTTTAACGCTTTCTTTACAAGGTTGGATAGAAATGTTGTACATGGTCGTATGTGGGACGTTAATTGGGTATATCGTGTTTAATAAGGGGGTTGAAGAGTTAGGCGCAAGTAAAGCTAGTATGTATTTAAATCTAACTCCTATTGTGGCTACTGGTATATCAGTTGTATTATATGAAGCGATTGTTACGTGGCAACAAATAGTTGGAATGATAATTATACTAATGGGGGTTTATATAGTAACAGTACAATCAAATAAAGATATAAAGAAGCTTTCGCATAATCAATGTATTTCGAAATAGATAAAAGTAATTGAACACTATAATTCTTAATGATGGCATTCTATGAATTAGGGATAAAACCACCATTTCCGGAAAAACTACTAATGAAAGTATGATCTTGCCTAAAAGAGGTGAACGGAAATGAAATGGATACTGATTGCGATGCAAGCTTTCGTTATGATGTTTTGTTTCGTTTATGAAACGAATGTGAAGGCGGAAGGGCCAGTATCAGAAGTAACGGAAAAAGAACCTGAGGTTACAATTTTATTAGAGCGTATGTATGTTGATGGAGAAGTAAGTGAGGAAATACTTACAGAAAAAGTAGCGGATTTAGAAAAGTTTTTACAGCAATATAAAGAATGGCAACTTGTTGATCGTGATGATGTACAAATCGTATTACAAAAGAAAGTTGATGATATTTCTCCGTTATTGAAAACGAGCGGGTATTTTGGTGTTTCAGAGGAAGGGATATTACAAATTTTCAAAGGTGTGCCAAAAAGTGATAATGCGATCCATTCTTTCTTTCAAATTGATATGAAAAAGCTTGAGAGTTATGAGCGTGCGAAATTGAAGCGTGGTATTCGGATTAAATCAAAAGAAGGTTTTGTAAAGACGATTGAAAAAATGAAACAATACGCAGTGCAAAATAAGAAAAAAAGCAGCTCATGGTGAGCTGCTTTTTTTTCTTATTTGTTTTTAGCTAAAATTTCTTTTGCGATTTCATCAATTAGCATATCTTTTCCGATTGGATTGAATGCTTTCGTATTGAAGACTTCATTTGATACTTCATATACGTGATTATTTTTAACTGCTTTATTGTCTTTCCAAACGGCACTGTTTTTGTAGTCTTCGTAAACTTTATCAGCTTCGCCGCCGAAGTTTACAATAAACATTTGGTCAGGCTGGAATGCAACTAGACCTTCTAGTGATACTTGCGCCATCGTTTGTTTTAAATCCGTACCTTTTGTTGCTGGAAGTTTTAAGTCATTAAAGATGATGTCACCGTATCCGAAGCTACCATATACACGGAAGTTTTGTGGTGTAACTGCAACGAACATAAAGTTCTCATCTTTTGTTTTCTCTTTAATTTTTTTAGATAAAGAGTCTGCTTTCTTATCGTAGTCTGCAATCCATTTGTCTGCTTTCTTCTCTTCGTCAAATAGCTTACCTACTTCTTTAAACTTACCACGCCAGTCTTCTAAGTTTGTTTCTAGAACAACTGTAGGTGCAACCTTTTCTAGTTGATCATAAATTTTTAATTGACGGTTGTTTAAAATAATTAAGTCTGGTTTTAAAGCAGTAACAGCTTCTAAATCAACTTTAGGTGCCCAGTACCAACCAACTGCTTTTACTCCATCTAATTTGTCTGTTAAGTGATTTTGGATTTTATCTTTATATGTATTTGCTGTACCAACAGGTTTGTGTCCAAGAAGTAATAGTTCTTCTGTTGATCCAGATAAGTCAACAATTCTCTTTGGATTTACTGGAATTGTAGCTTCACCTTTAGCATGTTTTATAACTTTTGTTTTCGGTTGTTCTTTTGCTTTTGATTCTTCTTTTTGAGAAGAACAGCCAACGATAGAAAGAACAACAAGCATAATAGTAAATAAAATAAATAGCTTACGTTTCATCCTGATGTAACCCCTTTAATTAGTATTGATAATCATTATCGACCTCTGTATATTAAGGTGCTTTAACCTTTCTGTCAATGGAAAATAACAGAAGTTTCAAGTGGAGAACATTTGTTGGGGCAGTCTCGCTTTTCTATCATTAAATATGTTAAAATGGAATACATGATTTAAGAGGGAGAGATCGTATTTTGTTTGAATATGTTACAGGTTACGTGGAGTATGTAGGGCCGGAATATGTCGTAATTGACCATAATGGAATTGGTTATCAAATTTTCACACCGAATCCGTATGTATTTCAAAGAAGTAAGCAAGAAATCCGTGTCTATACATATCATTATGTGAGAGAAGATATTATGGCACTTTACGGGTTTAAAACACGTGAAGAGCGTTTATTATTTACAAAGTTGTTAGGCGTGTCTGGCATTGGGCCAAAAGGCGCTCTTGCAATTTTAGCTTCTGGTCAAACAGGACAGGTCGTTCAAGCGATTGAGCATGAAGATGAGAAGTTTTTAGTGAAATTCCCAGGCGTCGGAAAGAAAACAGCACGCCAAATGATTTTAGATTTAAAAGGAAAACTAGCAGATGTCGTACCAGATGCATTTGTGGATTTATTCTCAGACACAGAACGTTTTGATGAGAAGAAAGGTTCATCAGCTGAGCTTGATGAGGCACTGGAAGCTCTGCGCGCACTTGGATACGCAGAACGCGAAGTTTCTCGCGTTGTACCAGAGTTATTAAAAGAATCATTAACGACGGATCAGTATATTAAAAAGGCACTTAGTCTTTTACTAAATGGTAAGAGGTGAGTATAATGGACGAACGTCTCCTTTCAGGGGAATCTGCATATGAAGATGCGGATTTAGAATATTCATTACGGCCACAGACGCTCCGTCAGTATATTGGCCAAGATAAAGCGAAACATAATTTAGAAGTATTTATTGAAGCAGCGAAAATGCGTGAAGAAACGTTAGATCACGTGCTTTTATATGGACCGCCAGGTCTTGGTAAAACGACGCTTGCGAATATTATTGCAAATGAAATGGGCGTTAATGTTAGAACAACTTCAGGTCCCGCTATTGAAAGACCAGGAGATTTAGCTGCTGTATTAACAGCGCTTCAGCCAGGGGATGTATTATTTATTGATGAAATTCATCGTTTGCATAGATCAATTGAAGAAGTATTGTATCCTGCGATGGAAGACTTTTGCCTTGATATCGTAATTGGAAAAGGGCCTTCAGCACGTTCTGTACGCCTAGATTTACCGCCATTTACATTAGTTGGAGCAACGACACGCGCCGGAGCATTATCGGCACCGCTTCGTGACCGCTTCGGTGTACTTTCAAGGTTAGAGTACTACACAGTAGATCAGCTTTCTGCGATTGTTGAACGTACAGCAGAAGTGTTTGAAGTTGAAATCGATTCGTTAGCTGCATTAGAAATTGCAAGACGTGCTCGTGGTACACCTCGTATTGCGAATCGTCTTTTAAGACGTGTACGTGATTTCGCGCAAGTTCGTGGTAACGGAACGGTTACGATGGAAATTACGCAAATGGCATTAGAGCTACTGCAAGTAGATAAATTAGGTCTAGATCATATTGATCATAAATTACTGCTTGGTATTATTGAGAAATTCCGTGGTGGTCCAGTTGGATTAGAAACGGTTTCAGCAACAATTGGAGAAGAATCTCATACGATTGAAGATGTGTATGAGCCGTATTTATTACAAATTGGCTTTTTACAACGAACGCCAAGGGGCCGAATTGTAACGCCGCTTGCGTATGAACATTTCGGAATGGAGATGCCAAAAGTATGATGGAGATGCCCAAAATGCTTATTACAGCGGGAATCTTACTCATCGTTGTTGGATTAGCTTGGAAGTTCATTGGCAGGCTTCCAGGCGATATTTTTGTGAAAAAAGGAAACGTTACCTTTTATTTTCCTATCATTACATGTATTGTGTTAAGTATTGTACTATCTTTTATTATGTATATAATAAATCGATTTAAATAAGAAATAGGTGGATATAGCTATGGATATAAATCTGTTTGATTTTCATTTACCAGAAGAACTTATTGCACAAGTCCCGTTAGAAGATCGTGAAACATCAAGATTAATGGTGTTAGACCGTGAAACAGGTGATATTGAGCATAAACATTTTACGGACATTCTTTCTTACTTACATGAGGGGGATTGCTTAGTTTTAAATGAAACGAAAGTTATGCCTGCTCGTTTGCACGGTGTGAAAGAAGATACAGGCGCGCACATTGAAGTACTTCTTTTAAAACAAGAAGAAGGCGATAAGTGGGAAACGCTTGTAAAGCCAGCGAAACGTGTAAAAGAAGGAACTGTTATCTCTTTTGGCGAAGGGAAATTAAAAGCAACTTGCACAGGAACTGCAGATCAAGGTGGACGTCAGCTTGAATTTTCATATGACGGCATCTTCTATGAAATTTTAGATGAACTTGGGGAAATGCCACTTCCTCCATATATTAAAGAGACGCTAGAAGATCGCGATCGCTATCAAACAGTATATGCGAAAGAAATCGGTTCAGCAGCAGCGCCGACTGCGGGACTTCACTTTACAGAAGAGTTACTTGAGAAGTTAAAGCAAAAAGGCGTTCAGTTGGCATTCATTACACTTCACGTAGGGCTTGGAACATTTAGACCAGTTTCTGCAGACACGATTGAAGAACACCATATGCACGCAGAATATTACCATATGTCTGAAGAGACAGCGGCATTATTAAATCGTGTGAAAGAGAATGGTGGACGTATTATTACTGTAGGTACGACATCAACTCGTACGTTAGAAACAATTGCAACAGATCATGACGGTAAGCTTTGCGCCGCTTCTGGATGGACAGATATTTTCATGTATCCGGGATATGAATTTAAAGCAATTGATGGTTTAATTACAAACTTCCACTTGCCGAAATCAACATTAATCATGCTTGTAAGTGCATTTGCAAATAGAGATAATGTACTTCATGCTTATAATGAAGCAGTAAAAGAAAAATATCGTTTCTTTAGCTTCGGTGATGCAATGTTCGTTGCATCTCACGCTAAAATGAGAAACAAATAAAAGGAGTAAGTTATGACAGCAATTCGTTATGAATTTATTAAGACATGTAAACAAACGGGTGCCCGTTTAGGTCGTGTGCATACACCGCACGGTTCATTTGATACACCAACATTTATGCCAGTTGGTACACTTGCGACAGTTAAGACAATGTCACCGGAAGAATTAAAAGCAATGGATTCTGGCATTATTTTAAGTAATACGTATCATTTATGGCTACGTCCAGGTCATGAAATTATTCGTGAAGCAGGCGGCTTGCATAAATTTATGAACTGGGATCGTGCAATCTTAACAGACTCTGGTGGTTTCCAAGTATTCAGTTTAAGTGACTTCCGTCGTATTGAAGAGGAAGGCGTTCACTTCCGTAATCACTTAAATGGAGATAAATTATTCTTATCACCAGAAAAAGCGATGGAAATCCAAAATGCATTAGGTTCGGATATTATGATGGCATTTGATGAGTGTCCGCCATTCCCGGCTACTTTTGAATATATGAAGAAATCTGTAGAGCGTACGAGCCGCTGGGCAGAACGTTGCTTAAAAGCGCATGAACGTCCGCAAGATCAAGGTTTATTCGGTATTGTACAGGGCGGGGAGTACGAAGAGCTTCGTCGTCAAAGTGCGAAAGACCTTGTTTCAATGGACTTCCCTGGTTACGCTGTAGGCGGTTTATCTGTTGGTGAACCGAAAGATATTATGAACCGTGTACTTGAGTTTACAACACCACTTCTTCCAGATAATAAGCCTCGTTACTTAATGGGTGTAGGTTCTCCTGACTCATTAATCGATGGTGCAATTCGTGGTATTGATATGTTTGACTGCGTACTTCCAACTCGTATCGCTCGAAATGGTACATGTATGACAAGTGAAGGTCGACTCGTTGTAAAAAATGCGAAATTCGCAAGAGACTTCGGTCCGCTTGATCCAAACTGTGATTGCTACACATGTAAAAACTACTCACGTGCGTATATTCGTCACTTAATGAAATGTGATGAAACGTTCGGAATTCGTTTAACGTCTTATCACAACCTTCATTTTCTGTTAAACTTAATGGAGCAGGTGAGACAAGCTATTCGTGAAGACCGTCTTGGCGATTTCCGCGAAGAGTTCTTTGAACAGTATGGCTTTAATAAACCGAATGCTAAAAACTTCTAATACATAATTTAAAAGGAGGAACAAAAGATGAATGCAGGTATGATGAATATCGTTATGATCGTTGCGATGTTTGCGATTTTCTATTTCTTATTAATTCGCCCGCAACAAAAACGTCAAAAAGCAGTTGCTCAAATGCAAAGTGAGTTAGCAAAAGGTGATGCTATCGTAACAATCGGTGGTTTACACGGTACAATCGAATCAGTAGATGAGACGAAAATCGTTATTAAATCTGGTGGTTCACACTTAACTTTCGATCGCAATGCGATTCGTGAAGTTGTGAAAAACTAATGTGGAAGGCCCTGCATGAAATGTGCAGGGCCTTTTTTTAGTTACTTTGCTTTGACATATTTACACCGAAAATACCACCTAGTGTACTCGCCCCCATTAATGCTAATTGATAAAGTAATTGTGAGTTCGATAAGGTTTGAGAAAAGCCTAAATAGTTAACTAGAAAGACGAGTATAGTGAATGTGAGCCCTGTTGTGAAACCTACTAGCCAACCTTTTCCTTGAGCCTTTTTGCCGGCAGTAAATCCAGACATAAGCATAGATAAAAGAGCGAGTATAAAAATAGTAACGGTTAATGTCCCTTCATTTATATTTGTAAACTTTAATAAAAGAGCCATAATCATACTAGTAATAGATGCGAGAATTAGTAGTGTAACAATACCGAAGCCAATTGCAGTTGATAATTTTTTCGTTCCATCCATTTATGCATTCCCCCTTTTTAATACAAGCATATTTTCCTTTTGCCCAAGTTAGACTAGTTTCTTTTTTATAGGGGAGTCTATACGTAAAAAAGGAGATGTAGAAATGGAATGGATATCAATAATTGGACGGACAATGCTTTTGTATATCATCATCTTAATTATTTTTCGTCTTATGGGTAAACGTGAGATAGGAGAGCTAAGTGTATTAGATTTAGTCGTATTTATTATGCTTGGAGAAATGGCCGTAGTGGCAATTGAAAATACCGATAAATCACTTTGGCATCAATTAGTTCCGATGACTTTTCTTATGTGCATCCAAATTATTTTGTCAGTCATTTCCCTAAAGTATCAACGCTTTCGGCATTTAATAGAAGGTGAGCCAGCTATTCTTGTAAACGCGGGGAAGATTGATGAAAAGAAGATGAGAAAGCAACGGTATAATATAGATGATTTAATGATGCAATTAAGGGAACAAGGAGTTGGAGATATTCGGGATGTAGAATATGCTATTTTGGAACCGTCTGGGAAGTTATCTGTCTTTCAAAAACAAAAAAATAAACAAGATACATTACAGTTTACGCTTCCTCTTATTATTGATGGAGAAATTCAATCTAGTCATTTACAAATGATTGAGCATACAGATGAATGGCTTATTGAGAAATTAAAAAACTTAGGTTATAACGATGTAACACAAATTTTATACTGTAGTTTTCAAAACGGACAATTTTTTGTTGATGTAAAAGAAAATTAGAGATTTATCCTTTGAAAGAGTAAGAATGATTGGTTTAACTAATAATCAGTGGAGATTACCCCACTGATTAAAGTTTCATCTTATTTCAAAAATGAAAGTTTACGAATGATAGGGAGACGACTTAACTCTTCTTTTCGAATGAGTTTGAAAGTGAAGAGAAGTACGATATAAACAATTGTTGTTAAAGTGATTTCCCATAATGTTTGTATGCCAAGGGAATGAGAGAAAATAATATATTTATGGAGATAAAAACCGAAGGCGCCTGAGATACCGATGGCAAGTCCGCCGAAAATATAGTCTTTTGCGTAAATGGTAAATGTAATCTTTTTTAAAACAGTAGCGTAGTGAAGAAATGTTACTGTTACAATATTTGCAGCGATAGCAAGTGCAACCCCCATCATTTGAAATTCTGGCCTTGATGCTAGTACAAAAATAACGATTAATTTCACGATGGCACCAATAAATGTATTCATCATTGCAGCCCTTGCTAAGTTTAAAGCTTGCAAAACAGAGGTAAGTGGACTTTGGAAATAATGAAATAAAAAGCAAGGCGCAAGAAGTTGAATGAATGCTGTTGCGCTGTCTGATCCATACATAAGAGTTAAAACAGGAGAAGCGAATACGTATAATATAACGACAGACCATCCGCCGGTAATTAATGAAATTCGAAGTGCTTGTTGTAAACGGTGCTCCACTAATTTATGTTGTCTTTTTGCCATTGCTTCACTAATAGAAGGGACGAGCGCTGTAGAAAGAGCGTATGTAATAAAGGCGGGTAGTGATAGAAGCGGGAATGCATAACCGTTTAATATACCGTATTGCTGGGTTGCAACAGAAGCAGCGACACCAGCGATTGCTAAGCTTTGCATAACGACAATAGGTTCAAAAAAATATGAAACGGAGCCGATTAAACGACTTCCTGTAGTTGGAAGGGCAATATCCATCAGAGAATAAAATGTCCCTTTGCTTTCCTTTACAGTAGTGAAAAATCCAGAGCGTATTGATAAATGTTTTTCTCGCTGAAATAACGTGAGTAAAAATAATAAGGATGCAACTTCACCGAGAACAGCTGATAACATAGCGCCGGCTGCAGCGTATTCTATGCCGTAAGGTAAAAATAACTGGATGCATATAGCGATAATGGTAATGCGGACGACTTGTTCTAGAACTTGCGCATAAGCGCTAGGTTTCATGTTTTGTTTCCCTTGAAAGTAACCACGCAAAACAGAAGAAACAGCAATAACCGGGACAACGGGCAAAATGGCCATTAATGGATAGTACGTTCTTTCGTCGGTTAATAATGTTTTTGCTAAAATAGGCGTGAGGAACATAATTCCGATTGTTAAAATGATACTAATAACGGATGTAACAGCTAGTGATACGGTTAATATTTTTTTAACTCTTTGTTTATCGTTTACAGCTTCCGCTTCTGCTACAAACTTTGCGATTGCGACAGGAAGACCAATTTGTGTCAATGTAATTGCTAAAATGAATGTAGGAACGGCCATCATATAAAGACCAACGCCTTCTTCTCCTAAAATACGTGCCATTACTATGCGGTTGATAAAGCCAAGTATTTTTGTAATAAAGCCGGCTATCATTAAAATAAATGCGCCTTTTAAAAAGCTTTGTCTCGTCATGTTCTTCTCCTACCTTCTCAAAATCAATGGAATGATTTACAATAATTTATATGCACGTACGAGACAAGAATGACAAGCATTTAAGAGAGTGAAGTATGATAGTGCTCTTGAAAGTAGTTATTGCTGTCCATTAGAGCGGGATTAAAGCGACTTTTTCGTGCTGAAATAAGAAGGAGATGTTATAAATGTTAGATAGAGAGGCTTTGGTAGAATCATACCGCGGACAGTTACAAGTCGTTTTAGAAAGTAAAGTAGAAGAGTTTCAAATGTTCGGTTACGACCGAGTAACAGATGATGACATTTGGAAGTTTCTCAAAGTGAAAAAGTGGAAGAAGATAGACAGCGATGTTAGATTGTATGAATTAGTTAATGACGTATTAACAGTAAGTACTAATGAATATATGACATATTTAACTGTTGAAGCTTACCAAGCACCGCTTTGGTCATTTGATGAGTACGAAAATAAATAACCGACTGCAATTGGTTTGTTCTTCCTTTTGCAGTATAATGATATGTATTGATAAAGAGGAAATAATTGTGTCTAAGATTATATATAAAGGAGGTAGTGAAGAGGAAAATAAATGATGAAAGTGTAGGGAGTGTAAAAGCTTACCTATACAGCTAGTGATGAGCTAGCAAAAATTATAGAAAGGAAGTCTACTAACTAGGCGTATGCACACGTATAGCAGTGAATCGTAAAAGATTTATTGAAAGTGTTAGTAGCAGAAAGAGGGTACATATGGCAAAGCGTGGTACGAGAATTGCCGCCTTTTTCCTCATCGTCTTATTAATCGGTGGAGTAATTGGTGCGGCAGGAAAAGACATAGCAAAAGGAATTAGTCTAGGACTAGACCTTCGCGGTGGTTTTGAAATTCTATATGAAGTAAAACCAGCCAAAAAAGGTGATAAAATCGATCGAGACGTACTTGTAAGTACAGTAGGTGCTCTTGAAAATCGTGTCAATGTTCTCGGTGTAAGTGAGCCGAACATTCAAATCGAAGGGCAAGATCGAATTCGTGTACAGCTTGCTGGTGTACAAGATCAGCAAAAAGCACGTGAAATGTTATCAACACAAGCGAAATTAACATTCCGTGATGTGGATGATAACCTTCTTATGGATGGAACGGATTTAAAAGGCGGCGGAGCGAAGCAAACATTTGATGAGCAAGGCCGTGCGAGCGTAGGTCTTACACTAAAAAGCGCTGAAAAATTCCGTGAAGTAACTGAAAAAATTTCTAAAATGCCACCACCAACGAATTTAATGGTAATTTGGCTTGATTTTGAAGAAGGAAAAGATTCGTATAAAGCAGAATCTGCAAAACCGAATCCAAAGTTCTTATCAGCAGCAACAGTAAACCAAGTATTTAACCAAGCTGAAGTATCTATCGTAGGTGGAAACTTCACAGTTGAAAGTGCGAAACAACTTTCATCTTTATTAAATGCAGGTGCACTTCCTGTTGATTTAAAAGAAATGTATTCAACATCTGTTGGAGCGAAATTTGGTCAACAAGCGTTAGAGCAAACGATTTTCGCTAGTGCGATTGGTATCGCTCTTATTTTCTTATTTATGCTTGTATTCTACCGTTTACCAGGACTTGTAGCGGTTATTATGTTAGGTTTATACATTTTCGTTACATTACTTGTCTTTAACTGGATGCATGCAGTTCTTACGTTGCCAGGTATTGCGGCGTTAGTGCTCGGAGTAGGTATCGCAGTTGATGCGAATATTATTACGTACGAGAGACTGAAAGAAGAGCTGAAAATTGGTAAGTCCATGATGTCGGCATTTCGAGCTGGTAACCATCGTTCATTAGCAACAATTTTAGATGCAAACGTTACGACTCTTGCAGCAGCTGGTGTGTTATTCGTTTATGGTAATAGCTCTGTAAAAGGATTCGCAACAAGTTTAATCGTAAGTATTTTAGTTGGTTTTATTACGAACGTATTCGGTACTCGTTTCTTACTAGGTTTACTTGTAAAGAGCCGTTACTTCGATAAAAAACCAGGATATTTTGGTGTGAAACAAAAGGATATTATTCCATTAACAAAAGGTGTAGTGCATCCGCCAACGAGATTTGATCGTATTAACTTCGTGAATATCGGTCATAAATTCCTTATCTTCTCAATTGTAGTTGTAATTGCGGGTGCAATTATCTTACCAATTTTCAAATTGAATCTTGGGATTGACTTTGCGAGTGGTACACGTATTGACTTGCAATCAAAACAAGCCGTTACGGTATCTGATGTTCATAAAGATTTTAAAGAATTGAACATTGATGTGAAGGAAGAAAATATTGTACCGACTGGAGATGACAATAAAGGTTTCGCAGTTCGTACATTAGGTGTTTTATCAAAAGATGAAATTGCCAAAACAAAAACATTCTTCCACGATAAATATGGTACAGATCCAAACATAAGTACAGTTTCACCGACAATCGGTAAAGAAATTGCACGAAATGCATTTATCGCTGTACTGATTGCTTCTGCAGTTATCATTTTATACGTAAGTATTCGATTCCGATTTACGTATGCGTTATCTGCAGTGCTTGCGTTACTACATGACGCATTCGTTATGGTTGTTATGTTTAGTATTTTCCAATTAGAGGTAGACTTAACGTTTATCGCTGCAGTACTAACAATCATCGGTTATTCTATTAATGACTCAATTGTTACATTTGATAGAAACCGTGAATTATACAAGCAGAAAAAACGAGTGCGCGATATAAAAGACCTAGAAGAGATTGTAAATGCAAGTATCCGCCAAACGCTTGGTCGTTCGATTAACACCGTATTAACAGTGTTATTCCCAGTAATTGCACTGCTTATCTTCGGTAGTGAGTCACTACGTAACTTCTCGTTTGCGTTACTTGTTGGATTAATTGTAGGTACGTACTCTTCTGTTTTCGTTGCCTCTCAAATTTGGTTAATGCTTGAAAACCGTCGTTTGAAAAAGGGGAAAAACAAGAAGAAGGTTGAGAAAGTAGAATCTGAACCGCAAGTATAGAAAAGATGATGCCTTATTATGAGGCATCTCTTTTTTCGTTTGTGGATACAATAAGATAGCAACTTTTTGATGGGAAGAAGATGGAAGAAAGTGGTGGTGTTATCGCTGTTTTTGTTAAAATAAAAAGATAGGTTAAGAAAAGAAGGGATTTTAATTATGGAAAAAGATGAACGTTTTAAACAGGCCGAGTTTGGTGCTATTGTCGGGATCGTTGGTAATATTATATTAGCAATTGTAAAGGCGGTAATTGGTTATATTGGGAACAGTAAAGCACTGCTAGCAGATGCGGTGCATTCTGCATCAGATGTAATTGGTTCGCTAGCTGTACTTTTTGGATTGCGAGCGGCAAAGCAGCCACCTGATGAAGATCATCCGTATGGTCATGGTAAAGCGGAATCGATTTCAGCGATTATTGTTGCGGTATTATTATTTATTGTGGGACTTGAAATCGCGATTTCATCTATAAAAGCTTTTTCGCAAGAACTAGAACCGCCGAAAGGAATTACGATTTTTGCTGTTGTTCTTTCAATCGTCGTGAAAGAAGGAATGTTTCAATATAAATTCCGATTAGGGAAAAGGGTAAATAGTGATGCAATTATTGCAAATGCATATGAGCACCGTTCGGATGTATTTTCTTCAATTGCAGCTTTAATCGGTATTTGTGCAGCTATACTCGGTGGTAAGCTTGGTATAGACTGGCTTGTATATGCTGATCCGATTGCAGGATTAGTTGTTTCGCTTCTTGTTGTAAAAATGGCATGGAGCATTGGAGCGGAAGCAATTCATGCAACGCTTGACCATGTTCTTCATGAGGAGGATGTTATTCCGCTTAGAGAAGCAGTTCTTCAAGTAGATGGTGTGAAAAAAATTGGTTCTTTATATGCACGGGAGCATGGTCATTATGTTATTGTCGATATTAAAGTGTCTGTAGATCCATACATTACTGTAGAAGAAGGACACCGTATTGGAAAACATGTGAAAGAAATACTTATGAAACAAGATAATGTACAAAATGTATTCGTACATATAAATCCGTATTCTCCAAATTAAACATCATTAACATTTTAGTATATAGATATTGCATCGTAGTTTGCATTATATTGTCACCCCTTAATCTGTCTTGTATAATGAACAGGTTAAGGGGTGATTTCGTGTTACAACCGAAGACGCGTTGGAAAGAAAAAGAATATAATGACGAACGAGTGAGTGAATTAGCAAGTAAATTACAGTTATCGCCACTTGTCGTTTCATTATTCCTCGGTAGAGGACTAGATACAGAAGATAAGATTTTAGATTTTTTAAATACAGAAAATCAAGAATTTCATGATCCATTTTTATTAGAAGGAATGGATAGAACGGTAGAACGTGTAAATAAGGCGATTCAAAATGGAGAACAAATATTAATATTTGGTGATTACGATGCAGACGGAGTAAGTAGTACAACTGTGTTATATCTTGCTCTTCAAGAATTAGGTGCAGAAGTAGAATTTTATATTCCAAATCGTTTTACAGAAGGGTATGGGCCGAACGAAGAAGCGTTTCGTTGGGCGCATAGCGCAGGGTTCTCACTGATTATTACTGTCGACACTGGCATCGCAGCAGTACATGAAGCGAATGTAGCGAAAGAGCTTGGAATAGATCTAATTATTACAGATCACCATGAGCCACCGCCAGAATTGCCAGAAGCACTTGCGATTATACATCCGAAATTAGATGGCGGTGTATATCCGTTTCACTATTTAGCTGGTGTAGGTGTTGCGTTTAAAGTTGCGCATGCACTATTAGGCCGTGTACCAGAACATTTATTAGAGATTGCAGTAATCGGTACAGTAGCCGATTTAGTGTCACTTCATGGTGAAAATAGGTTGCTAGTGAAACGCGGTTTAAAACATATGCGTATGACGAAAAATATTGGTTTAAAGGCATTGTTTAAAGTTGCTAACGTTTCGCAAAGTGAAATTACAGAAGAGAGTATTGGCTTCTCAATTGCACCGCGTATTAATGCGGTCGGGCGTTTAGAAGATGCAACGCCGGCTGTACACCTTTTATTATCAGATGATCCTGAGGAAGCAAAAGAGTTAGCCGAAGAAATTGATGAGCTGAACAAACTGCGAAAAGATATTGTAAAGCAAATTACAGAAGAGGCTATCGCTGAAGTTGAAAATAACTTTCCGCCAGAAGAAAACAAAGTGTTAGTACTTGCAAAAGAAGGTTGGAATCCGGGTGTAATTGGGATTGTCGCTTCTAAATTAGTTGAACGTTTTTATCGTCCGACTATTGTATTATGCATTGATCCTATAAAAGAAACAGCAAAAGGCTCAGCGCGTAGTATTGCAGGATTTGATTTGTTTGCAAATTTATCAGATTGTAGAGAGTTATTGCCACACTTCGGAGGGCATCCGATGGCAGCGGGAATGACGCTACATATGAATGATGTAGATGAATTACGTCGCCGCTTAAATGAACAAGCAGATGCAATTTTAACAGAAGAAGATTTTATTCCAATTACAGCAGTTGATGTTTTTTGCAAAGTAGAGGATGTAACACTAGCGGCAATTGAAGATATGCAGAAGTTAGCACCATTTGGTGTTGGAAATCCGAAACCACGTATTGCAGTGAAAGATGCAGAGTTAGAAAGTATTCGCGCAATCGGATCAGATGGCTCTCATTTAAAAATGGCTCTTCGTGATGGACAAGCAACACTGGATACAATTGGATTTGGTTTTGGTGCATATGCGAAAGAAATCTCTCCAGTTGCAAAAGTATCTGTAATAGGAGAAGCATCCATCAATGAATGGAATAATTTTAAGAAGCCACAATTAATGGTACAAGATATTGCTGTAGAGGCGTGGCAATTATTTGATTGGCGTAGTATGCGTAATGCAGAAGCAAATTTAGCAGAACTTCCGAAAGAAAAAATAACAATGGTGTATTTTTCTGAAGAGGTATTGAATAAATTTTCTTTAGAGAGCTATAAAGAGAAGCTCATGCATGCTTCAGAAGTAACGCATTTAGATGATCAATATATCGTGTTACTTGATTTACCAAAAGGAACAGATGAATTAAGTGAGCTATTTAAAGTAGGATTCCCAGCGCGAATTTATACGCTGTTTTATCAAGAAAATAACCATCTATTTAGTACAGTTCCTACGAGAGAACACTTTAAATGGTACTATTCTTTCTTAAGCCAAAAAACACCATTTTCTTTAAGACAATATGGAGAACAACTATGTCGCCATAAAGGCTGGTCAAAAGATACAGTAAATTTCATGACACAGGTGTTTTTTGAGTTAGAATTTGTTACAATAAAAGATGGCGTCATTTTTATGGCAGACAAAAAACAAAAGCGTGATTTAATTGAATCGAACACATATCGTGAGAAAATGAACCACTTACAATTAGAAAAAGAATTGGTTTATAGCACATATCAGCAACTATATACATGGTTTGAAACGATTCGTAATCATAAAGAAGTAGAACAGTTAGGGTAAAGGATTTGTATTTACAAACCTTTTAGATCTGAGGAGGATTCAGAAATATGGATTTCAAGCAACATATCGCAATTGTACCGGATTATCCGAAAGAAGGTATTGTGTTTAAGGACATTACACCTTTAATGAATGACGGTAAAGCATACAAAGCAGCAACAGATGCAATCGTTGAGTACGCAAAAGAAAGAGATATCGATGTTGTAGTAGGACCAGAAGCTCGTGGTTTCATTATCGGTTGCCCAGTTTCTTATGCGTTAGAAGTAGGATTTGCGCCAGTTCGTAAATTAGGAAAATTACCACGTGAAGTAATTACAGTTGACTACGGTAAAGAATATGGTAAAGATGTTTTAACAATCCATAAAGATGCAATTAAGCCAGGTCAACGCGTATTAATTACAGATGATCTATTAGCTACAGGTGGAACAATCGAAGCGACAATTAAGTTAGTTGAAGAGCTAGGCGGAGTTGTAGCAGGGATTGCATTCTTAGTAGAGCTTACTTACTTAGATGGTCGTAAAATGTTAGATGGTTACGATGTATTAGTATTAGAAAAATACTAATCACTATATAGGTAAAACTACGGTGATAAAAAGTACCCGTGAATCTCTTGGAGAGGAGCGGGTACTTTTGTATAATTGAACAAAAAATCATGGTGAAATGTCAGTAAAATCTTTTCCTTTTCACAATTCACAATCATTGGGTTATAATGATAGAATATAATTTATTCTATTAAATAAAGATAAAGTCAATTTTCAATAAAAGGTGATTCGATGGCAAATGAGCAGGTACTAACAGCTGAACAGGTACTCGAGAAAGCAAGTCAATATTTAGCGGATGAAGATATTGAGCTAGTGGCGCGTGCCTATGAATATGCACGTGATGCGCATAGCGAACAATATAGAAAATCGGGTGAACCGTATATTATTCATCCGATTCAAGTTGCAGGTATTTTAGTTGATTTACACATGGATCCAGCTACGGTATCAGCAGGTTTCTTACATGATGTAGTGGAAGATACAGAGATTACGTTAGAAGATATTGAACGGGAATTTAACAAAGAAATTGCTATGCTTGTTGATGGTGTTACAAAACTTGGGAAGATTAAATATAAATCTCACGAACAACAACAAGCAGAAAACCATCGCAAAATGTTTATTGCAATGGCTCAAGACATTCGAGTTATTTTAATTAAACTAGCTGATCGTCTTCATAACATGCGTACATTGAAACATTTGCCTCAAGAGAAGCAGCGTCGCATAGCGAATGAAACGTTAGAAATCTTTGCACCTTTAGCACATAGACTCGGAATTAGTACTATTAAATGGGAGCTAGAGGATACGTCACTTCGCTATTTAAATCCCCAACAATATTATCGTATTGTAAATTTAATGAAGCGTAAACGTGCAGAACGTGAAGAATACTTAGACGAAGTAATGACTGGTATTCGTGAGAAATTAAAAGAAGTTGCAATTCAACCTGAGATTTCTGGAAGACCGAAACATATTTACAGTATTTATCGTAAAATGGCACTGCAAAATAAGCAGTTCAATGAAATTTACGATTTATTAGCTGTACGTGTCGTTGTAAATAGTATTAAAGATTGTTATGCGGTGCTTGGAATTATTCATACGTGCTGGAAGCCGATGCCAGGTCGTTTTAAAGATTATATTGCAATGCCAAAAGCAAATCTATATCAATCTCTTCATACGACTGTAATTGGACCAAAAGGTGATCCACTTGAAGTGCAAATTCGTACGAAAGAAATGCACGAAATTGCAGAATTCGGGATCGCGGCACACTGGGCGTACAAAGAAGGAAAAACAGCAGAAACAACAGGTACATTAGAGAAGAAACTCACATGGTTCCGTCAAATACTAGAATGGCAAAATGAAGCTTCTAATGCAGAAGAATTTATGGAGTCATTAAAAATTGATTTATTTTCTGACATGGTATTCGTCTTTACACCGAAAGGCGATGTAATGGAATTACCACTTGGATCGGTTCCGATTGATTTCGCGTATCGTGTCCATTCGGAAATTGGGAATAAAACAATTGGTGCAAAAGTAAACGGTAAAATGGTGACGTTGGATTATAAATTAAAAACAGGCGACATCATTGAAATTTTAACGTCGAAACATTCATATGGCCCAAGTCAAGATTGGGTAAAACTTGCTCAAACATCTCATGCGAAAAATAAAATTCGTCAATTCTTTAAGAAACAACGTAGAGACGAAAATATTGAAAAAGGCCGTGAACTTGTTGAAAAGGAAGTACGTGGTCTAGAGTATGAGATGAAAGAAGTATTAGCGCCTGATAACTTAAAACGCGTCGCTGAGAAATTTAACTTTGCAAATGAAGAAGATATGTTTGCAGCAGTTGGATATAGCGGAATTACAGCTTCGCAAATTGTTACGCGACTAACGGACAAGTTCCGCAAACAACGCGAAGAAGAAGAAATTGTTGAAGTTAAAGAAGTTCGTAAACCGATGAAAATTCGAAAATGGGATTCTGGTGTAAAGGTAAGCGGTGCTGATAATTTATTAATCCGTTTATCGAAATGCTGTAACCCAGTTCCAGGCGATGATATCGTTGGATATATTACGAAAGGCCGAGGTGTATCGATTCACCGCCGTGATTGTGTAAACGTTCATACAGAAGAAGCTGTAGAACGTTTATTAGAAGTAGAGTGGGAAGGTAGCCCTGAAAAAGAAATTGAGTATAACGTTGATATTGAAATTTCGGGTTACGATCGCCGTGGTTTATTAAATGAAGTACTGCAAGCTGTTACAGAGACGAAAACGTACATTTCAGCTGTTTCTGGTAGAAGTGACCGTAATAAAATGGCAACAATTAATATGTCAATCTCGATTCGTAACTTACAACACTTGAAAAAAGTAGTAGAACGCATTAAACGCGTTCCAGAAATTTATGCAGTACGACGCATGATGCATTAATAGGGAGTGTAGAAAGATGAGAGTTGTTTTACAACGATCAAAGAAAGCGTCTGTCACAGTAGACGGTGAGATCGTAGGACAAATTCCGTTCGGTTTAACATTACTAGTTGGCATTACGCATGAAGATACAGAAAAAGATGCAACTTATATTGCGGAAAAAATTGCAAACTTACGTATTTTTGAAGATGAGAGCGGAAAGATGAATCATTCTGTACTTGATGTAGAAGGACAAGTTCTATCTATTTCGCAATTTACATTATACGGAGATTGTCGCAAGGGAAGACGTCCAAACTTTATGGATGCTGCGAAACCTGACTACGCAGAGCGTTTATACGATTTCTTTAATGAAGAAGTTCGCAAACAAGGATTGCATGTGGAAACAGGGAAGTTCGGAGCAATGATGGACGTTTCTTTAATCAATGATGGTCCGGTGACCTTAATTGTAGAAAGTAAATAGTGTTGATAAAAAAGAGAGGGTTATATAATCCTCTCTTTTTTATACATTGTTGTATGTTTTGTTCATTTATTTGGAATCAATAGCAGTTTCGGTTATGTATAACTCTCTCATCAATATGGAACAATAAAAAGTAAAACATCCATATTGAATGTGAGGGATATACGTATGCGTATGAATGAAAAAGGGCATTCTGTTACAAATGGTGCAAATCAACTGTTTAACGTGAATTTTCATGATTTCATTTCAAAAGAGCAAAATAATACTTCAATGGAGCTTGCTTCCGAGTTTGGGATTTCTCTTCAAGATGTAAAGCGTTTAAAGAAGCAGATTGAACGTTCTTAGAGCACTTGACAATCCTACTTAACAAACGTATAGTAATTTTATATTTACATATGAATATAACCGTTGATAGAGAAGAGTAAATGAGATACACATGGAAAGAGAAGGAATGTCTTAGGCTGAAAACATTTCTGCATGATGACTGATTGAATGACACTCTAGAGGTTTCAACTTGAACGGCATATATGCTTAGTAGGGATGAACGCATATTTAAGCGTTATTAAAAAAGTGGAAGCATACGTGCTTCAATTAGGGTGGCACCACGGGTATAATACTCTCGTCCCTACTGTTTAAACAGTAGAGGCGGGAGTTTTTTTATTTTTATTAAGATTAAAACAATTTGAGGAGGAACTGAATATGTCTATTCAAATCCCACGCGGAACGCAAGATATTCTTCCAGGCACTGTTGAGTTATGGCAGTATATCGAAGGGCAAGCACGCGAAATTTGCCGTCGTTACAATTATAAAGAAATTCGTACACCAATTTTTGAGCACACTGAGCTATTTTTACGCGGTGTTGGTGATACGACAGATATCGTACAAAAAGAAATGTACTCATTCCAAGATCGTGGAGAGCGCAGCTTAACATTACGTCCAGAAGGTACTGCACCTGTTGTACGTTCTTACGTTGAAAATAAAATGTTTGGTGATGCAACACAACCAACGAAATTATACTATATCGGTCAAATGTTCCGTTATGAAAGACCACAAGCAGGTCGCTATCGTCAATTCGTACAATTCGGTATCGAAGCAATCGGCAGTAATGACCCTGCAATTGATGCAGAAGTAATTGCACTTGCTGTTGAATTTTACCGCGGCATGGGCTTAAAAAATATTAAAGTTGTATTAAACAGTTTAGGTGACGCAGCGAGTCGTCAAGCACACCGTGATGCATTAATCGCACACTTTGAGCCACGTATCGGCGAATTCTGCTCTGACTGTCAATCTCGCTTAGAAAAGAACCCACTTCGAATTTTAGACTGTAAGAAGGACCGTAACCATGAATTAATGGCAACAGCTCCATCTATTACAGAATACTTAAACGAAGATTCAGCAGTATACTACGACAAAGTTCAAGAACTATTAACGATGATGGATGTTCCATTTGAAAAAGATCCGAACTTAGTGCGTGGTTTAGACTACTACCAACACACTGTTTTTGAAATTATGAGTGAGGCAGAAGGTTTCGGTGCGATCACTACATTAAGCGGTGGTGGCCGTTATAACGGACTTGTACAAGAAATCGGTGGACCAGAAATGCCAGGTATCGGTTTTGCAATGAGTATTGAACGTTTAATTATGGCGCTAAAAGCTGAAAACATTGAATTACCACTTGAACATAGCATTGATTGTTACGTTGTAGCGCTTGGTGAAAAAGCGAAAGACCATGCTGCAAAAGTGGCATTCGATCTTCGTAAAGCTGGATTGTCGGTTGAAAAAGATTATTTAGATCGCAAAATGAAAGCACAATTTAAATCAGCAGATCGTCTAAAGGCGAAATTTGTAGCTGTATTAGGAGAAGATGAGCTAGATAAAGGCATCATTAACTTAAAAGATATGGCAACAGGTGAACAAGAAGAAGTAGCGTTAGATGTATTTGCTTCATACGTAGCAGAGAAATTAATATAGGGGGAACTTACAGTGGCTGAAAGAACACATGCATGTGGAAAAGTAACAGTAGAAGCTGTTGGACAAACAGTTCAATTAAAAGGTTGGGTACAAAAACGCCGTGACTTAGGTGGATTAATCTTTATCGATTTACGTGACCGTACAGGTATCGTACAAGTTGTATTTAACCCAGAAACATCAAAAGAAGCGTTAGAAGTAGCAGAAACAATTCGTAGCGAATACGTATTACACATAGAAGGTACAGTTGTTGAACGTGGTGAAGGCGCAATTAATGACAATATGGCAACTGGTCGTATTGAAGTACAAGCAACAAAAGTAAATGTACTAAATGCAGCGAAAACAACACCAATTATTATTGCTGATGATACAGATGCATCAGAAGATGTGCGTTTAAAATATCGTTATTTAGACTTACGTCGTCCTGTAATGTTCAACACATTCAAAATGCGTCACGACGTAACAAAAACAATTCGTAACTTCTTAGATACAGAAGAGTTCTTAGAAGTAGAAACACCAATTTTAACGAAAAGTACGCCAGAAGGAGCTCGTGACTATTTAGTACCAAGTCGTGTACATGACGGTGAATTCTATGCATTACCACAGTCACCACAGTTATTTAAACAGCTTCTTATGGTCGGCGGATTTGAGCGTTACTATCAAGTAGCACGTTGTTTCCGTGACGAAGATTTACGTGCAGATCGTCAACCAGAATTCACGCAAATCGATATTGAAGCTTCATTCTTAACACAAGATGAGATTTTAGAAATGATGGAGCGTATGATGACGAAAGTTATGAAGGATGCAAAAGGTGTAGAAGTTAGTGCACCATTCCCTCGTATGAAATATGCTGATGCAATGGCTCGCTACGGTTCTGATAAGCCAGATACACGCTTTGAAATGGAACTAACAGACTTATCTGAATTTGCAGCAGGTTGTGGCTTTAAAGTGTTTACAAGTGCTGTAGAAAGCGGCGGACAAGTAAAAGCAATCAATGCAAAAGGTGCTGCAAGTAAATATTCTCGTAAAGACATCGATGCATTAACTGAATTCGTGAAAGTATACGGTGCAAAAGGTCTAGCTTGGCTTAAAGTTGAAGAAGACGGCCTAAAAGGACCGATTGCGAAATTCTTCGGTGAAGAAGATGCAAATGTGTTAATGAGCACATTAGAAGCTACTGCTGGCGACTTATTACTATTCGTAGCAGATAAGAAGAGCGTTGTTGCAGATAGCTTAGGCGCACTTCGTTTACGTCTAGGTAAAGAGCTTGAGTTAATTGACGAAAGTAAATTTAACTTCCTATGGGTAACTGATTGGCCACTTCTTGAGTACGATGAAGATGCAGATCGTTATTTCGCAGCTCACCATCCATTCACAATGCCATTCCGTGAAGACGTTGAGCTACTAGAAACAGCACCAGAAAAAGCACGTGCACAAGCATATGACCTTGTATTAAACGGTTATGAGCTTGGTGGTGGATCACTTCGTATTTATGAGCGTGACGTACAAGAA
Organism: Bacillus sp. CCB-MMP212; assembly: GCF_022748145.1. Lineage (NCBI taxonomy): Bacteria > Bacillati > Bacillota > Bacilli > Caryophanales > Bacillaceae > Bacillus > Bacillus sp. CCB-MMP212. The sequence continues at coordinate 25,911 of NZ_JALDQE010000002.1, forward strand.
AAAATGTTCAAAGCACTTGGATTCTCACAAGAAGAAGCGCAAGAGCAATTCGGATTCTTATTAGAAGCATTCGAATACGGTACACCACCACACGGCGGAATCGCATTAGGTTTAGATCGTCTTGTTATGTTACTTGCAGGCCGTACGAACCTTCGTGATACAATTGCATTCCCAAAAACAGCAAGCGCAAGCTGTTTATTAACAGAAGCTCCAAGCCCAGTTGCAGAAGCACAGCTTGAAGAGTTAAACTTAAAATTAAGCTTAAAAGAAGAGAAGTAAGAATAGGGTCTAGATGGTTATACTATAACCATCTAGACTTTTTTAATGGATAATTAAAAGAAGAAACAAAATCCCGGTTTACACTATGTTTTCATTATCGAAATATGTATTTTTAGGAATTCTATAACTTTTTCTATACAAATAGTCGGAAAAACGCTAGAATACATGGTAGACCATTTTTGTAATAGGAGTGTAGAGCTGAATGTTACATCAATTTTCACGTAATGAATTAGCCTTCGGTAAAGAAGGACTTGAAATATTAAAAAATAGTACAGTCGGTATTTTAGGAATTGGCGGCGTAGGTTCATTTTCAGCTGAAGCGTTAGCGCGTTCTGGAGTAGGACGTCTCGTATTAGTTGATAAAGACGTTGTAGATATTACAAACGTAAACCGTCAAATTCACGCTTTAGTATCTACTGTAGGACGTTCAAAAGTAGAATTAATGAAAGAGCGTATTGCAGACATTAATCCGGAATGTGAAGTAATTGGATTAGAAATGTTTTATACAGATGAAACATATGAAGAGTTCTTTAAACACGGTTTAGATTTCGTAGTGGATGCATCTGATACGATTACGTTCAAAATCCATTTAATTAAACAATGTTTACGTCGTAAAATTAAAATTATCTCATGTATGGGTGCAGCAAATAAAATGGACCCAACTCGTTTCCGTATTGCGGACATTTCTAAAACACATACAGATCCAATTGCGAAAGTAATTCGTACGAAGCTTCGTAAAGAGGGTATTAAAAAAGGTGTAAAAGTTGTCTTCTCTGACGAAAACCCAATCGTAATTCGTGAAGAAGTACGTAAAGAAATTGTACCAGACGAGAATGCAAAAATTCGTAAAGCGAAATTACCGCCTTCATCAAATGCATTCGTACCATCTGTGGCAGGCTTAATTATGGCAAGTCACGTTGTACGTGAACGTATTAAAAATGTAGAAGTGAAACGTGTAGGGCAAGAATAAAAGAAAAGCATATATCCATTTTGGATATATGCTTTTTTATATGTATTAAAGAAATATGGATATTTGCATCACTACTAGTTCAAATGTAAGTAAGGTTAGTAAGTAATAATCATATTTATCTGATTTATAGGCGGATGTCTTTTTTAGACTGTTAATGGTGAAAAGAGCTAAAGTCAGGACGAGAAGGCCAAGAGTTATTTTGAAGATTATTAATGAAATAGCAACCATCTCCCTTTAAAGGTATATGGTTATAATAACATTTTAGTAAAAATTATCCAATATGTTTTAGGAGTTTTCTTGTATGACAGGGAGTAATGTTATTGTAAATCTTTGTCATTAAATCGATCTCCTTTATTGAATCGTTGATATATTGTAAGTTGTGATAGATATATTTGAAAAATCGTTGATATATTGCAAGTTGTGATAGATATATTCAAAAAACCGTTGATATATTGCAAGTTACGATAGATATATTCGAAAAATCGTTGATATAAATTCATTTACCGACATGTATATATATGGTTTACCGAAAACAAACAAGGATGTCACTTAGTCAAAAAAGTGACATCCTTATTTTTAATTCTCTGCAGAATATATAATATCTAAATTTCCATTTTGATCTGTTTTGAAAATGGGAGCAATCTGTTCTTCTTGTTCTTCAACCGAAACAAGTTTTCGAGCGCGATCCATAATTCGAACAAGCATCGCGTAATCTTCTTCGATTGCTTGTTGTTTTTTTGTGAGTACCGCTAATTTCGTTTCAAGTTCATGATTCGTTTTTTGCAGAGAAGTGAGCTGAGCTTGTAATACATCATTTTCAGTTTGCAACTTTGCAAGTGAAGGATTGTTATGTTCTAAATTTTGTAAAAATGAGATGACATTTTGCATTGTAAGATCTTGTTTACTTGGCGTAATATCTTCTGAAAAATCGGCGTCAATTACGAGTTGTTTCGTTTTCGTGAACCGATCTTTTTCTATATTAGCTTCAGAACGTTTTAATTCTTTACGTTGTTTTTTTGCAAGCTGCACCGCATCTTCGTAATTCGGTCTTACTTCAGCATTCCATCTAAAACCACAAGCTGCGGAAGTGCGGTTTAAAGCGTCGCCAACTTCATCAAACGCTTTTATTTGTGTACTTCCGCTGCGAATATGTCGCAAAACAGTTTCTGCTAAAAGGAGATCATCTTCTTTTGTCCATGCATCTTGACGTGTTTTCATAAGCGAAGCCTCCATAATGGTGACGTTTTCGTTTATGTTACCCTTTATTTTTCGTTTTATTCGAAGTTTGTAATCTTTCATAAACAGTAGAAAGTGCTTGCTCAAATTTCCCTGTCGTTTTCGGTTTATAATATTGCTTGTTTTTTATTTTATCAGGTAAGTATTGTTGCCTTACCCAGCCATTTGGATGGTCGTGTGGATATAAATATCCAATGCCTCTTCCGAGTGATTCTGCGCCTTTGTAATGACTATCTTTTAAATGGATTGGAATGTCACCTGTTTGACCGTTGCGTAAATCGTGTAATGCAGCATCAAGTGCTTTATAAGCTGAATTTGATTTTGGTGATAAGCATAGCTCTATAACGGCATTTGCAAGTGGGATGCGTGCTTCTGGGAATCCAACTCGTTCAGCTGATTCAATTGCAGCTAGTGTACGCGGTCCAGCTTGTGGGCTAGCAAGTCCAATATCTTCATAAGCCATAATAAGAAGGCGTCTGCCAATACTTTGTAAATCACCTGCTTCAATAAGGCGTGCTAAATAATGGAGCGCTGCATTTACATCACTTCCGCGTACTGATTTTTGAAATGCTGATAATACGTCATAATGAGCATCGCCGCCTTTGTCGTGAACGAAGCTCTTCTTTTGTAAGCATTCTTCTGCAATCTCGAGTGTGATTTCAGCCGCTTGATCGTCTGTAGTAAAGCTAGATAATACAGCAAGTTCAAGTGCGTTATAAGCGGAACGCATATCACCACCAGAGGCATTTGCAAAATGATGTAGTGCTTCATCTGTTACCGTTACAGCATATTCTCCAAGGCCTTTTTCTTTATCTTCTAAAGCTCTTTTTAACCCAATTAAAATATCATCTTCTGTTAGTGCGTGTAATTCGAAAATTTGACACCTGCTTCGAATAGCGGAGTTTATTGCATGGAATGGATTACTTGTCGTTGCACCAATTAAAGTAAGAAGTCCACTTTCTAAGTGAGGTAATAGAAAGTCTTGCTTTGCTTTATCTAGACGGTGAACTTCATCTAGAATTAAAACGAGGTGTCGATGCATCTTTGCTTCTTGTACGACAACTTCCATATCTTTTTTATTGTGAGTAACAGCGTTTAATAGACGAAACGGGGTACCGGTACTTCCTGCAATTGCACTGGCAATGGATGTTTTTCCTGTACCTGGAGGACCGTATAAAATCATAGATTGAAAATGATTTGCTTGGACCATTCGCCATAAAATCTTTCCTTCACCAACTAAATGTTGTTGCCCAATAATTTCTTGAATATTTGTAGGGCGCATTCGATGTGCGAGTGGTTGTTTCATTTAGACCGTCTCCCTTAATATATAATCTCGTTCTATCGTATCATTTTTTTCTACGAAATTTGAAATAGGATGCTGTTTTATGGGAAAAATGAAGAAGAATATTTTCATTTTTCTTTCAATTGTAATAATTTCCGAGTTTTTCAATGTGATTTTATGTTATCATTTTGATACACAAGTTGAAATTTCTTATAATACTATATTATGCTATAATTTCATAGGATTTTAAATTGTGTTCTTTTTATAAATAAGATATAACCAATAGAAGTGAAAATTTGAAAAGAGGTGCAAAATAGATGAAGATTTCAACAAAAGGCCGCTATGGCTTAACAATTATGATTGATCTTGCAAAAAAGTTTGGTGAAGGTCCGATTTCATTAAAATCAATTGCGCAGGCGCATGACTTATCCGAGCATTACTTAGAGCAATTAATTTCACCACTTCGTAACGCTCGTCTTGTAAAGAGTACGCGCGGGGCATATGGCGGATATGTATTATCTGATCAACCGGCTAACATTACAGCTGGGGATGTAATCCGTGTATTAGAGGGACCGATTAGTGTTGTAGAAATGATAGAAGAAGAAGAGCCAGCACAGCGCCAGTTATGGATGCGTGTTCGTGATGCGGTGCAAGAAGTGTTAGATAGTACAACGTTAGAAGATTTAGTACGTTATGAGGAAGAAAATCACGGGGGCTATATGTTTTACATTTAATTCCTTGTGAAACGATTTGGAAAGAAGGAGATTTAATGGAACGCATTTACTTAGATCATGCTGCGACATCTCCGACTCACCCAGAAGTGGTCGAAAAGATGATTCCATATATGACAGAAATATTCGGGAACCCGTCTAGTATTCACTTTTATGGACGTCAAACTCGTCACACAGTAGATGAGGCGAGACGAGTGTGTGCACGCAGCATTCATGCGAATCCGAATGAAATTATATTTACGAGCGGTGGTACAGAAGCTGATAATTTAGCGCTTATAGGTGTAGCACGTGCGAACCGTCATAAAGGTAACCACATAATAACGACGCAAATTGAACATCATGCGATTTTGCATACGTGCGAATTGTTAGAGCGTGAAGGGTTTGAAGTGACATATTTACCTGTCGATGAAACAGGACGCATTCAAGTTTCTGACATACAAAAGGCATTAACAGAAGAGACGATTCTTGTATCTATTATGTTTGGGAATAATGAAGTAGGGACAATGCAACCAATTGTGGAAATAGGAAAGCTGCTAAAAGAGCATCAAGCTTATTTCCATACAGATGCGGTACAAGCTTACGGTTTAGTAGAAATTAATGTGAAAGAGTTTGGTATTGATTTATTATCAATTTCAGCTCATAAAATTAATGGGCCAAAAGGTGTAGGGTTCTTATTCGCTGGTGCAAATGTGAAATTTGAGCCGTTATTAATAGGCGGAGAGCAAGAAAGAAAACGCCGTGCTGGTACGGAAAATGTGCCTAGTATTGCTGGACTTCAGCATGCAATTCTTATAGCTGAAAAAACTCGTGAGCAAAAAAATGCCCAATATGAAGAGTTTAAAGATATAATGGTATCTGTCTTCAAAAATGAAGGCATTACTTTCGAGGTAAACGGAAACTTAGAACATCGCTTACCGCATGTACTTAATGTAAGTTTTACAGGAATGAACATTGAACCGTTTCTTGTGAACTTAGACCTAGCTGGCATTGCAGTATCAAGTGGTTCTGCTTGTACAGCTGGTTCGATTGATCCATCACATGTATTAGTAGCGATGTTTGGAAAAGACTCCGATCAAATACGTTCATCCGTACGCTTTAGTTTTGGACTTGGAAATACGAAAGAGCAAATTGAAAAAGCGGCGTACGAAACAGTGAAAATCGTGAAGCGATTAACACAAAATTAGCATGGGAGGTGACATGATGAACAAACTACCTCACGAAACACGCGTTGTCATCGGAATGTCCGGTGGCGTCGATTCATCTGTAGCAGCACTTTTATTAAAAGAGCAAGGTTATGATGTAATCGGAATTTTTATGAAAAACTGGGATGATACAGATGAGAATGGTGTCTGCACAGCAACAGAAGATTACAATGATGTAATTGAAGTGTGTAACCAAATTGGTATTCCGTATTATGCAGTAAATTTTGAAAAACAATACTGGGATAAAGTATTTACGTACTTCTTAGATGAGTACCGAGCTGGTCGTACACCAAACCCAGATGTAATGTGTAATAAAGAAATTAAATTTAAAGCATTTTTAGAGCATGCAATTGCGCTTGGTGCCGATTATGTAGCAACAGGCCATTATGCACGCGTTGCTTATATGGACGGCGAATATAAAATGCTTCGCGGCGTTGATGACAATAAAGATCAAACATACTTCTTAAATCAATTAAGCCAAGAGCAATTATCAAAAACAATGTTCCCGTTAGGTGAACTGAAGAAACCACAAATTCGTGAAATGGCGAAAGAAGCTGGCTTAGCGACAGCGGCGAAAAAAGATAGTACAGGTATTTGCTTCATTGGTGAGCGTAACTTTAAAGATTTCTTAAGTAACTACTTACCAGCACAACCAGGTGTAATGCAAACATTATCTGGTGAAGTGAAAGGGAAGCATGACGGTTTAATGTATTATACAATTGGACAACGTCATGGTCTTGGAATTGGTGGTAATGGTGATCCATGGTTTGCTGTTGGAAAAAATCTAAAAGAAAACATTTTATATGTTGATCAAGGATTCCATAACGAACTTCTATATGGTGATGAAGTTATTGCTACGAATGTAGGATGGGTAAGTAACAAAGAAAAAGAAACAGAATTTAAGTGCACGGCGAAATTCCGTTATCGTCAAGAAGACAATAAAGTAACGGTTCAAATCGTTGATGAAAATACAGTTCGTATTCTTTGTGATGAGCCAATTCGTGCAATTACACCAGGACAAGCAGTCGTTTTCTATGATGGAGATGAGTGCTTAGGCGGTGCTACAATTGATGAAGTATACCGTAGTGGTAAGAAATTGGATTATTTAGGATAAATGAGAAGCCTCTGCCGATTAGCGGTTAGAGGTTTCTTTTACATAAAGCGAATTTTCGTTCGCTTGGAAAATACATTCTTTGTTATAATTTGTTGTAGAGGTGAAGGACATGTCAAACAAACTTGAAACAGGTATTCAATATATGCAAGAAGGAAATTGGGAAGAAGCAGCTAAAAATTTTACAGAAGCAATTGAAGAAAATCCGAAAGATGCGCTTGGATACATTAATTTTGCAAATTTATTAGACGTATTAGGAGATAGTGAGCGAGCGATTTTATTTTATAAACGTGCATTAGAGTTAGATGATAAATCTGCAGCTGCTTATTATGGCTTAGGAAACGTATATTATGGCCAAGAGCAATTTACTGAGGCGAAAGTTGTATTCGAACAAGCAATGCAAGCTGGATTACAATCAGCTGATGTAACATTTATGTTAGGTATTACACATGTACAGCTTGGAAATGATCGTCTTGCACTACCATTCTTACAAAGAGCAACAGAATTAGATGAAAACGATGTAGAAGCTGTATTCCAGTGCGGACTTTGCTTTGCGCGACTAGAACATATTCAAGAGGCGAAACCTTATTTTGAAAAGGTATTAGAAATGGATGAAGAGCATGCAGATGCGTATTACAATTTAGGTGTTGCTTACGTATTTGAAGAAAATAACGAGAAAGCTCTCGCTTTATTTAAGAAAGCAACTGAAATTCAGCCAGATCACTTTTTAGCTGGTAATGGCGTTCGTTTATTAGAGCAAGAAGCTGAATAAGATAAAAATATAGTTTAATGGGTAGTTATCCCTCATCTAAAAAGGTTGGGGATGTACTGCTCATTAAAGTGAAAATATCGGAAAGGAGAGGAAAGATGGGAAATCAACATGCAATGGATTTGTTTGAGGAAGAGAAAAAATTTATAAAAGCGCAAGTTCTTCATACCATTTTCCACAACGAAGAAAACCTCTATTCCGTTGTCAGTATGAAAGTCATTGAAACGAATGAAACGTATGACGAAAAGAAAGTAATGATAAACGGTCATTTTCCCCGCATGCATGAAGATGAAGTGTTTACATTGACAGGTCACTTTAAGGACCATCCAAAGTATGGAAAACAATATATGGTTGAAACATTTAAAAAAGAATTGCCGCAAACAAAAGCAGGTATGGTGCAATATTTAGCGAGTGATTTATTTAAAGGGATAGGAAAGCGTACAGCGGAAAAAATTGTGGATCATCTCGGGGAACATGCTATTTCTAAAATTATGGATGACCCTGAGGCGTTAAATGGTGTTGTTAACAAACAAAAGGCTCAGGAAATATATGAGACAATTGTTGAACATCAAGGATTAGAGAAAGTAATGAGCTTTTTAAATGGTTACGGTTTTGGAACGAAACTTTCTATTAAGATTTACCAGCAATATAAAGAGATGACATTAGAAGTGATTCGTAATAATCCGTATCAACTTATTGAAGAAGTGGACGGGATTGGTTTTGGACGAGCGGATGATATAGGGCGTGCGTTAGGGATATCGGGTAATCACGACGACCGTGTACGAGCGGGATGTTTTTACACATTAGAGAATGTCTCATTGCAACTTGGTCACGTTTATATGAGGAAAGATCAACTTGTAAGAGAAACGATGTCACTTTTAAACAATCAAGAAGGAAGAGTGACTGAAGAAGATATTATAGGTTGTATTGAAACGATGCAAAGTGAAGGGAAAGTCATCATAGAAGAAGAACGAGTGTATTTAGCAACTTTATTCTACTCTGAAAAAGGTGTTGTAAAGTCTATTCGTCGATTGATGAATCAAGAGGAAACACCTTCATTTCCTGAAGCAGAAGTGTTAAAAACATTAGGTGAAATTGAAGAACAGTTGAATGTACAATATGCACCATTTCAGCAAGAAGCGATTCAAACGGCACTTCATAAACCGATGATGTTATTAACAGGTGGACCAGGAACAGGAAAAACAACCGTTATTAAAGGGATTGTTGAAATGTATGCGTCACTTCACGGATTATCGTTAAATCCGAATGAATACAGTGATGATAATCCATTTCCAATACTATTAACAGCTCCAACAGGAAGAGCAGCGAAGCGGATGAGTGAATCGACAGGACTTCCAGCTTGCACAATTCACCGTTTGCTTGGCTGGACGCCAGAAGGATCTTTCCAACGTAATGAAACGGATCCTGTCCAAGGTAAGCTCCTTATTATCGATGAATTTTCAATGGTTGATATTTGGCTCGCAAATCAGCTATTTAAGTCGCTACCAACGAATATTCAAGTTATCGTTGTAGGTGATGAAGATCAGTTGCCATCTGTAGGACCTGGACAAGTATTAAAAGATGTATTAAATGCAGGTGCAGTTCCGACAGTGAAGCTTACTGAAATTTATCGTCAAGCAGAAGGCTCATCTGTTATTCAACTTGCCCATGCGATCAAAGACGGCACACTCCCGCCAGATTTAGCGCAAAATAAAAAAGATCGTTCGTTTATCAGCTGTACAGGGGCTCAAATTGTTGAGGTTGTGAAAAAAGTTTGCGAAAACGCTAAAACAAAAGGCTTTAGTGCAAGGGATGTTCAAGTATTAGCACCGATGTACCGCGGGCCTGCTGGTATTAATGTATTAAACGAAGCGCTGCAACAAGTATTTAACCCGAAAAGGGAAAAGAGTAAAGAAATCCAGTACGGTGATGTTGTATACCGAAGAGGCGATAAAGTACTGCAACTCGTTAATCAGCCGGAGAGCCAAGTGTTTAATGGGGATATCGGAGAAATTGTTTCGGTGTTTTATGCGAAAGAAAACGTTGAGCAACAAGATATGATTATCGTTTCATTTGATGGAATTGAGGTAACGTATACAAAGCCGGATTTAAATCAAATTACACATGCATATTGTTGTTCGATTCATAAATCACAAGGTAGTGAATTTCCGATTGTTATTATGCCGATTGTGAAAAGTTACAACCGTATGTTACGCCGTAATTTAATTTACACGGGCATTACAAGAAGTAAGAAGTTCCTTATTATTTGCGGGGAGGAAGTAGCTTTCCAATCTGGTGTAAATCGCCTTGATGATGCAATGCGTCAAACAACTTTAGCTAGTCGCTTGCAGGAATCACAAGGAGAAGTACAGATGGTCACAGTTAATGGCGAGGAAATGGACGTGGAAAACATTTCACCGTATGATTTCATGTAACAAGGTGAAATTATATAGTGAAACTTTCAAACGCATAGCGTTGAAAGGCTCCAGCAATGTATAAATGAATGCGGTTTGGACATAATGGCGAATAGAATCTGGGAGACTGTAAGGAGATGAAAGCCATATGTTCATTTGTCCAAATTGCAAAGGGAAAGACATTGGGAAAATAGGTGTCAACCAATTTTATTGCTGGAATTGTTATATCGAATTATCGGTTTCGAAGGGGAAAATCCATACGCATCAAGTTGAGGAAGATGGTTCATTAAGCTCTCTTGATGATTTATTTGATGAGAATGAAAGAACGATCGGATAACGAAAAGGGGGATTTACTTTGAATCTACGCAATTCATTAATCGCATTAGGTGTTGGAGCTGCAGCATATCAATATGCTCGTAAGCAAGATGTATTTTCAAAACGCAATATGAAAAAAGCACGTAAGATGATTAAGTCTTACTTATAATCATTTCGATAAAGTGAAAAACTCCCTTATAGACAAGGGAGTTTTTTTATGCACTCATATGCAAATAAAAAAGTCCAATTTCTGAGAAAAGATAAGATAGACCGTAACAGCCGACGCCAAGTATTCCATACTGCCATAATTGCTTCGCTTTTTCTTTACGTGAGGAACGAATAAAGAACCCCTTCCAAATACCAAAGCCGATACAAATCCATTCAAGAATCATAAAAAGTGCTGATAATCCAAGCATAAACAAAACCATAATTAGCCCTCCTGATTACATTATTTCATGCTGTATTCTCAGGGGTGGTTGTCCTTGTTATGTTATTTATATGTACGTCTTTAAAAAACAGTATGGTCCGTATGAAAAGATTTTAAAAGTTTCACACATAACCTAACCCATTTATTTTCAAAATAAAGGTGGAGGAGGTTTTTCATGTGAAGAATCTTAAAATCATTTGGATATATCGTTTAGGATTATTGTTACTTGTTTTTCTTTGTTTGCTCGTCTTTTTAAAAATTAAGCCACTATGGGCACCGATTATTTTTGTATTTAAAGTAGCAATTACGCCGTTTCTTATCGCCTGTTTTATTGCGTATTTATTGCACCCTTTAATTGAAAAAATTCATAAGGAAGGGATGCCCCGTACACTTGCCATTTTGCTCATTTATATCCTTTTCTTCGGCGGAATTGGTTATGGGATTTATAAAGGAACACCAGTCGTTATTAAACAGTTACAAGAGATTAATGAACAATTTCCGCAGTTTACAAAGATGTACGATTCGTGGATGGATGGCGTTACAGAACAAACAGCGAATTTCCCTTCGTTCATTCATGAAAAGGTGAAACAACTTTTTGTGGGTGTGGAAACGAAGATTCAAGCGCTTTTAAATAAAGTGATGAGTACAGCTCGTGGTGTACTCGATTCATTGCTCATTATTTTCTTAATACCGTTCATTGTATTTTACATATTAAAAGATTATGGTGAGTTTTATCATATCTTTTGGAAACTAGTCCCAAGTAAATGGCGAGGTACGGGGCAAATGCTTGCGAAAGAAATTGATAAGTCACTTGGAAGTTATATTCGAGGACAGTTATTTGTTTGTTTAGTATTAGGGGGAGTATCAGCTCTTTCTTTTTGGTTTATCGGTATGAAATATCCATTATTGCTTGGCATTATTATTGGGGTAACGGATATAATCCCGTACTTTGGTCCTATTTTAGGAGCGATCCCGACGTTAATGATTGCAGCAACAGTATCAACGAGTTTACTTATTAAGGCGGGGATTACGATTGCTATTTTGCAATTTGTGGAAAGTAACATTTTATCGCCTTACATTGTTGGTAAGTCACTTCGTATGCATCCTGTTATTATTATGCTTGCATTACTAGTTGGGGGGGAAGTAGCTGGTATTGTAGGATTACTAATATCGGTTCCGATTTTAGCAGTTATTCGTACTGTCATTGTTCATGTGAGACCTCTCTTGAAAAAAGAAAATGTGTAAGTATAGAAGCCCTCTATGTAAGAAATAGAGGGCTAATCATATATTTATTTAGAAAGCTGCTCGTGTATCTTTTGAACGAGGGAGCTCACATCATTTGTTTGAATATGTTTTATTTTTTTCCATTCATTATCATACATAAATACAATTTGATTGTTGAAAAGACGCTTTTGTTCTTTTAGATTAGAAATTTTTGCAAAAGAGTACTCTTCAAATATTGGATTCTTACTTACATCTGGCCCGTAAAAGAATAGCCTTTTGTTCGTTAAAATTAGCAATCCTGGCCTTGCGACGGAACGATAAATAAATATGTCTAATGAACATGCTGCGTAAAATAATATCGTTTCGTCAGTTGCTAATATGTTTTTAGCTTTGTTAAGTAAGGTTGTCATTGTGATCGCTCCTTTATTTTATTAACAATAATTTAATTATAGCAAAAAAGTAATATTTAGAAATTTTTATAAATTATTATTGTAAGGAGATTCCAATTTATTAATAAACGCATAATATATGAAAAGGCTGTTAAGAATGAATAGTAGAATACCTATGATTAATAAGCGATTCATACAATATAAATGATTATCTACATTGACAAACTTAAGAGAATTCTATTATATTTAGTCATATAATACATTAAATCAATGACGGAACAAGTACGTTACAGTCCATTTATAGAGAGAAGCTTCCATATGGCTGAAAGAAGCTTTAAATGAAGGGTAACAGAAAGCTAATCCTGAGAGCAGCTAATCACTGCCGTCTTGCCACGTTACGGCACCATGAGGTGATGAATTGATTGTTATTGTAATCAATTCATAATTAGGGTGGTATCGCGAGTTAACTCTCGTCCCTTTTATAGGGACGGGAGTTTTTTATATTTAAGGAGGAAAATACAATGAAACAACTAACAGGCGCACAAATTCGTCAAATGTTTTTAGACTTTTTCCAAGAAAAAGGACATGCAGTAGAACCTAGTGCATCACTAGTTCCACATGAAGATCCATCTCTTCTATGGATTAATAGTGGTGTAGCAACATTAAAAAAATATTTTGATGGACGTGTAATCCCACAAAATCCACGTATTACAAATGCTCAAAAATCAATTCGTACAAACGATATTGAAAACGTAGGGAAAACAGCTCGTCACCATACATTCTTTGAAATGTTAGGAAACTTCTCAATCGGTGATTACTTCAAAGAAGAAGCAATTACATGGGCTTGGGAATTCTTAACGAGCGACAAATGGATCGGATTCGATAAAGAATTACTATCAGTTACAATCCATCCAGAAGATGAAGAAGCATTCACAATTTGGAATGAGAAAATGGGCGTTCCAAAAGAGCGTATTATCCGCTTAGAAGAAAATTTCTGGGATATCGGTGAAGGACCAAGTGGACCGAATACAGAGATTTTCTATGACCGCGGAGAAGCTTACGGTAATGACTTTAGTGACCCAGAATTATATCCAGGCGGAGAAAACGAGCGTTACTTAGAAGTATGGAACCTTGTATTCTCTCAATTTAATCATAATCCAGATGGTTCATATACACCACTTCCTAAGAAAAACATTGATACAGGGATGGGTCTAGAACGTATGACATCTATCGTTCAAGATGTGCCTACGAACTTTGATACAGATCTATTCATGCCGATGATTGGTGCAACAGAATCAATTTCTGGTGAGAAATATCGTAATGGCGATTTAGAAAAAGATATGGCGTTTAAAGTAATTGCTGACCATATCCGTACAGTAACATTTGCTGTTGGTGACGGTGCTCTTCCTTCTAACGAAGGCCGTGGTTATGTATTACGTCGTTTATTACGCCGCGCTGTTCGTTATTCGAAGAAATTAAACATTAACCGTCCATTCATGTTTGAATTAGTACCGGTTGTTGGAGAAGTAATGAAAGACTTCTATCCAGAAGTACTTGAAAAGAAAGATTTCATTGCGAAAGTTGTGAAAAACGAAGAAGAGCGTTTTCATGAAACACTTCATGATGGTGAAGCAATTTTAGCTGAAGTTATTACAAAAGCAAAAGAAGAAAAAACAACTGTTATTTCTGGAGTAGATGCGTTCCGTCTATATGACACATACGGTTTCCCAATTGAATTAACAGAAGAATATGCAGAAGAAGCTGGCATGACAGTTGATCATGAAGGTTTTGAAAATGAAATGGAAAAACAACGTGAGCGTGCACGTGCTGCTCGTCAAGACGTTGACTCAATGCAAGTTCAAGGCGGTGTACTTGGAGAAGTTAAAGTAGCGAGTGAGTTCGTTGGTTACGGTACAGTTGCAACAGAAAGTAACGTTGTTGCACTTGTGAAAAACGGCGAATACACAGACAGCTTACAAGCTGGTGAAGAAGGACAATTAATGCTTGATGTAACACCATTCTATGCTGAGAGCGGTGGACAAATTGCAGACCGTGGTTACCTTCTTGCTGATGGCGTGAAAGTTCTTGTAAAAGACGTGCAAAAAGCACCAAATGGTCAAAACTTACACAAAGTTGTTGTTGAAGAAGGTACATTAACGAAAGATGCGGCTGTGAAAGCTATTATCGATACGAAAAACCGTAGTAGCGTTGTGAAAAATCATACAGCAACTCACTTACTACACCAAGCATTAAAAGATGTACTTGGAACACACGTTAACCAAGCAGGTTCTCTTGTAACTTCTGAACGTTTACGCTTTGACTTCTCTCACTTCGGTCAAGTACAAGCTGACGAATTAGAAAAAATTGAGCGTATGGTAAACGAGAAAATTTGGGAAAGTATTGATGTTGAGATTTCTCAAAAAGCAATCGAAGAAGCGAAAGAAATGGGCGCAATGGCATTATTCGGTGAAAAATACGGTGATGTTGTACGCGTTGTACAAGTTGGCGATTACAGCTTAGAGCTTTGTGGTGGTTGTCACGTTGATAATACAGCTTCTATCGGTATTTTCAAAATCGTTGCTGAGTCTGGTATCGGTGCAGGAACTCGTCGTATTGAAGCAGTAACTGGTAAGTCTGCATACGAATTAATGAACGATCAAGTAGGTTTATTAAAAGAAGCAGCAGGAAAAATGAAAACAAATCCGAAAGATATTTTAACAAGAGTTGATGGTCTATTTGCCGAAGTAAAACAACTGCAAAAAGAAAATGAATCTCTTGCTGCGAAATTAAGCAATATCGAAGCTGGAAACTTAACTGATTCTGTAATGACAGTTGATGGTGTGAATGTATTAGCAGCGAAAGTAAATGTTGCAGATATGAACAACTTACGTACGATGATGGATGATCTAAAAAATAAATTAGAGTCAGCAGTTGTTGTATTAGCGTCTGTTAATGACGATAAAGTAAACATCCTAGCAGGTGTAACGAAAGACTTAATTGGCCAAGGTTACCATGCTGGTAAACTTGTGAAAGAAGTAGCTTCTCGTTGCGGCGGTGGCGGTGGTGGCCGTCCTGATATGGCACAAGCAGGCGGTAAAAACCCAGCTCAAGTCGAAGAAGCTTTAGCATTTGTAAAAGAGTACGTTAAATCTGTTTCAAAATAAAGAGATAGTAGTGTACAATGGTAGGGAGAGGAGAAGTTCTTCTCCCTATACTTACTATATAAGTGAGGTGCTTGAAATGGACGGTTTTGATAAAACAATGAAGTTTAGCATTCAAGATGAAAAACAGAGTGTCCATGTAAATGATGTACTTTTAACTGTGTATGATGCACTTCAAGAAAAAGGCTATAATCCGATTAACCAAATCGTCGGTTATTTATTAAGTGGAGACCCAGCATACATACCTCGCCATAAAGATGCACGTAGCATCGTTCGCAAGCTTGAACGTGATGAGATTATTGAAGAGCTTGTGAAGTCTTACTTGAAACATCATCGTGAGGAGTAGTTTATGCGGATATTAGGTTTAGATGTAGGTACAAAAACAGTCGGAGTTGCAATTAGCGACGAAATGGGCTGGACAGCACAAGGATTAGAAACAATTAAGATTAACGAAGAACGAGGTCACTTTGGTTTTGATCGTATTTCTGAGTTAGTAAAGCAGTACAATGTGGATAAAATAGTAGTAGGTTTACCTAAAAATATGAATGGTACCATTGGCCCACGTGGTGAAGCGTGCCAACAATTTGCAGAAAACCTACGAGAGCTGTTACAATTAGACGTTGTAATGTGGGACGAGCGTTTGTCAACGATGGCAGCGGAACGTCTACTCATTTCAGCTGATGTAAGTCGTAAGAAGCGAAAACAAGTAATCGATAAGATGGCTGCAGTCGTAATCTTACAAGGATTTTTAGATAGTAAATAAGAGGTGACCAAAATGGAAGAAAATCAAATTACAATTGTAGACGAAAAAGGTAACGAACATTTATGTGAAATTATTTTCACTTTTGATGCTGAAAAATTTGGTAAAAAATCATATGTAGTCTTCTCTCCAATCGGTGAAGTAGACGAAGATGGAGACCCAATTTATGATGCAATGGCTTATGAGCAAAATGAAGAAGAGGGCGGAAGCTTACTTCCAATCGAATCTGAAGAAGAGTGGGAAATGGTACAAGAAATGTTCAACACTCTTGCTGATGAGCAAGAAGCTGAATAATAGGTACTGAAAAGATGGACGACATACAGTCCATCTTTTTTTGTATTTATATGTAAAATGAAAGATTTTTTGTCGAAACTGTGTAAGTCTTTGTAGTATAATGAGACGGATTGTAGAAAAATAAAGTGTCTATTAAAAAAAGATAAGTGAATTTGTTGCGTTTTTACATCGTGCTGTATAGAAAGGTGTACATACGGTCTACAATTAAGTAAGGAGGAAATGTTTTGATAGAGAATCAAGTGAAAAAGAAGCGTAGACGCATCTTTTTATTTTCGATTATTGCACTGCTTTTAGTTTGTGGTTCAGTCTATGCGTATATTTCATCCGCATTAGGACCAGTTGATAGCGGGAATAAAAAAGAGATTGAAGTAGAAATTCCGAAAGGATCATCTACAAGTAAAATTGGAGAAATTTTAGAAGAAAAAGGCGCTGTAAAAAACGGTACAGTTTTTAGTTTTTATACAAAGGCTAAATCGAAAAGTTTACAAGCAGGTACATATTTATTAAACCCTTCAATGAATGCTGAAGATGTGATCGAACAAATGTCATCTGGCAACGTGCATCGTCCAGCTCTTTATAAAGTGACGATTAAAGAAGGGGCGCAAGTAACTGAAATTGCAGAAACGATTGCGACAGAACTAAAGTGGAATAAAGATGATGTTACGCGTCAATTAAACGATAAAGCATTTATTCAAAAAATGCAGCAAAAGTATCCGAAGTTATTAACGGATAAAATCTTTGATAGTAATATTAAATACCCATTAGAAGGTTATTTATATCCTGCAACGTATTCGTTTTATAAGAAAGATACAACGTTAGAAGAAATTGTAATTCCGATGCTTGAGAAAACAAATGCAATCATTGTTCAAAATGAGGCGAAAATGAAAGCGAAGAACTGGGATGTTCATCAGCTTTTAACATTATCTTCACTTATTGAAGAAGAGGCAACTGGTTTTACAGATCGTCAAAAGATCGCTAGTGTCTTTTATAATCGTTTAGCAAAAGGTATGCCGCTTCAAACGGATCCAACGGTATTATATGCACTTGGAAAGCATAAACAACGTGTATTATACGAAGACTTAAAGGTCAACTCACCGTACAATACGTATGTTGTAAAGGGATTGCCGGTAGGGCCGATCGCAAACTCTGGTAAACATTCAGTGGAAGCTGCGTTAGAACCTGCGCAAACAGATTATTATTATTTCTTAGCTGCACCAAGTGGTGAAGTGTACTATGCGAAAACATTAGAAGAGCATAATGCATTAAAGCAAAAATACATTACGAAAAAACAGTGAAATGGGGAGGGATAGCGAAAAAAGTCGCACATCCCTCTTTTTTGTGGTAAAATATATCGGGTTAAAAACTGGCAGAAGAATCGTTTTTAATATCAAAACGGGACGTACAAGCTAAGGGTAAAGCTGGCTTGTATTTTTATTGCATTCTATGTGGGAAAAGACGTCATAGAGGCACTTCTCCATGTAAATAAGGAGGACCATTTATGGAGGATGCAGTTAACGAGTACCTATTATCATTTATTGATCCGAAAGATAAATTAATTCTTGAAATGGAAGAATATGCAACAGAAAATCATGTGCCGATTATGGATCGACTTGGAATGGAATTTATGCTGCAATTTTTACGTTTAATTGGACCGAAAAGCATTTTAGAACTTGGAACAGCAATCGGTTATTCTAGTATTCGTATGATGCAAGCTATTCCAAATTCACGTATTGTGACAGTTGAGCGCAATCGTGAGCGATATGAAAAAGCACTTGAATATATAGAACGTTCCCCAGTAACAGATCGTATTTCAGTTATTTACGGTGATGCGTTAGAAACAGGTGAACAAGTAAAAGAACACGGGACATTTGACGTTATTTTTATTGATGCAGCAAAAGGACAGTATCGTCGCTTTTTTGACTTATATGAACCGTTATTAAATCCTGGTGGCGTAATTATTTCAGATAATGTTATGTACCATGGTCTTGTAACGACAAAAGAGAAGATTGAAAACAGACGTACACGTGGTTTAATCCGTCGTATTAAGACGTACAATGAGTGGCTTATGAACCATGAAGGATATGATACAACGATTTTCCCAATTGGTGATGGAGTAGCTGTTAGTAAAAAGAGAGGGTGACCAAGGTATGAAGAAACCTGAATTGTTAGTAACGCCAAGAGCGGTGGCGGATATCGAACTTCTTGCGAAAGCAGGAGCAGATGCGGTAATGATCGGTGAGCAAAAGTTTGGTTTACGTTTAGCAGGGGAGTTTTCACGTGAAGATGTAAAACAAACTGTGAAGATTGCGCATGAAAATGGTGTGAAAGTATACGTAGCAATGAACGCTATGTTCCACAACGATAAAGTAGAAGAATTAACAGATTACGTTTCATTTTTAAATGAAGTAAATGTAGATGCAATTGTTTTCGGAGATCCAGCAGTATTAATGGCTGTTCGCGAAGTAGCGCCAAATATGCAGTTGCACTGGAATACAGAAACGACAGCAACCAATTGGTTCACTTGTAATTACTGGGGCCAAAGAGGAGCGAAGCGTGCTGTATTAGCTCGTGAGCTGAGCTTAGATGAAATTGTTGATTTAAAAGAAAATGCTGAAGTGGAACTAGAAGTACAAATTCACGGTATGACTTGTATGTTCCAATCGAAGCGTTCATTAGTAGGAAACTACTTTGAGTATCAAGGACGTAATCTTGACATTGAAAAGAAAAAATATGAAGAGAATATGTTCTTATATGACCCAGAGCGTAATAATAAATATCCAATCTATGAAGATGAAAATGGTACTCATATTATGAGTCCGAACGATATTTGTTTCATCGATGAATTAGAGGAACTAATCGAAGCTGAAGTTGACAGCTTAAAAATCGATGGTGTACTAAAAAGTTCTGAATACATTATTGAAGTAACGAAGAAATATCGTCAAGCGATTGATTTATGCGTAGAAGATCGTGATGCGTATTATGACGTGAAAGATGCTCTATATAAAGAAATAGAAGAAATGCAACCAGTAAATCGTCCGTTAGACACAGGATTCTTCTTTAAAGAAACGGTTTACTAAACGAGGAGGGTGTAGGAAATGACTGTACAAGAAATTTCACGAGTGATCGATGGCAAGCGCGTTATTGTGAAGAAACCTGAACTGTTAATCCCTGCGGGTAACTTAGAAAAATTAAAAGTAGCTATCCATTATGGGGCAGATGCTGTATATTTAGGTGGACAAGAATTTGGTCTTCGTTCGAATGCAGGTAACTTTACGCTGGAAGATATGGCAGAAGGCGTTGAATTTGCAAAGAAATATGGAGCGAAAATATATGTAACAACAAATATTTTCGCACATAATGAAAATATGGACGGGCTAGAGGAATATTTAAAAGGGATTGAAAAAGCTGGCGTAACGGGAATTATCGTTGCTGATCCGCTTATCATTGAGACGTGTAAACGTGTAGCGCCTTCTGTTGAGGTGCATTTAAGCACACAGCAATCACTATCCAACTGGAAAGCAGCACAGTATTGGAAAGAAGAAGGTTTACATCGTCTTGTATTAGCTCGTGAAGCAAGCTATGAAGAAATGAAAGAAATTAAAGACAAAGTGGATATTGAAATTGAAGCATTCGTCCATGGTGCAATGTGTATCGCATATTCAGGAAGATGTACACTAAGTAACCATATGACAGCGCGTGACTCTAATCGTGGCGGTTGTTGCCAATCTTGCCGCTGGGATTATGATTTAGTTCAAACAGTATCACAACATAAAGATGCAAAAGAGCTTCCTCTATTCCAAGAAGAAGATGCTCACTTTGCGATGAGTCCAAAAGATTTAAATTTAATTTTATCAATTCCGAAAATGATTGAAATTGGAATCGATAGTTTAAAGGTAGAAGGACGTATGAAATCAATCCATTATGTAGCGACTGTAGCAACTGTATATCGTAAAGTAATTGATGCTTATTGTGCGGATCCGGATAACTTTGAGTTTAAACAAGAATGGTTAGATGAGCTTGATAAATGTGCAAATCGTGATACAGCTCCTGCATTCTTTGAAGGGGTTCCAGGACATCAAGAGCAAATGTTTGGAAATCATAGTAAGAAAACAACGTATGATTTTGCTGGTTTAGTGTTAGATTATAATGAAGAAACGGGCATCGTAACGCTTGAGCAACGTAATCATTTCAAACCAGGACATGAAGTGGAGTTCTTTGGACCAGAAATAGAAAACTTTACGCAGACGGTGGAGAAAATTTGGGATGAGGATGGAAACGAATTAGATGCAGCGAGACATCCGTTGCAAATCGTGAAATTCAAAGTGGATCAACCAGTGTATGTGAATAATATGATGCGCAAAAGCATACTTCAATAAGAAAGAGTGGTAGTCGAATGGGGACGAATAAGCCTGTTGTAATTGGAATCGCTGGTGGTTCAGGATCAGGAAAAACAAGTGTAACGAAAGCGATTTTTGACCATTTTAAAGGTCATTCCATTTTAATCTTGGAGCAAGATTATTATTACAAAGATCAAAGCCATTTACCAATGGAAGAGCGTTTAAAAACAAATTATGATCATCCGCTTGCGTTTGATAATGATCTGTTAATTGAACATTTGCAGCAGTTGCTTGCATATGAGCAAATTGATAAGCCTGTATATGACTATACATTGCATACGCGTTCAGAAGAAATTATTCCAGTTGAGCCGAAAGATGTAATTATTTTAGAAGGAATTCTTATTTTAGAAGACCCACGTCTTTGTGAGTTGATGGACATTAAGTTATTCGTTGATACAGATGCTGACCTTCGTATTCTGCGCCGCATGCAGCGTGATATTAAAGAGCGCGGTCGTACGATGGATTCAGTTATTGATCAGTACGTAACTGTTGTACGTCCAATGCACAATCAATTTATTGAGCCTTCTAAGAAGTTTGCGGATATTATTATCCCTGAAGGTGGACAAAACCATGTTGCAATTGATATTATGGTGACAAAAATTGCAACAATTCTTGAACAAAAAGTAAATTTGTAATAGCATAGTAAAAGATATACGGTAGGAAGGGATTTTTTCCCTTCCCATCGAATACAATGAAACATGCAACCTCATCTATATATAGGTGAGGGCATATTTATATCAACTTTCCATACATATCTTCTTTATATAAAGAAGAATTGGAAATACGGGGTTGTATGTGACAACTCCGCTAGTGCAAGGGTACTAGAAACCTCCGCTAACAATGGAAGCGGAGGAGTTTTCATATGGAACTCCTCTTTTTTTCGGGGGATTGGTATATAAAAGGAGTGGAAAATATGTCAACAGAAAAAACATACCCTATGACGCAAGAGGGTAAGCAAAAACTAGAGAACGAACTTGAGCAATTAAAAACAGTAAGACGTAAAGAAGTAGTGGAACGTATTAAAATCGCACGTAGCTTCGGGGACCTTTCTGAGAACTCTGAGTACGATGCAGCAAAAGATGAGCAAGCGTTCGTAGAAGGACGTATTACACAATTAGAAAATATGATTCGTAACGCAGTTATCATTAAAGATAATGGCGAAGTATCTACTGTTGTTACATTAGGTAAAACAGTAACATTTAAAGAATTACCAAATGGAGATGAAGAAGCGTACACAATCGTAGGTAGTGCGGAAGCTGATCCATTTGAAGGAAGAATTTCTAACGATTCTCCAATCGCAAAAAGCTTATTAGGTAAGCAAATTGGTGAGAAAGTAACAATCCAAACACCAGGCGGAGAAATGCAAGTAGAGATTGTCTCTGTAAAATAATAAAAAAATCACTCGTGTAAAAACGAGTGATTTTTTTATTTGTATAAAAGATGAAACACTCCGTCCAAACTATAATAGACGAGGTGTTTTTTTATGAAAATAAAACGGAGAATTACAATTGTTTTAATTTGTTTTATGGGCATTATGTTTTTATTGCTTTGTCGTTTAATTCAAATTCAAATTATAGATACAGAATCATTTACTGATCGCAAAATAAATTTAATTGAAAAAAGTGTTACGCAACGTACGCAATCCATTGCAGTAGACGATGGACGTGGGCAGTTTATAGATCGTAGTGGTAAAGAAATAGGTGAGGAAAAGTATCCTGTTTTAATTGTTTTTCCATTTTTACAAATAAAAAATGACATGTTAGAGAAAATCGCGCATATCATTGGTGTGTCGAGACAAGAGATCAGAAGACAAATGAAAAATAAAAAAAATGCATTTATACTGCAAGGGGAAACTGCTCCATTTCGAGTGACAAGAGAGCAGATGGAGAAGGTGAATCAATTACATGTATTAGGTATTGTAGCAGCTGAAGTGCGATTAAAACAAACTGGGGAGATAAATCATTTAATTGGTGATGTAGGGGAGAACGAAAGAGAATTTCAAAAGCGATATGGAGAAGTGAAAAAAATTTCAAAACAAACGCCGATAGGTATTTCAGGATTACAGCAATCATTTGATGAATTTTTATTGACTGATGGAGAGGCAAAAGTATTGTATCAAGTAGATCGGCAAGGAGAACCGATTTTCGGAAAGCAAGCGAAATATACTTCACCAGGAAATCCATTTTACCCCGTTAGGATTCAAACTACTTTACATAAAGGGTTGCAGCAAAAAGCAGAAGAAGTGATTGAAGCAAATGAAATAAAGAAGGGGGGATTAGTATTACTTGATGTAAAGACAAATGAAATATTAGCGATGGTCAGTAAGCCGTCTTTACAAGTAAGAGATAAGAATTTATATAAGACTACACTTGAAAATCAAATGTTAACGCCGCATTTTCCAGGCTCTGTTTTTAAAACAGTAGTTGCAGCTGCAGTCATTGATCAAAAAGTAAATTTGTTTAATCGGACATTTAATTGTAATAAAGATTTATATGGTGAAAACGACCCACAAGTTATGATGGGTACACTTAACTTCAAAGAGAGCTTTGCTAGGAGCTGTAACAGGACATTTTCTGAGTTAGGTAACGAGCTATTACAAAAGGATAGGACGGTGCTAGAAACATACGTAGCAGCTTTAGGAGCAAATGAAAAGGTCGGATGGAAAGGTTCTGTATTTCATACACCTCATTTCGAGCAAATGCCAGAAGAAAAAGGCTCTACTATTTGGGGGAATGAAGAAAACAAAAATAGTAAAAAAGCGGTAGAGCAAACAGCGATTGGACAGAAAGATGTACGTATATCACCTCTAGCAATTGCTAATATGATGGCGACGATTGCGAGGAATGGAGAAAAGATGGAAGTGAAAGCTGTTGAAAAAATAGTATATAAAAATGGAGCGGATTTTTTTACATTTGAGAACCATACGTTACATGGAAAACAGCTTTCGTATGAAACAGTGAAAACATTACAAGAGTTATTAAGAGGCGTTGTAACAAGGGAGAAAGGAACAGGAACGGCATTCCGCTCGTTACCGCTCAGTGTCGCTGGAAAATCCGGGACAGCGCAAACAGGGAAAGGGACGAGGGTGAATCGCTGGTTTGCAGGTTATTTTCCGTATGAGAATCCAAGATATGCTTTAGTTGTTGTTGATCTAGAGACTGATAACAAAGTGAATAAAGTCACACCTATTTTTAAAGATATGGTAGGAGCAATCTATCAATTGGAGAATGAAAAGTAATCTTGCAATTTATAGTGAATTGTTTTCATTTCATGAAAATATCATTGTAAATGTTCAACCTTTCTAGATTTAATGTTACAATAGCAATTAGGAAAAACTGCATGGAGGTTTGGAGAATGGCAGGAGGATCAAGATTCCAACAGAAACAACAAAAACGTCGTCAAAACGGTGTTTTAAATATTGCAATCGCTATTGTATTACTATTAGTAGCTATTGTAGCATATCAATTGTTCGTTCCTAGTACGAAAGAGCAAGCATCTTCTACTGATAAGAAAGTCTCTCAACAAACAACAAAGAATGAGAAAGCTGGAAAATCAGAAGATAAAGAATCTGCTAAGAAAAAAGAAAAAGAAAAAGAGCAAGCAGAAGCTAAGCAAAAAGCTGAAGAAGAGAAGTTAAAGGCTGAGGAAGAAAAGAAAAAAGCTGAAGAAGAAGCGAAAGCTAACGAGAAAGTATCAGCTGAAAAAACTGTATCCAAGGCAAAAGAGGCTTATACAAAACCTTCTTGGAAAGCTGTAGGAACAGAGCAAGGTTCATCACCAGCGATGACGTTTAAACAGGGGTCATCAGATTGGAATGAGATGCAAAGTGCAATTGCTGCAGGTATTGAAGTACCGAAGGAGCAATTAGTATTCCATTTTGTTGGAAGAGACAAAACTGGAAAGAGTAAAGCTTATGGTGACGTTCAAGATAAGCAAAGTGGAAAAAGATATTACGTAAATATTGATTGGGTAGACAATGAGGGCTGGAAACCAGTACTTGTTCAAACTCTAAACTAAAAAAGAGAAGCTCCTTAGGAGCTTCTCTTTTTTAGTTAACGCAATTTCTTTAATTTAAAATGAACAACCGCGCTATAATACGGTCTTTTGCTTTCAGGATCCATAACCATTTGATGTGAGATGTGATGAACTTCAAGCATAAGTGCTTTATTATTATCGATTTGTTCACTAATTTTTCGTTCTAAAGAAGCTAAGTCTCCCGCTTCAAAAAATTCTACTTTATCTTCTAACATTTCAAAGGTAAATGACATGAAGACGGCCCCTCTCCTATGTAATCAACTATAGTGTAACAAAGAAAAGAAGGAAATACCATGTACATTTCAATTGACATTTTTAGAAAGAGGGAATATCATACTGATAAAACCGATAAGAAAAAGGGGAATTTTTATGGGCACAGAATTTAATGGTTTATTTGATGAGTGGGCTCATACGTACGACTCATTCGTACAAGGCGAAGATATACAATATAAAGAAGTTTTCGCCCATTATGAGGATATTCTAGAGGATGTAGTTAACAAGTCATTTGGTAATGTATTAGAATTTGGTGTCGGTACAGGTAATTTAACAAATAAATTATTACTTGCTGGCCGCACAGTTTACGGTATAGAACCGTCGCGTGAAATGCGTATGATTGCAAAAGAGAAATTGCCAAAAGAATTTTCGATTACAGAAGGTGATTTTCTTTCGTTTGAAGTCCCAAATTCAATTGATACCATTGTAAGCACCTATGCATTTCATCATTTAACAGATGATGAAAAAAATGTAGCGGTTGCGAAGTATAGTCAATTGCTAAACAAAGGTGGTAAAATAGTGTTTGCTGATACGATATTTGCAGATCAAGATGCATATGATAAAACTGTTGAAACAGCAAAACAAAGAGGTTTTCACCAGTTAGCAAACGATTTGCAAACGGAATACTATACACGCATTCCAGTTATGCAGACTATTTTTGAAAACAATGGCTTCCATGTAACGTTTACGAGATTAAATCATTTCGTTTGGGTAATGGAGGCAACTAAGCAATAGAAAGAGGGATTAGATTGAGAATTGCTGTAATTGGAGCAATGGAAGAAGAAGTACGTATTTTACGTGACAAATTAGAACAAGCAGAGACAGAAACGGTTGCAGGTTGTGAATTTACGAAAGGACTATTAGCAGGACATGAAGTAATCTTGTTAAAGTCTGGTATTGGTAAAGTAAACGCAGCGATGTCAACGACAATTTTATTAGAAAAATATAAGCCTGAAAAAGTAATTAATACTGGTTCAGCTGGTGGATTCCATCATTCTCTAAACGTTGGTGATGTAGTTATTTCCACTGAAGTTCGTCACCATGACGTAGATGTAACAGCATTTAACTATGAATATGGTCAAGTACCAGGAATGCCGCCTGGATTTAAAGCTGATGAGGCGTTAGTTGCATTAGCTGAGAAATGTATGCAAACTGAAGAAAATATTCAAGTTGTAAAAGGCATGATTGCAACAGGCGATTCATTTATGAGTGATCCGAACCGCGTTGCAGCCATCCGTGATAAATTTGAAAATCTTTATGCGGTAGAAATGGAAGCAGCAGCTGTCGCACAAGTATGCCACCAATATGAAGTTCCGTTTGTTATCATTCGCGCACTTTCTGATATTGCTGGTAAAGAATCAAATGTTTCATTTGATCAGTTTTTAGATCAAGCAGCTCTTCATTCTACAAACTTTATCGTAAAAGTGTTAGAAGAGTTAAAGTAATGTAACAAAAAGGCAACTGTCTCATATAAAGAAAATACATACAGTTGCCTTTTCTTTATTGGCAAACAAGGGGGAGAACACGATGAATGTATATCGTGGAGTTCATGAGTTAATTGGTCATACACCAATTGTAGAAATTACTCGTTTTTCACTTCCGAAAGGGGTCCGCTTATTTGCAAAGCTTGAATTTTATAACCCAGGCGGAAGCGTTAAGGATCGTTTAGGAAGAGAATTAATCGAAGATGCGCTAGAAAAAGGGCTTGTTACCCAAGGTGGAACAATTATTGAACCGACTGCTGGGAATACTGGTATTGGACTGGCACTTGCAGCATTAGAACATGATTTACGTGTTATCGTTTGTGTACCAGAGAAATTTAGTATTGAAAAACAAGAATTAATGAAAGCACTAGGTGCAACGGTCGTGCATACACCGACTGAGCAAGGAATGACCGGTGCAATTGCAAAAGCAAAAGAATTAGTAAATGAAATACCGAATTCATACTCTCCAAGTCAGTTTGCGAATGAAGCAAACCCGCGTGCTTATTTCAAAACACTAGGTCCTGAACTTTGGGATGCACTGAATGGAGAGATTAACATATTTGTTGCTGGAGCAGGAACTGGCGGTACGTTTATGGGGACTGCATCTTATTTGAAAGAAAAAAATATAGATATTAAAACAGTTATCGTAGAGCCAGAAGGATCTATTTTAAATGGTGGTAAGGCTGGTTCACATGAGACCGAAGGAATTGGACTGGAATTTATCCCGCCATTTTTGAAGACATCTTATTTTGATGAAATTCATACGATTTCTGATCGGAATGCATTTTTACGAGTGAAAGAATTAGCGCAAAAAGAAGGACTTCTCGTTGGGAGCTCTTCAGGAGCAGCATTTCATGCGAGCTTACTTGAGGCAGAGAAGGCAGCACCAGGTACAAATATTGTAACCATTTTTCCTGATAGCAGTGAGCGCTATTTAAGTAAAGACATATACAAAGGATGGGAATAAAAAATGAGAGCAAAGACAAAGTTAATTCATGGTATTCGCATAGGAGAACCTTCAACTGGATCTGTAAACGTACCGATCTATCAAACAAGTACGTACAAACAAGAAGCGGTTGGTAAGCATCAAGGATATGAATATTCACGTACAGGCAACCCAACACGTGCAGCTTTAGAAGAAATGATTGCCGTATTAGAAAATGGTCATGCTGGATTTGCATTCGGTTCTGGAATGGCTGCTATTACAGCGACAATTATGTTGTTCTCAAAAGGTGACCACGTTATTTTAACAGATGATGTTTATGGTGGAACGTATCGTGTTATTACGAAAGTATTAAACCGCTTCGGTATTGAACATACATTTGTAGACACAACAAACTTAGAGGAAGTTGTAGAAGCAATTCGTCCAAATACGAAAGCGATCTATGTGGAAACACCAACGAACCCATTACTAAAAATTACTGATATTAAGAAAATATCTACTCTTGCTAAAGAGAAAGATTTATTAACAATTATTGATAATACATTCATGACGCCATATTGGCAGTCGCCGATTTCTTTAGGAGCAGACATTGTACTTCATAGTGCAACGAAATATTTAGGAGGTCATAGTGACGTAGTTGCAGGTCTAGTAGTGGTAAATAGCCCACAACTAGCAGAAGACCTTCACTTTGTACAAAACTCAACAGGAGGTATTCTTGGACCACAAGATAGCTTCTTACTACTTCGCGGTTTAAAAACATTAGGAATTCGTATGGAAGAACATGAAACGAATTCACGCGCTATTGCTGAATTCTTAAATAATCATCCAAAAGTAAATAAAGTATATTACCCAGGTCTTGAATCACATCAAAACCACGAATTAGCAACAGAACAAGCAAATGGATTTGGTGCTATTATTTCGTTTGATGTAGATAGTGAGGAAACATTAAATAAAGTACTTGAGAAACTGCAATACTTTACACTTGCTGAAAGCTTAGGAGCAGTAGAAAGTTTAATTTCTATCCCATCTCAAATGACACATGCATCAATCCCAGCAGATCGCCGTAAAGAATTAGGAATTACAGATACATTAATTCGTATTTCTGTCGGTATTGAAGATGGTGAAGATTTAATTGAAGATTTAGCACAAGCGCTAGCGTAATAAAAAATGCACTGCTAATGTGGAGCAGTGCATTTTTTATTATGTTAATTTGTGAAATATTTCACAAATTAGACATACACAAATGAAATGATTTCATGTATATTGAATTCATGAAATGTTATTCACGAGTAAATTTGTGAAATGTTTCACAAACAATGGGATTCATGTAGGACGGTAACTCTATTTTTTTTCGCTAATCGGGACTTATCATGACCTATAGGGACTTATAAAGACCGTGATAACAGAATAGGAGGAAATTTACATGGTAGTCAAAGAGAAAGTTGTCAATGAAATGCAAGAGGTAAAAGAGATGATTGATACGTTAGTAAATAACGGTCAACAAGCTTTACAAGCATTAGAAAGTTTTACACAAGAGCAGATTGACAACATTGTTCATGAAATGGCATTAGCAGGTGTTGATCAACATATGCCACTTGCAAAATTGGCTGTTGAAGAAACAGGCCGTGGTGTCTATGAAGACAAATGCATTAAAAATATTTTTGCCACTGAATATATTTGGCATAGTATAAAGCAAGATAAAACGGTAGGAATTATTCACGAAGATCCTCATGAAGAAATAATAGAAATTGCAGAACCTGTCGGTGTAGTAGCTGGGGTAACACCAGTAACGAATCCAACGTCGACAACAATGTTTAAAGCTTTGATTGCGATAAAAACGAGAAATCCAATTATTTTCGCATTTCATCCTTCTGCACAAAATTGTTCGGTGGCAGCAGCGAAAACCGTATATGATGCAGCAATGAAAGCTGGTGCACCAAAACATTGTATTCAATGGATTGAAAGACCGTCTGTCGAAGCGACGAAACAATTAATGAACCATGAGGGTGTGGCACTCGTTCTAGCAACTGGAGGCGCTGGTATGGTGAAATCAGCTTACTCTACTGGAAAACCAGCGCTAGGTGTAGGTCCTGGTAATGTACCGTGTTTTATAGAAAAATCAGCACATGTAAAACGAGCTGTTAATGATTTAATTTTATCGAAAACATTTGATAACGGTATGATTTGTGCATCGGAACAAGCAATCATTGTCGATAAAGAAATCTATGATGATGTTAAAACAGAAATGATCGAAAACAATTGTTACTTTGTAACAGAAGAAGAAAGAAAAAAATTAGAAAAGCTCGTTATAAATGAAAATACATGTGCAGTAAATAGTGATATTGTAGGGAAATCAGCACAGTATATTGCCGAATTAGTTGGGATTACTGTTCCTGAACATACAAAAATGCTTGTAGCTGAAATTCAAGGTATCGGAGCAGCATACCCGTTATCTCGTGAGAAACTGAGCCCAGTATTAGCCTGTGTGAAGGCGAATTCATTAGAAAAAGGATTTACATATTGCGAAGAAATGTTGAACCTCGGTGGTTTAGGACATTCAGCAGTTATTCATTCTACAAATAAAGAAGTGCAAAAGCAATTTGGATTACGTATGAAAGCTTGCCGTCTCATTGTAAATGCACCTTCATCACAAGGTGGAATAGGGGATATATATAACGGATTTATTCCATCACTTACACTTGGTTGTGGTTCTTACGGAAAAAATTCAGTTTCCCAAAATGTAACAGCGACTCATTTATTAAATATAAAAAGGCTGGCAAATAGAAAAAAGAATATGCAGTGGTTCAAATTGCCACCAAAAATTTATTTTGAAAAACATGCTACAGCGTATTTAGCAAATATGCCTAACATTTCACGTGCATTTATTGTAACGGATCCTGGAATGGTTGAACATGGCTATGTGGATACAGTCACGCACTATTTAAACAAGCATGCAAATGATGTGAAAATTGAAGTTTTCTTTGAGGTCGAACCAGATCCATCAGATGAAACTGTCTTTAAAGGTGCGGAAATGATGAGAAGCTTTAAGCCGGATGTAATTATCGCACTTGGTGGTGGTTCAGCTATGGATGCAGCAAAAGGAATGTGGTTATTCTATGAGCATCCAGAAACGACATTCTATGGCATTAAACAGAAGTTTTTAGATATAAGAAAACGTACATGTAAATATCCGGAATTAGGAAATAAGGCGCAGTTTGTTGCGATTCCAACAACATCAGGAACAGGATCAGAAGTGACACCATTTGCGGTTATTACAGATAAGAAAAATAATATAAAGTATCCGCTCGCAGATTATGAATTAACACCAGATGTAGCAATTGTTGATCCACAATTTGTAATGACAGTACCACCACATGTAACAGCAGATACTGGTATGGATGTTTTAACACATGCAATTGAGGCGTATGTGTCTGTTATGGCAAATGACTATACAGATGGATTAGCATTAAAAGCTATTGATCTCGTATTCAAATATTTACCGAGAGCATATAAAGATGGAAATGATGAAGAAGCACGGGAAAAAATGCATAACGCTTCTGCAATTGCAGGGATGGCATTTGCAAATGCTTTTCTAGGTATTAATCACAGCTTAGCACATAAAATTGGTCCAGAATTCCATATTCCGCACGGACGTGCAAATGCAATTCTTATGCCGCATGTAGTCCGCTATAATGCTATTAAGCCAAGAAAACACGCATTGTTCCCAAAATATGAGCACTTTGTAGCAGATGAACGCTATGCACATATTGCGAGAATGCTCGGGCTTCCAGCAAGCTCAGTAGCAGAAGGTGTGGAATCACTCGTCAAAGCAATTATTGAGCTTGGAAAAAGCTTAAATATTAATATGAGTATTGCAGGACAAGGGGTAGATAAAGAGCAATTTGAAGAGGTTGTTGGAGTATTAGCAGAAAGAGCTTTTGAAGATCAATGTACAACTGCTAATCCAAAGTTACCGCTTATTTCAGAGCTGAAAGAAATTTATATGGAAGCATATAAAGGTGAATAATGATTAAAAAAGAGCCGCAGTAAAGCGGCTCTTTTTTTGTTGGAAAACATCTCCTAGAATGGCTGTATTTACTGGTCTTTCAGTTTCATAGAATATGATAAAGTGAAATGGAGGAGTGAGAATATAATGAAAGAATTACAAGGAAAAATAGAAGATTATACTAGGTTCGGACAAATTCTTCTCGCTGTAAGTACATTGTTAATGGTTGGCTTGTTGATTCCGGATGGAGCAAAAGAGACAATCCAATTTTTTGTTATGATGGGGAGCATCGTTATATTTTTAAGTTTATCGTTCTTTTTCTTTCAGCGTGTGAAAGTGATGCGTGACCAGTTAGAGGAAAACGAATGTGAATAATATTGTTAACTAGAGCGCGGCGAAAAGAAAGAATCTTTTTGTCGCGCTTTTTGTTTTTTGTAGAAAAATGTATGCGTTTCATGTTGACAATGATAATCCTTATCAATTAAAGTAGAATAGTAGTTAATGATTATCGTTATCAATTAGAGGTGAAGGAATGAAAAAATCTATTACGCTATTTACAGCGATTTTATCTATTTTTTTCTTGTTAATAGGTTGCAGTGCCAAAGGGGACGAGAAAGCGTCTGCAACCAAAACAGAAAAAGGAAAAGAAAAAATCGAAATTACCGACCTGTCAGGGAGAAAGGTAACATTCGATAAAGTACCAGAAAGTTTTGCAACATTAAGTATGGGAGACATGGATATTATTCATGCTTTAGGTGGAAAAGTAGTAGGTCGTCCGGATACGAAATTAACTCTTCCAGAGGAGTTAAAGAAAGCAAAAGTAATCGGGAATGCACATCAACCGAACTTTGAGCAAATTGCTAGTTTAAAGCCCGATGTACTTGTTGCTAACAATGGATTCCAAAAGAATGTGCCAACGGTTGAAGGACAGGGAACGAAAGTAATCATTTCTTCTGCGAATTCTGTACAAGATATTCAAAAGAATATTGAATTATATGGAACGGTAATGAAGAAAGAAGATAAAGCAAAAGAACTTAATCAAAAAATCAATGATCAAATGAAGAAATATGAGAAAAAGAGCGATGTGAAAGCATTGCTAGTGTATGGCGCACCAGGTACTTATTTAGCGGCATTACCAACATCTTTATCAGGTGATGTTTTAGAAAAAACAGGCGGGAAAAATATTGCTTCTGATTTTCCAGAAACGAAAGAATATCCGCAATATGCACAGCTAAGTGTAGAACGTATTATTGAGGCGAATCCAGATGTCATTTATTTAATTACACACGGAGATCCCAAAAGTGTGAAAAAAGCATTCGAAGGCGAAATGATGAAAAATGAAGCGTGGAAAAATTTAGATGCAGTAAAACAAAACCGCGTAGTTATTTTGCCACCTGATTTATTTGGATCTAATCCTGGGACAAAAGTTACAGAAGCAATGGACTTTATGTATAAAAGTATACAAGATGTAAGGAAATGATACGTATGGAAAGTAGTGAAGTAGTAAGAGAAAAGGAACATCCTTTTGCGAAAAAAAGATGGATAATAGCAGTTACTTTAGTTGTATTAACAATTCTAGGCCTCTTTTACGGACTTTTCGCAGGAAGTTTATCTTTTTCTGTACGAGACATTCTAACAGGTATACAAGATGAAGGTTCGACAGTTCATCGAATTGTATGGGATCTTCGCATACCGAGAGTTCTCGTTGGGTTTATAGTAGGAACATGTTTAGCTGCATCTGGTACACTGCTGCAAGGGGTTATGAGAAACCCTCTTGCAGATCCTGGTATTATCGGGGTTTCATCTGGAGCAGGCCTTGTAGCAATTGTCATCATGATTTTATTCCCACAGCATCTAGCTTTTTTACCACTAGGGGCGTTTTTAGGAGCTTTCATAACAGCGATGGTTATTTATGCTTTATCATGGCAAAAAGGGGCACCACCTTCAAGAATCGTCTTAGTAGGAGTGTCAATCAATGCATTAATTGGTGCAGCAACGTCAGCTTTAATGTTATTACATAGTGACAAAGTACAATCCGTGTTACCGTGGCTAGCGGGCGGCATTGGTGGTGTAAGTTGGGCACATTTAAACATGATTATTTATTATGCAATATTCGCCATTATATTAGCTTTCTTTGGTATTAAGCATATTCGAGTGTTAATGCTTGGAGATGAAATGGCAAAACTATTAGGACATAATGTGGAAAAAAGTCGGTTTTATTTAATCGTAGTAAGTACATTATTAGCTGGAATTGCGGTAAGTGTGTCTGGTCTTATTGGATTTGTCGGTCTTGTCGTACCACATATGCTACGTTTATTAGTTGGAAATGATTATAGATATTTGCTACCTTTATCATGCCTTGGCGGCGGGGTATTACTTGTTTTTGCAGATGCAATAGCTCGAAGTTGGTTTGACCCAATCGAATTGCCTGTTGGTATTTTACTGTCCTTCTTAGGTGGTCCTTTCTTCTTATATTTAATTCATAGAGGAGGAAAACAACGTGATTTCCGTTAACAAAGTGTTTTATGCACACTCTGAAAGATTTCAAATGCAAAATATGAATGTACATATTAAGGCTGGAGAAATCGTTAGTTTAATTGGTCCGAATGGATCGGGAAAATCTACTTTGCTTCGTTTAATAGCAAGGCTACTGAAACAAAGCGAAGGGGACATCATTTTAGATGGGAAAAATATTCATATGATGAAGAGTGCTGATGTAGCGAAGCAATTAGCGATGTTACCACAAATGCATGATCATCAATTAGATTTGACAGTGAAAGAACTAATTGAGTTCGGAAGAGGTCCACATAAATCATGGAGTAGCCGCTTAAATAAAGAAGATGAAGAAATTGTTGATTGGGCATTGTCTGTTACAAATCTTGAAGGGTATGAATATCGTCTTTTACATTCTTTATCAGGAGGGGAACGGCAACGTGCTTGGATTGCGATGACGCTAGCGCAACGTACAAATGTCTTATTATTGGATGAACCAACAACCTTTTTAGATATCGTTCACCAGTTGGAAGTAATGGAACTTGTGAAACGATTAAATGAGGAGTTTGGAATGACAATTATAATGGTTTTACATGACATTAACCAAGCTGCTCAATATAGCGATCGTTTACTCGTATTAAAGCGAGGAAAGATTCAGTATGATGGTATACCAGAAGAAGTACTATGCCATGAAATGTTTCAACATGTATTTGGCATAGATGTAGATATTTTTCAAGGAAATGACAAACCGTTTTTTACACCGAAACGAATTTCTAGAAGGGGAGAAGAGCGATGCAAACAGAAGAGCGTATTACCACTGAATTAGTAAGAGAATTTGTTATGGCAGCTCACGGGAATTTAGAGAAAGTACAAGAGCTATTAGCTGAATCGCCAAGCTTACTTCACGCCTCTTATAATTGGGGTGGATCAGATTGGGAAAGTGCGTTAGGCGCATCGGCACATGTAGGTCGTAAAGATATCGCTCTTTATTTACTAGAAAAGGGTGCTCGGATGGATATTTTTGCAGCAGCTATGCTTGGTGAATTAGAAGTTGTACAAGCTATTTTAGTAGCTCAACCAGAAGCATTGCGTGCATCTGGCCCTCATGGTATTTCTCTTCTTCAACATGCACGAATGGGTGGAGAGAAATCTAAGCGTGTATATGATTATTTAGCAACACTATCTTAATGAACGAAGGAAGTTCTTATGTGCGGTAAACTTTTCACTTGAAACAATTGGAAAGTTTACCGCCCGTTAGAACGGGATAAGTATCTAGTATATTTGAAAATCCTACCCCCCCCTCAATTGTAGTTTTCTTTATGCTAGTTATGATATGGATGCAGTGGACAATATTTGTCTACTGCTTTTTTTAGTTATTAAGAATGAATATTCTGTATTTTATTGTTGGTTCATTTATCCCGCTATTTTCCAGGCAGTAAGACTCCCGCCTAAAAATTCGGCTAAAGCAAAGAAGTTAGACGGGAGATACACTGCCCGTAAACGCCTGGTTGGTGAAGGCTAATAATCAGTGGGGATGAACAAAATTTCCCACTGATTAAAGTTTCACTTTATAATAAATAGTAACATTTCGTATACACACAAAACGTGATCGTGAAATGAAGAAAAAATTAGTGGAAAGGAGTGCCAGCATGTTTCATACAGAACGTTTACAAATTCGCAAATATACAATGGATGATTTACAGTTCTACGCTTCACTGTGGGGGAACGAGAAGGTAATGCGTTATATTGGAAATGGGACGTTAAAAACATATATGCAGTGTAAAAAAAGTCTGGAGGAATGGGTGATTCCTAGCTATAAAAACGGTCTCGGTTTATTTGTATTGATTGAAAAGGAAACGGGAACAAGAATTGGTCATGCAGGGCTGGTAAAGCAGAAGATAGATGGAAAAGAGGAAATTGAAATTGGTTATTGGTTACTTCCTCAGTATTGGGGAAAAGGGTATGCAAAAGAAGCGGCGGCAGCATTTCGTGACTATGGTTTCCAAGCATTACGAATGAATAAATTAATTTCTCTTATTAATCCGAATCATCCCGCCTCAATATTTGTTGCTAGAAAAACCGGGCTCAGCTATGAGAAAACAACGTCATTTCATGGAATCGATGTTCTAGTTTATTCTATTAAGCGTGTTGGATGAAAAAATTACTTTTTTAAAGGTAAATTGCATTTTTTGAAGAATGGTATATGAAAATAAAGGGAGGGGTTACATGTACATTTATCATAATGGACTTATTATTCGTGAGGGAACGAGTAGCGTACCAGCATATGCAATTAAAGCTTTGTTTGAAGATGCTGGTTGGAGTAATGATAATATCCCTTCTTGGCAAATTGAAAAATTTACGATAGCATTCGAAAATTCAACATGGGCTTTCACAATTTGGGATGAGGAAGAGATGGTTGCGATGGTTAGAGTCATTTCTGATGGAATTATGATTGCGAACATAGTAAATTTAGTTGTGAAGTGTGAATATAGAGGGAAGGGATTAGGTAAGAAGCTTGTAGCTCTTTGCCTGCAAAAACTTCCCCACGGTGATTGGTTTGCGCATACATCAGCGAACAATTTTGATTTTTATAGAAGTTGTGGATTTGAAGTTAGAGAGCTATCGAGAAATGGAACATGTGCGTATTATGGATACCAAGTCGCGAAAAGAGATGGTCACCGATAAATGAATGGAAAGTAAAAAAGTATAGCGAGGTAATTTTGAGACTTTTGATAATAGAGAATGGATTGAGGCTCGTTTTATGATAAAATAAAAGAAAATTCTGTTTATTATTAGGGGGATAAAAATGAGTGTAAAAGCTGGGGATGTATTTAAATATGAAAGAAGATTTACTGAGGAAGAAGTTTTTGAATTTGCAAATATTACCGGTGATAAAGGTAGACACCATGTGGAATACGATGAAAATGGAAGATTAATGGTTCATGGTTTATTGACTGCTAGCATTGGGACGAAAGTGGGAGAAGAGTTACATTACATAGCAAGAGAATTAGTAAGTGAGTTTATTAGACCAGTTTTCACAGGAGATACGATCACTTGTGAACTAACTTTAACAAATGTTGAGCAAATGGAAGGCTATAAAAAAGTTTCAATCGAGTCAGTTTATCGCAATCAGCATGAAAAGACTGTACTAGTTGGGACAAGTTATGGAATTATAAGGGGATAAAAAGAAGCCTGTTTAACAGGCTTCTTTTTTTTATTATTTAATAAACACGTTTTCGATTTTCCGCATAACTAGAGATGAGTAATAATGCAGTTTCTTCTCCTATATTACGAACAATATGAGGAACGCATGCATTCCATGAGAAAGAATCACCTTCTTCTACAATTGCAATATCTTCACCGTGCTGAACTTCTAGTTTTCCGCGTAATACAAGGTGACATTCTTCCCCTTCATGGGCATTTGGTGAGTTTTCTTTCGGGAATCCAGTAGGGATTTCTACTAAAGATAGGCGAAGGCCCCCTTGCTCCGCAACATGTTCAATTCTTTGCTCATCTTTGCCGTATACACTGTATTTCCGTTCTTCTTTTTTGACAATTTTTAATCGATCTTTTTGCTCTAACAATAAATAGGGAAGGGGAACGTTTAAAAAATTGGAGATCGTTTCTAAAGTTGAGATAGATGGTGATGTTTTATTATTTTCAACCTGACTCATAAATCCTTTAGAAAGACCTGTTCCCTCGCAAATTTGTGCAATTGTTATGCCTCTACGTTGACGAATTTCACGTATTGCAGAACCAATATTCATAAAATCAAGCTCCTTTTTGTAAACAACTATTTGTATCATAGCAAAAAAAATATATTTTTTCCCAGTGAAAATGAATTGACGAATAAAAAAAATTAGTGTATGTTTTGTAATGTAAATAAAAGTTTTGTATAAGAAAACTATAAAGGAGAGAATGAAATGAATCAACATATTGGTAACTTAATTATTCGTATCGTGTTAGGGGTAACATTCTTCATGCACGGTTTAACAAAATTCCAATCAGGAATTGACAATATTGCAGGATGGTTTACAAGTATTGGTTTACCAGGAGGACTTGCATACGGTGTAGCAACGTTTGAATTAGTTGGAGGTCTATTATTAATTCTAGGTTTAGGTGTAAGATATATTGGATTATTATTTGCACTTGTTATGGTTGGAGCAATCGTAAAAGTGAAATGGTCAGCTGGTTTATTGGGAGATGGAAAAAATCCTGGTTTCGAATTAGAACTTGCATTATTAGCAATGGGTGCATACTTATTTGTTGCAAAAGCTGATGGTTTTGTAGATAATTTCTTAAAAGAAAAAATGTCAAAAAAGAACTAATTTAAATGGGGGGGCTAACAAGATGAGTTTTCAACTTCATCCCGATACAACACTTGATGTTGTTCATTTATACGTATCTAATGTAAAGAAATCACTAGAGTTTTATACGGAAGTACTAAGTATGAAGGTGCTAAGAGAAGAAGAAGCAGTCGTTACATTTGGGAATGAAAATGATGAACCACTTCTTATCATTGAAGAAAAGAAAGAAGCTTTTCCGAAGCAAAGAGGAAGAACAGGGTTATATCATTATGCAATTTTATTACCAAGTAGACAGGATTTAGCGAATGTTCTTCGTCATCTTGTAGAGATGGTATATCCACTACATGGCGGAGCCGATCATTACTTTAGTGAAGCTCTTTATTTAGCTGATCCAGATGGAAACGGGATTGAAATTTATCATGATCGACAAAAAGAAGTTTGGCGTGATGAGAATGGAGAACTCCCATTTGTTAGTAACCCGTTAGCTGGTGAAGAATTATTACAGCAAGGAAGTACATGGAATGGCTTTCCAGCTGGTACTGTGATGGGGCATATTCATTTTCATGTAGCTGATTTAGAGGAAGCGAAACGTTTCTATGTTGATGGTCTTGGTTTTGAAGTAACGATTCCAGCTCGTAATGGAGCATTGTTCGTATCTGCAGGTGGTTATCATCATCATATCGGTTTAAATACATGGCAAGGTGAAGGGGTACCACCGCAAATGCCAGGTTCTGTTGGTTTGAAATATTTCACAGTTGTACTAGCGAATGAAAAACAAAAAGAGCAAGTATGTGAAAGCTTAAAAAATATTGGCAAGATTGCTACGTACAAAGATGGAATATTACAAGTCGAGGATCCATTTGGACATTGTATCCATTTCAAAATAAAAGGAGAAGCCTAAAAAGGCTTCTCCTTTTATTTTCTTATAATTGCTTTTTCGTTTTGTAAAAATAGTTCATCAAATTGTTTTGCAAGCTCAAAATCTAGTTTCGTTAAACCTTTTGCATTCCAAGATGACAAAGTAATAATAACTGCTTTATACTGGATAAGGATAAATGGATGGTGATTATGTTCTTCTGATAGTTTGGCGGCTTCAGAGACAAATTCGACTCCTTTTAAGTAGTCGGAAAACATATATTTTCGTTCAATCCATTTCTCATCTTTTACCATCCATTTATCTACCTTCAATAATTCTTCGTGAACTTGTTCTTCAGTTAATCTTAGCATCATTTTTCACATCCTTTACTGGAAGTAACGCAAGACCATTGTTAATAAGGCGTGTTACAGCTTCGTCAGTTGTGAAAGTAGAAAGTTGATGTAGTAATGCTGCCGATGTTTCATGCCCTTTGTTATGCTCTAAAAGTAACTCTAATACTTCAAGGCGCAGCAACCATTCTTTCGCATAAAATTTATTTAATACTTCTTGAATTGCTACTAATTGATCGATATGCGCGTCGTGTAAAATCCCCTCACTTCGAATATCTCGAACTGTTTGATACATACGTTCAAGTTCATTCAGTACAAGTGGAGCAGGAATTTCGTGAACTTCTTCATCCATTGGGAAAAATGTTGCGGCATCTGCGGCACCTGGGAATACTGAAGTGATTTGTGAGCCAACAGCCATATCAAATGCGCCCCATGAAGCATCAAATAAAACGCGGGCGTTATAAGTAACTGTGCAATCGATAAAGGAAATAAGAGCAATTTTCTTATCGTTTTTTACAATATCTGTTACTGTTCCTTTTACATGAATACCACTTGCAAAAGTAAACTCAGCGATAGTTCCAATTGTAATTCCTAATGATTGTAGTTGTTCGTCTGTACAATTTTCTAATGCAATATTTTCAGTGAGTAATCCAATCGGTGTTCCAAATCCGTCACTGTGTACAGAAGTAGAATGATTTGCTAACTGTTTATTATGAAGCGCTAATGCCGTTGGCGAATTTGTTCGCATGTAAATTAATTCACCTGCATCGTTTTCAATTGTCTCGCTAAATGTACCTGTAATTTGTAATCCACTATTTAGCTCAGCTGTTGCATAGTTCTCAGAGCGAATTGCTTTTTCTAAACCTTCTTTTCCACCTGTTTTAAAGGCCATTGTTTTAGAAAATGTTTCAAGCGCATCTGTTAATTCTTCAAAGGATTCACAAACAAATAGTTGTGGTTGCATTTTTGTTACGTCATAAGTTGTCCCTATACATGCTTCGATAGAAAATGGAACCTTTTCTACAGCGTCTGTTAAGCAATGTTTGCTTTCGCCAACAGAAGAAAGGAGACCAGCACCATATATCTTTGGATCATCTATATTTCCGATCAATCCATATTCTACTGTCCACCAGAAAAGACGTGAAATTTGTTCAGCTTCTGATAAACCAGAAACTAAGTTTTGTTTTTCAATTACAGCATTTTCAGCAGCCTTAACTTCATCAGGAGTAGAAGTAGGGCTTTCTTTCACTATCGTTAATGTACGAACAGCTTCAAATGCATCATGTTCTTCTTTTGTAGAGAAAGCTTTTGCACCAATTTGCCCAAAACGTTTCACATATTTTGCATATGTAGGATCAAGTAAAATCGGTGCGTGTCCTGCGGCTTCGTGTACGATATCTGGAGCTGGTGTGTACTCGATATTTTCTACTTTCCGAATATCTGTTGCGATCGGTAGTAATCCGTGTCCTTGAAAATCGAAGAATGCTACGCCGGGAATAAGTCCGTCAATCGTTACAGCGCCCCAGCCACTTGGTGCCAAACACTCATTCATTTCTTCTACTTTTGGAATTGCATCTATATTAATACCAGATGATTGTAGTCCGTTCACATAGGCTGGATGAGCAACGTCTTTTAAGAAGCTATGATTTTGTCTCATAATGTAACGCCACACAGCGTGATTCACCGGTGTGTATTGATCATAATGTTGTGTGGATACGAATGGTTTTAAATGCGATGGAATTTCTGTTTTCTTTGTCATTTAGACATCCTCCTTTTTTTCTATAAAATTGAATATCGATTTCGTATAGCTTGTATCACCTCCCTTCATTATTTGTAAGCGCTTATAAAATTTTATCATAAGATTCGGAATTATTTAACATCTGTTTCTGTGAGAAATAGAAAAAGCCCCTATCGGAAAATCCGATAGGGGCGAAAGAATCGCGGTACCACCCTATTTGTAAGTGAAAATATACTTACATCTCAATTAATGATAACGGAAAAATTCCGTCTTTTCCTTCATGCATAAAAGCACTACGAAAAAGAAGCTCCAGAATTGTAATTCATACTTATATATGTGCTAATTTCCACCGACCATTAGCTCTCTGTAACAGGGATATAAGATACTACTGCGATTCTTTCAACGCGTATATATGAAATTGTGTAAGAGGATGGACGCAAAAAAGTCCCTATCGGAAAATCCGATAGGGACGATAAAAATCGCGGTACCACCCTATTTGTAAACAACTAATTGTTTACCACTCACTTTACGATAACGGAAAGATCCGTCTTTCTCTTCATGCATAAAAAGCATTACGGGAAAGAAGCTCCAGAATTGTAATTCACGCTTGTATATGTACTGATTCGCACCAACCATCAGTTCTCTGAGACAGTGATATAAGTCGCTACTAGTATTCCTTCAAAGCCGATATATAATTCGTTCAACTAAACTATGTTTTGTATTATAAAACTATATTAAAAAAATTGTCAACAAAAATTTTTTATCCCGTGTTAATGAGCAGTAAAATTTCTACCTCAAAATTCGGTTGGAGCAAAGAAGTGAGATGGGAGATTAACTGCCCGTAACTCCCGATTGGTGAAGGGTAATAATCAGTGGGGATGAACGAAATCTCTACTGATTAAAGTTTCACTTTATTTCACTTCTAAATTAACAGTTAAATTAGAGGTATTGCCAGCTGCATCAGTTGCTACAATGTGAATAGTATTTTTTCCTTCTTGTAATTGAGTACGATCGAAATAAATGTCATAGCTTTTCTCCCAAGGGTTCAGGAATGCCTGGTCCCATACACCATTTCCGTTAATTTCATATTGCATTCTCACTGGAATACCAGGTGCTATCCAACCAGATTCTGACATCCAATCTAGTAGAATATCATCAACTTTTCCTCTAATTACGAGATTTTCTTGGTCAACTTCGTATGTTAACTTAGGTGCAGTTCGATCAAGAAATACAGCAGCTGTTTGTTTTGTTTCTCCGCCAGAATTAGAAGCAACTGCTTCGATTTGATATAGCCCGTCAGCTAAAGGAGTTCCATCGGTTTTTGTACCATTCCATTTGAAAGGTTTGTATCCAGGAGTTGCATTTTTAGCTTGATGGATAATCCCTTGATACGTTACACGTTCTTTCGTAACTAAATTTGCATGCAATGTTACATCATCCACAGGCGCAACTAAATAGTAGTTGATGAGATTATCATCTAGTACTTGGTCGCCATTTGGGCTAAAAGTAGAATTAATAATTTCAAGTCCATC
This sequence comes from Bacillus sp. CCB-MMP212, assembly GCF_022748145.1. Classification (NCBI taxonomy): domain Bacteria; kingdom Bacillati; phylum Bacillota; class Bacilli; order Caryophanales; family Bacillaceae; genus Bacillus; species Bacillus sp. CCB-MMP212. The sequence goes on from NZ_JALDQE010000002.1 coordinate 68,889, forward strand.
GATACGTTTATAATCTTTAGGATCGATACTAAATGTGAATGGAATTCGAATTTCTTCTTTTGCCCCTTGTTCTTTTACATATACATTTCCAGTATACACACCTTGTGGTAGTGAGCTATCTACAGTGATAGTAAATGGTTTTTCGGTACTACTATTCGGTTGAATGCTAATCGATGAAGGGACAGAAGCTTTTACTTTTGTGTTTGTGTTTGCATCTAGTAACTCCACACGAGTTGAAAAACTTTTCTTTTTACTAGAAAGGTTTTGTAATGTAACATTTTGCGTCAGTTTTACTTTTCCGCTATTTGGCTTAATAAGACCAAAGCTGACATTGTTAGGTTTTACTAATACATTTGTTTGAGCTGCTTTCGGAATGTTAATTAAACCTGATCCTTGTGCCATAACAGGGTATGTATTTTCATTGACATCATGTAATGTTTTTGCATTGTTAGCAAGAGCCGCTTTCAATTGTACTGTCGTCCAATCAGGATGCATTTGACGCAAGAGGGCAACCGCTCCAGCTACTTGCGGAGCAGCCATACTTGTTCCGTTATGCGATTCATAGCCGCCTCGCGGTACTGTACTAGTAATTTGTACTCCAGGTGCAACAACATCAGGCTTTATTAGCCAACTTCCTTGTGATGGTCCTCTTGAACTAAAGTTACCGATAAGTTCTGTTTGCTTTGGTTGTCCAATTTTTATATTTTTCTTTCGTTTTGTAATTAAAGTTTTTAATTCTTCCCCATTTGTATTTGATAACTGCATTACTGGGACAGCTAGATGTTCACGTGAAAAATATTCCGGCATCATATTAATTTCTTTTTCGCTAGAGATTAATAACACACCAAGTGCCCCAGCTTGCTTCGCTTGTTCTGCTTTTACTAATGTACTAGAAGTACCTTGTAAAATAAGTGCGAATTTCCCTTTCACATCTTGTTTTGCATAATCACTTGGATTGCCATAACCAACGTATACAAGAGGGGAATCATTTCCTATTGGAAAATCGGATTTTGATAACGGTAACCCTTGATATGTTTTGCTGGAACCAGCTACTTGGAATGTTGGAAACGGGATAGAAACCGTAGATGCTCCAACAGAAATGACACTACTTGCGTTACCGGGAGCATCAACAGACCAAGGTTTTGGTCCGTCATTTCCATTTGAAACGACAGTAGTAACACCAAGTTTCGCTGCTCGTTCTAACGTTAATGTTACAGGCTGATCAGGTACATTTAAATCCTGCCCAAGGGAGAGGTTTAACACATCCGCACCATCTTGAATCGCTCGCTCAATCCCTTGGATAATATCATCTGTTGTACCAGTTCCACCGTCATTCATTACACGATAGGCTAGAATAGAAGCGTTTGGAGCAACGCCTTTAATTTTTCCATTACCCGCAATAATTCCAGCTACATGAGTACCATGTACGTTACCATCCATTGGATCGCTATCTTCATCAACCGTGTCATATCCACCGATATAATTTGCCTTTAAGTCAGGGTGTGTATAGTCTACGCCAGAGTCGATAATGGCTACTTTCATGCCTTTTCCATCAAGCGGTTTGCCAGATGGATCTTTTAAATTCCACGCTTCAGGTGCACCAATTGTCGGTCCACCGATATTTGGTGCTTCTTCGTTAGTAGTATTTTTTGATGTTTCATGCAATTTATATGTTAAGTTCGGATAGACTGCTTTTACTTCAGGTAAAGAGGCAAGAGAGGTAATTTGATCTCCAGGAACTGAAATAGAGAATCCGGAAAATAACGTATTATACACTTCTTTAATTTTTGCACCAGGTGCTTTTTCTTTTATTTTCTTAGTCGTATCTTCTTGTGCTTTTTTTAGCTCAGCATGATAAGACTGCGCATTACTATTTTGTAAATCTGGAGCATGCTGAATATTACTTTGAGCAGCGAGAGGTGCATGTTGCAATTCTACAATTACTGATATTTCTTTTGTTGTTTTCGTTTCAACATTTTGAGCAATTTTATGTTCTCCCCACTGTTCAATCGTTGTTTTTAATTGTGGACTAAATTGCTTCTCCTTTTGTAGTGATTCAGCATGAGCGCTTAAAGCTCCAAAACTAGAAAAGACAAGCGCCATGCTTAATAGTGTAGATGTAGTTTTTTTCATTGATACTCCCCCTAATAAAAAGTGCCAATATTCAGAAATGTAATCTTACATTTTAGTTAGAACTTATAAATATAAATGTTGGCTAAACTATACTTTCGACATAATTCATACCAATCCTCTATGAATTGAAAATTTCTTGGGGAATTTTTTCTGATTATGTCGAATCGATATTTTTCACATATTGTAGGAAGAAAGTGAGGAATGCTATGAGGGAAATGGAGTGATGGTATGAAAAGGCTAATAGTAAGTGGTAGTGTAGTGTTGTTTATGTTTTTATGTTCTATCGCTATTACTAGCGCAGAAAATAATAGTGTGAAAGTTGCTTTTATTCGTCATCATAACCTTTGGATTAAAGTTGATGGGAAAGAAAAACAACTTACAAAAGGAGAGAACATAACAGGGCCAAAGTGGTCACATGATGGAGAATGGCTGGCATATGTAAAAGGGGAGAAACAAAATATTCTTGAGTTATATCGGCTGAAAGATGGAAAGAAAGTTACGCCGTTTCACTCAGAAGCATCGAATTATCAATGGTCACCAACAGAAAATATAATTGCATTTATATTTACAGGTACATTGAATACATTTGATGTAGAAAAAAAGAATGCAGATTTTGAAAATGTATCGGCTGGTGTGGGTGATTATGCATGGTATCCTGATGGAAAGAACTTTCTTGTATCCTCTGAAGCGCACTTACTTCCAACAGGATGGACAGGGGCTCAGCTATATGAAGTGCAAAAAGATGCACATATGAATCCTCACAAAATGAAGCATTTGTATGCATTGCCAAATGAACATGATGATTTTCTAGCGCTAGTAGCAGGTGGCTTTAAGTGGTCACCAGATCAAAAGTGGATTTCATTTTTAGCGGTACCGACAGCTTCATGGTCAGCTGATAGTAATACGCTTTGCTTAGTTCGAGCAGATGGTAGTCGGTTTGAAATAGTAGATCAAATGCTATTAAATACAGAATGGTTCAAATGGGCACCATCAAAAAACATATTGGCTTATATTGAAGGAAGCGGGAGAGTTGCATTAGAGAATAAACATTTAAAAATAAAAGAACTGCCAGTACTCCAGCAGCAAACATTTACGCCGAAAGGATATGTGGATTGGGATTTTACATGGAAGAACGATAATGTAATTATCGTTTCACGAGCAAAAGAGGGAGGGTTTGAAACTCTGCCAGAAAAAAGGCCATTCCCATCTTTATATGAGATAAATAGCACAAGCGATAAACAATATCAAATTACAAAGTCATCTAATAAGCAAGGCGATTATCATCCAATTTTCATGAAGAAGAGCAATCAATTAATATGGATACGTTCAGATCGTAAGAAAGCTAATATATGGATAGCTCATAGTGATGGAAAACATGAAAAAAAGTGGATTGAAAATGTAGATATACCAGAGTGGTATTATGAGAAATGGAATTGGGAAAATGTTATCTCGGTGAAAGAAGAATAAAAAACTGCCTAAAAGATTGTTCTAGGCAGTTTTTTACTGTTATTTATGTGTTTTATTTGGCTTTTTTTTCGCTGGGTTTCCGTTCCCTTGGCGCTTTCTATTTTGTTCATCTTTTGCTTGTTTTTCATGTAGTGTATCTAAAAATTCATTCGAGTTACTCATGTTTATATCTCTCCTTTCATTTTGTCATGATTACTATAACCAATTAGGAGGATAATCATGAGTTAGAAGTTAGGCACTTAATTTTCTTCGATAATGTAAGTAAAATATTCCATACATAACAAATAGCATGAGTAAAACTTGTAACTCTACATTTGCCTTTAAAATAGCTGCGATAGGGTCTGGTAAGTACGGTGATTTATCATTTGTGCTTAAACCTAACCATTTATTTAAGAGGCTAATGGTACAAAACATAAAAACACCGGACCAGCTTGCCGTAATTGCTTTTTGTTTAATTTTTGTTTCACGTTCATCATCTGTAATCCAAGGATTAGCAGTTTTATCACTACTAAAGAAGCCGTTTATATATCCCCATATAATCATTCCAATAAAGACAATTATCCATTTCATATATGTAATTCTCCTTTCGGTGTAAAAAGTATTTTACATGTAATATTGTAATATTTTACAAACCTTCGTGTCAAATATTTTTTACATATCGGTTTTTATACAGCAGGAATAAAGAATGCAATAGGGAAGAAATATGTGTGAGGATTTTATAGTAAGAGGAGACTGAATATGAAAATCGTTTTTGTTCGGCATGGTGAAGGTGAACATACAACGGATTTAACAGAAAGTTTACAAGTGTTTGACCCACCATTGACGAGAGTAGGAAAGGCTCAAGCTAAATTACTTCAACGTGATGTATCATTACAAGAAACGGATATATTAATTGTTAGTCCTACACTTAGAACTTTACAAACGGCGACAATATGGAGTGCGAAAGTAGCTTGTCAAAAAATAGTCCATCCATATGTATCTCCGCGTATTTTTCCTTATCGAGAAGGAGCGAAAACATTACCGTGCGATTATATAGTAGATCAGGAAATGATAACAAAGTTATTTCCGCATTTTTCGATAGAGAAAAGCTCAAATAATCAGTTATGGAAGGAAGGTATAAACACTATTTCAGAGAATAGTTTTCAGCAAATAGTAGATGAATTTCTTCTTTGGTGTTATGAACTGGGTGCGGAAAGAATTTGCATTGTATCTCACGATGGAACAATTACAGCATATAGGCAATATTTACAGAAAGTCGTTTTAACTAGATCAGATTTTTTGAAAGAAACAGGTATATATGAAATGGATTTATCCCATAAAAGTCTGATTGATAAGGGCTGATTATAGGATGGAGGTTGTTTGTTGAATATTGCATTAGTAGTTGGTTTTAATTCGGATTTAGAGGCGCAATCAATACGAGCATCTCTTGAGTATTTTGGTGCAAGAGTTGTGACATATTGGATTGGTAGACCGAAAGATTTTGTGGAAGTTCTTTCTGGAAAGAACTTATTTAACGATATTAATTATATTATTTTTTGCTTTCATGGTGAAGAAGGGAAGTTTGTCATGGAAGAGTTAGGCGAAGAAGTATATGAACAAGATGAACCGAGAGGGTATTTTGGTAAAGCAGAAATTTATAAATATGCAAAATTGCATAATACACATATTGTAAATAGCGGGTGCACATTAGGGGAGCAAAAACTTGCAAAATCTTTTTTACATAGTGATGCAAAATCATATATTGGATCGATTGATTATGTAGATGGAAATGCAGCACTTATGTTTACTATACGCTTATTTTATGGGGTTATTAACCATGGGAAAACGTTAGAAGAAGCGTTTCAAGAAGCGAGTTTAATTGATGAGGAGACACATACATTTCGATTCTATAATTAGTATGAAACACGTTTATTCTATATTCGAATAAACGTGTTTCACATTTAACTCACAATTTTTTTACATTTTTTTCAATGAAAATGATTATCACCTGTGTTATGATATGTTCAAGTTTTTACAGGTAATAAAAGTTACTATATAAACGTTAGTTTTTAATGTTTCATACACATGTCATGAATTATTCATAATTAACATTTGAAAAATAAGTAACTAATGTTATTATATTAACTGTAACTAAATTAATTACAACTTTAGGAGGAAGATATGGTTATTCAATTTTTAAGAGAAAACAAAGCAGTTTCTTTTGTATTAGCAGTAATTCGAGTATATCTTGGTTACACATGGTTAATGGCTGGAATCGGTAAACTACAAGGAAAAGGATTCGATGCAACAGGTTATTTGCAAGGCGCAATTGAAAAATCTAAAGGTGCACAACCGGCTGTTCAATCTTGGTGGGCATCATTCTTACAAGAATTTGCAATTCCAAATGTAGATTTGTTTAATACGCTTGTAACATGGGGAGAAATTTTAGTCGGAATTGGTTTAATTGTAGGCTGTTTAACAAAAACAGCGGTCTTTTTTGGTCTTGTAATGAACTTTTCCTATATGTTTAGTGGGTCAATTGGTGTGAACCCTGAGATGGTTATCTTATCTATGTTTGTTCTTGTTGCCGGTATGAACGCTGGGAAATTTGGAATGGATGGCTTTGTTATCCCGAAAGTATTAGGATCAAAAACTCAAAAACGCCAAAAGCAAGCTGCTTAATATATGAAAACGGGTATCTCAAAATGAGATACCCGTTTATGTTATTTTTCAACTTTGATCGGATTGTTCTTAAAGAAGTCTTGTACATACCCGACAAATTCTTGTGGTTCTTGGCGAAATGGTGCATGATAACCTTTTTCAATAATATGTAAAGTGCTATTTTTTAAGAATTGATGATACGTTTCTCCTTCTTTCCAAGAAACGCTACTATCATTTCTGCCCCATATAATTAAAGTCGGCTGTTTCATTTCATTCGCATTAATTTTAAGACGTCTAGGCCATAGTTTCATTTTGTTATAATGCTCTTCATCGTTACGTTTGAATTTCACTTTGCTCTCATCATAATCAGTAATAGAAGAAACGGCATTTAAATCAGTCGGCAATTGTGGTTTTGGTGAGCCTTGTTTAGTAACGAATGTATGAGGACCACCTGTAGCATCAGTTAAAATAAGGTGAGTAACTGCTTCAGGATATAAATATGTTAAATTTAGAGAAATTTCTCCCCCCATGGAATGCCCCAGTATTGCGAATGAATCATACCCTAGTTTTTTCATTAATTTATAATACAAATTTGCATGAGTTGGAAAAGAATAATAAAAATCCATTGGCTTAGATGAGCGCCCGAATCCTAAAGCATCTACAGAAATAATTGTATGATCTTTTGCTAAATCGGAGTAAATCTTTTGAAAACCATCTGATGACCCTCCAAAGCCATGAATCATAAGTAAAGGTGGTTTTTCATTACCAATCTTTTTAAAGTAAATGGTTTGACCATCTATTTCTACCATTTTTTCCTCGGTAGCTAGTTTAGCTGTAATTGTATTTTTCACTTGCTTTACTTGTTCTACTGGCTTTTCTGCTGCACTACATCCTACTAATAGTGTAAGAGTAAGACAACCTACCATAAAATAGCTAAATCGCTTCAATTAGGTGTCTCCTTTCTAACATAACGCTGTATCTATCATAGCAAATAGCATATTACGATTTCCAGGAAGTTGGCTACCATTTTTTATCATAAGAGGTGAAAGGAGCGTTTCTTGGAAATTTTCTGTTTGAAGAAATTTACGAAATATAAATTGTGAATGTGGGACATCAATTCGTACTATACCATTCCAACATTCACATATCTTTTTTAATAATTGAATAGCATCTTCTTCTTGCTTGGCGATAAGTGGATGGATACATAATATATTGCCCTTTTGTATGCATAATGAAAAAGCTTCTATACGGTTATTTCTTTCAATTTTAAAAGCGTGTATGGCCCTTGGTAATAGCAAAGAGTAAAGTAGAGAACGATTCACACCAGTTGCAATTTGATCAAGAGAAGTAAGAGATATAAGGTCTTCTTCTCGTACTTGTTGTAAGTGAGAAGGATACGTCTTAGTAGTTTGCTTTTCAAAACGATGAATTGTTGTTGCTGTTTGAAATCCACATGATGTGTATAGAGGTTCGCCAGCTTTTGTCGCAATAAGTGCAATTGGTTGTTTTGGATGAATTTGTTCCAAGCAATGATTTAGCAACATGCGCCCTATTCCTCGTCCTTGAAAATTAGGGTGAACGATTAACATACCAATGGAAGTGAAGTTACTTGTAAAAGGAAATACTCCTCCAGTCGCAATGAGTTTGTTTTCATAAATATAACCTACAAGTGTGCCGATAGAAAGATACATTTCGAATTGCTTTTTCATAAAAATTTCATCGTGTAACCATCCAACAGATTTGCAAAGATTAAGTAATTCAAAAATAAAAGACTCATTTAGCTTTACTATTTTCATAAAGGCTCACCGCATTTCTATTTAATTTCATAAAAATAGAGTCAAAATGTAAAAAAAAGAGATTTACGTTAAATGAAATCCAACCTGTTTATATTTAAATTGTAAAGAGCAGGATGGCTGATACGAAGAGACAAAGTTATACAAATTATAACTGATATTTACATAAGTTAACAAAAAATTTACACACAGCTAATTTTCTCTTAATAGTCTTCCATTAAATTTGATAGTGGGAAATGAATAACCTAATTAGGGGGACAAGACAGTGAAAAAGTTTGTGAAAAAAGCATGGCCATTTGCAGTTGTGGCATCATTAGCAGTTACTTCGGTAGCAACATGGAATTTTACTCGTTCTAGTGAGGTTAATGCAGATGAGAACGGAAGCAATGCAAAGATTAAAAATGTTATCGTATTAATTGGGGATGGTATGGGCCCTTCATATATGACGGCTCACCGTTATATGAAAGATAATCCAAAAACCTTTGAAATGGAATCTACAGAATTTGATAAGCATCTTGTAGGAACACAAAAAACATACCCAGAAGATGAGCATGAAAATATTACAGACTCTGCATCAGCAGCAACAGCTATGTCAGCAGGGATTAAAACATATAATGCTGCAATTGCAGTTGATAATGATAAAGCGGAAGTGAAAACGGTTCTTGAGCAAGCGAAAGAAAAAGGGAAATCAACGGGACTTGTTGCAACTTCTGAAATTACACATGCAACACCAGCTGCTTTCGGTGCGCATGACATTAGCCGTAAAAATATGGACGCAATTGCAAATGATTATTTTGATGAGAAAATTAAAGGGAAGCATAAAGTAGATGTTATGCTTGGCGGCGGCGTAAAGAACTTTGTTAGAAAAGATCGTAATCTTACAGAAGAGTTTAAGAAATCTGGTTATAGCTATGTAACGGATCGAGATCAATTGTTAAATGATAAAAATGATCAAATTCTTGGTTTATTTGCACCAGGTGGATTAGATAAAATGATTGACCGTAATGATAAAACACCTTCATTAGAAGAAATGACTAATGCAGCAATTGAGCGTTTGAACAAAAATAAAAATGGTTTCTTCTTAATGGTGGAAGGAAGTCAAATCGACTGGGCTGGACATGATAATGATATCGTTGGTGCAATGAGTGAAATGGAAGACTTCGAAAAAGCTTTCAAAGCAGCGATTGAGTTTGCGAAAAAAGATAAAAATACGTTAGTTGTTGCAACGGCAGACCACGCAACAGGTGGATTATCTTTAGGGGCCAATGGCGAGTATAACTTTAAAGTAGATCCAATTAAAGCTGCAAAACGCACACCAGACTTTATGGCAAATGAGATTGCAAAAGGTGCAAATGTAGAAGAAACATTGAAAAAGTATATTGATTTACAATTAACTCCAGAAGAAATTCAAGCTGTAAATGATATAGCTCCGTCAAAAGATGTAACAAAGATTGATAATGCAATTGAAGATATTTTCAATAAGCGCTCGGTTACAGGCTGGACAACTGGTGGACATACAGGGGAAGATGTGAACGTGTATGCATTTGGTCCAGGTAAATACTTATTCTCAGGCGTTCAAGAGAATACAAATATAGCGAAACGTGTCTTTGATATTGTTGGCGGTGGCGATCCGAATAAAGGAAGACGTTAATTAAGAGCGAAAGTGAGGCGAAATGCCTCACTTTTCTTTTTAGGAGTTGGGAATATGGAAAAAATATTTAGGAAATTAAGATTCCTTCTAGTATTTGTAGTATTACTAGTTGGATGTCAACAAGAAGAGAATAACGTAGAACAAAAATTTACTACTAAAAAAACTGAGGAAAAGGTACAAATAACAAAAGAAGAAGAGAAATCTATTCAAGATGTTATTACTACATTTGTGCGAACGACGAATGAAAAAAATCTTGCAGAACATATGGAGTTATTTTCAAAGAAGATGCCTAGTGCTGAAGACTTAAAAACACAAAAAGAAGCCGCATTTCAAAAGGGAAATAAGAAGATTGAATTGGAACATATAGATATGAAAGCTAGTAAAGTAGGGTATGTTATTGTTGAAACGAAAGAAAAGGAAGTAGACGATAGTGTCACTCTTCAAAAGAAAGTACAGTACGCTCTTGGAAAAGAAGATGAGAAATGGAAGATTGAAGAGGTTCGCACGATAGAGAAAAAATAACGTGAAACTTTAATAAGTGTGGGAGTCGCACTTCTAAAAAATGGTACAAAAAAGGTTCTCATTGGCGAGAACCTTTTTTTATAGTGGTAGCATAATTTGATTTGAGCATGCCTCAATATCATCAATATCTTGACGAATTGTGGCCATTTTATTATCAAGATCTTCAGCTTTCATTGCTGCATCATGTAGTTCATCTTTTAAATACTCCGGTATTTTCCCTTCATATTTATAATAAAGTTTGTGTTCTAAACTTGCCCAAAAGTCCATTGCCAGTGTACGTAACTGAATTTCTGCAAATACATCTTTTGTACCAGAATTCAGTGATAAAGGATATTTAATAATCATGTGTAAACTTTTATAACCGTTTCCCTTTGGATTAGCGATATAATCTTTTACCTCTATGATTTCCATATCTTCACGCTTTTGAATGACTTCTTTTAAATGATAAATATCTTCTACGAAGCAACATGTAATACGAATACCAATAATATCTTGTAAATGCGTTTGGGCATTTTCAACTGTCGGTAATAAATTTTTACGTTCAAGCTTTTTAATAATACTTTCAGGTTGTTTTAGTCTTGTTTTTATATGTTCAAACGGGTTGTAATCCTCTAAAAATTGAGCTTCCCGGTTCATAATTTCAAATTTAGTTTTTAACTCTTCTAAAGCAAATGTATATGGTAATACAAAAGCTTTCCAGTAGTTAACTGTTGATTGATTATATTCCATTTATATACACACCTTTTCCTATTTACAAGTGAGGTTGTTATTATACTAAATACCAAATCATATAAGCACAAGCGGCAAATGATGAGATCATAAAGCGATATTTAGTTTTCATACTTTCAACTCCTTTCGAGTAAGATTCTATATAAATAAACGTGATTGTTAATAAGTTCACTATGTACAATTTCTATAGTAATAGATTCGTGTGAATTTCGTATGAACTAATTGTTTCAGCTTTTTGTCTTTTTTACTGTTAATCATAATTATTATTCGGATTTAAAGTGTTTTCATTTGATTTATCTATTTGTATAAATTAATGTATATTTAGATTTATAGTTATTAAGGAGGATATATGGTGAACTTTGAAGAATTAGCAATTGCTAGACGTTCTGCAATGAAATTTATACAAGGTATAGAAATCCCTGATGAGGATTTTAAAAAAATATTTGAGTTAACTAAGCTTTCTCCATCTTGCTATAATTTGCAGCACACACATTATGTTGTAATTCGTGATCAAGAGCGAAAAGAAAGATTAAAAGAATTAGCGTTCGGTCAATATAAAGTATCGAGTGCATCAGCGGTAGTGCTCGTTTGTGGTGATAAAAGAGCATACCAAAATGTTGAAAATATTTACTTCGGTATGAAAGTTTTAAAAATGATTGATGAATGCGAATATGAAGATACAATTAGGCAAACGAAAGGTTTATATGAAGGAAAAGGAGAGCGTTTCATGGAGGATGAAGCGATTAGAAATGCTTCGTTAAGCGCGATGACTTTTATGTACGCAGCTAAATATTATGGCTATGATACATGTCCAATGATTGGTTTCGATGAAAAAGCAGTACAAAGTGAATTAAATATGCCAGAGCATGTAATACCTGTTTTAATGATTACGATAGGGAAAAGTGATACGACTAAAGTTCGTCCAAGAGGATATCGAAAGCCAATTAGTGAGTTTGTTACATACGAATCGTTTTAATAAAATTTATTTAACTATAAAAACAAGGGGATTCTAAATGGAATCTTCTTGTTTTTGCAATTGACAAATAGAATGAAGTTTTATAATATATAAATCGTAATCATTACGTTTTAGTTTGCGATCTTTGAAAGAAAGGAGAATTACCTATGCGTGTAAATATTACATTAGCTTGTACGGAGTGCGGTGATCGTAATTATATTTCTAAAAAAAATAAACGAAACAATCCAGAACGTATCGAACTAAAAAAATATTGTCCACGATTAAAGCGAGTAACGTTACACCGTGAGACGAAGTAGAAGACTAGAGATATCTCTAGTCTTTTTTTTTGTTAATAAGTTTTGGTTTTCTTTGTTATAATTACCTTAAATTGTAACGAAGGAGAGGGCATGGTGAATCAAAAAGATAAAGAAAGAAAAGAGCACGTAGCTCATATTATTGAAATTCCAGATGAATATAGGCTTGTTGTAGATGATCAAGAAGGGGTTGATGACCCGTATCATCTATTATGGTGGGGACATAAAGATGATGAGGAGAAACAGATACAAATTACATTAAATAGACATACTGGTAATTTAATTGAATTTAGGATAGATGATGGAGATTCTTTTTCGAGTGATAAGGGAGCGATAGAGGAGAATAAAGCAAGAGAGGTTGCAAATACATTCTTAAAAAAATATACAAAAGAAGGATATGAATTCTATACATATGTAACGGTTAAGGACGACAGGCGCGGTTGGAAAGAAGTAAATTATATGCAAGAAGTGAATAGCTATCCATTGCCGAATACTGGGTGTGTTGTGCGAGTGCACCCTTCAGGTAATGTTGTGCATTTTCATTACAATGGACAAAAAGCCATAGAGAAAAAACCGTTATGGCCAAGTGAAATTGTTGGGGAGAATATCGTTTTAGAAAATTTGAAAGCTAGACAAGATATGAGACTTGTATTTGTAGATTTAACATACTCTTCATGTGAGTATGAAAACGGGGAAGAAGTAAAAGGGTACCATCTTGTATATGAACCAGAGCCTAGTCATGCGTTTATTGATGCAAGTACAGGTAAAGATTTATATGGGCCAGAACACTATAAATTACCTTCTACAGTACTTGTTGATAAACCGCTAAAGAGTAGTCAAAAAAAAGATGTGTTTGATTTATTTGATTGGGACAAGGAGAAGTTTGTCAAAATAGATGAAAAAGTAGATGAGGATGAAGTCCGGATAAAATTTGTATTAAAAGAAGAATTACAAAAAGAAATAGAAGAGAAGGATTCATATTCAATGGATGAGTTTTATAAAAAACATTTTCCAATGTTGAAACATGATGAATTCGTTGTAATTACTCTAGATAAAGAAACAAATCAATTGCTTTCTTTTTTTATGTGGAAGGATGAGAAAAAAAGGAAAACAATCTTATCGAGAGAGCAATGTTTAAGCAAGGCACTTCAATTTTTAGAGCATATTATCCCAGATGCGACAAAGTATGTTCAACTTTGGGATAATTATGAGGAGGAAGAGGGGATAGAGAGGTTTTCCTTTTCAATCTATGTAAATGACATTCATGTAGAGCGGAAATATATTATGATCAACATCAATGCAGAAAATGGTGCTGTGATGCACTACTCTGGAGAGTCTGGCAACTTTATAAAAGAATTACTTACATATGAAACAACACCAAAAGTAACAAAAGAAAAAGCGTTAGAAATATACAGAGAGGCTATCCGAGTTAAATTAGAATGGTTTGTGGATCATGATGCAGAGGAAACGAAATACAAACTACTGTACAAACAAACGACAGATGAAAAACATAAAGAACCTTTTGATTGTAGTCGGGAAATTCGTTATATTGATGCCCAAACTGGGAGAAAGATTTGGAGTAAGTAAAATAAAAAGAGTTATTTTTCAAAGAAAATAACTCTTTTTATTTTTATAATTTGTCTGTTCGTTTTTCAAAATTAAATGTGATAGGAAGATTGGAAGAAGAATTATCACTTTTAAATGTTACTTTCCATTCTTTAGTATGGGCTTTAATTTCAAAATTAAGAAGATTCATCGCTCTACGTTTATCTATTTCTAAAAACATATTATGAATTTCTGGTTCTTGCTGTAAATTAAGAGCCTTTAGTGTGACTGTTAATGTGAAAAAATTTTGCCCTTCATATACTATTTTTGATATTTTTGTTTTTTGTGTATTTAACAGTATATAAAAACGGTCTGATGGAGTTAATTGTACAGAGTCATCAGTAATTTCATTCTCGCTATTATAAAGTTCAACTAAGAAAGATGTACTATGGGAAGAATGTTTTTTGCTTGTAATCTGTAATTCAGTAGGAATCATCGGTATTTCATAAAAATCATTCCTTATTATGTTATTGTAATCCTCTGAAAATTTACGGACTTCTTTTGGAAAAGAGTCTTCTTGTGTACTTAAAAAAGTTTTATGTTGCTTTGGAGTTTTTTTACTAAAATTTAATGTTTCTTTAAAGTAATAATTGGATCCAGTTAAAAATAAAAAACTACAAATTAATAAAAAAATTCGATACGGATTTTGAAAGTTAAAGAACAGTAGTATACATGTAATAAATCCAATTACATAGAAAATAAAGATAAGTAGTTCTAGTTTTGAGTGAAAGGAGAAACCATAATTATGAAAAAATTTCATTCCAATTATAATTTGAGCTCCAAAAAACAAAGAAATTCCAAATTGAAAAAATAATAAATCAGGCCCTCTCTTAATAACAAAAGTAATGAACGAAATGAAAAGTAAAAATACCCCTAAATAAATTGTTACATTTAATAATCGATCTAATGTAAGCATGAATAGTTTCCCCTTTAATAGCATATTCATATATAAATAACAATTTTATATAATTATAATATAACAATAAAATATTTTAAATGTTGGAAGTGTTGAGTTTTATAAATAAACTGTACAGACACAAACAACCTCAAGCCCACATACACATAATAAAGACCACTATTTTGGCGGAGGTGAAAGGTTTGAGTCTATTCGCCGCAATTGGATATATGGTTCGAGAAGTGTTTGTCTTTGTTTCTTATGTGAAAAATAATGCGTTTCCGCAGCCGTTATCATCAGATGATGAGAGAAAGTACTTAGAGTTAATGGAGCAAGGTGATGCTCAAGCGAGAAATCTTTTAATTGAACATAATTTACGGCTTGTAGCTCATATCGTTAAAAAATTTGAGAACACAGGAGAAGATGCAGAAGATTTAATTTCAATTGGTACAATCGGACTCATTAAAGCGATCGAGAGCTATTCTGCAGGAAAGGGAACGAAGCTTGCGACGTATGCAGCACGCTGTATTGAAAATGAAATTTTGATGCATTTACGTGTACTAAAGAAAACGAAAAAAGATGTTTCACTTCATGATCCGATCGGGCAAGATAAAGAGGGCAATGAAATATCGCTTATTGATATATTAAAATCAGAGTCTGAAGATGTAATTGATATGATTCAGCTTAGTATGGAGTTAGAAAAAATTAAAGAGTATATCGATATTTTAGACGAAAGAGAAAAAGAAGTGATTGTGAAACGTTTTGGACTTGGGCTAGATAAGGAGAAAACACAGCGGGAAATCGCTAAGGCGCTTGGCATTTCTAGAAGTTACGTATCACGGATCGAAAAGCGTGCTTTAATGAAAATGTTCCACGAGTTTGTAAGGGCAGAGAAAGAGAAAAAAGCGAAAGAGTAAAGTGTATTAGAAGCAGCCATATTTTAAAATGGGCTGCTTTTCTTATTGTAAATAAGAAAAGAAAACGCGTTATGCTAAGAAGAAATACATGTTCACTGTTGAAAATGACGGATTCTATCTGTAATATTAGAAGGTGCTAAATAATTTAAGAATAATACCATACTTAGTTTTCTGTATGTATAATAAGGCTGCTTTATATGATATGTGGGAATAAGAACCAATTTTACGTATGATATAGAAAGAAAATAAGGGAAAACTAAAGTTATAGACTGATTAGGGGGTTTCGCAATTTGCGACGTACATTATATCGACTTATGATAGAACTTACAAATGGTCGCTTTACTTCTTATATATTACGTAAATTTGCACAATCTCGTTTGAGCTCTATCATTATTCCATCGTATGCGAAAGTTTTTCAAATTAATCAAGATGAGATGGAAAAGGGTTTGAAGGAATATAGAACATTGCATGAATTATTTACGCGTAAGCTAAAAGAAGGAAAGCGTAGTATTGATACAGATGCATCGAGTATCGTTAGTCCTGTTGATGGTGTTTTTGCAGATCATGGTCCTATTGAGGATACAAAAACATTTGATATTAAAGGAAAGCGCTATTCAATTGTGGATATGCTAGGTAATGAAGAACGTGCAACGCGATATGCAGGCGGTACATATATGGTAATTTATTTGAGTCCAAGTCACTATCATCGCATTCATAGTCCGCTTTCTGGTTCTGTGACTGAAAGATTTGTACTCGGTAGAAAATCGTATCCGGTAAATGCAGCTGGTATGGAATACGGGAAAGAACCGCTGTCAAAAAATTATCGTTCTGTTACAGAAGTAAGCAGTGATGGCGAACATATGGCTCTTGTAAAAGTAGGGGCCATGTTTGTTAATAGTATTGAGCTTTTGCATGAGAGAGACACTGTTCAAAAAGGTGAAGAAATGGCATACTTTACATTTGGTTCAACAGTTGTGTTATTGTTTGAAAAAGATATGATAGAAGTAGTGCAGGAATTAAAGAGTGGACAAGAGCTGCGTCTTGGTGAAAAAATAGCTACTCGATTAGCTCATAAATAAAGAAAAGCTTTTATAACCGTAAGTAAGAGTTATGGGCAAAGATACTTAATGATGAAATCCCCTAGATGGGAGTACTTGTTTATTCGAGAGCCATCGTAGGATGGCTCTTTTTACAGGGCATTCAATAATGTATCCTGTAACTGTTTGATTGGTACGGGCTGATTAAACTTTCACTTTATATGTAATCAAGAAGATTTGACAAGCTTGTCCTCTAATGAGCGTCTAATGATTTCTTGTTTTATAAGTAAAATGAAGTCGGGATTTAATTTTAGTTCTTTTGCTTTATAATAAGACTCAGTGAGTAACTCAGTGGATAACTGTTCCATATGTTTTGTTTTCAAGGTGAGTCACCTCCTAATAATATAAGGATTGATTCGTTGATGCATTTAATGTACCAAAAAAGTATGACAGTCACAAACGAGTGGTTATCCACATACCTAGGTGGATAAAGTGTGTATAGTTTGTTAGTAAATTCCAAATTAACTGAAAGATTAATGTGGAAAATGTGTACAATTTTATCCACAGGTTATATATCGAAAAATGTTGTCGAAAAATTTTATGAAAAATCCTCAAAGAGGTGAAAGAAATTGAAGCTATTTTTACCAAATGAATACGTGAAAAATGTATATCATGTTCAACCAGAAGATTTAAAAAAACGTGGGATTAAAGGTGTTATTACTGATTTAGATAACACTTTAATTGAATGGGATCGTCCAAATGCAACCCCGCAACTTGAAGAATGGTTCTTAAAAATGAAAGAGCAAGGCATCCAAGTAACGGTTGTTTCAAATAATAATGAGCAACGTGTAAAAGATTTTGCTGACCCATTAGGTATTCCATTTATTCATAGTGCACGTAAACCATTTGTTCGAGCGTTTAAGCGTGCGATACAAGAGATGCATCTGCAGGCAGAGGAAGTTGTAGTAATTGGAGATCAGTTACTGACTGATGTGCTTGGTGGAAACCGAGTAGGGCTTCATACAATTTTAGTTGTACCGGTAGCACAAACGGACGGATTAGTGACGCGCTTTAATCGAAAAATTGAACGAAGAATCATGAAAAATATGAAGAAAAAAGGTTTAATTAACTGGGAGGAATAAAGTTTGACTGAAACAATTAAATGTATTGGTTGCGGTGTAGAAATTCAAACAGAAAATAAAAACGAAGTGGGGTATGCTCCTACCTCATCTTTAGAGAAAGAACAAGTCATTTGTCAACGTTGTTTTCGCTTGAAGCATTACAATGAAATTCAAGATGTATCGTTAACAGATGATGACTTCCTACGCATTTTAAATGGAATTGGAAAATCAGATGCATTAGTAGTCAAAATTGTAGATATTTTTGATTTTAATGGTAGCTGGTTACCTGGCTTACATCGTTTCGTAGGAAATAATAAAGTATTACTTGTTGGAAATAAAGCTGATTTAATTCCAAAGTCAGTAAAACATGATAAAGTAAAGCATTGGATGCGCTATAGTGCAAAGCAGCTAGGATTAAAACCAGAAGATGTCTTTTTAATTAGTGCAGCGAAGGGACAAGGAATTGCTGAACTAGCAGATGCTATTGAGTATTATCGCGGCGGCAAAGATGTTTACGTTGTTGGATGTACGAATGTAGGGAAATCGACATTTATTAATCGTATGATTAAAGAATTTAGTGATGAGACTGAAAATGTAATTACAACATCTCATTTCCCAGGAACAACACTGGATTTAATTGATATTCCATTAGACGAAGAATCTTCTTTATATGATACGCCAGGTATTATTAACCACCACCAAATGGCTCATTATGTTGGGAAGCAAAGCTTAAAGCTTATTACACCAACAAAAGAAATTAAGCCGATGGTATTCCAATTAAATGAAGAACAAACGTTATTCTTTAGTGGATTGGCACGTTTTGATTATGTAAGTGGTGGTCGTCGTGCGTTTACTTGTCACTTCTCGAATCGTTTAACAATCCATCGTACAAAGCTTGAGAAAGCAGATGAATTATATAAAAATCATGCTGGAGATTTACTAAGCCCGCCAACACCAGAAGAATTAGCAAATATGCCTGAGTTAGTGAAATACGAATTTAATATTCGTGAACCAAAGACGGATGTTGTATTCTCTGGATTAGGATGGGTTACTGTGAACGAACCAGGCGCAAAAATTGTTGCACACGTACCAAAAGGAGTAAGTGTTTCACTACGTAAATCTTTAATTTAATATGGAGAGGGATTTATGAAACAATTATATGGTGTAATCGGAAATCCAATTGGACATTCATTATCACCCGTTATGCATAACGATGCATTTGAACACTTGAATATGGATGCCCATTATCATGCATTCCTTGTTGAAGAGGAAGCGCTAGGGGAAGCAGTAAGAGGTTTAAAAGCATTAGGTATTTCAGGATTTAATGTAACAACTCCGCACAAGGTTGCTATCATGGAGTATTTGGATGAGATTGATCCATTGGCAAGGAAAATCGGTGCAGTAAATACAGTGGTTCATAAGAATGGAAGGTTAATTGGCTACAACACAGATGGAATTGGTTTTGTTCGAGCGCTGCAGTCAATTAGTAATGAACCACTTCAAGGGAAACGTATTTTGTTACTTGGTGCAGGTGGTGCTAGCCGAGCTATTTATTTTTCTCTTGCTGATGTAGGTGTAAAAGAGATTGATGTAGCCAATCGTACAGTAGATAAGGCGAAAGAACTTATTGCTGCACGTACGGCCGATGTTAATTCTGTTGCTTTGTCGTTAGAAAAAGCGACAGAAGAACAAGGAAATTATGATATTATCATTCAGACGACAACGATAGGTATGCATCCACACGTCGAACATACGCCATTACAAATGTGTTCGTTAAAAAAAGGAACGATTGTATCAGATATAATTTATAATCCATTTGAAACGAAAATTTTATGTGAGGCAAAAGAGCAAGGTGCAATCATTCAAAATGGTATTGATATGTTTGTTTATCAAGGAGCACTTGCATTTGAAATGTGGACAGGACGTGTACCAAATATTGATCGAATGAAACAATTAGTTATAGAAAAGCTTGGAGGCTAACATATATGTTAACAGGAAAACAAAAAAGATTTTTACGTGCACAAGCACATCATTTAACACCAATTTTTCAAGTAGGAAAAGGCGGAGTAAATGAAAATATGGTAAAACAAATTGGAGAAGCGTTAGAAGTTCGTGAACTATTTAAAGTGAGTGTATTACAAAACTGTGAATTTGATCGCCGTGAGGTTGCGGAAGAACTTGCAAAAGGTGCACGTGCTGAAATCGTTCAAGTAATTGGAAGTACAATCGTTTTATACAAAGAATCAAGAGAAAATAAACAAATTAAGCTTCCTCGATAAAAAGATTAGCATGCGCTATTTTTTATCGCTGATGCGTAATGATGTAGAGAGCGAAACCAATTGAACTTTTATTAATAGCAACTCTCTTCGTTCCTAACCAAGGAGAGTTGCTGTATGTAAAAGGAAGGGGCGTTTCTTTTGAGGAAAATTGGCATCATTGGCGGTACATTTGATCCGCCTCACTATGGACATTTGCTAATTGCAAATGAAGTATATCACGCTTTGGAATTGGAAGAAGTATGGTTCTTGCCAAACCAGATTCCGCCACATAAACAAGGACGTAATATTACAAGTATAGAAAGTCGTTTACATATGTTAGAGCTTGCGACTGAGGCAGAAGAACACTTTTCTATTTGTTTAGAAGAGCTAAGCAGGAAGGGCCCATCTTATACGTATGACACTATGTTACAATTGACGAAGAAGTATCCGGATGTGCAGTTTCACTTTATTATCGGTGGGGATATGGTTGAGTATTTACCGAAGTGGTATAACATTGAAGCTTTACTTAATCTTGTAACATTTGTTGGAGTTGCAAGACCTGGGTATACATTGCATACACCATATAAGATTACTACAGTGGAAATTCCGGAATTTGCAGTTTCTTCATCCTTATTACGTGAGAGATATAAGGAGAAGAAAACGTGTAAATATTTACTTCCTGAAAAAGTACAGGTATATATCGAGAGGAATGGGTTGTATGAATCGTGAGAATGCACTTCATATTGTCAAACAACAAATGCATGAAAAACGTTATATACACACAATTGGTGTAATGGAGACAGCGATTGAGCTTGCTAAGTTATACGGTGTGGACGAGAAAAAAGCAGAGATGGCAGCTATATTCCATGATTATGCGAAATGTAGAGCAATTTCAGAGATGGAAGAGATTATTAAACGTGAAGATTTGCCGAAAGATTTACTTTGCTATAATAAAGAGTTGTGGCATGCGCCTGTTGGGGCATACTTAGTAGAAAAAGAGGTAGGCATTACGGATTCTGAAATATTGCAAGCTATTACATATCATACAAGTGGTCATGAGAACATGACGATGTTAGATAAAGTGATTTATGTAGCTGATTACATTGAGCCAGGGCGAAAGTTTCCAGGTGTGGAAGAGGCTCGTAAACTCGCATATACGGATATAAATCAAGCTTTATTATTTGCCTTAAAGAGAACAATTCAATTTTTAATGGAAAAAAATCAGACGATTTATCCATTAACATTCCAAACATACAATGCAGTTATCAAGGAGGAAATGAGTAAATGAACGATAAAGATTTATTAGTGTTAGCGGCAAAAGCAGCTGATGATAAAAGAGCAGAAGATATGGTTGTCCTAAATATGCAAGGTATTTCACCAATTGCAGATTATTTCATTATTTGTCACGGTAATTCAGATAAACAAGTGCAAGCAATTGCACGTGAAATTAAATCAAAAGCACATGAGTTCCAAATCGACGTACAACGTATGGAAGGTTTTGACGAAGCACGTTGGGTATTAGTTGATCTTGGAGATGTAGTTGCCCATGTATTCCATAAAGATGAGCGTAATCACTATAATTTAGAGCGTCTATGGGGCGATGTGCCACGTGAAGATATAACAGAAGAGCTAGGCCAATGAAATACGAACAATTTGCATTGTTGTACGACGAACTGATGAATGATGTCCCTTATGATAAATGGGTAGAATTCACAGAGGAAAGCCTGCAGCAGGCAGATATGAAAGAGGCAAAAATTCTTGATGTAGCATGCGGTACGGGTAATGTAACCCTTCCGCTTGTGCAAAAGGGTTACGATTTAATAGGTGTCGATCTTTCAGAAGAAATGTTAACAGTCGCTCAGCAAAAACTAGGAGGAGAGGGATACTTTATTCCTTTTTACCAACAAGACATGCGAGAGCTTGATGTTCCAGGTGAGTTTGACTGTGTCACTATCTTTTGTGATTCATTAAATTATGTATTGCAAGAAGATGGAGTACAAGAAACATTTAGAAGAGTGTTTCACCATTTGCGTCAAGATGGTTTGTTTTTATTTGATGTACATTCTTTATATAAAATACATCATGTATTTCAAAATGAAACGTATACAGTGAATGGAGAAGAAATATCTCTTATTTGGAATTGCTTCCCTGGTGAAGAATCAAATAGTGTAGAGCATGATTTGACATTCTTTGTTCAAGATCCGGAAGAAGATGTGTACCATCGGTTTGATGAATGTCACGTGCAACGTGCATATCAAGTGGAAGAGTTAACGAAATGGCTTGAAGAAGCAGGTTTTACAGTTCTTCGTGTAACAGGTGATTTTGAGCGACTTGAAGTTACAGAACAAACAGAGCGTATTTTCTTCATGGCGAAGAAAAACGGATAAAACAAATAAAACAAAAGCAACCGAGAAGGTTGCTTTTGTTTTATAAAGAAGATGTATTTTTAGTTCTAGCATAATCTGAAGATCGTATGCGTAAAGTGTGGGAATAGTAGTTAAAGTGAAAATGTATTGTAAAAAAGTAAGTATTTATAAAAAGGATTTGGAATGAAAATGACGTATTTATTATGTGTGTTTATTGAATTGCTGATCAACGCATTCTAAATCTTCATCAAATTTTTCATGTGTTCGCTCGATTAACTTATGGAACATATCTCCAACGTGTTCTTCTAAAACCCGAATGCCTTCCCCGGTAACGCCGCCTTTCACGCAAACCTTTTCTTGTAAGGTAGGTAATGTGAAGATTTCTTTTTCAAGTAATTTCCCCATCCCCACGACCATTTCACTTACTAAAGTAGTAGCCTCTTCGTGTGTAATATTTGTTTTATCTACAGCAGCGTTAATGAAGCATTGTAGTAAATAACTAAAGAAAGCAGGACCGCAACTTGCTATATCAGATGAAACACGTGTTATATCTTCTTCTATTACAAGAGGTGTAGAAATATTTTTGAATAGACGAAGTAGTTTTTGTTGCCATTCTTCAGAGCAATTATTTCCAAATGTAAATAGTGAGGCGCCAGAGAGGGCGCGATTTGTGATACTTGGAATGATACGTGCGACGTGGCACGGTACGAGAGTCTCTAATTGTGATGGAGATATTGGACTTGTAATAGAAACTAAGCACGTTTCATCAGAAAAATGTTCAGCGTATTTTTTTAGGATAGGGTATATATCTATCGGCTTAACGCAAATAAAAATAAGTTGTGATTGTTCGATTACTTCCGGGATTGTTTTTGCTATATGAACAGAAGGGTATTTTTCTTTTATGTGATATGCTTTGGCAGGCGTCCGATTAATGATTGTAAGGCACGAAGGTTTGACAGCACGGGTTTCTAAAAATGCATCGATTAGTATATTCCCCATGTTTCCTGTCCCTATAATTCCTATGTTCAAAGTTTCATCCCTCCTTCGTAACAGCTTTCTCCTAAACAATATGAATGATGTTATAAATTTATGATTAGAGGTGTAAAATGATGTGGGATTTTCCGAAAAAGTGGTTAGGTTTAGTAGCTATTATTGGAACTTTACTTTTTCTTGTTTTTTGGAAAACGAATCAGAGTGTAGAACGAACGCCTATTACAATGAATGTGCAAGAGAAGGAGATAGAAAAAAAGGGTAAACCGAAAATATCGGATACAAAGGAACAGAAAAGAACAATTATAATTGATGTGAAAGGAGCGGTTAATAAAGAAGGGGTATATGAAATGAAGGAAGGAGATCGCGTAAAGGATGCGGTTCAAAAGGCTGGTGGTTTTTTATCAGAAGTAGATATGAAAAAAGTGAATTTAACACAAATTGTACAAGATCAAATGCTTCTTTATATACCGAGTAAAAATGAGCCAGAACAAGGGATGTTTACTTCTTCTAAGGAAGATGGCAAGATTCGAATAAATACAGCAGCGAAAGAGCAATTGGAAAAAATTACAGGGATTGGCTCTCGAAAGGCAGAAAGTATTTTGAAATATCGAGAAGAGCATGGTCCGTTTCAGAAAATAGAAGATTTATTAGAGATTGATGGGATTGGTGCGAAGTCTCTTGAAAAGATAAAAGATCAAATTATTATTCCGTAAAAGATTGACGAAGTTTTTCTTCTTTCGCTACACTACAAGTAGACAAAAAAGTAGGTGAAAAATATGGAACGAATTTCATGGGATCAATATTTTATGACGCAAAGCCATCTACTATCGTTACGTAGTACATGTACAAGGCTTGCGGTAGGAGCGACAATCGTTCGCGATAAACGAATTATTGCTGGTGGATATAATGGTTCGATTAAAGGTGGCGTACATTGTATAGATGATGGTTGTTACGTAATCGATAATCATTGTGTTCGGACAATTCATGCCGAAATGAATGCTTTATTACAATGTGCCAAGTTTGGTGCGAAAACAGAGGAAGCAGAAATTTACGTTACGCATTTCCCTTGTTTACAATGTTGTAAGGCAATTATTCAAAGTGGTATTACAGCGGTTTATTATGCGCAGGATTATAAAAATCATCCATACGCCATAGAGTTATTTGAACAAGCGAATGTAACAGTGAAGCACGTTCCGCTAGAATATGATATCGCTGCATTAGAGGAGCAAAAACGTTATACGGAGTTAAAAGAATTATTTGCGTCTTTAGAAAAAGATAATTTATCAATGGAAGAATTACAGCATGTATTCACGAAAGCAAAAATGATGCTATAAGGAGTGAGTATAAGTTGCAGGAACAATGGGGGTATGTTGCAATCTCGTTTATAATAGGGATTGCAATTGCCTTTTCCTCGTCACTTTTATTGATAGTTTTTTGCCTCTTTTTAAATGTTTTCTTCTGTTTATATCGCACTTCGCGTAAAACCTTCTTTTTTTGCATTGTAGCGTGCTTTAGTGGCGCTATATACACTTCCTATGTTCAAGGGTGGAATAAGTCTCTAGGAGAGTCCTATGGAGTTACAAGAGGGGTTATACAAAATACACCGCTTGTTAATGGAGATCGCCTATCTTTTCAGTTTGAAGATCACAATAAAAATATAGTGCAGTTAAGTTATAGAATAAAATCAGCCTTGGAAAAGGAAAAAATGCAACAATTATACGCAGGGATATCATGTGTATTCGAGGGTGAGAGGAAAGAACCGCAAACAGCTCGGAATTTTCATGGTTTTAATTACCGTGATTATTTATACAAGCAACATATTCATTTCACATTTGAGGCTACATATATTTCTGAATGCTATAGAACATCACTGTCGCTCATGCAACGGATTCTCCTTTTGAGGCAACAAGTAATCTCGAAAGTTACAGAGATGTTTCCAGAGCAATCAGGTGCTTTTATGAATGCGTTACTATTTGGTGATAGACAACAAATGACGTTTGAAGTGGAAGAGCAATATCAACAGTTTGGTCTTGTACATTTGTTAGCAATTTCAGGTTCGCACATTGTATTGTTAATGGTGATAGTATATTTTATTTTGCTAAGAAGTGGTGCGACGAGGGAGGTAGCAACAATTTGCCTTATCATTTGTATTCCTTTGTATATGGTTTTAGCAGGGGCGTCACCCTCTGTTATAAGGGCTTCTATAACGGGAGTTTTGACGTTGATTGCTTTTATGTGCTCGATTCGTTTATCTAGTTTAGATGCTTTAAGTGTAACAGCTATATGTATGCTTATATATGACCCTTATCTTGTTTTTAATATTGGATTTCAGTTTTCTTTTGTAGGTAGCTTCGCTTTACTTTTGTCTGCTCCGTTATTGTTAGTGAGTAGCAACGGAGTAATCCGAAATTCTATTTATATTTCTATCATTTCACAGCTCGTTAGTACTCCGATTTTGTTATATCACTTTGGTTATTTTTCTCCATATAGCATTTTCCTCAATCTTTTATACGTTCCGTTTTTATCTATCATTGTATTACCATGTAGCATTATTATTTTACTGTGTATGCCAATTGTCCCGTTTCTCGCAAAAGGATTTGCGGATGTGTTATCAATAGGCTTGAGTATGTCTAATGTTTTTCTAAGTTATTGTGAAAGTTTACCATTTAACCAGCTTATTTTCGGGAAAACGTCCTTCAATCTTGTAGCTGTATATTGCGCGAGTATTGTCAGTATATTGATGGTTTGGGAAAGGAGAGCGCCGAAAAAAATGGTTTGTATAGTTGTGAGTATATTTCTTTTTATTAGCACGTGTCATTATGTATATCCATATTTTAGAGGAAGTGGAAGTGTAACATTTATTGATGTTGGACAAGGTGATGCAATATTAATTCGCCTTCCGTATGATAAAGGGGTTTATCTTATTGATACAGGTGGAACGCTTCGTGTCAATAAGGAAGAGTGGCAACAAAAAAAGCATGAATTTTCTGTTGGAAATGATGTTTTAATACCCTATTTACAAAAAGAAGGTATTAAAACAATTGATAAATTAATCGTAACGCATGGAGATGCAGATCATATAGGTGCTGCGCAAGAATTATTATCATATATACCTGTAAAAGAAGTTGTGTTTGGCCGGAAGGGAAAAGATGCAGTATTAGAAAAAGTAGTAAAGAAACAGGCATTAGAAAAGGAAATAAAAATAACTGAAGTGGGGGAAGGGGAAAGTTGGAGTGTAAATGAAGCTGAATTTTTCGTTTTAGCTCCAAAAGGAAAAGAAAAAAGTGAAAATAATGCTTCAATTGTAATATGGGCAAAATTTGGAGGATTGACGTGGCTATTTACAGGCGATTTAGAAGAAGAAGGAGAGCAGTTTTTAGTATCTGAGTATCCAAATTTGCGAGTAGATGTTTTAAAAGTTGCTCATCATGGAAGTAACACGTCATCTATAGAGTCTTTTTTGAACGTTATACAGCCCCGTGTAGCGATTATATCTGTTGGTAAGCAGAATAGATATGGACACCCGCATAAAGAAGTGATAGAGCGTTTGGAGAAGATGGGGAGTGCGATATGGCGCACGGACAAGCAAGGTGCTATTTCCTATGTTTTTAAAGGGGAAAATGGAACCTTTCAAAGTAAAATCACATACGATAAGACATATAATAGGTGAAAAAGAGAAGACTGCCATGAAGTGGCAGTCTTTAAGAACCGATAAATTTAATAACAGTTGCAATGATGAAAAGTGTTGCGAAAAAACCAAATGAGACGATAAATCCTACCCCTGAATCAATAGCGTCATTGCGTTTACTTTGAACGTTTTGTTCAAAATCATTCATTTAGAATCCCTCCCCAACATTCCACTTTAGTATAAAATATTGTCAGAAAAAAATCTACAATTTCCATATGAAGAGAAAATGAGCTTTTTTGCTACTTTTAGATCATGAAGTAACGTGAGTTTTTTGTTTCCAAGCATGTTAACAGTTGGCACTTATACTCGAATTTTTATTGTGAATAATAAAGGGAAGGTGATTACCGCACACCAATAAGAAACCCGGGGCTTATTGCGTGGCGTTTAATATAAATAAAGGGACGGGTTATACAGCCTGTTCCTTTGTACTTGTAAAACAAAAGCTAGGGCATTAGTATAAATATATATTGCCAAGTTAGGGAGTAGGAAAAAGTATGAGTGATATACATAAAAAAATTAAAAAGAAACAGTTTGCTTCGTTATATTTACTATATGGAACGGAAGCTTTTTTTATAAATGAAACGATAAAGCTTATTACGACAGAAGCACTTGAAGAAGAAGATCGAGAGTTTAATGTTGTGACATACGATTTGGAAGAAGCATATTTAGAAGATGTGGTTGAGGATGCGCGTACGCTTCCTTTCTTTGGAGAACGGAAAGTACTGTTAATAAAATCACCGCTATTTCTGACTTCGCAAAAAGAAAAGTTAGAGCAAAATATAAAAATTTTAGAAGAATACATTGGTGAACCTTCTCCATTTTCTATTCTTGTTTTTGTTGCGCCTTACGAAAAACTTGATGAGCGAAAAAAAATTACAAAACTATTAAAGAAAACAGCAGATGTAGTAGAAGCGAATGCGATGCAAGTGCAGGATGTTCAGAAGTGGATTATTGCTCGTGCAGATGAAGTGCATGTGCACATTGATAACGCGGCTGTTAGTTTGTTGCTAGAGCTTGTGGGAAGTAATGTAACGATGTTGGCGAAGGAAATGGACAAGTTAACGTTATACGTTGGTATGGGCGGAGAGATTACGACGAAACTTGTTGCAGAGCTTGTGCCAAAATCAGTTGAGCAAAATGTATTTGCTTTGACAGAAAAAGTGGTGAAAAAAGATATTGCAGGTGCAATGCAAATTTTGGATGGATTATTTACGCAGCAGGAAGAACCGATTAAATTGCTTGCGTTATTAGTGAGTCAATTCCGTTTGTTGTATCAAGTGAAAGAGTTACAGCAACGTGGTTATGGGCAAAATCAAATTGCATCTCATATTGGTGTACATCCGTATCGTGTAAAATTGGCGATGAATCAAACGAAATTTTTCTCTTTTGAAGAATTAAAAAAAGTGATTATAGAATTAGCGGAAGCTGATTATAGTATGAAGACGGGAAAGATGGATAAGAAACTTGTGCTCGAGTTTTTCTTAATGCGATTAAATCATATGTGATGACACAAAAAAAGTTCATGTACCTAGTGCATGAACTTTTTTTGTATATAAAAAAACGATCCAAATGGATCGTTTTTTAAACGCCTTACGCGTTTACTTGTTTCGCTAAGCGAGATTTTTGACGAGATGCAGCGTTTTGGTGGATAAGACCTTTACGAGCTGCTTTGTCAAGTTTTTTAGAAGCAGTTTTGAAAGCTTCTTTAGCATTTTCAAGATCGTTATTAGTAACTAAAGCTTCTACAGTTTTAACAGCAGAACGCATGTCAGACTTGATAGAAGCGTTATGTGCACGACGCTCTTCGCTAAGTTTAGCGCGTTTGATAGCAGATTTGATGTTTGCCATACTTTTCACCTCCCTGGTGCAATCGAATGACTCGATTCTTACATAGAACAAGTGATATTCTATCAAACGGTGAAGAGAATTGCAATAGTATATCCATGAAATTTCACGTAAAGGAAAGAATGACCTTATATAACTTTGGGAAATCTAACGATATTTACTATGAATTACGGAGGAGATACGATGAAAGAACCATTGGATTTAAGTAAATATAGCGTTAGAACTGACCTTGCTGTAGAAGCTCATCAAATGTTGCAAGAAAGCCAAGAAGAACAAAAAGGGATACAGGGGGTAATTGTAAAAGAGAGGGAAGAAGAAGGTACTATAATTACAAAAGTAACAATTGATGAAGCTGCCTCTGAAGCGATGGGTAAAAAACCTGGAAATTATTTAACGCTTGAAGTACAAGGTATACGTCAGCAAGATACAGAACTTCAACAAAAAGTGGAGCGTATTTTTGCAAAAGAATTTTCTTATTTCTTAGAAGAGGTTGGTGTTACAAAAGAAGCGAGCTGTTTAATTGTAGGCCTTGGGAATTGGAATGTAACACCGGATGCTCTTGGGCCAATAGTTGTAGAAAATGTATTAGTAACGAGACATTTGTTTCAATTGCAGCCTGAAAGTGTAGAAGAAGGATTCAGGCCTGTTAGTGCAATTCGGCCGGGGGTAATGGGGATTACAGGCATCGAAACGAGCGATGTTATTTATGGGATTATTGAGAAGACAAATCCAGACTTTGTAATTGCGATTGACGCATTAGCTGCCCGTTCTATTGAACGAGTAAATAGCACGATACAAATTTCTGATACTGGAATCCATCCTGGATCAGGGGTTGGGAATAAACGTAAGGAACTAAGTAAAGAGACATTAGGTATCCCTGTTATCGCAATTGGTGTTCCGACTGTGGTCGATGCCGTTTCGATTACAAGTGATACGATTGATTTTATTTTGAAACATTTTGGTCGAGAGATGAAAGAAGGAAACAAACCTTCAAGATCTTTGTTACCAGCGGGATTTTCATTTGGAGAAAAGAAAAAATTAACAGAAGAAGATATGCCAGATGAAAAGAGCCGAAATATGTTTTTAGGTGCTGTTGGTACGTTAGAAGAAGAAGAAAAAAGAAGGTTGATTTATGAAGTGCTATCGCCCCTTGGTCATAACTTAATGGTGACCCCAAAAGAAGTAGATACTTTTATTGAGGATATGGCGAATGTAATAGCGAGTGGTTTAAATGCAGCGCTGCATCATCAAATTGATCAAGATAATACGGGAGCGTATACACATTGAGGGAGAAAGATGATAATAGTTTGAGTCGTTTTGCGCTTTTGTGTATATGTAGTGTAGCTTTATGTTTACTTATGATGATAGCAGGAGTGTCACTTGCTAATCATGGTTTGAAAAGTATGAAAGGTTATCGGCAATTGTCGTATGAACAAATAGCTCATATGACAGGGACAGAGAGTACAGGTGTTGAATCAGAAATTTTGGGTAGTTCGTTTTCAGCTTCAGAAAAACAACAACAATTAGAACGTTTAAGAAGTTTTAATGTTGTAGAAGGAATTGGGATGGCGGTAGCAAGTGTAGCTTATGAAATGACGAAGTTCGGAACGGATATAGTTGTTGGGAAAATAAAGGGGATTTTTAGCTAAGAGTAGCATGGGAGATGGTTGTTTTACTGATTTGTAAGACAACCGTTTTAAAATTTGAAAAGGGTTTGTCTCTTATGGTTTATTCGCATAAGATATAGATAGAATGATTTGTATCGTAAGCAGCACGAGTTTTCATTGAATCTTTGTTGCTCTATTGATATAATCAGTGCTAGTGTATATTGGCGAGACTATTAGGAGTTGAGAACATAGATGAACAAAGAAGAAAGAGCAAAAAGACAGTCCAAAATTCGTAATTTCTCTATTATTGCTCATATTGACCACGGAAAATCAACGTTAGCAGACCGTATTTTAGAGAAAACAAATGCGTTAACACAACGCGAAATGAAAGCTCAGTTGCTTGACTCTATGGATTTAGAGCGTGAGCGTGGTATTACAATCAAATTAAACGCAGTACAATTAAACTATAAAGCAAAAGATGGTGAAGAGTATATTCTTCATTTAATTGATACACCAGGACACGTCGACTTTACGTACGAAGTATCTCGTAGTTTAGCGGCTTGTGAAGGTGCGATTCTTGTAGTAGATGCAGCGCAAGGTATTGAAGCGCAAACGTTAGCGAACGTATACTTAGCGCTCGATAACAACTTAGAAATTTTACCAGTTATCAATAAAATCGACTTACCAAGTGCGGATCCAGAACGTGTACGTCAAGAGGTAGAAGATGTAATTGGTTTAGATGCATCAGAAGCGGTACTTGCTTCTGCGAAAGCTGGAATTGGTATTGAAGAAATTTTAGAACAAATTGTTGAAAAAGTACCAGCTCCGGCAGGTGATTCAGAAGAGCCGTTACAATGTATGATTTTCGACTCTTTATATGATCCGTACCGTGGTGTAATTGCTTATATCCGTGTTGTAAATGGAACGGTAAAAGTTGGCGATAAAGTACGTATGATGGCAACGGGTAAAGAATTTGAAGTAACAGAAGTAGGTGTATTTACACCGAAAACTACGCAACGTGACGAGTTAACAGTAGGTGATGTAGGTTTCTTAGCAGCATCTATTAAAAACGTAGGTGATACACGTGTTGGTGATACGATTACACATGCGAAACGTCCAGCTGCAGAGGCGTTACCAGGTTACCGTAAATTAAACCCGATGGTATTCTGTGGGCTGTATCCAATTGATTCTGCTCGTTATAACGATTTACGTGATGCGTTAGAAAAATTAGAGTTAAACGATTCTGCTCTTGAGTTTGAACCAGAAACATCTCAAGCGTTAGGATTTGGTTTCCGTTGTGGATTCTTAGGACTTCTTCACATGGAAATCATTCAAGAACGTATTGAACGTGAATTTAAGATTGACTTAATTACAACAGCGCCAAGCGTTATTTATAAAGTTTATTTAACAAACGGTGAAGATGTTATTGTTGATAATCCATCTAATATGCCAGATCCACAGTCTATCGATCGTGTAGAAGAGCCGTTTGTGAAGGCTTCAATTATGGTTCCGAATGACTATGTTGGAGCTGTAATGGAAATTTGCCAAGGTAAACGTGGAACGTTTATTGATATGCAATATTTAGATGAAACGCGTGTTACATTAACATATGAAATCCCGTTATCAGAAATCGTATATGACTTCTTCGATCAATTGAAATCAAATACGAAAGGGTATGCATCATTTGACTACGAGTTAATTGGTTATAAACCATCTAAACTTGTGAAAATGGATATTCTTTTAAATAATGAACAAGTGGATGCTTTATCATTTATCGTACACCGTGATTCAGCGTATGACCGTGGTAAAGTAATTGTAGAGAAATTAAAAGAATTAATTCCGAGACAACAGTTCGAAGTACCAATTCAGGCGACTATCGGAAATAAAGTTGTAGCACGTTCTACAATTAAGGCGATGCGTAAAAACGTACTTGCAAAATGTTACGGCGGTGACATTTCTCGTAAGCGTAAACTTCTTGATAAGCAAAAAGAAGGTAAAAAACGTATGAAGTCTGTTGGTTCTGTAGAAGTGCCACAAGAGGCATTCATGGCTGTACTGAAAATGGATGACAACTAATATTTGAAATAAAAAAGAAGTCGTTTGTGCGGCTTCTTTTTTCTGTATAATTACTTTTTAGACATCTGAGCAGCTCTCATTTACAATAATGAGAGAGCTTTTTAGTTCATATAGAGTTAGGAGATTGTTAATGTCCGAAAATATTCGAAAAGATATTCAAGATAA
This sequence comes from Bacillus sp. CCB-MMP212, assembly GCF_022748145.1. Lineage (NCBI taxonomy): Bacteria > Bacillati > Bacillota > Bacilli > Caryophanales > Bacillaceae > Bacillus > Bacillus sp. CCB-MMP212. The sequence continues at coordinate 101,666 of NZ_JALDQE010000002.1, forward strand.
AATACAAAATGGCAATTTTAATTGTGAAAAGGAATTGACGCTTTCTATTATTAGTGGAAAGTGGAAAGTTGTGATACTGTGGCATCTTGGTGTGGAAGGGCCTCATCGTTTTAGTGAATTACAACGGTTATTCCCAAGCATTTCTCATAAAGTTTTGTCGAACCAATTAAAAGAGTTAATGGAAGATGGGATTGTTGATCGAACAGTATATCCCGAAATTCCTCCTCGTGTTGAGTATTATATGACGGAACTAGGCATGTCACTTTTACCGATCGTTGAAATGATGTATGATTGGGGAAAAATGCGAATGGAACAAATTCGTAATACGTTAGAGAAGTAGAGAATCCTCCGGAGTGCGGAGGTTTTCTTTTTAGAAAGGTAGGAGTTATATTTGGTACAAGCTGCATATATTCATATTCCGTTTTGTCAGCACATTTGTCACTATTGTGATTTTAATAAAGTGTTTATTGAACGCCAACCGGTTGATCAATATTTAGATTATTTAGAGAAGGAAATAATAAATACGGTTCAAAAAGTTCCGTTTGATAGTATGAAAACGATTTTTGTGGGCGGTGGAACTCCGACAGCGTTAAATATGGAACAGACAAAAAAATTACTCGAGATTATTAATCGTCATTTGCGTCCGTTTGCTCCGAATTGTGAATTGACATTTGAAGCGAATCCAGGAGATCTACCGAAAGAGAAGTTGAATGTACTACTAGAAGGTGGAGTGAATCGAATTAGTTTTGGTGTGCAAACGTTCCGTGATGAACTGCTTGAGAAAATCGGGCGCAAGCATACGAGGGAAGATGCATTCCTAGCGATTCGAGAAGCTCAGGAAGTAGGCTTTAAAAATATTAATGTAGATATTATTTATGCTTTGCCAGGACAAACGATAGAAGATGTGAAGGAAACATTAGACATTGCTTTTACGCTTGGTGTACAACATTTCTCGGCATATTCATTAATTGTGGAACCTAAAACAGTGTTTTATAACTTAATGAATAAAGGGAAATTGCGTCTTCCGGGTGAAGACCATGAAGCTAAAATGTATGAAATGGTAATGGATGAAATGGAGAAACACGGTTATAACCAGTATGAAATTAGTAATTTCTCAAAAGGTGACAATAAAAGTAGACATAATCTCACATACTGGAATAATGAAGAGTATTATGGCTTTGGAGCTGGAGCTCATAGTTATGTGAATGGGGAACGTATTCAAAATGTAGGTCCGCTGAAGCAATATTTTAATAAAATTGATGAAACAGGATTTCCGTATTTAGATGTTCATAAGGTGACGGAGAAAGAAAGAATGGAAGAAGAACTGTTCTTAGGACTTCGAAAAACAAAAGGTGTTTCTAAAACGGCATTCCGCAATAAATTTAATGTGGAGATGGATCAAGTTTTCGCGAAGCAGTTACAAAGTAATCAAGAACAAGGATTACTTGAAGAGGAAAATGGACATGTGCGTTTAACGCGAAAAGGAAAATTATTAGGGAATGAAGTATTCCAATCATTTTTGATTGACTAATTAAATGTTCCATAGGCGTGAAAAAGTTTCATTATTTCGTGACGTTTCCGTTGACAATTGAATGTCAATTTTGGTAAGTTATTAATAGATTTAGCACTCAAAGACAAAGAGTGCTAACAGAGGTGATGATGAGATGCTTACGGAACGTCAGCTCTTAATTTTACAAACAATTATTGATGACTTTATTGGATCAGCGCAGCCTGTTGGGTCTAGAACGTTGGCTAAAAAAGATGAAATTACATTTAGTTCAGCTACTATTCGAAATGAAATGGCGGACTTAGAAGAATTAGGTTTTATTGAAAAAACGCACAGTTCTTCTGGACGTGTTCCTTCTGAGAAAGGCTACCGATTTTATGTAGACCATCTTTTAGCGCCGCAAAACTTACCGAACGCTGAAATTGTACAAATTAAAGATTTATTTGCTGAAAGAATTTTTGAAGCGGAAAAAATTGCACAGCAATCTGCTCAAATTTTATCAGAACTTACGAATTATACGGCCATTGTTCTTGGACCGAAGTTAAGTACAAATAAACTTAAAAATGTACAAATTGTGCCGCTTGATCGTCAAACTGCAGTCGCTATTATTGTAACTGATACAGGGCATGTACAAAGTAAAACGATTACCGTTCCGGAATCTGTTGATTTATCAGATTTAGAAAAAATGGTTAATGTTTTAAATGAAAAGCTATCTGGCGTACCGATGGAAGAACTTCATAATAAAATCTTTAAGGAGATTGTTACAGTTTTACGTGGGTATGTTCATAATTACGATAGTGCAATAAAAATGTTAGATGGTACATTTCAAGTTCCGTTATCGGAAAAGATATACTTTGGAGGAAAAGCAAATATGCTTTCGCAGCCAGAGTTCCATGACATTCAAAAGGTTAGATCTTTGCTTACCATGATTGATAATGAAGCCGAATTTTATGACATTTTGCGTCATAAACAAGTCGGGATTCAAGTGAAAATTGGTAGGGAAAACACTTCGACGGCTATGGAGGATTGCAGTTTAATTTCTGCAACATATTCGATCGGCGAAGAGCAACTTGGAACAATTGCTATTTTAGGTCCTACGAGAATGCAATATTCTCGTGTAATTAGTTTGTTACAGTTATTTACGAGACAATTTACTGATGGACTTAAAAAGTAAATGAGAGTAATACATTCGCTCAAGTGATGAAATTTTCATTGCTGTGTGTAATATATAATGCTTAGGTAATCATGCTATGCATGATACCTAATACCTTTTAAGGAGGTGAATATTGTGGAAGAGCGTAACGAACAAGTGGTAGAAGAAGTAAAAGAAGCGCAAGTTGAAGAAGCTGTCACGCCAGAAAACAGTGAAGAAACTGTAGAAGAAAAAAGTGAGGCTGCTCTTTTACAAGAAAAAGTAGATGAGTTACAAGCGAAACTAACGGAAACGGAAGGTCGCACATTACGTCTACAAGCTGATTTTGAAAATTATAAGCGCCGTGTCCAAATGGATAAACAGGCTGCTGAAAAATATAGAGCACAAAGTCTAGTTTCAGACATCTTGCCAGCTCTTGATAATTTTGAAAGAGCAATGCAAGTGGAAGCGACTGATGAGCAAACGAAATCCTTGTTACAAGGTATGGAAATGGTGCATCGTCAATTGTTAGAAGCGCTGACTAAAGAAGGTGTGGAAGTGATTGAAGCTGTTGGTAAACAGTTTGATCCTAATGAACACCAAGCTATTATGCAAGTGGAAGATAGTGAATTTGAATCAAACGCGGTTGTGGAAGAATTCCAAAAAGGTTATAAATTAAAAGACCGTGTGATTCGCCCATCAATGGTAAAAGTAAATCAATAATTTACATAAAACTAGGAGGATTCGCCATGAGTAAAATTATCGGTATTGACTTAGGTACAACAAACTCTTGTGTAGCTGTTATGGAAGGTGGAGAACCAAAGGTTATCCCAAATCCAGAAGGAAACCGTACAACACCTTCTGTTGTAGCTTTCAAAAATGAAGAACGTCAAGTTGGGGAAGTTGCAAAGCGCCAAGCAATTACAAACCCAAATACAATCATGTCTGTTAAACGTCATATGGGTACAGACTACAAAGTAGAAGTTGAAGGTAAAGATTATACACCTCAAGAAATTTCTGCAATCATTTTACAAAACTTAAAAGCTTCTGCTGAAGCATACTTAGGTGAAACAGTAACGAAAGCTGTTATTACAGTACCTGCATACTTCAACGATGCAGAGCGTCAAGCAACGAAAGATGCTGGTCGTATCGCTGGTTTAGAAGTTGAGCGTATCATTAACGAACCAACAGCAGCAGCACTTGCTTACGGTTTAGAAAAACAAGACGAAGAACAAAAAATCTTAGTATATGACTTAGGTGGCGGTACATTTGACGTATCTATCCTTGAGTTAGCAGACGGCACATTTGAAGTTATTTCAACTGCTGGTGACAACCGTCTTGGTGGCGATGACTTTGACCAAGTTATCATCGATCACTTAGTAGCTGAGTTCAAAAAAGAAAATAACATTGATTTAAGCCAAGATAAAATGGCGCTTCAACGCTTGAAAGATGCAGCTGAAAAAGCGAAAAAAGATCTTTCTGGTGTAACACAAACTCAGATTTCATTACCATTCATTAGTGCTGGAGCTGCTGGTCCATTACACTTAGAATTAACGTTAACAAGAGCGAAATTCGAAGAGCTTTCAGCAGGTCTTGTTGAAAGAACATTAGAGCCAACTCGTCGTGCATTAAAAGACGCTGGTTTTGCTCCAAGCGAATTAGATAAAGTTATTCTTGTTGGTGGATCTACTCGTATCCCAGCTGTACAAGAAGCTATTAAACGTGAAACTGGTAAAGAGCCATATAAAGGTGTAAACCCTGATGAAGTTGTAGCATTAGGTGCTGCAGTTCAAGGTGGCGTACTTACTGGTGATGTAGAAGGCGTTCTATTATTAGACGTAACTCCACTTTCTTTAGGTATTGAAACTATGGGTGGCGTGTTCACGAAATTAATCGAGCGTAACACTACAATTCCAACAAGTAAGTCACAAGTATTCTCGACAGCTGCTGATAATCAACCAGCAGTAGACATTCACGTATTACAAGGTGAGCGTCCAATGTCAGCTGACAACAAAACGTTAGGTCGTTTCCAATTAACTGACCTTCCACCAGCACCACGTGGTATTCCACAAATCGAAGTAACATTCGATATTGATGCGAACGGTATTGTTAACGTACGTGCGAAAGACTTAGGAACAAGCAAAGAGCAAGCTATTACAATCCAATCTTCTTCAGGTCTTTCTGATGAAGAAGTAGAACGTATGGTACAAGAAGCGGAAGCAAATGCTGACGCTGACCAAAAACGTAAGGAAGAAGTTGAACTTCGTAACGAAGCTGACCAACTTGTATTCCAAACAGACAAAGTTGTAAAAGATTTAGAAGGTAAAGTAGATGCAGCTGAAGTTGCAAAAGCAACAGAAGCGAAAGAAGCATTGCAAGCTGCAATTGAGAAAAACGAGCTTGAAGAAATTCGTGCGAAAAAAGATGCTTTACAAGAAATCGTACAACAATTAACTGTTAAATTATACGAGCAAGCTCAAGCAGCTGCTGGTCAAGCAGAAGGTGCGCAAGACGCTGGCACGAAGAAAGACAATGTAGTTGAGGCTGAGTTTGAAGAAGTAAAAGAAGACAAGTAATTCAACTGTAAACATAATAAGTAAGATGACAAAAAGTCAAAGTCAAGCGTGCCTTGACTTTGGCTTTTTTCACGAATGAGAAGCGATGTGTGAGGATCTTAAGTTTTTCGCTTTGCATACTGTAAGTGAGGAAACTTTGTTGCAAAGCACTTTCTTTCGGTGTTAAAATTACGTTTATGTGAAAGATTCGGGGGTTGTAAATTTATGAGTAAACGAGACTATTATGAGGTCCTTGGACTTAGCAAGGGCGCTTCAACAGATGAAATAAAAAAAGCGTATCGTCGTTTGGCTAAAAAATACCATCCAGACGTAAGCAAAGAAGAAAATGCAATTGAAAAGTTTAAAGAAGTACAAGAAGCATACGAAGTGTTAAGTGATGATCAAAAGCGTGCGCAGTACGATCAATTTGGTCATGCTGGTGCAAATCAAGGATTCGGTGGATTTGGCGGCGGAGGAGACTTCGGCGGTGGCTTCGGTTTTGAAGATATATTTAGTTCTTTCTTTGGCGGTGGCGGCGGCAGACGTCGTGATCCAAATGCTCCGCGCCAAGGTGCTGACTTACAATATCAAGTCACTTTAGATTTTGAAGAAGCTATTTTTGGTAAGGAATTAAATGTGGAAATTCCAGTAGAAGATCCATGTGATACTTGTAAAGGTAGTGGAGCAAAACCAGGAACTTCAAAAGAAACATGTAAACATTGTTCAGGCTCTGGTCAAGTGAGTGTAGAACAAAACACACCGTTTGGTCGTATCGTAAACCGTCAAGCTTGTGGTCATTGTTCAGGAACTGGACAAATTATTAAAGAAAAATGTACGACATGTCACGGTTCAGGTAAAGTTCGTAAGCGTAAAAAAATCAATGTTAAAATTCCAGCAGGTATCGATAATGGTCAACAAATTCGTGTGTCTGGAAAAGGTGAAGCCGGCGTAAATGGCGGACCAGCAGGAGACTTATATGTTGTCGTTCATGTAAGAAATCATGAATTCTTCGAGCGTGAAGGAGATCACATTATTTGCGAAATGCCATTAACATTTGCGCAAATGGCGCTTGGTGATGAAGTGGAAGTTCCTACTGTTCATGGTAAAGTGAAGCTGAAAATTCCAGCAGGAACACAAACTGGAACAGAATTCCGCTTAAAAGGAAAAGGTGCTCCGAACGTACGTGGATACGGCCAAGGAGATCAATATGTAGTCGTTCGTGTTGTTGTACCGACGAAATTGACTTCACAGCAAAAAGATTTATTACGTGAATTTGCAGGACAAGAAGAGCAGGATGATAGTTTATTCGGAAAGCTTAAACGTGCTTTCAAAGGGGAATAATGGAAATAAAAAATGGAGTTGGTAAATTGTGAAATGGTCAGAAATTAGTATTCATACAACAGAAGAAGCAGTAGAAGCTGTCTCTCATATTTTACATGAAGCTGGTGCTAGCGGAGTTGCGATTGAGGATCCAGCGGAGTTAACGAAAGAGCGCGAGCAACAATATGGTGAAATTTATGCATTGAATCCAGATGAATATCCGGCGGAAGGTGTATTAATAAAAGCATATTTCCCGCAAACGGATTCTTTACATGAAACGATTGCAGGTGTAAAATCATCTATTGATGTGCTTCCATCTTACGACATTGAAATTGGTACTGGAAATATTACCGTTAACGAAGTCAATGAAGAAGATTGGGCTACTGCTTGGAAAAAATATTACCATCCAGTACAAATTTCTGATACATTCACAATCGTACCGACGTGGGAAGAATATACACCATCTTCTCCTGATGAAAAAATCATTGAATTAGACCCAGGTATGGCGTTTGGTACAGGAACTCATCCAACAACAACGATGTGTATTCGTGCTTTAGAAAAAACAGTACAGCCAGGTGACGCTATCATTGATGTAGGAACAGGTTCTGGTGTGCTTAGTATTGCAGCGGCAAAATTAGGTGCGTCTTCTGTTCAAGCATATGATTTAGATCCGGTTGCAGTTGAAAGTGCAGAAATGAATGTGCGTTTAAATAAAACAGATGATATCGTGTCTGTTGGGCAAAATAGTCTTTTAGAAGGTATTGAAGGTCCTGTTGATTTAATCGTAGCTAACTTATTAGCAGAAATTATTCTTTTATTCCCTGAAGATGCAGCGAGAGTTGTGAAGTCAGGTGGATTATTTATTACATCGGGCATTATTGCTGCGAAGGAAAAAGTAATTTCTGAGGCGTTAGAACAAGCTGGATTTACAATTGAAGAAGTGTTACGAATGGAAGATTGGGTAGCAATTATTGCACGAAATGCGTAATATAGATTTTAGTCTATAATGAAAAGGGGAGTCTCTCACTATAAGGTGAGGGACTTGCCGTTTGTTATATGAAAAATGATAATGTTTCGTTCTTTTCGTAAGTGTTGACTTACGAAAGGAACGAAACTCTACTAAGGTGATTATATGCAACGTTATTTTGTAGAAGAAAAACATGTAAGTGAAGCAAAAATTCGCATTGTAGGTGATGATGTACATCACATTGCGAGAGTAATGCGTATGACAGCTGGCGATCAAATTTATTGCTGTGTAAACGGAAAAACAGCAGTATGTTCAATTGATGAAATTACCAGTGAATTTATTAATACGGCTATTGTAGAATGGGTAGAGGCGTCAAGTGAACTTCCTGTTTTCGTGACGATTGCAAGTGGACTGCCAAAAGGAGACAAGCTAGAGTTGATTTTTCAAAAAGGAACTGAGCTTGGGGCAGCTGCATTCTTACCATTTCAAGCATCTCGCTCTATCGTAAAATGGGATGCGAAAAAAGCTGATAAAAAAGTTGAGCGTTTAAGAAAAATTGTGAAAGAAGCTGCGGAACAATCACATAGAAGTGAAATTCCGGAAGTACATGCTCCGGCATCATTTAAGCAACTGCTTACAATGAGTGGTGAGTATGATGTTTGTCTTGTTGCTTACGAAGAGGAAGCGAAACAAGGCGAGAAATCTAATTTTGCGAAAGCTTTAACGACAATGAAACCAGGTCAAAAGCTATTGATTGTATTTGGCCCAGAAGGCGGTTTAGCTGAGGAAGAGATTACAGCGCTTCGTGAACATAAATTTGTACCATGTAGTTTAGGACCAAGAATTTTAAGAACAGAAACGGCGCCGTTATACGCGTTAAGTGCTGCTTCGTATCATTTTGAATTGATGGGGTGATGATCAATGTCAACTGTTGCGTTCCATACGTTAGGTTGTAAAGTAAACCACTATGAAACAGAAGCCATTTGGCAATTGTTTAAACAAGGTGGTTATGAAAGAACAGAATATGAAAAGAAAGCTGATGTATATGTTATTAACACATGTACAGTAACGAATACTGGGGACAAAAAAAGCCGTCAAGTAATCAGACGTGCTGTGCGTCAAAATCCAGATGCAGTTATTTGCGTAACGGGATGTTATGCACAAACATCTCCAGCTGAAATTATGGCGATTCCAGGTGTAGATATTGTAGTTGGTACACAGGATCGTGAAAAGATGTTAGGTTACATCGAAGAATTCCGTAAAGAGCGTCAACCAATTAATGCTGTCCGCAATATTATGAAAACACGTGTGTACGAAGAACTTGATGTACCTTATTTCACGGATCGTACACGTGCGTCTTTAAAAATACAAGAGGGTTGCAATAACTTCTGTACATTCTGTATCATTCCTTGGGCGCGTGGTTTAATGCGTTCTCGTGATGGAAAAGAGGTTATTAAACAAGCACAACAATTAGTGGATGCAGGCTATAAAGAAATCGTATTAACGGGTATTCATACAGGTGGATACGGCGAAGATATAAAAGATTATAACTTAGCTGGATTACTTCGTGATATGGAAGCGGAAGTAGGCGGATTAAAACGTCTTCGTATTTCTTCTATTGAAGCGAGTCAAATTTCAGATGAAGTAATTGAAGTGTTAGATAAATCTGAAGTAGTTGTACGTCACTTGCATATTCCGTTGCAATCTGGTTCTAATACTGTATTAAAACGTATGCGTCGTAAATATACGATGGAATTCTTCCAAGAGCGTTTAGATCGTTTGAAAGAAGCGTTACCAGGCCTTGCGATTACATCTGACGTAATCGTTGGTTTCCCAGGTGAAACAGAAGAAGAATTCATGGAAACATACAATTTCATTAAAGAGAACCGCTTCTCTGAGTTACACGTGTTCCCTTATTCAAAACGTACAGGAACACCTGCAGCACGCATGGAAGATCAAGTTCCTGAAGATGTGAAGAACGATCGTGTTCATCGTTTAATTGAGCTATCTAATCAATTAGCGAAAGAATATGCATCAGCGTTTGAAGGGGAAGTGCTTGAAATCATTCCAGAAGAGCAATTTAAAGACGGCGACCGTGAAGGGTTATATGTAGGGTATACAGATAACTACTTGAAAATTGTATTTGAAGGATCAGAAGAATTAATTGGTAAGCTAGTGAAAGTGAAAATTACGAAAGCTGGCTATCCATATAACGAAGCGCAATTTGTTCGTGTTCTTGAAGATGATGTGAAAAAAGAATCAGCAAGCGCATAAAAAAGAGCGTGCAACCGGAAACGGTTTGCATGCTTTCTTTATTTGAAGCGGTTAAGTACTAGAAGGTGGAGAGGCGTTTCGTGCATCCCTGTATGAAAAAAGTTGAAATGATAAAAATATAGTTGTCTTCATGAAAGAAGGATACTAGCTATTTGTATAACTTTTGAAAAGGAAATGCTTCTATTCTTCTTTTATTCTGCCAAATAGTTGACCTGAAGTGATAAAATGTATTATAATCGTAAAAGACATGCTGAAGAAGTGTTTCTTTTTGCATGCTGAAGTTAGTATGTAAGTGTGATGTTTCGGAGGGAGGGAAAGAGAATGTCAAAAACAGTCGTTCGTAAAAACGAGTCTTTGGAGGATGCACTTCGCCGTTTTAAAAGATCGGTTTCTAAAACTGGTACACTTGCTGAAGCAAGAAAGCGCGAGTTTTATGAAAAACCAAGTGTAAAACGTAAGAAGAAATCTGAAGCGGCAAGAAAGCGTAAATTCTAAGAGAGGGTGTAAGTTATGAGTCTTCTCGGTCGTTTAAACGATGATATGAAACAAGCGATGAAGAATAAACAAAAAGAAAAATTAACCGTTATTCGTATGGTTAAGGCTGCTTTACAAAATGAAGGTATTAAACTGCAACATACTCTTACTGAAGAAGAGGAAGTAACAGTTTTAGCTCGTGAAGTAAAACAGTATAAGGACTCCCTCCTTGAATTTAAAAAAGCTGGTCGTGAAGACCTTGTTAATAAACTGCAAAGTGAAATTCAGATTTTAAGCGCATATTTGCCAGAGCAATTAACTGAAGAAGAACTAGTTGATGTAATCAAGCAAGTTATTTCTGAAGTTGGTGCGACTTCTAAAGCAGATATGGGTAAGGTGATGACTGCTGTTATGCCGAAAGTAAAAGGTAAAACAGACGGATCACTTGTGAATAAGTTGGTTATCCAGCTATTAGCATAAAAAAACGTCTCATTTCGTATGAGACGTTTTTTTATTGTTCTTATTAAGGAAAAACGCTATATTGCTTAAAAAGCGTTTCTGTAAGTGATAGAAACGCCTCTGGTATGTAAAAAAAGGTAACGGCCTTAGTTATGATTAATCCCACCATAAAAAAAAGCTTTTTCGTTTTCTTAATTTCTTCGACTAACTCCTCAATGCTTTCTGTTCCTTGTTCCACTATATCTGGACAAAATTCATACATTTCTTGCGCGAAAGATTGCATGTAGGAAACGCGCTAAAAATGGCATCAACCCAGTCATGATCTGCACCGATTATGATAAAAGGATAGCGATCATTCCATTTTCTTAGTTTAAAAATAACATCTATATTGCTAACTTCGTAATTAACGCCATTTGTTTGTTGGATTGTAAGGATATCAAATTGGTCATTTCCTTGTGTAATTGCAATTCTACACTCACTCTTACTTCCTTGACTAAAACTTCTTTCGCAAATAAAAGCTAAGTATCCAAGTTTCTGAACCTCAGATTGAAGTTTTATAACTTGCTGTTCAGCATAATCCTCAAAGGTAACGAAAGAGACTCCGGCTATTTTAGATTTTGAATCAGTTGCATAAAAGGGCTGGATGCTGCTGTTAGTAGCTTGTTTTATAACATTCAAAATTTCTTGACTAAATCCAATTTCCTTTCGTATTTCTTCGCTTATTAATTCATTTTTTTGTTTTTTAATGAATCCTAATATTTTTTTGAAATTCATATAACAACCACCTATAAAATATTCTTACTTACACCGCAAAATTCAGAGTGGAGAAATTTCCTTTTTCGGATTTTATCTCATTTGTCTAATGAATGACAACTACTTATTCTATGGTCAGTATGTCACGTCCAGAACGAATTGTAACAGGTTTTTTCAAGTTTCCAACTTCTTGCTAGGCTCAATTTCTTAATTTAACTTGTACTGATATCCCCTGAGGGCGCATATTCTTGTATTAATACTTCTATTATTATGGGTAACATTCTCTGATCCATCATTGTCCTGATAAATATGATTTCATATAGCGACTGTTTTAATTAACATGAGATGAACTCTTACAGAATATAGTTATGTTAGTGAAGTCGTTATAACACGATAGGCACTTGTGAAGAAATACATATATATGGGATGAGGAGGGGGTCTTTCGAGATGAAGAAATTAGAACAAATGAAAAATTGGTTAACAAAACAAGTAGACCTACCAGTGGATGTATTAATGGATCTGCCTCGGATTACTCTTGTTGGGCAAATACATATTTATATAGAAAATCATCGGGGGCTATTAGTGTTTTCAGATAAAGAAGTGCGATTGCTTTTAAAACATGGTCAATTACTAATTAAAGGACAATCCTTTGTTATTAAAACGATTCTTCCAGAAGAGCTTTTGCTCGAAGGGATAATTGAGCAAGTAACATTTTTAGAAAATGAAAAAAAAGGTGATTGAAGTGAAACTTCCATTTGTGAAGTTTTTCTTCTTTATCCTGTAAAAGTTTCGTTGATAGAGACCGATTACAGTTTTAATTTGTTTCATTTTAGTACGAGCTATTTTAATGCTTCAAATAAAAAGTAGTATATCTACTTTTAGAAAGGCAGTGAAGGTGGTAAATGAAAAATAAATGGTTTATAAAGTGGCTTGGATATGTAAAAGTGCGGATTGAAGGTAGAGGAGCGGAACGGTTTGTTAATGAATGTGTACGGAGGAATTTGTTAGTTTGGGATGTTAAGAAAATAGCTGATGAAACGTTAGTTTTTTGTATGTTGTTACGCGATGTGAAAAAAATAAAACCAATTTATAGAAAAAATGAATGTAAATTATATTTTATTGGACGTTATGGTTTTCCTTTTTGGAATAAGCGTTTAATTAAAAATAGTGGATTTTTAATTGGGTTTTTAATTTTCTTTTTTGGCGTGATTGCAATGTCAAATATGGTTTGGAAAATTGAAATTACAGGAGCAAAACCCGAAACAGAATATATATTGATGAAAGAATTGGATAAAATGGGTATTAAAAAAGGGAAACTACAATTTCAAATGCCGAATGTAGAAGATGTACAACGCCATTTGACAGATAATATTAATGCCATTACTTGGGCGGGACTAGAAGTAAGAGGAACGACGTATCATTTTAAAATTGTTGAAAAAAACGAACCGAAAAAAGAAAAGGAACAAAGGCCGCAAAATTTAGTAGCAAAAAAAGAGGCGATTATTACAAAAACGTTTGTAGAAGTTGGAAAGCCGGTTGTACTGAAGAATGATCATGTAGAAAAAGGGCAGATTCTCGTATCGGGAATATATGGTAATGAGGAAAGTCCGACGATTGTTTCAGCGAAAGGTATTGTGTATGGCGAAACGTGGTATACATCTAAGGTAGATGTTCCGCTAAAGACGCAATTCCAAGTGTATACTGGTAATGTATACAATGAACATTTTCTTAAATTTGGGGATACGAAAATAAAAATATGGGGATTTCAGCATGATAAGTATAAACGCTCTCGTACTGAAAGTGTAAAGCATGATGTGAAATTATTTGGTTTTACACTGCCGATTGCATATGAAAAAGATGTTGTGAGAGAAGAGGAAGAAGCGAATCGAGAATATACAGAAAAGCAAGCGCTGAAAGTAGCGAAGGAGATGGCCGAAAAAGAACTAAAGAAAAAATTGGATGAACATGCTATGATTGTAAGTGATAAGATTTTGAGTAAAGAGGTTGAGGCGGATCAACTAAAAGTCACATTGCATTATACTGTGGTTGAAAATATTGCAGAGCCACAACCAATATCCGAATCCGATATTCAAGGAGACTGAGTAATGGCAGAACAATTAGTAGAAATGAACCAACAATTGGAAAATACTAACGAAGCAATCGCTCTTTTTGGAGTCAATGATGCACATTTAAAAGTAATTGAACGAGAACTGAATGTATCGATCGTAACTAGAGGAGAAACTGTCCATGTATCTGGAGCAGTTGAAACGGTGACACTCGTAGAAAAAATCTTACAGCAATTACTTGTTGTAATTCGTAAAAGTATATCAATTTCAGAGAGAGATGTTGCGTATGCAATTCAGCTCGCGCAACAAGGGAAAATTGCTCAATTTGAAGAGTTATATGAAGAAGAAATTTTCAAGACTGCGAAAGGTAAATCCATTCGTGTAAAAACAATGGGGCAAAGAAGATATATTCATGCGATGAAGAAGAATGATATTGTCTTTGGGATAGGACCTGCAGGAACTGGAAAAACATACTTAGCTGTAGTAATGGCTGTGAGAGCTTTAAAACAAGGATATGTAAAGAAAATTATTTTAACAAGACCTGCTGTAGAAGCTGGAGAAAATTTAGGTTTTTTACCAGGGGATTTGAAAGAGAAGGTAGATCCATACTTACGTCCATTATATGATGCCTTACATGATATTCTTGGACAAGAATATACGCAGCGTATGATGGAGCGAGGAGTAATTGAAATCGCGCCGCTTGCTTATATGAGGGGGCGTACGCTTGATGATTCATTTGTTATTTTAGATGAGGCTCAAAATACAACGGGTGCTCAAATAAAAATGTTTTTAACAAGATTAGGTTTTAGCTCTAAAATGGTTATTACAGGGGACCCTTCACAAGTAGACTTGCCAAAAGGGGTAAAATCAGGGCTATCTATAGCTGCTAATATTTTATCTGGTGTATCAGGTTTGTCATTTATTACATTAGAACAAACGGACGTTGTGAGACATCCATTGGTGCAACGTATTATTGAGGCATATGATAAAATGGAATGATCCTATTTGTCAGGATCATTTCTTTTTGTATGATAAGGTTGGCGAATGTCATATTTTTTACTATCATGAAAGATAAGGAAAATAAACTATAGGTACTGGTGTGTAAAATGTTGCCTCAAAGTATCGTTGGGTAGAAGAAATGAAAGCTATAAATAGTTTCACTTTATTTCTGGAGAGGAGAAGGTATTGAAATCATGTCAAGATCTCAAGAAATTTCTAAGTGGTTTCGTAATTTACAACATTCGAAAAAACTAAGTTGGATTTCTTACGTTGTGTTAGGAGCAGTGCTGTTTTTTGCGCTTATGAATAATGTAAAACCAGAACAATTAGATGTTAATATGTATTCTATTGCGAAAAAGACAATCCATTCTCCTATAAAAATTGAAGATAAAGTTACAACGGATAAAAAGAAAAAAGAAGCCGCTACAAAAGTTGAAGATCAATATACATATAAAAGTGAGTATAAACAAAACAAAGTTGATATTGTGAATGACGTCTTTGCTAAAGTGGATGAAGTGGTGCAAGAGATTAAAGCTGTTGGACCGGATGATCAAAAAAAGATGACTGATGCTGAGAAAGTGGATAAGTTAAAAAAGAAACTACCCGCTGACTTAACGAAAGAATTATCTGATTCAAACTTACTAAATTTGATTAATGCAGATTCGAGCCAATTAGTATTAGCGAAAGATGCTGCGGTCACAGCGATTAATAGTATCATGACTGAGCATATTAAAATGGACGAATTGAAAGATGCGAAAGAACGATATGTAAGTGAGATGAATAGTGTTAATGTTGATAATGGTTTAAAAGAGTCAATTAAGGCGCTAGGAAGATATGCAATTTCAGCGAACTATTTTTATGACCCGATCTTAACGAAAGAGAAGAGAAAAGCAGAGGAAGATTTAGTTCCACCTGTTTATATTCTTCAAGGACAAGTTCTTGTTAGAGAAGGTGAAACGATTTCAAGTGATGTGTATAATCAGTTGAAATTAGTTGGTTTGTTAGAAAAAGGGAACGGCTTTCAACCTTATGTTGGATTAGCGGTACTCATTGGTGTATTACTATACTTTATGCATAAACAATTTGAATTATTTTTAAAGAGAAAAAGAGAAGATAGACCGTATGTTTTAGCGTATATTACAATTCTGTCTATCACAATCGTCTTAATGAAAATCATTAGTTTGTTTCAAAAACTTGAATACGCAGGGATTGCATATGTTGTCCCAGTTGCGATGGGAACAATACTTGTAAAACTAATGATTGGTGATCGATTTGTCTTTTTAACGAGTATGATTTTTTCTGTATGCGGAAGTATTATGTTTAATGAAGGAGTAACGAGTACATTAAATTATAGTGTAGGGATTTACGTATTGTTAAGTTCATTATCAGTTAGTATTTTCTTGCGAGAAAAAAATCGTCGTACAATGATTTTACAAGCTGGTATACTCGTTTCTGTATTAAATGTAGTCGTATTAGCGGCGCTCTTATTATTACGTAATGGGAATTTTTCGCCTCTTGAAATTGGTACGCAATTATTAATGGCTTCACTTTCAGGGATTATATCATCCGTTTTGGCTATGGGGATTTTACCATATTTAGAAAGTGGACTTGGAATCGTATCAAGTATGAAGCTTATGGAACTATCAAGTCCAAATCATCCGCTTTTACGCAGAATTTTGTTAGAAGCGCCAGGGACGTATCATCATAGTGTAATGGTAGCGAATCTTTCTGAGGCTGCTTGTGAAGCAGTTGGGGCAAATGGTGTATTAGCGCGTGTAGGGGCATATTATCATGATGTAGGAAAAACAGTACAACCGCAATTCTTTATTGAAAACCAAATGGGAATTAAAAACCCGCATGATAAATTAGATCCTGTAACGAGTAAAGATATTATAATTGCTCACGTAACGGATGGAGTAAGAATGCTCGAAGAATATCATATTCCACAAGAAATTATTGATATCGCTGGGCAACATCACGGTACAACGTTACTGAAATATTTTTATTATAAAGCTATTAAAGAAGATAAAGAAAAATATACAGAAGAGATGTTCCGTTATCCAGGTTCAAAAGCAACTTCGAAAGAATCGGCAATTGTTGGTATTGCTGATAGTGTAGAAGCTGCGGTACGTTCTATGAATCACCCAACGCCAGAACAAATTAATAATTTGGTGCAAAGTATTATTAAAGATCGACTGCAAGACGGTCAATTTAGTGAATGTGATTTGACGTTTAAGGAACTACAAATCGTTGGAAAAACGTTGTGTGAAACGTTAAATGGTATTTTCCATTCGCGTATTACATATCCGGAACCTCCGGAAGAAAAGGAGAAAGAATGAGTTTGTTAATTGATTTTATTGATGAAACAGAAGAAGTAAAAGAAGAGTATATGAGTTTAATTCGTGAAGTGTTAGAAAAAGCAGCTCAAATGGAAAATATCGAGGATGGTGCGGAGGTATCGGTGACATTTGTAGATAATGAGCGCATTAGAGAAATTAATCGTGATTACCGAGATAAAGATCAACCTACAGATGTAATATCCTTTGCCATGGAAGAGATGGGAGAAGGAGAAATGGAGATTGTTGGTGCAGAGATGCCGCGCATGTTAGGGGATCTTATTATCTCTATTCCAAGGGCGAAAGAGCAAGCTGAAGAGTACGGACATTCTTTCGATCGTGAACTTGGATTTTTGGCGTTACATGGCTTTTTACATTTACTTGGTTATGATCACATGACAGAAGAAGATGAAAAAGAAATGTTCGGAAGACAAAAAGAAATTTTAGAAGCTTTTGGATTAGGACGATGAAAAAAGGAAAACTTATAGATAGTTTTGGATATGCTATAGCTGGTATATTCTTTTGTTTTCGTCATGAACGAAATATGAAAATCCATTATTTAGCCGCAGTCATTGTTATATGCTGCGGCTTTTATTTCCGTATTACGAAAATAGAGTGGATGATATTACTTATTGTAATAGGGAGTGTAATGAGTTTAGAGATGGTAAATACGGCTGTGGAAAAAACGGTAGATTTAGCGACTGCCGATATTCATCCGTTTGCAAAAATTGCAAAGGATGTTGCGGCAGGAGCGGTTTTATTGTTTGCAATTATAGCTGTTATAATTGGTGCTATTATCTTTTTACCGTATATGGTATAGTTGCATTCCGAAGCTTTTATTAAGCTTTGGAAGTGCTGTAAGGGCCTTTAATGAGAGAGTGTATCTCTTCATAGCTGTGAACAGGAAGGATGCGGGAATATGAATAGTAAACAATTAATTCTAGAAGCAATCGAAGCGCGTAAACAAGCGTACGTACCATATTCTAAATTTCAAGTAGGTGCAGCATTATTAACGCGCGGTGGAAAAGTATATCGTGGATGTAATGTTGAGAATGCATCATATGGCTTATGTAATTGTGCTGAAAGAACAGCTTTATTTAAGGCGGTTTCTGAAGGAGATAAAGAATTTGTAGCCATTGCGGTTGTAGCAGATACAAAGCGCCCAGTACCTCCTTGTGGAGCATGTCGACAAGTTATGGTAGAATTATGTAAACAGGATACGAAAGTATACTTATCAAACTTACATGGTGACGTTCAAGAGACGACAGTCGGAGAATTGTTACCAGGAGCATTTTTAGCGGAGGATTTACATGAATAGAAAAGGTTATAAATCAGGTTTTGTCTCTATTATTGGCAGACCGAATGTTGGAAAATCTACATTTTTAAACCGTATTATCGGCCAGAAAATTGCTATTATGAGTGATAAGCCACAAACGACTCGTAATAAAATTCAAGGTGTATATACAGAAAATGATGCACAAGTTATTTTCATTGATACACCAGGAATACATAAACCTAAACATAAATTAGGCGACTTCATGGTAAAGATGGCGCAAACGACATTAAAAGAAGTTGATATTGTTCTGTTTATGGTTAATGCAGTTGAAGGATTTGGTCGTGGTGAGGAATTCATCATTGAGAAATTAAAAGAAACGAAACAACCAGTATTTTTAGTCATTAATAAAATTGACCAACTTCATCCAGAGCAATTACTAGAGTTAATTGATCAATATCGTAAACTACATGAATTTGCAGAGATTGTACCAATTTCTGCGTTAGACGGTAATAATGTGGACGCTTTAATTGGAACAATTAAAAAGTATTTACCAGAAGGACCACAATACTATCCAGAGAATCAAGTAACGGATCATCCGGAGAGATTTATTATTGCAGAGCTTATTCGTGAGAAAGTACTACATTTAACACGTGAAGAAGTGCCGCATTCTGTGGCTGTTGTTATCGATGCGATTCAAAAGCGTGAGGGCGGGGCAGTTTATATAAATGCAACGATTGTTGTTGAACGTGCATCACAAAAAGGAATCATCATCGGAAAACAAGGAAAAATGTTAAAAGAAGTTGGTAAGCGAGCTCGTTTTGATATTGAAGCGCTACTTGGTTCTAAAGTATTTTTAGAAGTATGGGTAAAAGTGCAAAAAGATTGGCGTAATAAAATGTCTCAGCTTCGTGATCTAGGTTTCCGCGAGGATGAGTACTAAAATAGAGTAAAGTTGTAATCAGTGGATGGTTGGTTCATCCACTGATTATTGGTTTTTATGAACTTTGATAAATTAGGAAAAATTTTTCTCACATGAAAATGGACAAAATGGGTCAATTTAATAACAACAAAGGAAATTGGTTTATAGGCTACGCTTATTGAGAAAGGTGGATTCTTATGCTAGATTTTACCTGGAAGTTTTTCTCCAAAACAGGAAGCATTGAAACGTACTTGCTTTTGAAAGAAATGGAAAAAGACGTAAACGATGAGATGGATCAACATGAAGAGGAGCTAGCGCATCTAGACTCTCCAATTTCTTGACCCGTTTTGTTCAAACCTTGGATGGTGACGAACATGTTTCAAAAAGTTGAGGGCATCGTTATCCGTACGACAGATTACGGAGAAACGAACAAGATTGTTACAATATTCTCAAGAGAACTTGGTAAGGTAAGTGCAATGGCAAGAGGGGCAAAAAAACCGAAAAGCCGATTAGCATCTGTGTCGCAATTAATGACACATGGCCATTTTCTTATTCAAATGGGATCTGGGCTT
Source organism: Bacillus sp. CCB-MMP212 (assembly GCF_022748145.1). Lineage (NCBI taxonomy): Bacteria > Bacillati > Bacillota > Bacilli > Caryophanales > Bacillaceae > Bacillus > Bacillus sp. CCB-MMP212. Next base: position 121,275 of record NZ_JALDQE010000002.1, read on the forward strand.
GGAACATTGCAACAAGGCGAGATTATTTCAACTATGAAAGAAATTCGCGAGGATATATTTTTAACTGCTTATGCATCATTTATTGTTGAGTTAACTGATAAAGCAACAGAAGATAAAAAACATAATCCATATTTATTTGAAATGTTATATCAAACGTTGCATTATATGTGTGAGGGTGTTGATCCAGAAGTATTATCATTAATTTATCAAACGAAAATGCTTCCGGTATTAGGGATGCGCCCGTACTTTGATACATGTGCGATTTGTCATCAAGAAACAGACTTTGTCGCCTTCTCCGTAAGGGAAGGCGGTTTTCTGTGCTCACGTCATGCAGAGCAAGACCCATATCGTATACCGGTAGGAGAAGCTGTTCATAAATTATTACGTCTTTTCTTCCATTTCGATTTACATAGGCTCGGAAATGTATCGGTAAAGGATAGCACAAAAAAACAAATGCGTTTAGTATTGAATACATATTATGATGAATATTGCGGAATTTATTTGAAATCAAGACGTTTTTTAGAACAACTTGATAAGTTTCAAATATAATTTTGGGCCGTATACGGTCCTTTTTACATACTTTCTTTTTCGAATAGCATATTTAGTATATAATATTTAGGAGATAGTATAACTTTTTTCGTTGTGCATTAAAGGTGGTGATTATCATAGAGCTGAATAAACGGCAAGAACATATCATTCAGATTGTAAAAGATCACGGTCCTATTACAGGGGAATCAATTGCAGCGCAATTGGGTCTAACACGTGCGACGCTAAGACCAGACTTAGCAATTTTAACGATGGCTGGTTATTTAGAAGCACGTCCACGCGTAGGTTATTTTTATACGGGTAAAACTGGGGGGCAGCTATTATCTGAAGCTGTTAAGAAAATTAAAGTACAAGATTATCAATCTAGACCGGTTGTAATTGATAAAAATGTTTCCGTATACGATGCAATTTGTACGATGTTTTTAGAGGACGTTGGTACATTGTTCGTTGTAGATCAGATGACTCTATTAGTTGGTGTTGTGTCTCGTAAAGATTTATTAAGAGCGAGCTTAGGAAAGCAGGATTTAACCTCTCTTCCGGTTAATATTATCATGACAAGGATGCCAAACATTGCGATGTGTCGTAGAGAGGATTCTTTATATGATATTGCGATGGAATTAATAGAAAGACAGATTGATGCAATGCCAGTTGTAAAAGATACGAAACAAGGTTTAGAAGTGATTGGGCGAATTACAAAAACAAATATTACACGTGCGTTTGTAAATTTAGTAAATAACGAATAAGTGTAATTTGTTTAAAGTGAGGTAATGTAATGGATAATAAAATCGTATATGTCGTATCTGACTCTGTAGGGGAAACGGCTGATTTGGTTGTTCGAGCAGCAATGGGGCAATTCCCGTTTGCTCCTGATATTAGACGTGTACCGTATGTAGAAGATACAGGGACATTAAAAGAAGTGATTTCGATTGCTAAGAGTAATCAAGCACTTATATGTTTTACGTTAGTTAAGCCTGATATGCGCCAGTATTTAGTAACAGAGGCTGCAAAAGAAGGGGTAGAGGCATACGATATTATCGGCCCTCTTATTGATCAAATTGAAGAAATTACGGGGCAAGTGCCGAGATATGAGCCAGGTGTTGTCCGTAGGTTAGATGAAGAATACTTTAAAAAGATTGAAGCGATTGAGTTTGCTGTGAAGTATGATGACGGCAGAGATGCACGAGGTATTTTAAAAGCAGATATCGTGTTGATTGGTGTTTCGCGTACATCAAAAACACCACTTTCCCAATATTTAGCTCATAACAAACGCTTGAAAGTTGCGAATGTACCACTCGTGCCAGAAGTCGACCCACCTGAAGAACTATATCAAGTGGCAAAAGAAAAATGTTTCGGTTTGAAAATTACGCCAGATAAGTTAAATCATATTCGAAAAGAACGATTAAAATCACTTGGATTAAGTGATGGAGCAACATATGCAAATATTAATCGTATTCAAGAAGAAATTGATCACTTTGAGGAGGTAATTAGTAAAATAAATTGCCAAGTAATCGATGTATCGAATAAAGCGATTGAAGAAACAGCAAATATTATTGTGAATGCAGTGCAAAACCAAAAAATGTTTTAGCACATTTACCAAAGGTGAATGTGCTTTTTTCGCTCGTGTGAAATATGATACCTATGGATTTTGTAATAGATTGTAGTGTAATGGTTATACTTATACTCCTTTGTCTTTTAGTATATTCAAGGTGTGAGTTTGTCATCCTGAAATGTAAGATGAAAAAATAAAGGGATATGTAGCGTAGTTGAAGAAAATATATTATAATAAAAAATTGTGATAAAAACCTATATTTTACGTTTAGACTTTAATTTTTCAGAATAAACTAGGGATAGGATTTACGAAAAAGACATGTAATTACGTTAAATCGACAAAATCTATACAAGAAAACGCACATTATGGAAGGATTCACAGAAGGGATGTAGAATACAGAAATATGCAAAACATCAACAACATATTAGTTGGTGTAGATGTATATCCCGTGAAGGCTGAAATTGTGCAAGTTGGAGCGGAATTTCATGTCGGAATTTTGTTTGTCGCATCATATGCTCATCCTTTAAGGAAATAGCAAGGCAATTGGATCTTTGTAGATACTGAACAAAATGGATTTGATTGTTATATGGATCAACATGCAAATGTTACAGATCTCAAGATCAAACAGTATATGTGGCTTGCTACTCTTCTTGTAAAAAGGTGTATATGTATTGTTTCTAAGAGATACATTTGTAACAGATGAGCAAATGTATACAATTTTATATAGCAAGTATGTATATGCGATTTATACAGATAAAGGACCTATAGGAAAGGTTCAAAATCGTTTATACAATGTAATCGGCAACACTTTCTAACAAGTTTAGAAAAATATTGTCGAATTATAAAGGAATTTTTTAATTTATATCGAATACAAAATACGACACGGAGATGGAGTTATGGGGAACAGAATTCCCGAAGAAGTTGTTGAACAGATTCGGACATCATCCGATATTGTAGAAGTGATTGGTGAATACGTTCAACTTAGAAAACAGGGGCGTAACTATTTCGGCCTTTGTCCATTTCATGGTGAGAATTCTCCTTCATTCTCTGTTTCATCTGATAAGCAAATTTTTCATTGCTTCGGATGTGGAGAAGGTGGAAATGTATTTTCCTTTCTAATGAAAATGGAAGGACTGGCTTTTACCGAGGCTGTTCAAAAGCTAGGCGAAAGAAATGGAATTGCGGTTGCAGAGTACACATCAGGACAAGGACAACAAGAAGACATATCTGATGACACTGTCATCATGCAACAAGCTCATGAATTATTGAAAAAGTATTATCATCATTTATTAGTAAATACGGAAGAGGGAAATGAAGCACTTTCATATTTATTAAACCGTGGTATTACGAAAGAGATGATTGAGAAGTTTGAAATTGGTTATGCATCACCTGCTTGGGATGCGGCGACGAAAATTTTACAAAAAAGAGGTTTATCGCTGTCTAGTATGGAACAAGCTGGCCTTCTAATAAGAAGTGAGAAGGATGGTAGTCATTACGATCGCTTCCGTGGAAGAGTTATGTTCCCGATCTATACGTTACAAGGTAAGGTGATAGCGTTTAGTGGAAGGGCGTTAGGGGATGACACTCCGAAATATTTAAATAGCCCTGAAACACCGATTTTTCACAAAAGTAAATTGTTGTATAACTTCCACCAAGCAAGACCGTTTATTAGAAAGCGTGGGCAAGTGGTTCTTTTTGAAGGATATGCCGATGTACTAGCTGCGGTAAAAAGTGGTGTGGAAGAAGCTGTTGCGACAATGGGAACAGCTTTAACTGAAGAACAAGCAAAACTTCTGCGACGTAACGTTGAAACTGTTGTTCTTTGCTATGATGGTGATAAAGCAGGGCGAGAAGCGACGATGAAAGCAGGGCAATTATTGCTAAAAGTTGGTTGCCAAGTGAAAGTCACATCCTTGCCAGATAAGCTTGATCCTGATGAATATGTGCAACAATATGGGACTACCGCTTTTGAAAATCTTGTGAAATCAAGTGTGAGTTTTGTTGGTTTTAAAATAAATTATTTGCGTTTAGGGAAAAATTTGCAAGATGAGTCTGGCAAAGAAGAATATGTGAAAAGTGTTTTAAAAGAGTTATCGTTGTTACAAGATGCGATGCAGGCAGAGTCATATTTGAAGTCATTATCGCAAGAATTTTCGTATTCAATGGAAACACTTTTGAATCAATTGCACCAATATCGCAAAGAACAAAAGGTACAGCAAAAACAAATAAAGCAGGTTGCTAAACCGTCTCAAGTCGTTCAAACAAAACCGAAGTTAACAGGTTTTGAAAGAGCGGAAAGAGAAATTATTTACCATATGTTGCAAAGTGCAGAAGTAGCTGTTCGTATGGAATCCCATATAGAAGATTTTCATACAGAAGAACATAAAGGGATTTTATATGAACTATACGCATATTATGAAAAGGGAAATGAACCTTCAGTCGGAACATTTTTAAGTTGGCTCTCTGATGAAAAGTTGAAAAATATTATCACTGATATTTCGACGGATGAATTTATTAATCCAGAATACACAGAAGAAGTGTTGCAAGGCCATTTGGAGACGCTTAGACGGCATCAGGAAAAACTTGAAAAGATGGAGATCATCTTTAAAGTGAAACAAATGGAAAAAACAGATCCTGTAGAGGCTGCTAAATATTATGTAGCATATTTACAAAATCAAAAAGCGAGAAAATAGCTTTTTTGATAAAGTTTTAGTATAATGAATGTTTGTATCTCGCGTAAGGAGGGGAACAGATGGCTGACAAACCAGCTCGTTCTAAACAAATTGAAACTGAAATGACCCTTGAGCAAGTGAAAGAACAACTCACTGAGCTCGGAAAAAAACGTGGCGTTCTTACATATGAAGAGATTGCAGAACGCATGAATGGATTTGAAATTGAATCCGATCAAATGGATGAATACTATGAATATTTAGGTGAACAAGGCATTGACTTAGTTGGTGATAATGACAACGAAGAAGGCCCTAATAATCGCCAAATTACAAAAACAGAAGAAGAGTTTGACCTCAATGATTTAAGTGTACCACCTGGGGTTAAAATCAACGATCCTGTTCGTATGTATTTAAAAGAAATTGGTCGTGTAGACTTACTATCTGCAGAAGAAGAAATTCGACTTGCAACGCGTATTGAAGAAGGCGATGAAGAAGCGAAACGTCGTCTTGCAGAAGCAAACTTACGTCTTGTAGTAAGTATTGCAAAGCGCTACGTAGGCCGTGGTATGCTTTTCTTAGACTTAATTCAAGAAGGTAATATGGGTCTAATTAAAGCTGTTGAAAAGTTCGATTATCGTAAAGGTTTCAAATTTAGTACGTATGCAACTTGGTGGATTCGCCAAGCTATTACACGTGCGATTGCGGACCAAGCGCGAACAATTCGTATTCCAGTTCATATGGTTGAAACGATTAACAAGTTAATTCGTGTACAACGTCAATTATTACAAGATTTAGGTCGCGAACCGTCTCCTGAAGAGATTGGTGAAGAAATGGATCTTGCTCCAGAAAAAGTACGTGAAATCTTAAAAATTGCACAGGAGCCAGTTTCTCTTGAAACACCAATTGGTGAAGAAGATGACTCCCATTTAGGTGACTTTATTGAAGACCAAGAAGCAACATCGCCTGCGGACCATGCAGCCTATGAATTGCTAAAAGAACAATTAGAAGATGTGTTAGATACACTAACAGATCGTGAAGAAAATGTTCTGCGTCTTCGTTTCGGTTTAGATGATGGACGAACTCGTACGCTTGAAGAAGTTGGGAAAGTATTCGGCGTAACGAGAGAGCGTATCCGTCAAATTGAAGCAAAAGCACTTCGCAAATTAAGACATCCAAGTCGTAGTAAGCGTCTTAAGGATTTCTTAGAATAGGTTATTTTTTAAGTTTACTTCACCTTTGTGAAGTAAACTTTTTTATTTTGTTAATTTTTGTTAAAATTTAGCTATCGGCAACGATTACAATTTCTTGTAATTTATTTTACAGAATTGTCTTTTGATTTGCAAATGCTCATTTTTCGATTTTTCGATTAATTTTGTTTATTCTATACAAAAATATATGTAGAAAAGCGAAAAATATGATGAGAAACGTTAATAATTATCGAAATAATAAGCTATATGACAATAAAAAACAATAAACTGAATTTATGGAATATTTTTAACAAGTAGTAGTTTTCTCTTTTCTGATAGAGCGTTTTCAAGTACAATGGAAATGACTGAATCATCTAACTATTTAGGGGTATAGAGGGGGGAGAAGAGATATGAAACGTAATCCGCTGATTCCGTTCGCTCTTATTGCAGCATTGGGTATTATCGTTATGTTTGTATTTTCATTTCAGGGGCTAAATAAATCTAAAGAGTTAGCTGATGCAAAAAATGGCGGGAAGCCAGCACAAACAGCATCAAAACCAGAGGATATTGTGAAGCAAAGCTGTACGAGCTGCCACGGTGATCAGTTACAAGGGGCAGTAGGACCTAACTTACAAAAAATTGGTGGGAAACTTTCAAAGGATGAAATTAAAGAAATTCTTTCGAAAGGAAAGGGCAATATGCCTGCTAATATAGTTCCAGCTGATCAAGCCACTAAAGTAGCTGATTGGTTATCGAAGAAAAAATAAAGTTCCGTATGACAAGTCTTTTGCTTATGCAAAGGGCTTGTTTTTCTATATTTTCTAAAATACGATAAATGATAGAGAAGTGAATTGTTGTTATAGGCTTGCAACAACTACTATAAATTCATTATCATGGAGACAGACTGACAAGAGAAGGAGTAATGGAAATACATGAATGAAGTAAAGCTTTCAAAACGATTAGAAGAAGTTGTGCGTGAAATACCGGTAGGATCTACAGTTGCTGATATTGGATCGGATCATGCGTATTTACCGTGTTATACAATTATAAATAATATTGCTACAAAAGCAGTTGCTGGAGAGGTTGTAGATGGACCGTTTCGCTCTGCACAAGCAACTGTAGCTGAAAGTGGCTTGCGAGATAAAGTAGATGTGCGTAAAGGGAATGGATTAGCTGTTATAGCGCCAGGAGAAGTAGATGTAATTACGGTTGCTGGAATGGGTGGAGCGTTAATTCGTGACATTTTAGAAAGTGGTAAAGAAAAATTAGAAGGTGTAACACGTTTAATTTTACAGCCGAATATTGCAGCACATCATATTCGTGAATGGTTTGTTGAAAATGGTTGGGAGCTTATCCATGAAAAAATCGTAAAAGAAGATGGGAAAATTTATGAGATTTTAGTAGGAGAGCGAGGAAATGTCGAAGCACCTTACTCGGAAAATAAACAAGCGGGATTGTTTATGGGGCCATTTTTAATAAAAGAAAAAAGTGAAGCTTTCGTTGAAAAATGGGAAGGGGAATTGAAAAACTTCCAAAATATTTTAAAACAGTTAGAACGTGCGGCTAATTCTGAAGAAACAAAAGCGAAACGTGCAGAAGTAGAAGCGAAAATGAAAATGATAGGGGAGATTTTATCATGAGTAAAATTCCAAACGGCCATGAAATTATTTCTTTATTTGAAAGTATGTATCCGAAGCATCTGGCGATGGAAGGAGATAAAATTGGTCTGCAGATTGGAGCGCTTAATAAATCTGTACAACACGTATTAATTGCATTAGATGTAACGGAGGAAGTTGTGGAGGAAGCGATTCAATTAGGGGCGAATGTCATTATCGCGCATCATCCTTTAATTTTTAATCCGTTAAAAGCGATTCATACAGATAAAGCGTACGGAAGAATTATTGAAACGTGTATTAAAAATGATATTGCCATTTATGCAGCGCATACAAATGTGGATGTTGCCAAGGGCGGGGTAAATGATTTACTTGCTGAGGCGTTAGGGTTGCAAAATACAGAAGTTTTGGCACCGACATATGCAGAAGAAATGAAAAAAGTTGTTGTGTTTGTGCCAGTAACTCATGCAGAGGAAGTACGAAAAGCATTAGGAGACGCAGGTGCTGGTCATATCGGCAATTATAGCCACTGTACGTTTAGTAGCGAGGGTACAGGTACGTTTGTACCTCAAGAGGGGACAAATCCTTATGTAGGGGAAACTGGACAGTTAGAGCGCGTAGAAGAAGTGCGGATCGAAACGATTATTCCAGTTTCACTACAACGAAAAGTGATTAAAGCAATGGTAACGGCACATCCATATGAAGAAGTAGCGTATGATGTGTATCCACTTGATAACAAAGGCGAAACATTAGGGCTTGGGAAAATAGGATACTTAAAAGAAGAAATGACACTTGGACAGTTTGCAGAACATGTAAAGCAATCATTAGATGTAAAGGGTGCACGAGTTGTTGGGAAATTAGATGATAAAGTGCGCAAAGTAGCTGTACTTGGTGGTGATGGTAACAAATACATCAATCAAGCTAAATTTAAAGGAGCAGATGTATATGTAACAGGTGACATGTATTATCATGTTGCTCATGATGCGATGATGCTCGGTTTAAATATAGTTGACCCAGGACATAACGTTGAAAAAGTAATGAAGCAAGGTGTGCAAAAGCAATTACAAGAAAAAGTGGATGCAAAGAAACTCAATGTACACATTCATGCTTCGCAATTACATACAGATCCATTTACATTTGTATAAGAAAAATAAAAACCGTTGCTCATATAGGCAACGGTTTTTATTATTGTTCTTTTTTCACTTTTACACGAGGTAATATTTTTTGTAACGGTACTTTTCGAACTCTCTCCCATGTAGCGGGATTCATTGGGTCATATTGATCTAAGAAAGCGATAACTTCTTTTGTAATTGGAGTTGGAGTAGAAGCACCTGCTGTAACAGCTACGTTTTCTACACCTTGTAGCCACTCTAATTTAATCTCACTTACGTCTGCAACGCGGTATGCTTTCGTACCAGCAATTTCTTGTGACACTTGTGCTAAACGGTTTGAGTTGTTACTTTTCGGATCACCGACAACAATTGTTAAGTCTGCAACATCAGCTTGTTTAGCGACAGCTTCTTGGCGAACTTGAGTTGCTAAACAAATTTCTTTATGGAATTCTGCTGTTGGGAATTTTTTTTGAATGTCCTCCATTAAATGTTGAACATCCCATTGACTCATCGTTGTTTGATTCGTTACTAAAATTTTATCTGTTGGGATTTCTAATGTTTTTAAATCATCGGCTTTTTCGATAAGGTGAACGATGTCAGGTGCAATACCAACTGCGCCTTCTGGCTCTGGATGATTTTTTTTACCGATATAAATGACATGATACCCTTCCGCTTTCTTAGCTTCGATAAGGTCATGTGTCTTGGTAACATCTGGACAAGTGGCATCGATTGTTGTTAAACCTTTTTCTTTTGCGCGTTGTTTAACTTCTGGAGAAACACCGTGTGCAGTGAAAATAACAGTACCAGAATCAATTTTATCTAAAATTTCTAAGCGACTTGGACCGTCTAATGTGATGATTCCATCTTCTTCAAAAGCGTCTGTAACATGTTTATTGTGAACAATCATACCTAAAATATAAATGGGTCTCGGCAATGATTTATCTAATGCGGCGTTACGTGCAATTACCATTGCATCGACAACACCGTAGCAATAACCACGAGGGGAAATTTTAACAATTTTCATATGAGTAATCCTCTCCTTCTAAACAAGGGATACTTTTGTGCATAGTCTTTTACATTATAAAGGAGGAGTGGATAGAAAACAAAGGATTGTTACACATATAGTTTTGGTTTTGTTGCTGTTTTTTGAACAGGCTCCTCTCGTAATTCTTTTTCTATGACTGGCTCAATCACTATTTTTTTTCTTTTTCTTTTTTTTTGTGGAGGAGGTGGAGTTGCTACCTCAACCTTTTCTGTTATGTCTTCAGCCTGATTTTTAGTTGAATCTTCTTCCGTACTTTTTCCAGAGGTGAGGATTTTAACAATGCTTGGTAGGTTACGCATAATAGGGCCGTACTGTTCGACGACAGGGCTTACAGATTGAACGACTTGGGATACTTTTTCTATATTGTTTATCATATTAGTTGGATTCGAAATTAAATTCGCAAAAAAACTGCCGATGCCGCTACTGGATGCTGCTGTAGTTGTTGCACCGCCGCGCGTTTCGTTTGATTCGTACATTTGAGGGGGAATCATTTGCTCTGGATGCTGCTGCATATATGGTTGATATTGCTGTGAGTACTGCTGTGGGTATTGCTGTTGATATTGGGGTTGATATTGTTGCCGATATTGAGGTGGCGGTTGCTGGTGCTGGTGCATCATTGGTGGCGGTCCTTCCATTTGTCGATAAGGCGGAACCATTTGCATGTAAGGTTCGGTTGGATCGTGTTTTTTAAAGAGTTTAGCAAGGAACCCTTTCTTTTTTTGTGCCATCGGTGGTAGTTGTGGAATTGGATATGGTGTATAAGGTTGCTGCCCTTGATTTGGATACATTTGTCTTGTGGGGGATTTTGGAAACATGTGAGAAATCCTCCTTTCTTCAGTTAGGTATATACACATACAATATGCAATAAGGGGGAAGAAGGTTAGTTTTTGAAGGGAAAACCTAAACTAAAGATGGATTTTACTTGTAGATTTCGATATAATGTAGACTTGACTGATTTGTGCGCGCAGTAGAAATTTAGAAAGAAGGTGTAACTTATGACACAACAAACTTTTACACAGTATGATTTTAAACCATTTTTAATAGATGCAGTTCGTGAACTACGCTTTACAGAGCCGACAGGAATTCAGCAGAAAATTTTCCCGGTCGTGAAAAAAGGTGTAAGTGTAATTGGACAATCCCAAACAGGTTCTGGGAAAACACATGCATACTTACTTCCTACATTGAACAGAATTAATGCAAGCCGTGAAGAAGTACAACTTGTTATTACAGCACCTACTCGTGAGTTAGCACAACAAATTTACGAAGAGATTGTGAAATTAACAAAATTCTGTGCGGAAGATCAAATGATTACAGCGCGTTGTTTAATTGGTGGAACTGATAAACAACGTTCAATTGAAAAGTTGAAAAAACAACCTCATATCGTAGTCGGGACACCAGGACGTATTAAAGACTTAGTAGAAGAACAAGCATTATTTGTTCATAAAGCAAATACGATTATTGTCGATGAAGCTGACTTAATGCTTGATATGGGATTCATTCACGATGTAGATAAAATTGCAGCACGCATGCCTAAAAACTTGCAAATGCTAGTTTTCTCTGCAACAATTCCTCAAAAACTAAAACCGTTTCTGAAGAAATATATGGAGAATCCAGAGCATATTCATATCAATCCAAAACAAGTTGCAGCTGGAAACATTGAACACTATTTAGTGCCTTCTAAACATCGTAATAAAATTGATTTAGTGAATAAAATGCTACTTCAATTTAAACCGTATTTAGCAGTTGTTTTCACGAATACGAAAAAAATGGCAGATCAAGTTGCTGATGGATTAATGGAACGCGGCTTAAAAGTTGGACGAATTCACGGGGATTTATCACCACGTGATCGTAAAAAAATGATGAAACAAATTCGTGACCTTGAATTCCAATATATTGTTGCGACTGATTTAGCAGCACGTGGTATTGATATTGAAGGAATTAGCCATGTTATTAACTATGAACTACCATCAGATTTAGATTTCTTCGTTCACCGCGTTGGAAGAACAGCACGTGCGGGGCATTCTGGTATTGCAGTGACGATTTATGATCCAGCAAACGAGGAAGCATTAGATAGCTTAGAAAAACAACGTCATATCGAGTTTAAACATGTAGATTTACGCGGAGATGAGTGGGCGGATTTAGGTGAGCGTCGTCGTCGTAAGAGCCGTAAAAAACCAAATGACGAACTTGATGTTATGGCAACGAAAGTTATTAAAAAACCGAAAAAAGTAAAACCAAACTATAAACGTAAACTTGCAACAGAACGTGACAAAGTGAAGAGAAAATATAGCAATAAAAAAAGATAAGGGGTTTCCCTTATCTTTTTTTAATCCCGCTAATTTAAATGAAGAGTATAGTCTGTTTAAATACTCATATAAATTTGTGTAGTGCGTCTTTTGTGAACAAACAATTCACTACATATTTCTACAAATTATGCTATCATTATATCTATTGTATATTGAAGAGGTGATTGTATGTTAAAGATTGGATCTCATGTTTCCATGAGTGGTAAGAACATGTTATTAGCAGCAAGTGAAGAGGCTGTTTCATACGGTGCAACAACGTTTATGATTTATACAGGTGCACCGCAAAATACACGAAGAAAACCAATTGAAGAATTGAACATAGAAGCAGGAAGAAAACATATGGAGCTGAATGGTATTGAGGAAATTATCGTCCATGCGCCGTATATTATTAATGTTGGGAATACGACGAAGCCAGAAACATTCCAATTAGGTGTAGACTTCCTTCGTATGGAAATTGAAAGAACATCGGCATTAGGTGTAGCGAACCAAATTGTTCTTCACCCAGGAGCGCACGTTGGTGCTGGAGCAGATGCTGGTATTCAACAAATTATTAAAGGGCTTAATGAAGTACTAACGCCAGAACAGACGGTTAACATTGCGTTAGAGACGATGGCAGGAAAAGGAACAGAATGTGGTCGTAGCTTTGAAGAAATTGCAAAGATCATTGATGGCGTAAAATATAATGAAAAGCTATCTGTATGCTTTGATACGTGTCATACGCACGATGCAGGATATGATATTGTAAATGACTTTGACGGTGTATTAAACGAATTTGATAAGATCGTTGGTATAGATCGTTTACAAGTACTTCATATTAATGATAGTAAAAATGTACGCGGAGCAGGAAAAGACCGTCATGAAAACATCGGATTTGGTCACATTGGGTATAAAGCGTTGCATCACATTGTACATCATCCACAGTTAATGCATGTACCAAAAATTCTTGAAACACCGTATGTAGGGGAAGATAAAAAAGATAAGAAGCCACCATACAAATTGGAAATCGAAATGCTGAAAAACGGTACTTTTGATGAAGGGCTTCTTGAAAAAATTAAAGCGCAATAAGGAGGGGATTTCCCCTCCTTATTTTAGTAATTGCTGAAATAATGTATTTACTTGTTGGGCAGTGGCAGGGGAAGTTACTTTTGCGATCTGTTTTAAGAGCTCTAGTCGCTCGTTGTTATCGTAAATATTAATATTTTTACCTTTCATAAGTAAAACGATTTGGTCAGCTTGTGCAGTCGTAATAGAAACTTCATATTCTTTGCTATATTTTAATAACTCTTTTGTAGAAATATGATTTAATTTTTTATTAACAATTTGTTTAATGAGGTTCATCTTATTATCCTCCTTCACGCGTTCTTCTATCGAAATATATGAGCATATAGCTTGTACATATTCGTATAGAGTTTCTTTTTTCATGAGGAAAAGAAGCGTATGTTATAATATAAGGACAAAACTACAGAAAAAGAGTAAAGGGAGGACCTATGGAGCAAAAGCAACATCGAAAAGAAAGTGTTATTCATCTCATTTATCGTTTAGTTATGATTATTTTTGGGGCAGCATGCGCGGCGGTAGCAATTGAACTATTTTTAATGCCAAATAAAATTATTGATGGTGGAATTATTGGTATTTCTCTTATATTAGATTATCTTACTCCTAATATTTGGTGGTTAAGTTTTTCTACTTTAGTCGTTGTTCTCAATATCCCATTTATGTATTCGGGTTATAAGCAAATTGGAAAAACATTTATGTTATCTTCGGCATTTGGTATTGTAGCACTAGCATTCATTGAGTCAACGTTACATGCGGTGCCACCGTTTACAACAGAGCCTATTTTAGCGACTGTGTTTGGTGGTCTTATTTTAGGTCTTGGTGTAGGACTTGTAATTCGTCATGGTGGATCGTTAGATGGAACTGAAATTATGGGGATTTTATTAACGAAGAAATTACCGTTCTCTGTTGGTGAATTCGTAATGTTTGTGAACTTATTTATTTTTGCATGGGCAGCATTTGTGTTTGGTGTGGAACAAGCGATGTATTCTGTTATGACGTACTATATTGCATTTAAAACAATCGATACAGTAATTCAAGGGCTAGATGAAACGAAAGCAGTTTTAATTGTATCTGATCAATATGAGGAAGTATCAAATGCGATTTTACATCGACTCGGCCGTGGAACTACAAAGCTTGTAGCAAAAGGTGGTTATACAGATAAAGAAAAAGAAGTTATTTATGCAGTTGTAACGCGTCTAGAAGTGACGAAGTTAAAGTCAATTGTGCATGAAATTGATGAAAATGCGTTTGTTACGATTATGAGCACGCAAGAGACAAATGGTGGTAAGTTTAAATCGGCTATTCACTAAACGTATATAGGAATATTTTTCGAAAGCAGAGAATTTTTCTCTGCTTTTTGTTATAATAGTAAGGTTTCTTGAAAAAATAGATATATTTTAGGCAGATTGGTTTACAACTATAATAAGCTGTACTATAATTCAAATAGATATAAATCGGAATCATTCTGAATTAAAATAGGTGAGATGCTATGAATAATATATTAGAGATTGAAGGTTTAACATTCCGATACGAAGATCGGAATGTGTTAGAAAATATTAATTTGCAAGTTCCGAAGGGAGCTTTTTTAGGTTTAGTGGGACCGAATGGTTCAGGTAAATCAACTTTACTTAAGTGTTTATTAGGCGTTTTAAAGCCAAAAGAAGGAAGCATTCGTGTGTTTGGCGTTGATAGTAAGAAGTTTAAGGAATGGAATAAAGTTGGTTATGTATCCCAAAAAGCAAATAGTTTCAATTCTGGTTTTCCAGCAACTGTTTCTGAAGTTGTGTCAATGGGACTTGTTTCGAAAAAAGGGCTTTTTCGCTTTTTCACAAAAGAGGATAAGAAAAAGGTAGAAAAAGCAATTGCTGATGTAGGGATGAGTGAGTTTCAAGGTCGTAATATTGGAGAGCTTTCTGGTGGACAGCAACAGCGTGTATTTATTGCTCGTGCGCTCGTTAGTGATCCTGAATTGCTTATTTTAGACGAGCCTACTGTTGGAATCGATGTAAAAAATGTGGAAAGTTTTTACGAAATATTAGAGGATTTAAACAAAAGGCTCGGGATCACATTAATTCTTGTTACTCATGATATGGGAGCTGTTACCGAAAAAGTAACACATGTTGCATGCCTAAACCAACATCTACATTTCCATGGAAATGTAGAGAAGTTCCGAGAGTTAGAAGATGCAGAAATGTCCGTCTTATATGGACATCATGTTCATCGTTTAGAACACGAACATGAGCATCACGGGAGGATATAATGATACAAGATTTTTTACAATATGACTTTTTACGTAATTCTTTATACGCAGGTATTTTAATTGGACTTGTTGCACCGCTAATAGGTGTGTTTGTTGTTATTCGTCGTTTATCTCTTATTGCGGATGCATTAAGTCACGTGACGTTATCAGGTATTGCAGCAAGTTTATTACTTGAAAAAACCATTTTTACAGGTGGATTTTTAAACCCCTTATATATGGGGATGGTTTTTTCAATTGGTGGAGCGCTATTAATCGAAAAGTTAAGAACTGTATATAAGCACTATCAAGAATTAGCAATTCCGATTATTCTTTCGGCAGGGATGGGAGTTGGAGTTATTTTCATTTCACTTGCAAATGGATTTAACACAGACTTATTTAGTTATTTATTTGGTAGTGTCAGTGCTGTAACAAGTACGGATTTAATTATTATTGGGATTGTAGCAATTGTTGTTGTTGCGACAATTATTTTATTATATAAAGAGCTGTTTCTACTATCATTTGATGAGGAATACGCAGTATCAACTGGTTTAAGAGCGAAATGGATTCACTTTATTTTCATTATATTAGTTGCTCTTGTCATTGCAGTATCAATGCGTGTAGTAGGGGTTCTTCTCGTATCATCATTAATGACGTTACCAGTTGCAGCAAGTATTCGTATTGCTAAAGGATTTAAACAAACAATTTTCTTTTCCATTTTATTTGGTGAAATTGCAGTAATTGGTGGAATGTTTGCTTCGTATCAACTTGATCTAGCACCAGGTGGTACAATTGTTATGATAGCAGTTCTTATTTTAATCGGTGCGATTTTATGGAAGAAGAAAAAAACTGCATAAAGTAGGGATAGGTATGAATCTAACAGAAGCTTTACGCCTAATGAAGGAAAAAGGATACAAACATACTGGAAAAAGAGAAGAGATGCTCAGATTATTTGCAGCACATAATCGTTATTTAACTGCGAAAGACGTTTTAGAGCATATGAAAGACGATTATCCAGGGCTTAGTTTTGATACGATTTATCGTAACTTAACAGTTTTTGCTGAGATTGGTGTTTTAGAACAAACGGAATTAAATGGTGAAAAACATTTTCGTTTCACTTGTTCTATTATGGAACATCATCATCATTTTATTTGTTTGGATTGTGGGGGGACGAAAGAGATTACTTCCTGCCCAATGGATTTTATGAATAAAGATTTTACTGGTTATGAAGTAACGGGTCATAAGTTTGAAATATATGGTCGTTGTCCAAAATGTGCAAAGTAAAAGCTCGTCGGTTATATAACTGACGAGCTTTTTTACGTAGAAAAGAAGGTTGCTCACAAATATTGTGGCAACCTTCTTTTTATTGTTCTTGTGTCTCTTTTTCTTTTTCTCGTTCAGCAGCCATTTCAGCAGCAATTACGTCGATTTCTTTTTTCAGTTCTTCTACCATTGTTTCTTCTGGTACTTTACGAACGACTTGCCCTTTACGGAATAATAATCCCTCTCCACGTGCACCAGCAATACCGATATCAGCTTCACGAGCTTCACCAGGACCATTTACAGCGCAACCAAGTACTGCAACTTTAATTGGTACTTGAAGTGTAGAGATGTATTCTTCCACTTCGTTAGCGATGCTAATTAAATCGATTTCAATACGACCACAAGTTGGACAAGAGATAAGTGTCGCTGCGTTAGACGCAAGACCGAATGATTTTAATAATTCACGAGCAACTTTTACTTCTTCAACTGGATCAGCACTTAATGAAATACGTAGTGTATTTCCGATGCCTTTACTTAAGATTGCTCCAAGACCAGCGGCACTTTTTACAGTTCCAGCAAACAATGTTCCAGATTCTGTAATACCTAAATGTAATGGGTAATCAAAAGCGCGAGCAGCTTTCTCGTATGCTTCGATTGCCAAGTTAACATCAGAGGCTTTCATAGATACGATAATATCGTGGAAATCTAAGTCCTCTAAAATTTTAATATGATGTAGCGCGCTCTCAACCATACCATCAGCAGTTGGGTATCCGTACTTTTCTAAAATGTGGCGCTCTAATGAACCAGCGTTTACACCAATACGGATTGGAATACCGCGCTCTTTTGCTGCATTTACAACAGCTTCTACTTTATGGCGACGACCAATATTACCTGGATTGATACGTACTTTATCAATGCCACCTTCAATTGCTTTTAAAGCAAGGCGATAATCAAAATGAATATCAGCAACAAGTGGAATGTTGATTTGTTTTTTTATATCAGCAATAGCATTAGCTGCGCGTTCATCTGGAACGGCAACGCGGACGACTTGACAGCCAGCTTCTTCTAAACGCTTGATTTCAGCAACTGTTGCTTCAACATCATGTGTTTTTGTTGTTGTCATACTTTGTATAATTAATTCATTATTACCGCCAATTGTTAAATTACCGACTTTAACTGGACGTGTTTTTGTACGATGAGTCATTTCATTCACGAATAGATCGCTCTCCTTATAAAAGAAGTTTCTTATTTAGTCCCTCATATCAATGATAGTATACGTGATATAGGGCTATAGAAACCGAAGTGCTCGGTTTCACTTTTACTATTGTATCAGCGCCTTTATGTAATTGACAAGGATTAAGTGATGGCTTATTGATATAACGGGAATTTATAAGACTTTCCAATTTGTATTTTTGTAGCAGATGTACTTTTGTTTAATTGTTTAAAGTCGTCAATGACTTTTTCTATGGAAGGAATTTTTTTCTTGTTAATTTGTTCTGTAATAGAAAGAACTGTCTCGCCAGTTTTTACTTCAATTGTTTTATAAGATGTATCCGTTTCTTTTTCTGTTTTATTCTCTTTATTTTGTTGGCTGTCTGTGTTTTCTTTTTTAATCGTTTGGGCAGCAGTTGTTTTTTTATATGAACTTAACATCGGTAAAGTACCGATTTTTATATCGTAATAAAATATATAACCGAGAACAAGCACGAATAGGAATATACCTAACCTCTTCATATTCTTCACTCCTTTGCTAGGAATATATGCTTGTCCAAAAAAAAAATGCCTATTTAGGCATTTTTTTATTTTTCTTTCGGTTGGGGTACCTCTTTAATCGTTAAGTATAGAACGATTAAAACAACAGCGATATAAATGAATGTTGCGCCAGGTACGACGATTTTGAATAAATCCATAATCATGAAGAAAATGGTTGGGATTGTGTAGCTGTATGCAGTTAGTGTCCAAACTTGTTTATAGGATAGTTTACGTTGACTGCTCATAGCAGAACCGATGAACGCAAGTAAAGTCACGCCTACAAAAGTGATGAATAATTGGAATAGGTACACTAAGAATCCAATAACAAATAATAAAATTGGATAAATATTATCGAATAAAGAAATAAATTCTTGTAGATCTTTTTTCTCAAGAGATGCACCTAACAAATCGTTATAAGAATACGTTTGTGTTTGACCATTTCCCATAGAGACCACTTTATCTTTTAAAACAAATAAACCTGTTTTATTTTGATATTTTTCTAGGTCTGTTGAATTTGGATCAAATACGAAAAGTGCATTTCCTTCTTCTTTTTCAATAGGCTGATCAATATCGGCTTTTAGTTCGCCATTTTCAATTTTAAAATCAGGTAAATCTTTATCGATGACTTGATTTACCATGCCTACACCATCTTGGATAAAACTACCGTACAAAAAAGTTCTTGGAATAGTAGTAATTAAGCAAAGTAGCATAATATACAAAATGGTTTTACCGATTTTTTGAAAACGGAATAGCGCCATATCTTTAGGCGAGTATATGCTTTTTACGAATTGGGTAAATATGGACATAGATTCACTTCCTTTATGTATGTATAAAATCATTGTAACGTAGGAATCTAGAGAATCTCAAGATATATTATATTTACATATAGTGGAGATAACTAAATTTCTTTTTATTAACTTTCTTCTTTTAAATAAGAAAAATACAATTGACACTTTTCTTTTCTATATGGTAAATTTATCTTACATTTCTTAAAGGGCATATCCGATAGGAATTCCTTTATTTGATATGTTGTTACATACATAATTGTGGACCCTTAGCTCAGCTGGTTAGAGCAGACGGCTCATAACCGTCCGGTCGTAGGTTCGAGTCCTACAGGGTCCATATCCATTTCGCATGTTTATTATGTTAGCAGGAAGCTTCCTTGTAGAAGGAAGCTTTTTTTACGGAATATATGAGCATTTTAATTGAAAAGAAGTGGGAATTTTGCTACTTTAATGATAGCAAGACAATGTGATTTATTTGTTTGCACCCTATGGCAATTAGGGTAGAATGAAGTTGTATGTCACTTAAGTGGCAATACATAAACTGGGAGGAATATAACAATGGCAAAACACGAATTACCAAATTTACCTTATGCGTATGATGCTTTAGAGCCTCACTTTGACAAAGAAACAATGAACATCCATCATACAAAACATCACAACACGTACATTACAAACTTAAACGCTGCTTTAGAAGGTCATGCAGAATTAGCTGACAAAAGCGTAGAAGAATTAGTTGCAAACTTAAACGAAGTACCAGAAGCAATCCGTACAGCAGTACGTAACAATGGTGGCGGACATGCTAACCATACATTCTTCTGGACAATCCTATCTCCAAACGGCGGAGGACAACCTGTAGGTGAACTTGCAACTGCAATTGAAGCAAAATTCGGTAGCTTCGATGCATTCAAAGAAGAATTCGCAAAAGCTGGCGCAACTCGCTTCGGTTCTGGTTGGGCTTGGTTAGTAGTAAACAATGGTGAGCTAGAAGTAACAAGCACTCCAAACCAAGATTCTCCTTTAACTGAAGGTAAAACGCCAGTTATCGGTTTAGATGTTTGGGAGCATGCTTACTACTTAAACTACCAAAACCGTCGTCCAGACTACATTGGTGCATTCTGGAACGTTGTAGATTGGAACGCTGCTGAAAAACGTTACCAAGAAGCAAAATAATTGTAATAAATATAGAAAAAAGCTAGGGGAGAACCCCTAGCTTTTTTCTATGCTTTCCTTTTACATAATTGGGCTTGTCTTTGGAAGACTAGAACATGAAGTAAAGGAGAGTTGTGTATGAAGTGGAAACATATAATTGGTGACGTTGAAGTGAATCGGGATTTAGTGTTATTGCTCCTTATAGGAGGTTTATACACGCTCGCAATTTCTTTATCGAATACGTTTGTAAATATTTATTTATGGAAACAAACACAAAATTATGTGAATCTTGGCTTGTATAATTTGGCCAGCGTTATATTACAGCCTCTCACATTTCTTGTAGGGGGAAAATTAGCGAAACGTATCGATCGCTCGATTTTATTACGAATAGGAGTAGGAACGCTCGCAATTTTTTTTATTGTTGTCTTAGTAGCGGGGAAAAGTGCTTCTCAGTATATTTTATTAATGGGGGCTCTTTTAGGAGTAGGATACGGTTTTTACTGGTTGGCTTTTAACTTATTGACATTTGAAATTACAGAACCAGAAACAAGAGATTTCTTTAATGGGTTTCTTGGACTTCTTACATCCTTCTCTGGGATGATCGGACCAATAGCAGCAGGATACACAATTTCACGTATGGAGAAATGGAGTGGTTATACTGTTATATTCTTTCTTTCATTAGTTCTATTTGCAATTGCTGTCGTCTTAAGCTTCTTTTTATCTAAAAGAGAATGTGAAGGGCGTTATGAAATCGTGCAAGTATTGAAAGAACGACGGATTGATAAAAACTGGGGAAAGATTACACGAGCTCATTTTTTCCAAGGATTGAGAGAAGGAACGTTTATTTTTGTCATTTCAGTATATGTTTATTTAGCAACTAATAGTGAGTTCGCATTAGGGAAATATAGTTTAGTGAACTCTGCTGTATCCTTTGTATGTTATTACTTAGTTGCTCGTATGTTAAAGAAGGAGTGGCGAAAAAAAGCAATTTTACTTGGAGGCATTATTTTATATGCTGTCGTCTTTTTAGTTATTTTCAATGTTACATACACGAAATTACTTATTTATGCGGCATGTATTGCGATTGCATATCCTATTTTACTTGTTCCGTATGGATCAATGACATATGACGTAATTGGTAGAGCGAAAAATGCGAGAGAATGGCGTGTGGAATATGTCGTTGTTCGGGAGCTGTGGTTAAACGCCGGAAGAATCTGTTCCATTTTAAGTTTTTTATGTGCTGTACTATTCTTTCCACCTGAAAAAAGTTTACCTTACTTATTATGTATTTTAGGTGCTGGACATTTTCTTATTTATTTTGCAGTTAAAAATGTCAAATATGATGAGGGAAATGCGAGTAAAACAAGTGTTGTAACGCAAGGAAACGCGCAAAACCAAACTGAACCAGAAGGTTAACTTCTCGTTTGTTTTATGCTAGAATAGAAAAAGATGTAAGACAGCAGTGAGGACACCTGTATGAAGGTGTCCCTTTCACATTACATAGCTGTTGGTAGAGGGGGTTTGTATGAGCAAGAAGCAGAAGCAAAATAAGAAAAAGACCCACGTTCCTTTTCGGTTAAACGTGCTGTTTTTCTGCGTGTTTTTAATGTTCTCCGCGGTTATTGTAAGGCTCGGATATGTACAAATTGTTCGTGGTGAAGAATATAAGAATGAAGTGGAGAAGAAAGAAAACTCAACGATAAGTAATCCTGTACCGCGTGGGAAAATATTTGACCGTTATGGGCGAGCTGTAGTAGATAATGTAGCCATTCGTACTATTACATTTACAAAAATGAAAGGATCAACTGCAGAAGATCGCTTAGAAACAGCGAAAAAGCTAGCAGATTTGATTGAAGTACCGACAGATAAATTAACGGATCGCGATAAAAAGGATTATTGGCTTGCTATGCATAAAGAGGAAGCTAAAGAAAAAATTACGAATAAAGATCGTCAAGAGTTTAAAGATAAAAAAATTGATGATAAAGAATTAGACGAGCGCCAGCGAAGTCGTGTAACAGAAGAAGAGGTTAATCAATTATCCGCAAAAGATTTAGAAATACTCGCGATTAAGAGTAAGATGGATGGCGGATATGCAATGACACCTCAAGTTATTAAAAAGGATGCTACAGAAAAGGAATATTCGATTATTAGTGAAAACTTAGCAGCATTACCAGGTGTAGATACGAATGTTGATTGGGATCGAAAATATACGTACGATGATTTATTCCGAAGTGTACTTGGTGGGGTGTCGACATCTGATGAAGGTTTACCGAGAGAAAGACTAGATTACTATCTTGTTCGTGATTATAATCGAAATGACCGGGTAGGAAAAAGTTATCTTGAGCAACAGTATGAAGATAGCCTACACGGTACGAAAGCAGAAGTTAGAAATGTTACAGATAAAAACGGTAATATTTTAGAAACGATTAATGTATCAAAAGGACAAAGTGGTAATGACCTGAACTTAACAATTGATATGGAATTACAAAAGCGCGTGGAAGATATTCTTGCGAAGAATTTAATGAGGTTTAAAGGAAGCGAACCTCTTTTAGATCGCGCATTCGTTGTAATGATGAACCCAAAAAATGGCGAAGTTTTATCTATGGCGGGGAAACAATTAGTTAACGAAGATGGTCAAACGAAAGTAAATGACTTTGCATTAGGTACCATGACAAGTTCTTATCCGATGGGATCAACTGTAAAAGGTGCAACAGTACTTACTGGATATCAAACTGGTGCGATTCAACCAGGATCGGTGCAATTGGATGAACCAATTAAATTAAAAGGTACACCTACGAAGTCGTCTTGGAAAACGATGGGATACATTAATGACCTTACAGCTTTAAAAATGTCTTCTAACGTTTATATGTTTAAAACAGCGATGAATATCGCCGGTGTTCAGTATGTGAGAGGTGGTACGTTAGATATACCTCAAAAAGCATTTGATACGATGCGTTATTATTTCGGACAGTTTGGACTTGGTGTAAAAACAGGAATTGATTTACCGAATGAATCTGCTGGTCAGATGGGTAGAAGTAGTCAACCAGGTTTCTTACTAGATTTATCAATTGGACAGTATGATACGTATACACCGCTTCAATTAGCGCAATATATTTCGACGATTGCCAATGGCGGATATCGTATGCAACCACAAGTTGTAAAAGAAATTCGTCAACCGGCAGTGAAACCGGATGAAGTTGGGAAAGTTGTTCAATCTATGGAACCGAAAGTATTAAATCGTGTTGATATGCCAGAATCGCAAATTAAACGTGTTCAAGAAGGATTTAGACAAGTTTATAATGATTCAGGTGGTACAGCTACAAAATACTTTACAGGTGCAAAATATAAAGCGGCAGGGAAGACAGGTACCGCGCAAACTGTGTATGGCGGAGATAAAGAGATTGGTAGAAAGGCAAACGGTGAACGTGTGGAAACATATAACTTAACATTAGTAGGTTATGCGCCACTTGAAGATCCAGAAGTAGCATTCTCTGTTGTCGTTCCGTGGGTACATGATGATAAGACTGGTATTAATGGATATATTGGTCGTGAAATTATGGACGCTTACTTTGATTTAAAAAACAAAGAAGTAAATGGTGAAGCTCCAAAAGATGATAAAGAAAATAAAAATAAAGAGCAAGATGATGAATAAAAAAGTTGTAAAAAAGCACACTATCTGAAAAGATAGTGTGCTTTTTTTTATGGTTTATGCATATCGTGTAATAAATGTGGACAAGTATACAACATTGAAAAAAACGCGGCCGTATAAATGATACTTGTATATGGTGGGATAGGGGATAACTGTTTTATAGGGAAATTATCAGAGAAAATGAATAACTACTACCGATTAAAATTGTATCCCGCTATTAACGGGCAGTAAGACCCCCATCTCAAAATTCAGTGAAAGCAAAGAAGTTAGGTGGGGGTCGGGCTGTCCGTAAAAGCCCGATTGGTGAGGGCTGATTAAAGTTTCACTTTATCGTATGTTGATTTTTGTGGAACTTTACAAAACTTTTACAAACAATTAAAACCGAATTAATAGTTTAGCAGTATTCTTATATCTGTAATCCTGTTATTTCCGGTTACTTCTAGGAGGAAGAACACGTGAAATGGATGCGTACACCGATTATAATTTTCGTACTATCGATATGGTTCCTCTGTTTTGAAATGTCTACTGCATTTGCTTTAAATGATATGGGAGAAGTGAGAGTTGATGGATCCTCAACGGTTTTTCCTATTATAGAAGCAGTAGCGGAGGAATATACAAAGGTGCATCCAGACGTGAAAATTTCCATCAGTGTTTCTGGAACTGGAGGAGGATTTAATCGTTTCAGTAAAGGAGAAGTAGATATAAATAATGCTTCGAGAGTAATGAAACAAGTCGAGAAAAATGAGATGAAGAAAAACTCTATTCAGTTCACACCTTTTGAGGTCGCTAACGATGGTCTTACAATCGTTGTGAATCGGCACAATACATGGGTAGACGATATGTCAGTAGACGAGTTACGTTTACTGTGGAGTGAAGATGGAAGAGAGAAGCGATGGTCACAAATTCATTCAACATGGCCACGTGAACAAGTGAAGTTTTATGCACCAGGCGTAGACTCTGGTACTTATGATTATTTTCAAAATGTCATCTTACAAAATCATCGCATTGTAAAAAAAGTCTCTTTGTCTGAAGATGATCAAGTTATTATGCAAGGGGTAATGAATGATAAACATGCCATTGCTTTTGTAGGATATGCTTATTATATGGCCAATCGAGATAAGGTGAAAGCAATAAAAGTGAATGGTGTATTTCCGACGAAAGAGACCATTCAGTCAGGTAAGTATAAGCCGTTATCTAGGCCACTACTTACTTATGTGAATAATGCATCTATCCGAAATAAAATGAATGTAGCAAACTATGTTGAGTTTATGATTCAGCATGTTGGTAACCTCGCTGAAGAGGTCGGGTATGTAAAATTAAGAAAAGAAAAATACAATGAACAGCTGCGTATGTTAACAGAAATAAAAAGGTAATGTCAGGGTGGAAAGGGGTTTTCATCTTTGGCTCATAATGACAAAAGTCAAATTACATTTTCTGTACAACATTTGATTGAAAGAAATACAAAACAAAGAAAAAAAACGCAGCGAATCAATCGAATAATGCCTTTGTTACTAAAAATAATTGCTAGCGTTTCTATTGTTACGACACTTGGAATTGTTTTTACGCTCTCTAATGAAACAATCATGTTTTTTCAAAAAATATCATTGTACTCCTTTTTGACGGAGAAAGAATGGTTACCGTTTTTTGAAAATCCTAAATTCGGTATATTACCACTTATATGTGGAACGTTCCTTGTAACAGCAATCGCTATGTTTGTAGCAATTCCTATTGGTTTAGCGTGTGCCGTATTTTTAAGCGAATATGCTTCAAATAGTGCACGGAAAATATTAAAGCCGATGTTAGAGCTATTAGCAGGTATCCCGACAATTGTATATGGTTTTTTTGCATTAACAATTGTTACGCCGCTTTTACAAAGGATTATACCAGATTTACAGTTTTTTAATGCGATTAGCCCAGGAATCGTTATCGGATTTATGATGATGCCTACAGTTGCATCTCTATCTGAAGACGCGATGAGAGCTGTGGCGAAAGGGACGAAAGAAGCTTCATTAGCACTCGGAGCGACGCGGTTTGAAATGGTAAAACAAGTGGTGTTTCCGTCCGCTTTTACAGGGATTATGGCAGCAATTATATTAGCGGCTTCGCGTGCAATTGGTGAAACGATGATTGTTGTAATTGCGGCAGGATCCACACCAAATGTATCGCTTGATCCGACACATTCTATTCAAACGTTAACAGCCTATATTGTGCAAGTAAGTTTAGGTGATGCTCCGCATGGAACGATTACGTATTACAGCATGTATGCTGTAGGTGCAACATTATTTTTGTTTACTTTTATTATGAACATCATTTCGCAGTCAATTATGCGCCGTTTTAGGAGGATGACATAATATGCGGATGTTGAATCATAAAAAAATACAAAAAAACATGGCATCACGCTTTTTAAAAGATCGAATTTACAAATTGTTATTTTATATAGCGATTTTATTTTCAATCGTAATTTTGTTTGTGTTACTGTTTCAAATTGTTGAAAAAGGTATAAGCTATCTTTCAATAGATTTCTTTACAAATTTCGCTTCACGTAATCCGAAAGAAGCTGGTATTGCTGCAGCTTTGTCAGGGACAATATTATTTATGAGTATTGTTATACCTGTTTCTTTTATATTTGGAGTTGGAACAGCCCTTTATTTAGAGCAATATGCGAAGGAATCTCTATTTAAAAAAATAGTAGAGATTAATAATCAAACATTAGCAGGAGTACCATCCGTTGTATTTGGATTGCTTGGTTTAACTATTTTTGTATATGCTCTTCATTTAGGAGAGAGTATAGTTGCAGCAGCACTGACGATGAGTTTACTCGTCTTACCAACAGTTGTTGTGGCGAGTCAAGAAGCAATCCGATCAGTACCAAGTGCATTATTAGAGGGTTCTTACGGATTAGGTGCTACGAAGTGGCAAACGATGTATCAAATTGTATTGCCATATGCTTTCCCGGGGATTATAACGGGCTGTACGTTAGCGATATCAAGAGCAATTGGAGAAGCAGCACCACTATTAGTTATTGGGGCACTTGCGTTTGCAAATTATGTTCCATTTAGTATGTTTGATAGATTTACAGTTTTACCAATTCAAATTTTTAATTGGATGAGTAGGCCACAAGAAGAATTTCAGTATGTAGCAGCAGCTGGGATGATTGTTTTGTTAGGTTTGTTGCTATTTATCAATATATTTGTTTTATGGTTACGAAATCGAAAATAAGTTGGAAGTGGATGAAAGGGGAATTCAAATGGTAGCAACAGTAGTAAATGTACAGGTGAAAAACGAAGAGAAAATCGAGACTGCGCCAAAGAAAGTAGTATTTGATACGAAAAACTTAAATTTATGGTATGGGGAAGACCATGCTTTAAAAGATATTAATTTAAGTATTCATGAGAATGAAGTTACAGCAATTATCGGTCCAAGTGGCTGTGGTAAATCAACGTACTTAAAAACGTTAAATCGCATGGTAGAGTTAGTACCGATCGTTCGAACTACAGGTGTAATTGAGTATAGAGAACGCAATATATTTGATAAATCATATCCAGTTGAAGAATTAAGAACGCACGTAGGAATGGTGTTCCAAAAGCCAAATCCATTTCCAAAATCTATTTATGAGAATGTAGCATACGGTCCAAAAATCCATGGTATTCGTGACAAAAAGACATTAGATGAAATTGTTGAGAAAAGTTTACGCGGAGCAGCGATTTGGGATGAGTTAAAAGATCGTTTGCACGATAATGCATACGGTTTATCTGGTGGACAGCAACAGCGTCTATGCATCGCACGTTGCTTAGCTATTGAGCCAGACGTTATTTTAATGGATGAGCCAACATCGGCACTAGATCCAATTTCAACATTAAAAGTAGAAGAATTAATTCAAGAGTTAAAGAAAGACTTTAGTATTGTTATCGTAACGCATAATATGCAACAAGCAGCGCGTATTTCAGACAAAACCGCTTTCTTCTTAAGCGGGGAAGTTGTGGAGTATACAGATACAAACAAATTATTTACGACGCCTTCAGATAAGCGTACAGAAGATTATATTACAGGTCGCTTTGGTTGATATCGTTGCAAAGCTAAGAGAAAATGCCCTCTTAACAGAGGGCATTTCTTATTTTTATCTCACTTTAATAGGGAAGTAATACCTTCTCTTTATCTTAAGGTTTATTACAAGCGTAAGAGGTTATGTAGGAGATTTATCCCGCTATTTGCGGGCAGTAAGACCCCACCTCAAAATTCAGCAAAAGCAAAGAAGTTAGGTGGGCAGGCGGCCTGTAAAAGCCCGATTGATGAGTGGTGATTAAAGTTTCACTTTGTATATAATGGCACATAATATTGAGGGGGAAGAAAAAATGGTAAGAGAACAGTTTCAAGGTGATTTAAAAGTGTTACAGCAAAAGGTGATTGAGCTTGGCGAATTAGCAAATGCGGCTTTATTGATTGCTATGGAAGGTCTGCATACAAGGGATGTAGAGAAAGCGTTAGAGGTCATTGATGGTGATTACCGTATGGATAATTTAGAAGAGGAAATA
Organism: Bacillus sp. CCB-MMP212; assembly: GCF_022748145.1. Taxonomy (NCBI): domain Bacteria; kingdom Bacillati; phylum Bacillota; class Bacilli; order Caryophanales; family Bacillaceae; genus Bacillus; species Bacillus sp. CCB-MMP212. The sequence continues at coordinate 149,724 of NZ_JALDQE010000002.1, forward strand.
AACGATCTTGCGCTTATGCTCATTACGAAGCAGCAACCTGTAGCAAGTGACTTAAGAAGGATCTTTATTTCAATTAAAACAGCGACAGATTTAGAGCGTATTGCAGATCATGCTGTTAATATTGCAAAGGCTACAATTCGTCTTGGGGAAAAAGAAGTGGCTGTTAGTTTGCATAACCTGGATGAAATGTTTGCGGTTGCAAATAAGATGTTGCATTTAGCGTTAGAAGCATATGAACAAGAAAATTTAACTTTCGCGAAACAAATTGCTGAAATGGATGATTCCGTTGATGAAATATATGGAAAAGCAATTCGTGAGTTTATATCTTCAGTTCCGGAACAACCAGAAGCAATTACGCAAATTACACAATTATCATTTGTGGCGAGATATATTGAGCGTGTAGCAGACCATATTACAAACATTGCTGAAAATGTATTTTATTTAGTAAAAGGAAAGCATTATTTATTGAATGAGTAGGAATGAAAGTAGGTGATGAGAAATCACCTGCTTTTTTTAGTCAAAACATGACAAAAAAAGCTCGTTGTTTCCTTTAGTTTATGATGATAAGATGTATCATAATGTAATGGGAAAATTAGTATATATGTTGTTCGTTAATAAGTATTATTTATCAATTAATAGTAAGCGCTTTCTTGTTGTTTGAAACGTACGTTTTTATAGGTGGGAAATTTAATTATAGGGTCTTTTAAATGAGGATTCGTTTAACTAATCAAGTTTATGCTGCTAGTTCATGTGGGATAGAGAATATACATATGGTATATGGAGCTACTGAACATTATATAAGTGGAGGCTGAAGTATATGAAGGGGGTTATTTTAGCTGGAGGAAAAGGAAGACGCCTTAGACCATTAACATGTAATACTCCAAAGCCGATGTTACCATTATTAGAAAAACCAGTTTTAGAATACAATATTGAGTTATTACGCCAGCATGGTATTCGTGAAATTGCAATTACTGTTCAATATATGAGTACGACGATTAAGCGATATTTTGGTGATGGTAGTAAATGGGGAGTTAACTTGTATTATTTTGAAGACTCTCCTCCGCTTGGTACAGCAGGGAGTATTAAACAAGCAGAACAATTTTTAGATGAAACATTTGTTGTAATAAGCGGGGATGCATTAACTGACTTTCAATTATCAGAAGGAATTAGGTTTCATGAACAAAAGAAAAGAATGGTAACAATGTTTGTGAAAGAAGTAGAAAATCCACTCTCATTTGGATTGGTTGTAATGAATAAAGACCAGGAGGTTACACGATATATAGAAAAGCCGGGCTGGAATGAGGTAGTATCTAATGTTGTGAATACAGGCATATATATTATGGAGCCAGAAATCTTTTCTTACATACCGCCTAGACAATTTTTTGATTTCAGTCATGATGTGTTTCCGTTATTGGCAAACAAAAATGTGTTATTCGCATATTTGTCAGAAGGTTATTGGTTAGATATCGGTACATTTAATCAATATCGACAAGCACAATTTGATTTGTTAACGAAAAAGTTACAAGTACCTATTCCTTATACGGAAGTATTACCGATGGTATGGATGGGAGAAGGGGTGACGATTGGGAAAGGGACAAAAATTCATGGCCCCTCTTTCATTGGAGAAGGAGCAAAGATTGGTACAGGAGCTGTAATTGAGCCATATTCTATTATTGGAAAAAATAGTATCGTTTCAAATTATTCTCATCTTCAAAAAAGTATTGTTTTTGCAAATGCCCATATTGGAAAGTATTGTGAACTATTAGAAACGACAATAGGAGAGCGTACAATAGTTGAAGATGACGTTACACTGTTTCAAAAAAGCATTGTAGCGGATCACTGTCATATCGGGAGAAGTACGATAATTAAGCAAAAAGGAAAACTATGGCCTTATAAGGCGATTGATAGTCATTCGATAGTAGGAGCGGCTGGTATTCAAGAGAGTGAAATGAGTGCAGGGTGGTTACAAAAAAGCCGCATTGTAGGAAGAGGGAATGTTGAAATTACTCCCCAGTTTATCGTGAAGATTGCGATGGCGTATGGCTCTCTTTTTACAAAAGGAGAAAGTATATTAATTGGAAGTCAAGAAAATATAGAAACAACCTCTTATAAAAATTTATTTTTACATGCTATTCATGGTATAGGGATTCATACGATGGAATGCAAAGAAATGAACGAGTCACTTTTTCAATATAGTGTTCATCATTTGCAATGTGCAGGTGGGGTTTTCATTCAAGTGGAGAATGAGAATGAGATTGTTATAAAGTTGTATGGTCAAGCTGGCATGCCGTTAACGTATAAGCAGCAAAAAGAGATAGAACAAGTATATATGTCCGAATTGTTTTATTACGTGCATGAGAAAGAGATGGGGAGAAATAAGCTGGTTCATGTTTCTATGAATGAGTATATAGAAGTTATATTGGGGCATATTGATATCGAGAAAATACAGATGCAGAAGTTTCATCTTCTTATTAATAAGAGAAATGATACGTTGCAACATTTACTTATGCTCTTTCTACAAAGACTTGGTTGTACAGTTACATGGATTTATGCAAGCGAACAAAAAGATCATGTGAAAGCTTTGATGAAATCAAGTAAAGCAAATATGGCTCTTATGTTTTCTGAGCAAGGAAATCATTTCGAGTTATACGATAAACATAGTAATATTTACCAAGGTACAGATTTGGAAGAGGTAGATATTCCAGATTTCTTACTCGAATCTACAGGAAATATTTACCCAATGTCTTTGAAATTAGGAGAATGTTATCTTCTGTTTTATACGCAGGATGAAAGGAAGTCGTTTCAAGTAAGGTGGAAGCGAGATATTTTATATCGAATTGGAAAATTATTTGAGCTAATAGCATTGCAAGGAAAAACGTTTCTCAGCATAGTAGAGCAATCACCTCCGCTCTATTTACTTTATGATGAAGTGGTATGTTCATGGAATGAAAAAGGGAAAATTATGAGGAAATTATTGGATGATATTGAAAGGAAGGGAGAAGGTATATTTGAAGGAGTACAGTTCAAATATACTGAAAAAGAGTGGTCTTATATCGTTTCTGACACAAAACAACCAAAATTTTTAGTGTATTCACATGCTAGAAACCCAGTAATAGCAAGGGAAAACATGAAAAATCTTATAGAAAAAATTAGACAATATCAAAAGGTGTAGAATTTTTATTTTAAAAGTGGTATTATAGTATAGTCTGATTTAAGTTATTAGTACTGGAGGGAAATAAGAATGCGTGTGAATATTACTCTAGCATGTACAGAATGCGGAGATCGTAACTATATCTCAAAGAAAAATAAACGTAACAACGCTGAGCGTATCGAGCTTAAAAAGTATTGCAAGCGTGACAAGAAGTCTACGTTACACCGTGAAACAAAGTAAGCAGTAGGAATATTTTCCTACTGTTTCTTTTTTTATTCGATTCCTATGTTAAAAGTGATACACTATCATCATAGAGTAAAGTGTCACTGTAAGGAGGAGAATGTGTGAAAGAAGAGAAAGTGCGTTTGCGTAAACAAATAATAGAACACATGAATTCTTTATCAGAAGAACAATATACAACTTTATCAGAACAGATTGCATTTTCGTTGTATGCGCAAAAAGAGTGGGTTGAAGCTAAAACAATTGGAATTACTCTCTCAATGGAAAATGAAGTGAATACATATCCTATTATCGAAAAAGCTTGGGAAGAAGGAAAGAAAGTTGTAGTTCCTAAGTGTAATAAAGGAACAAGAACGATGTCCTTCCGGAAAATTAGTGATTTTGATCAATTAGAAACGGTGTATATGAACTTACGTGAACCGATTCCGGGACTTACGGAAGAAGTGAGTGCGGATGACATTGATCTTCAAATTGTGCCAGGCGTAGCTTATACAGAGCGAGGAGAACGGATTGGATACGGCGGGGGCTATTATGATCGTTATCTCGTGCATTATAAAGGGAAAACGCTATCATTAGCATATGATTTTCAAATGGTAAAACACATTCCGATAGAGCCATTTGATAAAAATATAGAAAAAATTATTACAGAAAAAGGAACAATGCTTATAAATGAGCTTGTATAGACAAATAAAAATTGACGAGACTTTTTCTTCTTGATTATAATAAAATATGTGAACGTTTTCTTATTATAATTTTTATAGTAAGTGAGCATAGAGGGTGATGAAATGGTATCTATTTATGATATTCAGCAATTGCTAAAGAAATTTGGTACGATTATTTATACGGGAGATCGAATTGCAGATTTACAATTAATGCAAGATGAATTGCGTGAATTAAATCAATCACAGCTAATCGATCCACAAGACTATCAAACAGCTTTATTTTTATTGAAGCAAGAAATTCAAAAAGAGCTAAATAAGAATTAGATAAAGGTAGGTAAGCAACATGGAAGAGAAATGGTTAGTTGGTGTTGACCTTGGTGGTACAACGATTAAATTAGCATTTATTAATGTATACGGCGAAATTTTACATAAGTGGGAAATCCCTACAAATACAGGTGAGCAAGGAAAACATATTACACTTGATGTTGCGAAAGCAATTGATAAAAAGCTAGAAGAATTAGGCGAATTGAAGAGCAAGTTAATTGGTATTGGTATGGGAGCTCCTGGCCCTGTACATGTGGCATCTGGAATGATTTATGAAGCGGTTAATTTAGGGTGGAAAAACTATCCGCTAAAAGATTTATTAGAAGTAGAAACAGGATTACCTGTTGTTATTGATAATGATGCAAACTTAGCAGCGCTTGGTGAAATGTGGAAAGGTGCTGGTGAAGGTGCAAAAGATTTAATCTGCATGACACTTGGTACGGGCGTTGGTGGTGGTGTAATCGCCAATGGTGAGATTGTACACGGCGTGAGTGGTGCTGCTGGTGAGATTGGACATATTACAGTAGTTACAGAAAATGCTTTCCCATGTAATTGCGGGAAGTCTGGTTGCTTAGAAACAGTAGCATCTGCGACAGGTATTGTACGTGTTGCTATGCAAAAAATACAAGAGACTAATAAAGAAAGCATGTTGCGTTCTATGTTAGCTGAAGAAGGACGTATTACATCAAAAGATGTCTTTGAAGCACTTGGACAAGGTGATGAATTAGCAGGCGAAGTAGTAGAAAAGGTAGCTTCTTATTTAGGGTTAGCTGTAGCGAACCTATCTAGTACGTTGAACCCAGAGAAAATTGTTATTGGTGGAGGCGTGTCTAAAGCTGGAGATGCGCTATTAGAACCAATTCAACGCTATTTCGAGCAATACGCTTTCTCACGTGCTGTAAAGAGCACGAAGTTAGCTATTGCAACACTTGGTAATGATGCAGGTGTTATCGGAGGAGCTTGGCTTGTAAAAAAGCACAAATACGAAGCGAAGATGATATAAGTTTTGAAATATGAAAAGAGGAAGGGGGAACCCTTCCTCTTTTTGTGTGAAATCTCGATGAAGAATAAAGTGTAAACGAATTAAGCTGCTGGTGGATACCCGTTATATAGAACAGTCATGATCGTAAACCATCCGAAAACGAGTACAGTTGCAATTGCAAAGCCGCTCGCGAAAAAGTTTTTTTCACGAAGTGTTCTAAGCGTAGCAAATACAGCTAACAGAGTGACAAGTGTAAAAATAATAACAAGGCCCATGCAATATCCTCCTCTGTCTACCCATTTCTTATTATGAGTTTTTGGAATATTTACTCTTTTATATTGTACATGTTTTAAAAATGATTGTCGAGATAGCATCCTTTCTTTTCCTAAGAGAAAGAAATGTTGTATCATTAAAAGTAAGTTTAATAACTGGAGGAGATTTTCATATGAAATGGATACAAATGCCGTTAGGCCCATTACAAACAAATGCTTATATTTTAATGAACGATCAAAAAGAGTGCATTATCTTTGACCCTGGGCACGAAGGTGAAAAGCTCGTTACATATTTACAAGAAGAACAATTAAAACCATTGGCTGTTTTATTAACGCATGCTCACTTTGATCATATCGGTGCTGTTGATGCGGTAAGAGACGCTTTTCATATTCCTGTATACGTACATAAAGAAGAAGCAGATTGGTTAGGAGATGCAACTGTAAACGGCTCTCAAATTTTTATGATGAACCGCAGTATTACAGCAAAACCAGCGGATCATATTATTGATGCAGAAGGTACATTAACAATTGGATCATTTAATTTTGAAATTTTTGAGACGCCAGGACATTCTCCAGGAAGTATTTCTTATTATAGTAAAGAGGCAAATGCTGTATTCTCAGGAGATGTATTATTCCAAATGAGCATTGGAAGAACAGATTTGCCTGGTGGAAGTTTTGCTGAATTAATTGGAAGTATTGAAGAGAAATTATTTGTATTACCAGATGAGACAGCGGTGTTATGTGGACATGGTCCAGAAACAAGCATTGGTTTTGAAAAAGAAAATAATCCGTTTTTACAATAAGGAGTCATTATGGGAATGGAGCTCATTTTAAGAGAATGGATGGGGAAAGAAAAGGATTATTCAATTTCATATAGTACGTATATGAACCTTGTATTGTATACAGAAGGTCATGGATATTATATGAAAGAACGTGAAAAGATTGGAAGACAAGGGGATTTTTTTACAAGTAGCAATGTATCCTCTGTTTTTGCAAAAACTTTTGCTAAACTTTTTATTCGTCTTGTTGAAAATGGTGAAGTTGCTTCGAATATTTGTGAGGTTGGTGGGGGAACTGGAAAGTTTGCCTATGATGTTTTACAAGAATGGAAGCAATTATCTCCAAAAACCTTTATTGATTTAAACTATTCAATGATTGAAGTGAGCCCTTTTCATAGGAAATTACAGCAGGAGCAACTTGGCTCATTTTCTAATGTATCGTACTATACCTCTTATAGTGAAATGGGAGATTCTTTCGAGGGAATTCTCTTTTCGAATGAGTTGTTTGATGCATTTCCTGTTGAAATAATTGAGAAAAGAAATGGTATGTTGTATGAAGTGCGTATTACATATACAGAGGAAGGAAGCCTTTCAGAAATATGTAGGCCGTTAGATAAAAGAATTGGTCGATATTTATTGAAATATAATATTCATATTGCTGAAGGGCAACGTTTTGAAGTACCACTTGTGATGGAGGAGTATATAAAAGAAATTGCGAAATGGTTTCAAAAAGGTATATGTATTACAGTTGATTACGGATACACAAAAGAAGAATGGATGCATCCAGCACACCGTGAAGGAAGTTTGCGAGGTTATTATCAGCATAAGCTAATACGTAACCCACTAGCGCATCCAGGTGAAATGGATCTTACTACTCATATTCATTGGGACGAGCTAAAGGAGATGTTTAGTATGCAAGGAATGAGTGCAGTATGGCATAAGAAACAATCTGAGTTCTTGTTAGCTGCAGGGATATTAGAACAGCTTACGAGCCATCAAGATATGAATCCTTTTTCTGAAACGCAAAAACAAAATCGAGCAGTTCGTTCTATGATTTTGAATGGAGGAGTAGGGAGTGCGTTTGATGTTGTTATACATACAAAAGATATGCAACATTTACATTTGGAGCGGTATGTAACAATATAAAAAACAAGACACAGTATATACTGTGTCTTGTTTTTTAATACGACTTATGTAGTATTATATATTTCCTCTCATGATATATATTTATATTAAAGATATGAGATAAAAAATATAGAATACGTTCTTTTTCTTCGATTATTAGTCCCTAACCTAATAATACGCGAACGAGTTGAATTATTGTTTCGTTCTCTACTTTGTAATAAATTTCCAATCCTTTTCTTTCACTAGAAACGATTTTAGCGCTTTTTAATTTTGCTAAATGCTGTGAAATTGTAGATTGTGGCATGTTTAAGCCAGTGTACATTGTAGAAACGTTGCTTGGACCGCGCTCAATTAATCCTTTTACGATACATAAACGAACAGGATGAGCCAGCACTTTTAATAATTCTGCATTACTTTCATATAGTTCTAATTCTTTTTGAAAGGTTTCTAACATGTTCTTTTCCACCTCCGTGTGAGCTATTATACCATACTATACATACCAAAAATTTAAAGAAAAGAAAATAGTTGTTGCAGAAAAAAAGTCCTAAAGTAAAGAAATTGTAAGAAAAGAGACCATGATGTAAATAAAATAGGTAAATTAGCACGTTTTTGTAAAATGACATTTTTGGGTGAAAATTTCGATGCGTTTTAAAAATTGAAAGATATAGATATATTTGTAACACAATTTTATCATGATTTTCTTATTCTTTCAAATGAATATACGAAATTTTTAAAATAATATGACAAAGGAATTATAATGATATATATAGAATATAAAACAGGTTAAAAGAAAAGAAGCTGAATGTAATTCGCTTCTTTATGGTGATAATGAAATATTTGATTACGGCTGATAAATCTTAGGATAATCAAGTCATTAGTCATTTATTCTAAAATTCATCTTTTAGCAACGTTAAAAATCTGTGATTCCATATGTTCTCGTAAAAATCAATTGTCTCTTTTGCGGACATAAAAGGATTATTCAACGTAGAGGTTGTTTTCTGTATCATAAAGTTTTCGTATCCCAGTCCGTGGGCAAACTTAATCGTAGCATCCATACAGTACTCTGTTTGGGCACCGCAAAATTCAATGCGATTTACAGATAATTGATCTAAAATTTCTTTTAAGTTTGTTTTATAAAATGAATTTGCATGTGTTTTTCTTACAAAAAAATCTTGTTCTTGAACATCAAGATCGGTATGAATAGCCCAAAGTTCTTTCTCGGGTACTAAATCATCATCACAATGTTGAACAAAAAGGATTGGTTTATTTAATTTTCTGTATGAAGAAATTCTTTTATTTACTTTTGTTAGTAAGTTCTGTAAATCAAATAAATGCTCTCCGCCATAACATACGCCATTTTGTAAATCGATAACGATTAAAATATCTGCACAAGTATCCATTATTTTTACCCCTTTTTTATTTTTTAATATATCAATTAATCCATTATTTAGAAATAGATGATATACTTTTATTTTTTATGGACTATAAGAAAAATTTCAAATGACTATAACTAAATCGCATAAAAAGAAGATATGAAAACCTATTCTCATATCTTCTTTTTTCTCTATGCATTTACAGGTTCTTCTACATAAGAAAGGGCATTTTCAAAATCGGATATTAAATCGTTAACATTTTCAAGACCGACTGATAACCGAAGTAATGAATTAGAGATTCCTCTTTCATCACGAGCTTCTTGCGACAGTGCTGCATGTGACATTTTTGCTGGATAAGAAAGAATTGACTCTACAGCTCCTAAACTAACTGCAAAAACAGGTAATTTTACTTTTGATAAAAATTGGCGGAGTGCATCTTCTGACTGCAAAGTAAATGATAAGACTGCTCCAGCTGATGTTGCTTGAGATTGTTGAATATCAAATCCGAGATGTGTTTGTAATCCCGGATAATAGACATTTTGTACTTTAGCGTGCTCTTGTAAATAATGTGCAATTTTATTGGCATTTTTAGCTGAATGCTCGAGGCGTACATGTAATGTTTTTAGACCGCGAAGTACGAGAGAACAATCTTGAGGTCCTAAAATAGCACCGAATGCATTTTGTAAAAATCCAAGCTTTTGAGCGAGTTCTGCATCTTTTACTACTGCTAATCCGGCAGTAACATCACTATGCCCAGCAATAAATTTTGTGGCACTATGAAGAACAACATCAGCTCCAAGTTCAAGTGGTTTTTGGAATAGTGGTGTCAAAAATGTATTATCAACAAAAGTAAGAGCCCCAATAGATTTTGCAAGTTTAGAAACCTCGCGAATATCTGTTACCTTTAAAAGTGGATTAGAAGGTGTTTCTACATAAAAGAGCTTTGTATTTGGTTTAATGCTTTGTTTTATTTCTTCTAAATTGGTCATATCAACAAATGTATGTGAAACACCGTAACGGGAGAGTACCTCAGTTATCACTCGGTAAGTGCCTCCGTATACATCTTCTGAAATGAGTACGTGATCACCTTGTGAAAGAAGGAGGAATGCAGTGGAAATCGCTGCAATGCCTGATGCAAAGGCGAATCCTTTTGTTCCACCTTCTAATAAAGCAATGATATCTTCAAGAGCTTCACGAGTTGGATTTCCTGACCTGCTATAGTCATATTTTCCGAACGTATCTACATCAAACTGGTGAAAAGTTGATGTGTTATAGATAGGAACGTTCACAGCTCCTGTTTGCGAGTCATGTTTATATTGGTTGTGTAGTAAGAGTGTATCTATAGAATAACTCATATTCTTACACCTTCTTTTACAAGTTTAATGGCTTGCTTTAAGTCTTGAATTAAATCGTTACTATTTTCAATGCCAACGGAGAATCGAAGAAGACGATTACATACACCGTTTGCTGTTCTAATTTCTTCAGGAATATCAGCATGTGTTTGCGTTGCTGGATAAGTCATTAAACTTTCTACACCACCAAGACTTTCGGCAAATGTAATTAAGGATAAAGATTGTAAGAATGGATTAATCCAAGCTTCATCTTTAAGGCGAAATGAAATCATGCCGCCTCTTCCAGGATAAAATACATCTGTCACCCCGTCTTCATCATTTAAATATGCAACAACTGCTTTCGCATTTTCTTCATGCTGTCTCATGCGAAGCGCTAACGTTTTCATACCGCGAATTAATAACCATGAGTCAAATGGGCTTAAAACTGCACCTGATGCATTATGATAATGAGCGATTTCTTCACAAAGTTCCTTTCCTTTTGCAACGACAAGTCCGCTTAGTACATCGTTATGTCCCCCTAAATATTTCGTTGCGCTGTGAAGTACAATGTCAGCACCTTCTGTTAATGGTTGCTGTATATAAGGTGTGTAGAATGTGTTGTCTACAATAAGAAGTAGTCCGTGCCTTTTCGCTACAGTTGCGACAGCAGCAATATCAGTAACTTGCATTAATGGATTAGTTGGAGTTTCTATGAAAATAGCCTTCGTTTCAGTTGTGATAGCTTGCTCAATTTGTTTAATAGACTGTGTATTTACGTATCTACATCGAACATTCCACTTTTTTTCATGTTCAGAAAATAATCGATACGTTCCACCGTATAAATCTTCAGATACAATAAGTTCGTCTCCAGAGCGGAATAGAGAAAGGACGAGGAGAACAGCCGCCATCCCTGAACTACAGGCATAACCTTGTTCGCCATATTCTAAGTCTGCGATTGCCTGTTCTAAAAGACCTCGAGTTGGATTGCCAGTTCGTGAATAGTCAAAGCCAGTAGATTTACCAATTCCTTCATGACGATAAGCGGTTGAGAAATAAACTGGTGGATTAACCGTTCCAGTTGTAGTTTCACTGCGATTGCCGATTTGTGCTAGTTTTGTTTCGATTGTTGACATGTGAAAATTCCTCCTTTTTAAATTGAAACATTAAGTGAATATAAAATAAAAAAAGCCTTCTAAGAAGAAGGCTTTCGGTTTGAATAGAGTCTTCTTCTCATCTGTCAAATCTTTCACAATTTGCTGGAATTAGCACCTTATTAACAAAATGTTAATGGTTGCTGAGGCGTCACAGGGCCAGTCCCTCTACCTCTCTAGATAAGAATGTTCGTATGAAATTTTTATTATGTTTTTAACTTTACAACAAAAGATAATTGAATTGCAACTTTATTTTGAAAAATTTTTATTTTTCCGCAAGTGTCATTGACTTTTACTTTTGTGCATGCTAAATTTATTAAAAAATTAACAAACATTGTTAAAAGGGGAACGCATTTCCTTTTAGCTACATAAATAAAATAATAAAGACAACTCTTATTGAGAGCGGTGGAGGGAAAGGCCCTGTGAAACCCGGCAACCTTCAAACGAAATGTTTGAAACGGTGCTAATACCTGCAAAACGAATGTTTTGCATAATAAGAGGAGGAACGATTATGTCCCCCTCTTCAAAGTGAAGAGGGGGTTTTTATATTGATAGAAATGAGGGAGATTCGTGAAATTACTAGATTTATTATCAAAAGGAATTGTAATAGGTGATGGTGCGGTTGGAACGTTATTGCATTCACATGGCTTGCAAAGTAGCTTTGAAGAATTGAATGTATCTGATCCAGACTTAATTATATCGATCCATAAACAATATGTAGCTGCTGGAGCAGATGTAATTCAAACGAATACGTATGGAGCAAATGAGGCGAAATTACGTATGTACGGCTTAGAAAATCAAGTTACAGAAATTAATAGAGCGGCAGTAAAACTGGCGAAAGCATCTGTTACAGATAAAAATGCAATTTTAGGAACAATTGGTGGTATGAAACATATCGGAGCCGTTACAACGACTGATATGGAAAGGGAGTTTATGCTACTTGAACAGGCAGGGGCTTTACTAGAAGAACAGGTTGATGGATTACTATTAGAAACTTTTTACGATGAATTTGAATTACTTCATGCTGTTAAAGTATTGCGTAAGCAAACGAACATTCCAATTGTTGCTCAATTAGCGTTACATGAAGCAGGTACGACTCAAAATGGAAATGATGTCAATGAAATATTAAAGCAACTTATAGATTACGGTGCAAATGTTGTTGGATTAAATTGTCAACTAGGGCCGCTTCATATGACGGAGGCTTTCAAAATGATATCGATTCCGCAAAATGGCTATTTATCAGCATACCCAAATGCAGGTCTCCCGAATTATGTGGAGGGACGTTACGTATATGAGGGAAGCCCAGCTTATTTTGAGGCGATGACGCCGAGATTTATTGAGCAAGGTATTCGGTTATTAGGTGGTTGTTGTGGTACGACTCCAGAACATATTCAAAGTATGAAGCACGCTGTTACGAATGTTACACCTGTAATAGAAAAAGACACCATTCAAAGGCCGAAAGTTGTTCATACGCATGAGAAACGTTCGAAGGCTCACGTCACTCTAGCAGAGAAAGCGAAAAAACAAACGACAGTTGTAGTGGAATTAGATCCACCGAAAACGTTAGATACACAGCGGTTTTTTGAAGGAGCAAGAGCTTTAAAAAGAGCGGGAGCAGATGCTATTACTCTAGCAGATAATTCATTAGCATCGCCTCGTATTTCTAATATGGCAATGGGTGCGTTATTAACGAAGCATGATATCCCGGTATTGACACATTTAACGTGTAGGGATCATAACGTCATTGGACTACAATCTCATTTGTTAGGTTTATCGGCGTTAGGGATGGAAGAAGTGTTAGCTTTAACTGGTGATCCAGCGCGCGTTGGTGATTTTCCTGGTGCAACTTCTGTATACGATTTGTCCTCTATTGAGCTCATTAAAATGATTAAAGAAATGAACGATGGACGTTCAATTTTAGGGAAATCAATTGGACCGGCGACAAGGTTTTCTGTAGGCGGCGCATTTAATCCTCACGTGAGGCACTTAAAAGCAGCGGTTAAGCGAATGGAACGAAAAATAGATGCTGGAGCGGAATATTTTTTAACTCAGCCAATTTACGATATCGCGTTAATTGAAGAAGTGTATGAAGCGACAAAGCATTTGGAACAACCTATTTTTATTGGAATTATGCCGTTAGTAAGTAAGCGGAATGCAGATTTTCTTCATTTTGAGGTACCGGGTATTACTCTTCCAGAAGAAATAAGAGAGAGAATGGATGGACACGAAACGAAAGAGGCGGCAATTGAGGAAGGGATTCGCATTTCGCAAGAATTGATCGACGCAGCGATGAAATATTTTAATGGTATTTATCTTATTACACCATTTTTAAAATATGAAATTACAGAACATCTTGTTAAATATGTAAGAGAAAAGCAAGAAGTGAAAGAAGGTATTAATTGATGAAGTGTATAGAAGAAAAATTACAAAATAGCATTTTAATATTAGATGGTGCAATGGGAACAATGATTCAGCAAGAGGATTTAACTGCTGAAGATTTCGGAGGAGAAGAGTACGAGGGCTGTAATGAATATTTAGTAGAAACAAGACCAGACGTTATTTTAAAGATTCATAAAGCTTATATTGAAGCTGGAGCGGATATTATTGAAACAAATACATTTGGGGCAACGAATATTGTACTAAGTGATTATGAGCTGTCTCATTTAGATGAAGAACTAAATGAAAAGGCAGCACTTTTGGCGAAGCAAGCTGTTAAAGAAAGCGGTAAGGAAGTATATGTTGCGGGAGCGATGGGACCAACAACGAAAGCAATTAGTGTTACTGGTGGTGTGACTTTTGAAGAATTGATTGAGGCTTATACAAGGCAGGCACGAGGATTATTAAAAGGAGAAGTTGATGTATTACTCGTTGAGACGAGTCAAGATATGCGTAACGTGAAAGCAGCTTATATTGGAATTCAAGCTGCTTTTGAAGAACTGAAAAAAACGGTTCCTATTATGATTTCAGGAACGATTGAGCCAATGGGAACGACTCTGGCTGGGCAAACAATTGAAGCTTTTTATTTATCAGTAGAACATATGAAACCATTATCTGTTGGGTTAAATTGTGCGACTGGTCCGGAGTTTATGAGGGACCATATTCGTTCACTATCTGATTTATCGGAGTGTTACATTTCTTGTTATCCAAATGCAGGTCTTCCTGATGAAGATGGACATTACCATGAGTCTCCATCTTCTCTCGCTGAAAAGGTGAAGCGATTTGCTGAAGAAGGATGGGTTAATATTATCGGTGGTTGTTGTGGCACGACACCAGAACATATAAAAGCAATGAAAGAAGCACTAGCATCTCTTAAGCCTCGTGACCATCATGAGAGAGAAGGACATGGAATTAGTGGATTAGAGGCACTGCAATATGATGAGTCTATGAGACCGTTATTTGTAGGTGAAAGAACGAATGTTATTGGATCACGTAAATTTAAACGATTAGTAGCAGAAGGGAAATTTGAAGAGGCTGCTGAAGTGGCAAGAGCGCAAGTGAAGAAAAATGCTCATATTATTGATATTTGTATGGCAGATCCTGATCGTGATGAAATAGAAGATATGGAGAAATTTTTGACTGAAGTTACGAAAGTGTTAAAAGTACCGATTATGATTGATTCAACGGATGAAAATGTTATGGCAAGAGCACTTACTTATATTCAAGGAAAAGCTGTTATCAACTCTATTAATTTAGAAGATGGAGAAGAGCGTTTTGAAAAGGTAACACCGCTTCTTCGTAAGTATGGTGCTGCAATTGTAGTTGGTACAATCGATGAAGATGGTATGGCAGTAAGTGCTGAAAGAAAATTAGAAATTGCAAAAAGAAGTTACGAATTATTAACGACGAAATATGGGATACGCCCGTCAGATATTATTTTTGATGCACTTGTGTTTCCAGTAGGGACAGGTGATGAAGAATATATTGGTTCAGCGGCAGCGACTATAGAGGGCATTCGCCTTATTAAAGAAGCGTTACCAGAGTGTTTAACGATTTTAGGTGTAAGTAACATATCATTTGGTTTACCACCGGCTGGACGTGAAGTATTGAATTCCGTCTTTTTATATCATGCTACGAAGGCTGGATTAGATTACGCGATTGTTAATACGGAAAAATTAGAACGCTATGCGTCGATTCCAGAGGAAGAAAAACACCTTGCAGATGCATTACTGTTTGAAACGACGAAAGAGACGTTAGAAGAATTTACAAACTTTTACCGAGTCGCTAAAAAGAAAGATGTCGTTGTGCAAGAAACGTTAACGCTAGATGAACGACTAGCAAATTATATTGTAGAAGGTACGAAACAAGGATTACACGAGGATTTAAGTCTTGCACTTGAAGAAGGAAGAAAACCTCTTGATATTATTAACGGTCCGCTTATGACAGGGATGGATGAGGTAGGACGACTATTTAATAATAATGAACTTATTGTTGCTGAAGTATTGCAAAGTGCCGAAAGTATGAAAGCTGCTGTAAGTTATTTAGAGCCACAT
The DNA here is from genome assembly GCF_022748145.1 of Bacillus sp. CCB-MMP212. Classification (NCBI taxonomy): domain Bacteria; kingdom Bacillati; phylum Bacillota; class Bacilli; order Caryophanales; family Bacillaceae; genus Bacillus; species Bacillus sp. CCB-MMP212. The sequence goes on from NZ_JALDQE010000002.1 coordinate 165,604, forward strand.
ATGGAATCTAGCGATAGTGCAAAAAAAGGGAAAGTATTATTAGCAACTGTAAAAGGTGATGTGCATGATATTGGGAAAAATCTCGTTGAAATTATTTTAGCGAATAACGGATATGAGATTATTAATTTAGGAATTAATGTACGTTCGGATCGAATTGTTCAAGAAGTACAAGAAAAGAAGCCGGACATTATAGGCCTTTCAGGTTTATTAGTAAAATCAGCGCAACAAATGGTAACGACTGCTGAAGATTTAAAAGCAGCAAATATTGATGTTCCCATTGTTGTAGGTGGTGCAGCGTTAACGAGAAAGTTTACAGATAATCGGATTTCACCATCATATAAAGGGCTCGTTTGTTATGCGAGTGATGCGATGACGGGGCTCGATATTATTAATAAGCTTCAAAAAGAAGAAGAGCGTGAGAAGATGAAACAGGATAAAAAAGAACGTCATCTTCATATCGTAAAAAAAGAGGAGAAGAAAGTAGAAGTTCCAGCAGTAATTGAGCCATTACCGAAGGTTGAGGTTATGGTGCCTGATTCAACAAAACGAATTGTATTACGTGATATTCCGGCTCTTCATCTCGCTCCATTTTTAAATAGACAAATGCTACTTGGGCATCACCTTGGATTAAAAGGAAATGTGAAGAAGCTTTTGAAAGAGGGAGATAAGAGAGCACATGAATTAAATGATTTAATAGATGAATTATTGCAGGAAGGACAATCTTGGTTAAAGCCGAAAGCAGTGTATCAATTTTTCCCAGCGCAAAGCGACGGACAAAACATTGTAATATATGATCCAGAAGATCATACGCGTGTTATAGAGCGTTTCACATTCCCTAGACAAGGAAAGGCTCCCTATCGTACTTTAGGCGATTATTTGCGCCCAATTGGAGATGAGATGGACTATGTTGCTTTCTTATCTGTTACTGTTGGGGAAGGAGTTCGGGACATTGCTGAAGAGTGGAAGGCGAAAGGTGATTACTTACGTAGTCATGCAATTCAATCGTTAGCGCTTGAATTAGCAGAAGGACTTGCTGAAAAAACACATATGCTCATTCGTGACCGCTGGGGCATTCCAGACTCACCTGAACTGACGATGGAAGAACGTTTCCGTACGAAATATAGAGGAATACGCGTGTCATTTGGTTATCCGGCGTGTCCAGAACTTGCAGATCAAGAAAAGCTATTTCGCTTAATTCATCCAGAGGAAATAGGTATTTCATTAACAGAAGGATTCATGATGGAGCCAGAAGCGTCCGTAACGGCTATGGTATTTTCTCACCCTGAGGCAAGATATTTTAGTGTATTATAGTCTAGAAGGGGGAGACGTATGAAGAAAATAGTCTTTACAGGTGGCGGTTCGGCAGGACATGTAACACCTAATTTAGCCATTATCCCATATTTACAAGAAGACAACTGGGATATCTCTTACATTGGTTCTCATCAAGGTATTGAGAAAACGATTATAGAAAAGGAAGGCATTCCCTACTATAGTATTTCGAGTGGAAAGCTACGTCGTTATTTTGATTTAAAAAATATAAAAGATCCTTTTCTTGTAATGAAGGGGGTTATGGATGCGTATGTAAGGATTCGAAAACTAAAACCAGATGTGATTTTTTCAAAAGGCGGTTTCGTATCCGTACCAGTCGTAATTGGAGGATGGCTAAATAGAGTACCAGTTTTATTACATGAATCTGATATGACGCCAGGACTAGCAAATAAAATTGCGCTTCGTTTTGCTTCGAAAATATTTGTTACATTTGAAGAAGCGGCGAAACATTTACCGAGAGAAAAAGTAATATATACGGGATCTCCTGTACGTGAAGAAGTGCTGAAGGGAAATCGTGAAACAGGTTTAGCATTTTTAGGTTTTTCACGTAAAAAGCCAGTTATTACGATTATGGGAGGTAGCTTGGGCGCGAAAAAAATTAATGATACGGCTCGAGAAGCATTACCAGAACTTCTTAAAAAGTATCAAATTGTTCACCTTTGCGGAAAAGGTAACCTTGATGAAAGTTTACAAAATAAAGAAGGATATAGACAATTTGAATATGTACATGGAGAACTGCCAGATATATTAGCGGTAACAGATTTTGTTATTTCACGCGCGGGCTCCAACGCAATTTTTGAATTTTTAACATTACAAAAGCCGATGGTTTTAATTCCATTATCGAAATTTGCAAGCCGTGGAGATCAAATATTAAATGCAGAGTCCTTTGAAAGGCAAGGGTATGCCTCCGTATTATATGAAGAAGATGTAACTGTAAAATCTCTTATAAAGTATGTCGAAGAATTGAATCAAAATAATGAGAAGTATAAAACAGCACTAAAAAAATATAATGGAAAAGAAGCAATTAAAACAATCATTCAAAATATTTCAGAGGCATGATGAAACAATCATGCCTCTTTTAGTAGGGTGAAAGATTCCAAGAATTGATATTTTTATGTTACAATAAAGTGAAACTTTAATCAGTTGGGGGCATCCTCCATCTAACTTCTTTGCTTTCACTGGAATTTGAGGAGGGGGTTTTACTGCCCTCAAATAGCGGGATAACAAATGGGTTAATAGGGAAATTCCAATTAATGAAGCGTGAAAATACGAATGGATTAGGAGTGACTGTGTTGGAGCTAAGTCTCTATGAAAATACTGCACTTATTATATGCTTTGTGTTGTACGTTGGTAGTGTTATTGTTTATATTTCAAGGAAATTTTCGCAAGAAAGAGAGCTTGAAAAATCAGAGATAACAGCTGAACTAGAAATGTTAGCTGATGAAAGTTATAAAAAACAAAAAATAAAAGAAGACCATGAAGCATCCCATCATTTAAACGCAAATAAGTTTTAAAGATGGGGATTTTTTTTGAAGTTGTTCTTTATTTTAGCTATAACAATTAACGCTAAAAAGGAGTTTCCCGATACATAATGAAGGAGTGTATATAAATGAATTTTTATATCGCCTCAGGTTTCCAAAATAAACATCTTGTATGTTCCGTAGCAAATGAACTGAAACATGCAGGATGGCACCATACATATGATTGGACCAAAAACGAAAGAGCAGTGAATCAAGAACAATTAAGAGAAATTGGTCAGGCAGAAAAAAATGCTGTAAAAGAAGCGGATGTGTTTTTACTTATATTAGATGGCGGAAACGGGAGCCATACAGAGTTTGGAATGGCGATTGCACTAGAGAAAACGATATATGTATATGATGCAGGAAACCCGCTCCAAACAACGTTCTATCACTTGCCAGAAATAAATATTTTTGAAGGAGATGTAGCTGAGTTTGCATCTTATGTTATGAATCATGTGAAATAATAGTAACTACCTAAAAGGTTATAAAAGTGATCTTTTGGGTACAGTGATGATAAGAAACGTATATAAAGGAGTACATAATATGAAATTAGAAAATGGATGGGAAACGAGCTTTTTAGAAGTCGTACAAAATAGTGAATTTAAGAAAGAGGCACTTCTTAGTCAATTGCTTTGTCAGGATAGTGAAGAAGTAGAAGAGCTTGTGGATGATTACGGCTACGAAGAACTTGTTGAACGTGAACATGATGATGAGTTAGCTGAAATCTTAGGAGAAGAACTTTTTAGTGAGATGGAACGCCAAGTATTCTTATCTTCAAACCCAGAAGAAAAACTTATTGCATTCGTCAATGGATTAGGTTTTCATGTGTTAGATTGGATCGTTCTTCTTGAAACAGAATTTGGCATTGATAGTGCAAACTTTATATCAGATGCTGTAAAGGTGTTAGAAAAGCGTTTCAGACAGTTTCCGTACATAGAGGACAATACAATTTTTGATATGACATTTGGAGAATCGATGGATGTATTAGAATCTGTTACAGGATTACAACTAAAGGAAAAGATGAACATATAATGAAAAAAGAACGTGATTCAATCACGTTCTTTTTTTACATAATAATAATTTTATCATCTAGTTTTGTCTGCCCGGTAAGAAGTGCGTTTAAATATTCCACTTTTCTTATACAAGCTTGTATATGTCTTTCAACCTCTTGTAACTCTGCTTGGTGATGTGTTTCAATTGGATGAATTTGTACGTTGAATTTTTCAAATTGACTACTATATGTTATTTCTGCATAGCCGCTCATAATATCGGTTTCGTTATGAAATAAAAATTGCCTCGTTTTGTCACAGAATGATACATCCTGAAAGCCATATACTTTTAATGCTTCAATTACTTTTTTAATCATTTTTGTATTCATTTTTTTAACCCTCTTTACGAAGTTCTACTTTTATATTATAACATAAAAAATTACATAGAAAGCGCTTCCAAGTGTATTTTATTATAAACTTTACGTTTCAATCACAAAAATGAAACAAAGAAAAAATAATTGTAAAGAAGGAAGGACTCTTTTATTGTTTCGTCATATATATAGAGAAATAGTGCAATGAAAGGAAATTTTCCGAGGTGGAGATCGTATTTCCAATTTGAGCGCAGTAAAAGAGGTGAGAATCTTGAACTTTGATATTGTAGGACAAAAAGCATATATAAAAGATGGACCGCATCGGAACCGAATTGGAATTGTAAAGAAAAACGAGACAAAATTAGCATCGCAGTTTGCTATTGTAATTGGAGAACAAATTATTGATGTAGAGCTAAAGGATATCGTGTTAGTTGGAGTAGACGTAGGACAATTTCATAAATGGTGCGAACAAAATGGTTATTTGTGAAAAGGACGGGCTGTGAGATAATGAAATATATTTGAGGAAAGAGAATATATTATTGTATTCTCTTTTTCTATGTTTAAGGAGGCGAAAATGAAATATAAAGAACAGGAGTTTACGTTGGAGTTAAAAGAGAACATTCAATGTATGGAGAAGGAAATAGAGCGAATGTCACTTAAATTGTATAAAGAGTATTCGCATTTATACATAGAAAAAAACATGGAATTAGATATGGGATTTGCAAGAGAAAAAGAGAATCCCTTTGAGGTGGGTTATTATTCAACAGTTGCTATAGCTATATTAGATGAAGAAAAAGAGATGATTAAATTTCACGATATTCCAATTTAGGAATGTGAAAGAATCTTTTTAGGAATGCCAATTCAATCAAACATTTTGGGTAGTAAGAAAGTAGGAGAACTCGCTGATGAATCTTGTTATGAGATTGAGGAAGAGTTAAAAGAGCAATTAGAAGAATACTTGGAGTGATAATTCTCAAGATAAGATCTATAAAGAGGGAACGGAATAAAAAAGACGCTAACAATTGTATGTTAGCGTCTTTTTTTCATTATGAAGCAATTTCACCAGTTTTTGTATCATCTTGATTGTACGTATCTTGATCTAATTCACCAAGCCATTTACTTGAAATAAGACCTGCTGTCATAGAACCACTTACGTTAAGAGCTGTACGACCCATATCGATTAATGGCTCAACCGAGATAACTAGAGCAACAATACCGATTGGTAAGTTCATTGTAGATAGTACGATTAAAGCTGCGAATGTTGCACCGCCACCAACTCCGGCAACACCGAATGAGCTAATAGCAACAACAGCGATTAAAGTTAAAATAAATTGTGGTTGTAATGGATCAATTCCTACAGTTGGAGCGACCATCATTGCAAGCATTGCTGGATAAATACCTGCGCAACCGTTTTGTCCGATAGATACCCCAAATGAAGCTGCGAAGTTTGCAATTCCTTCGGAGATACCAAGCTTTTCTTTTTGAGCTTCAATATTTAATGGCATCGCACCAGCACTAGAGCGAGATGTGAATGCAAAAGTTAGTACAGGGAACACTTTTTTCAAATATTGAATTGGATTTAAACCAGACAATGCAATTAATAATAAGTGAATGATAAACATTACGATAAGTGCTACATAAGAGGCTAACACGAAGTTACCAAGCTTTAAAATAGCATTTATATCGCTACCAGCAACTGTTTTTGCCATAAGAGCTAATACGCCGTATGGAGTAAGGCGTAAAATTAATGTTACCATACGCATTACGATTGCATATACAGCATCAAGCATTTTCTTAAATAGCTCTGCTTGTTCTGGATATTTTCGTTTTACACCTATAAAGGCAATGCCGATAAAGGCTGCAAATATTACGACAGAAATTGTTGATGTTGGACGAGCGCCTGTTAAATCAAGAAACGGATTTGTAGGCAATAGCTCTAATAATTTATCTGGAATTGTTGTCTTTTCAATAGAAGTAAATCTTTCTTCAACTAGTTTCAGACGAGCAGATTCTGCATCACCTTGTTGCAAGCCTGTTGCAGATACATCAAATCCTGCACTTGCAGCGATACCGACAGCTGCAGCGATTCCTGTAGTAAGAATTAAAATTCCGATAATAAGACCACTAATTTTACCAAGGTTTTTCGTTAACTGTAATTTTGTAAATGCTGAAATAATAGATACTAAAATAAGTGGCATAACGATCATTTGAAGTAATTTCACATAACCGTTACCAATTAAGCCAAACCAAGTATTTGATTCAATAATTACTTTAGAAGTTGGCTCATAAATGAATTGTAATATAAGACCGAATAAAATTCCGACTCCTAAAGCGGTAAATACACGTTTATTAAAAGATACATGCTTACGTTGCATATAATATAATACGCCAACTAAGATGAGCATGACTGCAACGTTAATTCCGACAAGCAGTGTATTCATGTTGATTCCCCCTAATTCCAATCTGTTATATAGAATATAAGGTAATAAAACCTATAAGTCAACTAGGAAATTCCGGGATTAAAAAAAAGATGGCAAAATGCCATCTTTTAATGTCCAGCCCCAGGGACAAGTAAAAATGTCGTGTAGTATGTAAATCCTATGAAGAAAACAGTTAAATATGCCCCAAATACGTATATATACATACGCTCTGTTAATTTTAAATAGCTTAAAAGTACGAAGAAACCTGTTTGTCCTAAAAATAGTAGTGCAGCCTGTTGCATATCTCCTACGTAAAACATAACCGAGAAAATTCCAGTCCAAAAGCCGAGAACGCGAAACATGCGATCCATGCTATTTCCCTCCTTTTCTAGAAAAAGTAAAACCTCTTTTCATTATAGTTTATTTTTCTTACTATTGTAAATATTCGTTCATATAAAAAGAAGCCAATTATTATTGGCTTCTTTTTATATGATAAATTAAATTGTTAGTTTATAATTACAAGATTTACATCCATCTAATAGACTATCATGTCGAGTTAATTCCATGTTAGGGAATAGGATTTCAAAAATGCCTTTCATCATATCTCCGTGCATGTTACAAATTTCAGTTGGATGATGAACAGCAACTTCTTTAAATGGACAATTGTGTACATCATAGAAAATTTTTGTTCCATCTGCACTTAATTCAAATGCAGGTGATAAGCCGGCTGTTGAGAAAGCTTCTTTTGCAATTTGAACTTTTTGCTCTACTGTTAAAGCATCTTCACTCACATTTAAACGTTGCATATGTTGTTGCATTAATTCGGCCCCGAATTGTTTTCCTGTTTCGTATAGCGCTTTTTCACCAGCAGCGCCAAGGCTAAGTAAAGAATTAAATGCTATTCTTGCTAACAATTGATAATCACGGAATGGAAATTGCAATTGAATAACATCTTCAGATAAGACATATAATCTGCTTGGTCTTCCGCCTTTTCCAGTTTTCTTCGTTTCCGATTTAAGCATATGAACATCTTCTAATTTAGATAAATGTAAACGCGCTACGTTTGGATGAATATCGAATTCATCTGCAATTTCTTGTACAGTTACGTAACTATGTTTTTGCGAAATATATTTATAAATGTAATAACGAGTTGGGTCAGCTAAAACACCTGTAATTTTTAAAGCTTGTTCCATGAGGATCTCCACCTTTATCACTTTATCCAAGATAATAACATTATAATACAGATAAACATGAGTATAGGTAATTTAAGACAATAATTCAGAAATTGTTCATAATTTCACAAACATATTTTTCCTTTTTGTTCTAGTGAAAATACAAAATTCCAAATTTTTATTGTGCATGTTTTCATGCTATATACATAGTGAGGAGGGAAAAGTGATGAATGGGATTGAAATTTTTGCGAATACAATTTTAAAAGAAGCGTGTAGGGTACAAGCGTCAGATTTACATATTGTGCCCCGGCAGAAGGATGTAGCGGTGCAACTACGTGTAGGAAAAGATTTAATGACGAGACATTGTATTGAAAAGGAGTTTGGAGAAAAACTTGTCTCACATTTTAAATTTTTAGCATCTATGGACATAGGAGAGAAACGGAAGCCACAGAATGGTTCGTTGTATTTGCAAATTGATGGACAAGAAGTGTATTTACGCCTTTCAACACTTCCAACAGTATATCAAGAAAGTCTCGTTATTCGCCTTCATTTACAAGCATCTGTGCAGCCCTTATCACATCTTTCGTTATTTCCAAGTACGGCAGCAAAACTACTCTCGTTTTTACGCTATTCACAGGGGCTACTCGTGTTTACTGGACCGACTGGTTCTGGGAAGACAACGACAATGTATGCATTATTAGAGGTAATTAGAAAAAAGAAAACACGTCGCATCATTACACTTGAAGATCCGGTTGAAAAAAGAAGTGACGATGTATTACAAATTCAAATAAATGAAAAAGCGGGTCTCACATATGAAACAGGATTAAAGGCTATTTTACGTCATGATCCAGATATTATTTTAGTCGGTGAAATCCGTGATGAAGAAACAGCAAAAATAGCTATAAGAGCAAGTTTGACAGGACATTTAGTCATGACAACGCTGCATACGAATGATGCGAAAGGAGCAATCATTCGTTTCATGGATTATGGTATAACGAGGCAAGAGATTGAACAGTCTTTATTGGCTGTAGCTGCACAGCGACTTGTCGAATTGAAGTGTCCGTTTTGCAGAGGAAAGTGCTCAACTTTATGTAAATCAATGAGGCAAGTAAGGCAAGCTAGCATTTATGAGCTACTATATGGATATGAGTTAAAACAAGCGCTTAAAGAAGCAGATGGAGAATGTGTTACTTACAAACATGAGACTTTAGAATCATCAATACGAAAAGGATATGCTTTAGGTTTTTTAGAAGAAGATGTTTATGTTTAAGAAAACTTGGAGTTTAAGTGATCAAGTAGTATTGTTGAAACGTTTAGGAGAATTATTAGAAAAAGGCTACTCTCTTTTACAAGCATTAGAATTTTTACAGTTTCAATTACCTGTAGAAAAGAAAGTACAATTGCAGCACATGATTGAGGGGTTAAAAGATGGGAAAAGTCTACACGATTCTTTTCATCAGTTAAAGTTTCATCAGGACATGTTAAGTTATTTATTTTATGCCGAGCAACATGGTGATATTTCTTTTGCTTTGCAACAAGGAAGTGCACTTCTTTATAAGAAAGATAAGTATAGGAGAGACATGATGAAAATCATGCAGTATCCTATGTTTTTAATGTTTTTTCTACTAATCATGCTTTTTATTTTCAACCTCATTTTATTACCTCAGGTTGAAATGGTTTATAGTTCGTTCGGTTCTAATACACCACTACTTACAGAACAAATTTTAAGTGCAATAAAACTGCTACCTTACATTATTTTAACCGCTATTTTAACTGTTATTATTGGATGTAGTTTGTATATGTTGTATTTTAGGAAACTTCCACATATTAGACAGGTAAAAATCATGCTTCGTATGCCCCTCATCAAAACATTTCTTATTTTAAAGCATTCACATTATTTTGCTACTCAGTTGAGTGGTTTATTAAATGGTGGACTATCAGTATGCGAAGCTTTAACAATAATGATGGAGCAAAGATATCATCCGTTCTTTCAATATGAAGCGAGCCGGATTGAAAGACAATTAATTGGAGGAGAAAAGTTACAATCTATCATTGCTAAAAGTGGGTATTACGAGAAAGAACTTTCTTATGTTATTACGCATGGACAAGCAAACGGCAATTTAGCGATTGAATTAGGTGACTATAGCAATCTTATTATGGAAAAGATGGAACGGAAAATTAAACATATGTTAGTTATCATTCAGCCTATTTTATTTACATGTATTGGAGGAATCGTTGTCCTTATGTATTTAGCGATGATTATGCCAATGTTTCAAATGATGAATTCTATTTAGGGGGCATTTGTATGCAGAATGAGGAAGGATTTACTCTGTTAGAGATGCTATTAGTAATGGTTGTCATAACTATATTATTACTATTAATTATTCCGAATGTAGTTACACAGCGTTCATCGGTCCAAGGAAAAGGGTGTGCAGCTTACGTGAAATCTATAGAAGCGCAAATACAAGTATATCAATTACAACATAATAAAATTCCATCGTTAAAAGAACTGACAGATGAAAAGTATATTACAACTGATAAGTGCCCGAATGGCGAATCTATTCATATTTCAGATGATGGCGCAGTATCAATTAGGGCATTGTGAAACAACAGGGGTTTACTTTTTTAGAAATGTTACTCGTTTTATTTGCTATTTCTGTATTAAGTGTAGTTACGTATTTTAGTGTTCATTCCTTATACGAGCGACAAAAAGTTGAACAATTTTTGAGACAGTTTTCAAATGATATTTTGTATATGCAGCAATTAGCGATAAATCGTCAAAAGCACTATACATTACGTTGGCATAAAGATAGAAATATGTATGCTATAAAAGAGTCAGGTACAAAGTATTATATCGTCAAGCGAGAGTATGAAGAAGATATACAAATTGATTTGCATACGTTTCCAAATCCGATGACATATAATCCAAGTGGAAATATTAATAGAGGTGGTACGATTATAATTTCATATCGAAATTATAAATATGAAATTGTATTTCAGCTTGGAAGAGGGAGATTTACGTATCGTGAAATGTCAAAAAGGATCCATAATGGCTGAAATGATTGTATCGTTAAGTGTTTTAATGATGGCTGTATCGTTACTACTACCGCAAACAGTATTAGTTATGCAAGAAAGAAAAAATATACAAATTCGTTATAAGGCATCTGGATTATTAAAAAAGGAAGCAATTATATATATGTATGGAAATGAAGAAAAGCGAATAATAGAAAAGAATATAAATGGAATTGTGTATTACACATATTGGGGAGGCAATGAAGTTTGTACCATGTGGAGAGATGTGAAAGACAGAGTGATGGAACAATGCTTTTATGTAGGAGAAAAAATAAATTAGAATTTGGTTTTTCATTAATAGAAATGATTGTATGTCTGTTTTTATTATCAATATTTTTTTTGCTCTTTCCCCGCCTACATTTCATTGAAATGGAAAATAAACAGTCGAAAGGGTTAAATGATTGGGAGTGGGATGTGTATTTAGGGCAAATGCAATTGGAGTTTCGTGAAGTATCATCTGGAGAACAGCTAGCATTTGAAAATGGAGAAAGTATTTTACGATTTCGATCGCGTAATGGGAGTGAAGTATCGTATGAAAAAGAGAATAGTCGTCTTATAAGAAAGGTAAATAGGCGCGGGAGGGAAGTTGTTTTACAAAATATTGGAACGGTTTCTTACAAACTAACACCTCATGTACTCATTATAAATGTGAAAGATACTAGCGGAAAAATATATGAAGGTGTAGTTATGCGATATAGTGAAATGGAAATGAATGTATGAGAGGGCAAAATGGGTTTACAATGCCTGGAACACTCATCTTTCTTATTTTATTAACTTCTTTTTTTATATACGAAACAAATATGTTGTTTACAGATAAAAATTTTTATATAGAAATAGAACAAAAGTTTTTACTGGATGAACTACTTAACCGATCTATTACAGATATAAAAAAAGACTTACAGCAAAAAGAAAAAGAAGGTGCATTTTTCTTTCAGTATGAAAAGGGAGAAGTGAGTGGAAATTATATCTTTGAAAATGATTTAATTCTCGTTGCGTTGCAGTGTACACTCAAACAGGAAGCTTTCTATACGGTGAGCTTTCGGTATAGAAAAAAGGATGGAAAAATAGTCGATTGGATAGAAGAATAGTATGTAAAAAATACGAAGAAAAACCAGGGATTTCTATTGTAAATTGAATTGATTTTTTAGAAGAAATGGATAAATATAATGATTAAAAGTTTAAATTTTCTCAAAAAAGAGAAAGGTAGAAAGAATGTGATATATTCATGCTATCCAATCATTATTTTTAGGGAGAATAGGGAAATGACAAACAACAATCAAATAGGTGAAAATAAGGAACAAACTATTTTTGATCATAAAGGAAATACGATTATGACAGAAGATAGAGAAATACACATTATTTCAAAATTCGAAGAACCTCTTATTGTCGTATTAGCAAATGTACTAAGTGATGAAGAGTGTGATGAATTGATTGAAATGTCTAAAAATAAAATGAAGCGTTCTAAAGTTGGTTCATCACGTGATGTAAATGATATTCGAACAAGTAGCGGTGCATTTTTGGAAGACAATGAACTTACTTCAAAGATTGAAAAACGAATTTCATCTATCATGAATGTTCCTGCGTCGCATGGTGAAGGATTGCACATTTTAAATTATGAAGTGGATCAACAATATAAAGCACACTATGATTATTTTGCGGAACATAGTAGATCAGCTGCTAACAATCGTATTAGTACGCTTGTAATGTACTTAAATGATGTAGAAGAAGGCGGGGAAACGTACTTCCCGAAATTAAATCTTTCTGTACACCCTAGAAAGGGAATGGCAGTATACTTTGAGTATTTTTATCAAGATCAATCACTAAATGAGCTTACGTTACACGGAGGGGCACCTGTAACGAAAGGCGAGAAATGGATTGCAACGCAGTGGGTGAGAAGAGGTACTTATAAGTAAAAGCGAGTGTTACGTTTTGTTCTTCATAGTATAAGAACAAAACGTTTTTTTATTAAACAAAGTAGCATCTTTCGTTATAATAACAATTAATAAATGACGATTGAGAGGACAGAAAATGAAATCTATATACATAACCGGCTATATGGGAGCAGGGAAAACAACAATTGGAAAAGCATTAAGTCAAGAACTTCAAATGGATGTTGTAGATACTGATCAAAAAATCGAAGAGAAGCAAGAGAAGGCAATTCGTGATATTTTTGCCGAAGAAGGCGAAACGGCTTTTCGGGAATATGAAAGCGAAATGTTACGTTCGCTACCAGTCCATAATGTCATTATTACAACTGGTGGGGGAATTATTGAACGAGCGGAAAATCGCAAGTGGATGAAAGAGAACGGAACTGTCGTGTATTTATATTGTGATCCGCATGTAATTGCAGAGAGGCTTCGTGAAGATACGACACGTCCACTATTTCAAAAGAAAGATATAGATGCATTTGTAACGAAATTTGAATTACGCCGAGCTTATTATGAAGAGGCTCATATTCATATCGATACGACAAATAAGTCTGTAAAGCAAATTATGAATGAATTAAAGGAAAAGATTAATGTATAAAAAAGTGGACATACTAATCAAGTAGAGGTGATGATAATATGTCTACTAATGATTATGTTCGCTTTGTGACGCAGCAGTTTGTGTCGTATATGGATGCTCCAAAAGAAGATCGAAAACAAAAGAAAGAACAACGCCGTGCTGAAAAAGAGCCATTTATGAATAAGTGGTTTGGTGTTATGCCGCTGAGTGCTGCTTTGTTTTATCGAAATGTAAAAAGTAAAAGAAAAAAATCAAGTTAAATTTTAGTCATATGTCTAGCAAAATAAAGATCCCCTAGTGTCGTAATACACTAGGGGATTTTTATTTACTGCACGGATTCTTGTTCTTCCGTAACGGCATGTATTTTATTGTTCACCCATACGAACCCTATTCCGATACAAATAGAAATGCCCCAGCCGACAGCGGTCATAATCGCTCTCATTTCACCGTAGCCATCTACACCAAAAACAGAGATGAAATAAATTTTTAAGAAGCTTTTTAATATGAATTGTAGGCCGAAAAATAACGTTAAGTATTGTAGTGCTGGATAGATACGACTATCACGATACAGTTCACGACTTTTATCGCGGTCATGTCCTTGCAGCGCTGCAATATCCGCAGCGAAATATAACATGAGTGGTTTTTTTATGAAAATTGTACAGATGACGATAATACCGAGTACGATGTGATAATATGCATCATTCCACAACATTCGTTCAGCTGACCCAGATAATAGATCTACCGTTGTATTAGAAATGAGTGTAATTAAAATAAAGAACCCTGTCACGTTAAACTGTTTTTCTTTTTTAAAGGTATACAGTGTATAAATAATCCCCGGAACAGAGGAAAGTAACATCGCGTAATAAGGATCGATATAAGGTTTTGCAAATTTCCAAATGAGGAATGGGATTACGAGATAAAAGACAAGATCTAATATAGCTTTTTTATTTTGATTCATACAAAGCCTCCTTAAGTCATACATATATTTTATAATATAATTTCTGAAAATTGTATAAGGTTTAATGGGAAAAGAAAAAATATATCAATTTTTGAGGGATTAGTAGATTGAAAAAAATTGCCCCTAGCGTAGTAAGTTTTTTTAGTATATAATAAAGGAAACGCTTTCATTTTTAGTTTGTTCACAAAATGGACGGAAAATCACATATTTACTATCGATATGTTGCTTTATAATGAAACTAATTAAATATACATGCATACAATATTGTGAAATGAATAACATAAATAATCTATATAAATGTAAACGTTATCAAAAGAGAGAGGTGGAGACAATGAGTAAATTTTTCTTCAATCATAATCCAGCAACAGTAGAGGATGGAAGGCTTGTTAAATATGCTGAAATTATTTATGGAGAAGGTGGCCGTTCTGTATTAGAAAATTTAATGGTGAAGGCATCTATCAGATTGCGTGATCGTTATCCGAATAAATCTGACGAGCAGATCTCGAACCTAGTAAATAAAGGCATCCATGATATGTTTCAAAAATATGTGAGCGAGTAAGAGTAGCCAATGGCTGCTCTTATTTTTTGTATAAGGATTGTAACTCTAGCTGAAAATAAACATGTATTTTGAAAAACGTAAAAAGGAGTGGGAAAGATGAGCAATGGAATTGGACGTTCGAAAGAAAATCTTCCAACTGATGCAAATCATGTGAGTGCAAAGGATCGTGCACACCAGAAACGTATGGCACAGAAAAAACAGCAAGAGCGTAGTGGCGATAGCGAGTAGGGTAGAAAATAGCTCAAAAGAGGCTCCTTCTAAAGCAGAAGGAGCTTCTTCAAGATAGAAAATGATTCGCGGTAACATAAAAAAGGCCACCGTTAATAATTTGCACTGTAATATGTGGTTCATACTGTTCTTGCAGAGCTTGTTTTTCAATTTCATAGCTCTCAGGAAGTTCGTCACTTTCTTCATAAAAACGGTTTAAAAGGTCTAGATCATGATTCCAACGCACTCTTGCTTCTTTTGCCCACGTATGGTCATCTTCTGCAATTATATTTTTTAAAGCGTCTTCTATGCGTTGTAAACCACTTTGAGGTTTAATGATGGGCGAGAGCGTAAAACAAAAATCAGGTATTTTTGGTGTAAGTTTAATGTTTGTTAATGTTTCATGAAAGTTTGCCATCATTGTTCCAGAAATGAGATGAATGCCAATCGAGTGAAGGATGTCTTTTTTTCGATCACATTGATAGGAAACTTTTATATTAATACCGAGCCAAGGGTGGAGCGGTGTATGTGTTGCCACATTATGTCTTACATCCTCATATAAACGTATGTAAGAGCCTAATTCTTTTGTCGTTTGGAAAATTTGATGTAGACGTGGTGAACCGTAGTGAATAAGCTCACCATCATTTTCTTCATTTTCTGGATTTGTAATAAGAGTAAGGCGCATCGGATTCGGTACGCCTCCTGTTTTCTCAAGATAGTGCCAATAAAAAGGGCGATTCATTAATAATTTATCCATCTCAATTGTTAACTGTACATCTAATAAATGAGGAGAACGTTCTAAAATTTCACAGTTATTCGCCTCAAAGAAATTGTATAAGTAATTATGAATTTCATGTTGCTGCATAGCCTTGCACCTCAGCTTCATTTCGTTTCGCAAAGTCGATAATAGATGTTAAGTTTTCCATCTTAATTCTAATTTCACCTTCGCTTTTTGATTGCGCGAAAATTTCTTGAATGTGCGCGTCGATGTTTTTCATATTAATTCTCGTTAAAATTTCATCGAGTTCACCGATAACACGCTCGAATAAGTTGATTTTTTCATATAACAGTTTCAGAATATGTTCTTCAACAGTATGCTTTGTAGCTAAGTTATAAATATGAACATCATTCTTTTGACCGAGACGGTGAATACGTCCGATTCTTTGCTCAAGACGCATTGGATTCCATGGCAAATCATAATTGATCATATGGCTACAAAACTGTAAGTTAATGCCTTCTCCGCCAGCTTCCGTTGCAATTAACACTTGGGCACGATTTTGGAAAAGTTCCTTCATCCAATCTTTCTTCCCGCGTTTAAATCCGCCGCGGAATGGGACAGAAGAAATACCGTGTTGTTGTAAAAACCATTGTAAGTACATCTGTGATGCTCGGTATTCCGTGAAAATGACGACTTTATCGTCAATTTCTTTTATAAGCTCTAGAGCTTTAGTTGCTTTCGAGTTGAAAGGAATATGATTAATTTTGTCCATTAGCACATCGATATGTGGATCTTTTATATAATGTTCATTTTCTTTCTGTCTTTTTTCTACATGCTTTTTCAATGAATAGTAAACAGCCTCACGACTACTGCACGCTTCCCGTTTTAAAGTTAACGATGAGAAAGCAGATGTGAAGGCGTCTTGTCCTCGCCAATTTTCGATATCATTATATAGAGCTTGTTCTTGTTCATTAAACTCAACAAAAATTGTACGTACATGTCTCTTCGGCCAATCGATACCGGTATTATGTCGTCTATTTCGCACCATTACTTTGTTAATGAGAGCTTTTAAGTCTTCATCTGATTCGGCTGAACGATTTTTGGAAGCGTAATATTCTTCAAAGTTGGATTGATTGCCTAGATGTCCTGGCTTTAATAAAGAAACAAGGTTAAAAATTTCATCAATCTTATTTTGAACAGGAGTAGCGGTTAGTAATAAACAAAACTTCTTTTTTAATCGTTGTGCAAATTCATAGTTTTTTGTTTTATTATTTTTCAGTTTATGTGCTTCATCGATAATAATAAGGTCATATTCTAAGTTCAACACGATATCGCGATGTGGTGAACGTTTCGCAGTATCAATTGATGATACGATTACGTCAGCTTGTTCCCACGAGTAGCTTTTCTTTTGTGCTACAGCGGGAATGAAAAACTTTGTATTCAGCTCGTATGCCCATTGTGATACGAGAGAAGCTGGGACAAGTATAAGTACCTTTTTCACAAGCCCGCGGACCATGTATTCTTTCAAAATAAGTCCAGCTTCGATTGTTTTTCCAAGACCTACTTCATCTGCTAGAATCGCTTTACCATTCATTTGTTCAATTACATTTTGAGCGACTTCTAATTGATGCGGAAGCGGTGTGAAATGGGATAAATGTTTCGGTGCTTGTAGTCCATCAAAAGTAGGAACAAGTAACGATTTTTCTGTTTCATAAGCTAAGTGATATAAATCCCAGTTTGTCCAAGGACCATCTTCATCAATTCTATTTAAAAAATTGTTTTGCCACGTCCGATCTACGGAAATATCGACATTCATTACGACTCTCCCACCTTTTATAAACTAAAGTAATTATTTTTTAATGTATGATGATTTGCCTTAAAAGAAGGCATAATTATCGTTATTAAAGGCTATATGATAGACAATAATAAAGTATTAAATCTCAAAAGCTGTATTTATTGTGTTTTAACATAAAAAATTCTAAATTATTTTTTATGCTAGAATATTGATGAAATATAGCGAATGATGTTAGGATAATGGTGTGAAATGTGTGGAATCTTTCGTATTTTATCCAAGAAAGTGATTTTTTATTTACGCTTTCATAAAAAAATATAATGAGATTCCGTATATCCTATCTTTTCAGAATGAAAATGTTTAGAAAAGGGAAGCAACTTTTATTGATTTGTCAAAGCATAAGGGGGAGAGAGCATGATTACATTACAACGTACACCGTTATTTGATGTATACGCGAAGTATGGTGGGAAAACAATCGACTTCGGTGGTTGGGAATTACCAGTTCAATTTTCAAGCATTAAAGAAGAACACGAAGCTGTACGTACAGCTGCAGGTTTGTTCGATGTGTCTCATATGGGAGAAGTTGAAGTAAAAGGTGTAGATAGTTTAGCATTTTTACAACGTGTTGTTACAAATGACGTATCTACCTTAAAGGTAGGGGGCGCACAATATACAGCTATGTGCTACGAAAATGGTGGTACAGTAGATGATTTATTAATCTACAAACGTGGTGAAGAAGACTATTTATTAGTAATCAATGCATCAAATATCGAGAAAGATTACGAATGGTTAGCAAGTCATGTAATTGGCGATGCGACAGTAGTCAATGTTTCTAGTGAAGTTGCACAGCTTGCAATTCAAGGACCAAAAGCAGAAGGCATTTTACAAAAAGTTGTGTCAGAAGATTTGAAAGAAATTAAGTTCTTTAAATTTAAAAACGATATTCTTGTAGATGGAATTCCAGCACTTGTATCTCGTACAGGTTATACAGGTGAAGATGGATTCGAAATTTACTGTAAGAGTGAAGATGCTGCAAAACTTTGGGAGAAACTTCTTGAAGTTGGAGCAGAAGAGGGCTTAAAAGCATGTGGTTTAGGTGCTCGTGATACACTTCGATTCGAAGCAACATTACCACTTTATGGACAAGAATTATCAAAAGATATTACACCGATTGAGGCTGGAATTGGCTTTGCGGTAAAAACAAATAAAGAAGCAGACTTCTTTGGAAAAGCAACGTTAAAAGAGCAAAAAGAAAACGGTGCGCCTCGTAAATTAGTCGGCATTGAAGTAATCGAACGTGGAATTCCTCGTACGCATTACCCTGTATTTATTGGTGAAGAAAAAATTGGGGAAGTAACGAGTGGTACACAATCTCCAACGTTAAAGAAAAGCATTGGTTTAGCACTAATTGATGTAAAATACGCAGCAGTTGATACAGAAGTAGAAATTGAAATTCGTAATAAACGCGTCAAAGCAGTAGTTGTTCCAACACCATTTTACAAACGTTCAAAGTAACGGGGAGAGGGGTAGATTTCATGTTGCATCGTTATCTTCCAATGACAGAAGAAGACAAAAAAGAAATGTTACAAACGATCGGCGTTCAAACGATCGATGAATTGTTCTCTGATATTCCAGAGAGTGTTCGTTTTAAAGGGGATTTAAAA
The DNA here is from genome assembly GCF_022748145.1 of Bacillus sp. CCB-MMP212. Classification (NCBI taxonomy): domain Bacteria; kingdom Bacillati; phylum Bacillota; class Bacilli; order Caryophanales; family Bacillaceae; genus Bacillus; species Bacillus sp. CCB-MMP212. The sequence goes on from NZ_JALDQE010000002.1 coordinate 184,880, forward strand.
ATTAAAGAAGCAAAATCAGAGCCAGAGCTTTTAAAAGAGCTATCTCAAATGGCTAGTAAAAATGCTAACTTAAAAGAATACGCTTCTTTCTTAGGAGCAGGCGTATACGATCATTATGCTCCAGTAATTGTAGATCATGTTATTTCTCGCTCAGAATTTTATACAGCTTACACACCATACCAACCGGAAATTTCACAAGGGGAATTACAAGCAATCTTTGAATTCCAAACAATGATTTGTGAATTAACAGGAATGGATGTAGCAAACTCTTCTATGTATGACGGGGGTACAGCTTTAGCTGAAGCGGCAATGTTAGCAGCTGGCCATACTCGCAAAAAGAAAATTCTTGTATCTAGCGCGGTTCATCCAGAATCAAGAGCAGTACTTGAAACGTATGCAAAAGGTCAAAATCTTGAAGTTGTTGAAATTAATCATAAAGATGGTGTAACAGATTTAGACGTATTACAAAGTGAAGTAGATGATACAGTTGCTTGTGTAATCGTTCAATATCCAAACTTCTTCGGACAAGTTGAAAAATTAGCTGATATTGAAAAAATCGTTCATCAACAAAAATCATTATTTATCGTTTCTTCAAATCCATTATCATTAGGCGCATTAACACCACCAGGGAAATTTGGTGCTGATATTGTAATCGGTGATGCACAACCATTCGGTATTCCAACGCAGTTTGGTGGACCGCACTGTGGTTACTTTGCAACAACGAAAGCATTTATGCGTAAAATTCCAGGACGTCTTGTTGGACAAACTGTAGATTCAGATGGTAAACGTGGATTTGTATTAACGTTACAAGCACGTGAACAGCATATTCGCCGTGATAAAGCGACGTCTAATATTTGTTCAAACCAAGCGTTAAATGCATTAGCAGCTTCTGTTGCAATGACGGCACTTGGCAAACAAGGTGTGAAAGAAATGGCACGTCAAAACATTTCTAAAGCACAGTATGCAAAACGTCAATTTGAGGCGAAAGGCTTCACAGTAACATTTGCTGGACCATTCTTCAATGAGTTTGTTGTAGATTGCAAACGTCCAGTGAAAGAAGTAAACGATGCATTATTACAAAAGAATATTATCGGTGGTTACGATCTAGGCCGTGATTATAAAGAGCATGAAAACCATATGCTTGTAGCAGTAACTGAGCTTCGTACAAAAGAGGAAATTGACACACTTGTAAACGAAATGGGGGCTATCCAATGAAGAACCAAGACCAAGCACTTATCTTTGAAGTGAGTAAAGAAGGACGCATAGGATATAGCTTACCCAAATTAGATGTAGAAGAAGTGAAACTAGAAGATGTGTTTGAGAGCGATTATATTCGAGTAGAAGATGCAGAGCTACCAGAAGTATCTGAACTTGATATTATGCGCCACTATACAGCACTTTCAAACCGTAACCACGGTGTTGATTCTGGATTCTATCCACTTGGATCTTGTACGATGAAATATAATCCGAAAATTAATGAGAGTGTAGCTCGTTTCGCAGGATTTGCAAATATTCATCCACTGCAAGATGAAAAGACAGTACAAGGTGCAATGGAATTAATGTATGACTTACAAGAGCATTTAATTGAAATTACAGGTATGGATACTGTTACTTTACAACCAGCAGCTGGTGCACACGGAGAATGGACAGGTTTAATGTTAATTCGTGCATACCATGAAGCGAAAGGTGACTTTAACCGTACGAAAGTAATTGTACCTGACTCTGCTCACGGAACGAACCCGGCATCTGCAACTGTAGCTGGTTTTGAAACAATTACAGTAAAATCAAATGAAAATGGCCTTGTTGACTTAGAAGACTTAAAACGTGTTGTAAACGAAGAAACAGCAGCACTTATGTTAACAAATCCTAATACATTAGGTCTATTCGAAGAAAATATTTTAGAAATGGCAGAAATCGTCCATAATGCAGGCGGTAAGTTATACTATGATGGTGCAAACTTAAATGCGGTATTAAGCCAAGCACGCCCAGGAGATATGGGATTTGACGTTGTGCATTTAAACCTTCATAAAACATTTACAGGTCCTCACGGCGGTGGTGGCCCAGGTTCTGGTCCAGTAGGTGTGAAAGCTGATTTAATTCCGTACTTACCAAAACCGATTTTAGAAAAAACGGAAAATGGTTATCACTTCAACTACGACCGTCCAGAAGCAATTGGTCGTGTGAAGCCATTCTATGGTAACTTCGGAATTAACGTTCGTGCATACACGTATATTCGCTCTATGGGTCCAGATGGCTTGCGTGCAGTAACTGAGTATGCTGTATTAAATGCGAACTATATGATGAGAAGATTAGCGCCATTCTACGATCTTCCATTCGATAGACATTGTAAGCATGAATTTGTATTATCAGGTCGTCGTCAAAAGAAACTTGGCGTACGTACATTAGATATTGCAAAACGTCTGCTTGATTTCGGTTACCATCCACCAACAATTTACTTCCCATTAAATGTGGAAGAATGTATTATGATTGAGCCGACAGAAACAGAATCAAAAGAAACATTAGATGGTTTCATTGATAAGATGATTCAAATCGCTAAAGAAGTAGAAGAAAATCCAGAAGTTGTACAAGAAGCACCGCATACGACAGTCATTAAACGTTTAGACGAAACGATGGCTGCACGTAAACCAGTTTTACGTTATGCAAAGCCAGCTCCTGTACAAGTTTGATTAGAATAACAAAAGGAGAACTCGCTGCGGCGGGTTCTTTTTTTGTATGGAGAATTTGTCCCGCATTAACGGACAGTAAACTCCCAACTCAAAACTTAGCTGGTGCAAAGAAGCCAGGTGGGAGATAAACTGTCCGTAAATGCCCGATTGGTTCAACTAATAATCAGTGGGGATGAACAAAAATCCCCACTGATTAAAGTTTCACTTTATGCAGAAATAGTGAAGAAAATGTTAAAAAATTATATTTTTTGTTTCCTAATGGTGTAAAGGTGTAGTTTTATAGGTAGTTTTGTTGAAAAAGTCGGTTTGATAAAAGTATTTATTTTTGTTAGAATTTTATTGAAATTAAGAAGATGTGATGAGGCAAAAATTACTCATTTTTATGTATATGTGAAAAAACGAGCAAGACGGGGGTGAAAGTGTGGGATATCGATGTTATAGAATGGTATACCATTTAGAAAATGGAGAAACAATTAAAGATGTAAAAGAATTTTGCTATCGAGACCAAGGGAAAGTGTTAGAAAGAGTAGCAAATCGTGTAATGGATAATAGAGAAGTGACGGCGATTGATAAACAAGGAACAATCATTTCAATAGCATGTGAGGACATTGTAAAGGTGGAACTTGATTACATAACAGAAAGTTAACCTTGAGTCATATCGAATTATTCGATAAAATAAACTGTTGAATGGTGAAGTGAGAAGAGAGGAGTTTATCATGGGTAGTACAAGACACTTTTATATGTTTATCTTAGCGTTTGTTCTTGTTGTGGCATTAACGATTTACTTAATCGTTGACAGCAGCTGGTACAACACGGTTCATCCGGCATTCCTTCTGTTTATGTATATAGGAATTGCAGTAGTAAGTTTCGGAATGAGAGACGAGATGTTAGATCGCTTTGAAAAGTGATACATATACGAAAGACCAACAGGAAAATGTTGGTCTTTTTTTCTTGCCAAAAATAGGATGCTGTGTATATACTGTATATATAAGGTATATACAGTATATACACACACTGGAGGAAAACATGAATATTATTATTTCGAATTCTTCCCAAGACCCTATTTATGTGCAAATAAGAAAACAATTAAGCCAGCTTATTTTAAATGGTGGTTTAAAGGGTGGAGACCAATTACCGTCTATTCGTAGCTTAGCGAAGGAATTGCAAATTAGTGTAATTACAACGAAGCGTGCGTACGAGGAGCTTGAAAAAGAAGGATATATAGAAACTGTTGCTGGGAAGGGGACTTATGTTTCACGTAAAAATAATGAACTATTAAAAGAACAGCGGCTACGTCTATTGGAAAGTAAGGCTGAAGAAATCGTAAAAGAAAGTAAAGTGTTGCAGCTTTCACTTGAAGAATTGCAGCAGATGATTGCGTTTTTATATAAGGGGGAATGAGAGAGATGTTAGAGTTAAAAAACGTTTGTAAAAGTTATGAAGATTTTGCAGTGAAAAATATAAGTTTTGCATTACCACGAGGATATATTATGGGGTTTGTCGGACCAAATGGTGCTGGGAAAAGTACAACGATCAAAATGATTATGAATTTAATTAGAAAAGATAGCGGCGATATAAAAATTTTTGGCAAAGACAATAAGAAAGCTGAAAAGGACATAAAACAAAATATTGGTTTTGTATATGATGAAAATCATTATTACGAAGATTTAACGTGTGAACAAATGAAACGTATTATTGCACCGTTATATAAAAAGTGGGACGAAAATCAATACCAATCGTATATGCACAGATTGCAAGTTCCAAAGTATAAAAAAATTAAAGAGCTATCTAAAGGGATGAAAATGAAGTTTGCGATTGCCATCGCACTTTCACATCATGCAGAGTTTATCATTATGGATGAGCCGACAGCAGGATTAGATCCAGTTGTCCGAAGTGAATTACTTGATATGTTGCAAGAAATTGTAATGGAAGATGAAGTATCTGTATTATTCTCAACCCACATTACAACGGATTTAGAACGTATTGCAGATTATATTACGTTTATCAACGATGGAGAAATTATATTTACTGGTGAAAAAGATGAATTAATGGAGAACTACGTAATCGTTAAGGGAAGCAATGATTTATTAGATCGAGAAGGAAAAGAACTATTTGTTGGATTACGAAAAAATAAATTCGGTTTCGAAGGTTTAGCGAAGGATAAACAAGGAATTATCGATTGGTTTGGAAATGAGGTTGTACTAGAAAAGCCTACATTAGATGACATTATCGTTTACACTGCGAAAGGGAGAGGTGCCTATGCGTCAGCTAATCTATAAAGATTTGTTCTTTTTTCGGGTTATGTGGTTAGTGTATTTTATTATGCCTCTTGTTTTCTTTGGATTAGATCCAGATGGTGAATTGTTATTTCCAATGAGTTGCTTACTCATAACGATATCATCTTCTATGATACTAATAGCGATGGATGAAAAAAATAAAAGTGATGTTATTATAAATAGTTTACCTGTTGGACGAAAGGATATCATTATTGCTAGATATATTTCAGGTGTAATATTTATTGTAGGTGGCATGATTTCTACTACGCTAGTTGTTTTTCTTATAAGAGGTATCGCTGTCATTGGTGATATTGGAGCTTATCATCCCAATTTGTATATTGAAATTCCTTGGTATGTAGTAGTCAGAGGTGCTGTATATTCTTTAGTTTATATTACAGCATTATTCCCGAGTTATTATGGGACAAAATCAAAAGTAGTACGTGGAATATTTACAGGTGGAGCCGCTGGAATAGGTGTTATTGTTGGAATGTTTATTGGTGACGGAGAAAGTGCTACGGCATCATTCATTGATTGGATTATGAATCCATTACATTTTGGCATATTTATAGTTGGATTAATCACACTAGCTAGTGCCTATATCGCTTCTATGTTTCTTACAATTAAAATTTATGAAACGCGTGATTTATAGAGAGGAGAATTCATATGCAACAGTTGATTTTGAAGGAGTTTTTTTTACAGAAGAAGATGTTTCCTTTCTATTTTTTAATACCCATTTTATCTATTTTTAAGGATTCCGTCGAACCAATGGGGATTGCAATAGGAGTATTTATAACATGTAGTACGATTATATATATTTCTTTTTATTATGACGAGAAAAGTAAAGCAGAAAAAGTGTTAGTGAGTTTGCCTATAACGAGAAAAGAGATAATTATAGCTAAATATATTTCAAGCACATTATTTATTATGGCTGGTTTGAGTGTAACTTTTATAGTCTTAATATTAGGAAATATTTTATTGAACAGAGATATAGTTATGCCTGGGTATGCAATATTTTCAGCAATAGTAGCAACTTTGATTTATTGTGCAGTAACGATACCGACTAATTACATTGGGGGATATAAAGTTATTACTGTCTTGAATTTGATTATGCTTTTTCCTTTAATGGGTATGATTGGTCTTATGTGCAATATTTTTGGTGATAAAACAATTATGTTAAAAGTACTTCACTCTCAAGAGGCTACACTAGCAATGGGTGTTCTTAGTATTGGAGTGTTAGTAAGTATAGTCATATCAATGTTTCTCTCAATGAAAATGTTTCAGGAGGCAGAGTTATAGAAGGAGCATTTTCATATTAGGAGGGGGAATACATGATCAAGCAACTAATTTTAAAAGATTTCATTATTCAATGGAAATTTTTAATTTGGTACATACTGTATCCTGTTTTCTTTTATATGGCCTTAACAGATACGGAAAATCTGTTCATAATTATGTCAGTAATTATTACAATTGGGGCAACGGTAAAAACATTTGAAGCAGATAGTAAAAATGAGAGTGAAGTTATAGTAAATAGTTTACCAATATTGAGAAAACAAATTGTGTATGCGAAATATATAGTAGCAATTATTATTCTTTTTATAAGTGTAACGATCGGTTGTTTCACGATGAGAATGAAGAGTGGGGTTAACTTATTTGAATTTATTGAAACGACAATGGTTGCTAGTAGTAGTTTTATTTTAGTGTATTTAAGTTTGGTTTTACCGCTATCCTTTTGGCTAGGGTATAAGAAAACTATTTTTATTGCGATTTTTATACTAATAGCACCTATGGCTGTTTCTTCTATTTTCTTCGGAATCAACCTAGAACAAATTCAGCTATATAACAGCTTGTTATTCATTGGTTCAATATGCATGTTCATAGCATCTATCTTCGTTTCAGTAAAAATATATGAAAAAAGAGAATTTTAAAAGGTGCCTTAAAAAAGGCACCTTCTTCAATAACGACAATACGAGAGCAGTAGTTTATAAAAAGAAACGCTATTTGGTACATCTTTCGGAGTATGTAATATAAAGCTGAAAACGATGATGAGAATAAGAAATAGGAAAAATAAAAATAGAATTTGCTTATGTATAGAATTTTGCATATTATCCACTCCTTTTTTAGGTAGTATGTCCAAAAGAAAGGAGTGTATGAAAAATTTTAGGAGGGGAGAATGATGAACAAAAGAAAATGGTTATATAGAATAGGAATATTTTTATTTTCAATCGGCCTCATATTAGCAAATGTTTACTCGGATATACCACTGTTATTTCCAATTTTACATAAAGGGGTTGGTATAAGTATTGCCATAATTGGTCTGTTTTGTCTTATCACATGTAACTTTTACAGAAAGTCTGAATGAATATAAAAAAGGACAGTTATTCTTTTTCAGAAGTACTGTCCTTTTTAAATAACTTATTCCATAGTTTGGCGATACTCCATATAATGACGATTGCAATGGAGGCGATAATGGACCAAACAATCGATATAATTTCAAGTGTCATGTTAGGAAGGAATGTGAGAATGGATAATACTTTATGAAACAACCATTCTATTATATGAAAACTTATTTGTAATAGAATGACGATACCAAGTGTGATCCATGCTAATATTTTCTTTCCTTTTTCTTTCCACATGACATTCACCTCACGTTAGCTTAATAGTTTTAAGCCAACAGCGCCGCATAGAATGCAGCTTAAGAAAGCAAGACGACGCCAATCCGCTGATTCTCGGAAAATGAGAATGCCTAGAAGTGCACTTCCAGCAGTTCCGATTCCAGTCCAAATTGCGTAAGCAGTTCCCATCGGTAATGTGTTCATCGCAAGAGATAAGAAGAAGAAGCTTACGCCGAAGTTAGCGATTAAAATAACTTTTGGTGCCCAGCCTTTCTTTTCAGTGGCTACTTTCATAAAGAGTACACCAATAATTTCACAAATACCAGCTAGAATTAAAAATACCCAAGCCATTTTATGCGGCCTCCTTCGCTTCTTTTTCTTCTGTTACTCGTTTTAAACCAATTACTCCGAAGAAGATTAAACCGATTAATAAAACTTTTACGATAGAGAAAGGTTCTCCGAAGATGAAAATCTCTGTAAGAACAATTCCACCAGCTCCAATTCCTGTAAAGACTGCGTATACAGTGCCGACAGGTAAATCTTTATAAGCTCTAAATAATAAGACGAAACTAATTGTAATTAATAGAGCAACACCAGCCCATTCAAGTGGTGCCTCTGCTTTTTTTAGTCCAATCACCCAAAAGATTTCAATAATACCAGCGATGATTACATAAATCCATGCCATATGTCATTTCTCCTTCCTACCAGTCGTTAGGTAAAGGGCTTAAAAACGACGCATTGCAAAGGAGCAATCCGTCAGTTTGAAAGTCCGCGCCAAAATACTTTCCAAGAAGCGTCTAAACGTGTCTCAAAACGATTTAAACCTGCGTATAGTAGTTCAACCATAAGACCGTCGAGTAAGCATAGAAAAGCCTCTAAGGCGTCTTTTACTTCAATGTTATGCAGCTCATCTTGTTCGCTTGCTCTTTTAAATACAGGGAATAAAAGTTTTCCGACGTTTTCAATGTGTACATTTGCTTTATTAATAATTTGTTCGCGAAATGCATCAGGCGGAAAATAAGAAGTTCGTAACCAAAACATTGATTCTTCACTTTCACCAAAGCGTTTTGCATAGCCTTTTAATAATTTTAAAAGCAATTCTTCAGTAGACGAATTGGAAAAGCTTTCGATATCGCCTGTGAAGCTCTGCAAATCTTTTTGAAGAGCAGATTCTAAGCATATGAAATATAGCTCTTCTTTTCCTTTAAAGTGTGCGTAAATCGATGGTTTTTTAATCCCAACTTCTTGAGCAATATTTGCCAATGAAGTTCCTTCATAGCCGTAGCGTGCGAAATGAGAAAGTGCTACAGCTTTAATGCGGTTTGCTGTCATTTTCATCCCCTACCTACCGTTCGTTAGGTTCATTATATGAGATGAAAAATATAATGTCAATAGGTGAAGAGCTGAAAAAGAGCGTTATAGGTAACGCTCTTTTTAGACAGTCTCTCGCTCAATTAAATGGAATGAAAGTTCTTTTGCACTGCCGACAATTTGCTCGCTTTGGATCTGCTTATGGAATAAAGAAAAAGCATGTGAGCCCATTGCGAGACCGGGATGTTCAATTGTGGAAATTTCTAATGCCTTTGAAATTTCATGATTATCAAATCCAAGGATAGCAAGGTCTTCAGGTACTCGAATACCATGTTTTCGAGCCTCTGTTAATAAACCAGCTGCAACTTGATCGTTCGCTGTAAAAATAGCAGTTGGACGATTTTTCATATTTAAAATACGATGGAGTATTTGTGCTCCGTCCTGCATTGTATAGCATTGGTGGAAAATCCATTCAGGATGCAACGTTTTCCCTTCGTTACGAAGGGTATCGGCGAACGCTTTTTCGCGCTCCATGGAATTTACACTTGTTTTTCTTGCTAAACAAATTCCGATTTTTTCATGGCCTTTACTTAGTAAATAGGCAGTACCGAGACGGAAACCTTCATAATGATCTACGTAGATGGATGAAATGAGGGGGTGCTTCATTTTTTCACATGAAATAATAGGGGAAAATTTTGCGAAAGGTTCGATTTGTTCCCAAGAGCTCGTTCGGGAGCAAATAATCATCCCATCAAATTGTTTCATTTTCATCATTTCAAGAACACGAATTTCTTCAAGGCTATCGTAATTTGTTTGGCATAAATTAATGTGATATCCAGCTAATAATGCTTCGTTACCGATTCCTTCAATAATGGTACTGAAGTAGGGGAGGTTAATGAAAGGAAGCATAACGCCAATTGTATATGTTTTCCCTCTTATTAAATGGACAGCATTTATATTTTTTGCGTAGTTTAATTCTTCAACAGCGTCTAGAACACGCTTACGCTTTTCTTCTTTTACGTAAGGGTGATTATTCAGAACACGAGAAACAGTTGATATCGATACACCAGCAGTTTTAGCAATTTGTTTTATATTGGCCATATGTATCACCTCTTTCCCTTATTATAAAGGGAAAATAATAAGAAAGAAAAAATCTTGACCTGAAAAGCTTTTCACAAACTATGGTATTAATAAGACTTCTTTTTATTCGCGTAACCTTTTCACTTGGGCGTAAGAATGATAGGGGTCTTTTTTGTTTGCAAAAAGTGTTGTCAAAATGTGTGAGAATAACGTGGAAAGTTTTCAAAGGTGGAGTTTGATGACAAAGCGAATATGAAGAGCATATCAACGCTTCGTTCGTTAAGAGAGCGGTATGAAAGGGCGGAAACAAATTGAAAAAAAGAATCATTTGTTTCGTGTTTTCTAGTTTTGTACTTAGTTCGTGTTCGTTTCAGCAAACGATGCAAGAAGGAAAACACTTTGTGGGAACAACAGGAGGAGCTATGGATCGTGTTACGGATCCTATTTCGCTAAAGGAACTTCCAAAATATTTTCCGGTGAAGTTTAAAGTTCCAACGTTTTTACCGTACGACATTACAAGTGATGTGAAGGGTGAAGTAAGAACGCTTGGGAAAAAGAACGCTGTCTTAACGATTAAATATAAACAGAAGGAGCCAGGTAGAAATGAGTATATTGAGTTAAATGTCGCGAACTTTCCTTATAGTTTTCCGGATCTTATGGAAGAGAAGCGATTTCAAGAACAAATGAAACTGAATAATGGAACGTCTGCTTATTTTAAAAATAAAGATGATTATGAACGTGGTGACGAATTTGCTACGCTTATATGGAAAGAGAAAGGAATTGAATATCAGCTGCTGTATCGGAATGTAGAAGAGAACGATGAAAAGGTAATCAAGCAGAATTTATTATACATTGCGAATAAGATGAAATGAAAAAACTAGCTGATTTATTCAGCTAGTTTTTTGTATGTTATTATTTCTTTTTAATTTTGCCTGTCCAAGATTTAAATCCACCTTGTAATTGGTAGAAATCTTTGTAGCCTTGTTTTTTTAAGTATTGCGCTGCACGACCTGTACGGAATCCGCTTTGGCAATATAAGTAAACAGGTTGATCTTGACGAAGTTCTTTATGGCGAAGGCGAATTTGTGATAACGGAATGTTACGTGCACCTAAAATATGCCCTGCGTTATATTCGTCTGCTTCACGAATATCGATAAGCTGTGCTTTACGGTAGCCAGCGCGAAATTCTTCTTCTGTAAGAGTTTTAATTAATTTTTTCTGATAGAAGTACATCCATACAGTGTAGCCGATAAATGCTACGATTACGGCTAATAAAATAATCCAAGTTGTTGACACGATTCTATCGCTCCCTTTTTTCTTATCCTACTTTCAATATTATAATGCCCATATGTATTTATGCAACAGATTCATTTGCATATAAGAAGAAATTTCGTATTCTTTCACAAATTTTGTCGAATTTGGTAGACTAGAGAATGTGAAAAATAATTGGTTATATGAGGTGCAGGATGGGAAAAGAAAAATGGTGTTATATTAACTCTGGTCAATGTTCACCGGCATTTAATATGGCGTTAGATGAATGTTTGTTAAATTGGCAAAGTGAAAAGAAAATGCCACCAACAATTCGTTTTTATGAATGGGAAGTACCAACATTAACAGTTGGATATTTTCAACGTGTTGAGAAAGATATTAATATGGATGTAGTTAACGAAAAAAAATATGGATTCGTTCGTCGTCAAACAGGCGGCAGGGGTGTACTACATGACAAAGAGTTAACGTATAGTGTTATTGTGTCTGAAGATCATCCGAATATGCCGAAAACAGTTACAGAAGCATATCGTGTTATTTCGCAAGGCTTATTAGATGGTTTTAAGGCATTAGGGTTAGAAGCATATTATGCAGTTCCAAAAACAGAAGCAGATCGTGAAAATTTGAAAAATCCACGTTCAGGTGTATGTTTTGATGCACCATCTTGGTATGAAATTGTAGTGGAAGGAAGAAAAATTGCTGGTAGTGCTCAAACACGTCAAAAAGGTGTTATTTTACAGCATGGATCGATTCCATTAGAAATTGATTTAGATGAACTATATGATCTATTTTTATTCCCAAATGAACGTGTGAAGGAACGTATGAAGAGTATGTTCTCTTCTAAAGCAGTAGCAATTAATGAATTAACAGACCGTACATTTACGATAGAACAGTTAATTAAAGCGTTTGAAGTTGGCTTTGAAAAAGGATTGGATGTAGAACTTGTTCCATATGAATTAACAGAAGAACAGTTACATGAAGTTCAAACGTTAGCGAAAGAAAAGTATGAAAGTAATGAGTGGAATTATAAAAAATAAGAGATGGCAATTGCCACCTCTTATTTTTTTATAGTAAATTAAGTACTTTTTCTACTTTGATTCCTTTATCTTGTAAAGAACGAAGGCGACTTACAACGTCCATAATTTCTTTGTCAAATGTAACGCTAATACCTTGGCTTTGTAGTTCTTCTTTTAAGCTTTCAATAGAATCATCTATGTCGATGCCAAGCTCGTAATCTTGACAAACTTCAATTGTCTTTTTCACGAGTTTCACATAATTTTCTTGTAGTTTTGTATTTGTTTCAGTCAAAGCAGATTGCTTCGGTTTTGCAGGCGCAACCGGTGCAGACTCTTGCTTTGTAACTGGAGTTGGTACTGCTTTTTTCACAGGTGCTGGAGTAGATAATTCCATAGCAGCTTCTACACTTACTGGCTTCGGTGTTGGTACCGGAGTAGGTTTAGGTGCTGCAGGTGTTTCTACTCGCGTAACAGGTTTTGGAGCAGGTGTAACTGCTTTTGGCGCTTCTACAACTACTTCTTTTTTCGGAGTAGCTTCTACAACAGTTTCTTCTTGCTCAGCAGCTTCTTTATTCTCTTTGCTCCACATAACGCGTTCAATTTCTAGAGAAACATTGTTTTTGTTCATCGCTGTTAATGTAACTTTACCAACTTCAGCGTTCCCAGTGAAATCAACAATTTTATAAATAACACTCTTGTTCCAATCCACGTTTCCGCTCAAAAATAATTCTTCGTTACATTTCGGCGTTAAGCCCTCGATTTTAATTTCTGCGTTTACACCGTTTTCACTATATACCATAATTAGCGAAGCATTTACATCTTCGTCTGCTAACATTAGTTCACGTACCATTTTGCCGGTGCGTACTTGCGTTTTCTTCTTAACTGACATCTAATTTCTCCTCTCAAAAATTCAGTAATAATAAAAAAATCGTATAACGAAAAATAATTGCTCACGAAGATTTATGATACCGATAATAAAAGCATCACGTCAACAATTAACTTTAATTATTTTGCATTTTTCTTATTTTCTTTATGAAATTTTTCAATTTGTAAAATTAGACAGAAGAAAAAACAGCCTTTTGAAGGGCTGTTAAAAATTTGATTTTTTATATAGTAATTTATATAAAATAAAAAATAAGATAGCGATTAAGGCATTTTGCCAAAAGGTTAGATGATAAATGAGATAAGGTTGTTTTTTAAAATAAATATTTAAGAATATAGCGGAACAAAACGGGATAGCAAATGCGAATCCAAATAGAATTCTTCTTTTCCAATTCACTTTCTGATCAAAGGAGTACCGCTTTAATAAATATAAAATAAATAGTATACCTAGTATAATTATTGAAACAGACGAAGTAGTTCCAAGGATACTAAAAGGTGGACTTATTATTTCGGTGTTCTTTTCAAAAAAGAAAATGAAAAGAGAAGCAATGGTGTCCATTCCAAACTGTATAGCGAGAAGTAAGCTAATAACAAAGCCGATTAAAGAAGTTTTTTCTAACATTGTTTGAACCGGCAAAGCCGATATGAGTTCATCACAATAAGATTGTAAGTCATCACCAAAAATGTCATAAGCATTTTTATTTTCTGTTTGTGCTTCGATGAGATGGTCTAATATTTCTAGTAATAGTTCTTCTACTTGTTGCTCTGGCACGTTAGATAAACGAAGATAAACTAACATATCGCTATAAGCAACTTCATTTTCAGGTGTTAGAAGCTCACGTTTTTTATTATTCAATTCAATCATGTCTTGTGCATTCATCCCTATCACTCCCCCTGTAATAAGTTATTTACCGTAGTTGAAACCATTCCCCAGCTTTGTTTAAATTCTTCAAGCTGCTCTAATCCTTTATCGGTTACGTGATAATATTTTCGTTTTGGACCGAGTGAGGAGGCTTTTAATGTTCCTTCAATCAATTTTTCTTTTTGCATACGTAACAATAACGGATATATGCTTCCTTCGCTTACGAATGTAAATCCGTGTTTATTTAATTTTGTGCTCAGTTCATATCCGTACACTTCTTCTTGTGAAATGATGTATAGGATGCAACCTTCTAGTACACCTTTTAACATTTGGCTGTGCATGATTTCACCACCTTTTACTCAGGTAACTTGCGTTGCAAGGTAGCTGTTATCCAAATTATAACATTCAGTAACTTGCAACGCAAGTTACTGAAGTGGAAAACTTTAATGCGTGTTAATTTTTTAACGTTTCCCATACTAACGAGAGGGAGGGAAGCACATGAAACCATTTATGCCAAAACTCGTTTACTTTGAACCAAAGGCACTTGAATATCCGCTTGGAAAAGAGCTTTATGAGAAGTTTACGAAGATGGGATTAGAAATTCGTGAAACGACATCACATAATCAAATTAGAAATTTGCCAGGAGAAAATGATTTGCAAAAGTATCGTAATGCAAAGGCTACACTTGTCGTTGGAGTAAGGAAGACGCTAAAGTTTGATACGTCAAAACCGTCAGCTGAATATGCAATTCCGCTCGCAACAGGGTGTATGGGACATTGTCATTATTGCTATTTGCAAACAACACTTGGGAGTAAGCCTTACGTTCGTGTGTATGTAAATCTTGATGAAATATTTGAGAAGGCAAAGCAATATATGGATGAAAGGGCACCTGAAATAACAAGATTTGAAGCAGCGTGTACATCAGACATTGTTGGGATTGATCATTTAACACATGCATTAAAGCGGGCGATTGAATTCATTGGAGAAAGTGAATATGGGCGCTTACGTTTCGTCACGAAATATTCGCACGTTGATCATTTATTAGATGCAAAGCATAATGGGAAAACTCGTTTCAGGTTTAGTATAAATTCACGATATGTAATTAAAAATTTTGAACCAGGGACATCGCCATTTGAGGAGCGAATTGAGGCGGCACGTAAAGTAGCAGGTGCAGGTTATCCACTTGGTTTTATAGTCGCGCCACTTTATATGCATGAAGGATGGGAAGAAGGATATCGTGAACTATTTGAGCGACTGTACAATGCGCTGAAAGATATGACGATACCAAATTTAACGTTTGAATTAATTCAGCATCGTTTTACGAAACCAGCGAAAAAGGTTATTCAAGAGCGTTATCCAAATACGAAGCTTGAAATGGATGAAGAGAAGCGAAAGTATAAATGGGGACGATATGGAATTGGGAAATATGTATATAAAAAAGATGATGCAGAAGTATTGGAGGAAACGATTCGAGGATATATTCATCACTTTTTTCCTGACGCAGAAATTCAATATTTTACATGAAAGGAACTTGTATGTGAATACAGGTTCTTTTCACTTTTGCAGATTTAGGCTCGTTTCCACCTTGTCACGTTATTCTTTCTGGTGTATCATTTTATTGATTGCTTCGTACGGAATAAGCAAAATGAAATTGGATGGAGGAAACCGATGCCTACCCCTAGTATGGAAGATTATATTGAACAAATTTATTTGTTGATTGATGAAAAGGGTTATGCCCGTGTATCTGATATTGCTGAAGCGCTTAGTGTACATCCATCCTCTGTAACAAAAATGGTACAAAAATTAGACAAAGACGAATATCTAATTTATGAAAAATATAGAGGGCTTGTATTAACATCAAAAGGTAAAAAAATCGGGGAACGTCTCGTATATCGACATGAATTGTTAGAACAGTTTATGCGCATTATCGGTGTGGATGAAAGCAAAATTTATAATGATGTAGAAGGAATTGAACATCATTTAAGTTGGGAATCAATTGACCGTATCGGTGATTTAGTACAATACTTTGAACAAGATGAGGTTCGAGTGGAAACACTTCGTGGTGTTCAAAAAGCAAATGAAGAGAAAAGTAATTAAGGGGAACGGATGGCGTTTCCTTTTTTATTTCAATTCGAAAAGGATGGGAGAATTATGAAAGCAATTATTTTTGATTTTGATGGATTAATTGTGGACACAGAAACGATATGGTTTCACTCTTTCAGAGATGCTGTTCGTGAATACGGCGGGGAACTACCTTTAGAGGAATTTGCGAAATGCATTGGAACAACAGATGAGGTACTTTATGCATATTTAAATGATCAATTAAAAGAGAAGTTTAACAAAAGTGTATTAAAAGAAAAAGTGGCAACTTTACATAAAGAGAAAATGAAAATACCAGAAGCTCGTGACGGGGTAAAAGAATATTTAGAAGAAGCGAAAGAAATGGGATTAAAAATCGCACTAGCTTCTAGTTCGTCTAGAGAATGGGTTATTCATTTTTTAGAAGAGCTACAGATTCGAGAATATTTTGAAGTAATTAAAACGAGAGAAGATGTTGAGAAGGTAAAACCAGATCCAGCTCTTTATCGAGTTGCAATAGAAGAATTAGGAATTAAGCCATCTGAAGCTGTTGTATTTGAAGATTCATTAAATGGATTGAGAGCAGCAGTTGCAGCGGGATTAACGTGCGTTGTTGTACCTAATGATGTGACACGGAATTTACCATTTAAAAATCATCATCTTCGAATTGAAAGTATGAGAGAGAAAAGTTTAAAAGAAGTGCTTCAAAGTATAAAAAAAGACCGTATTTCCTAAAAGGAAGCACGGTCTTTCTTTTTACTTTTTTTTCCTTCAATGACAGTTAAATGAGACTGTTTTCTTTTTCGTTTCAAAGTGGAAGAATTCCCTTTTTTACTTTTGTCATTAGAAGTATTTGACTTAAAGAAAGAATTGCCTAGGGGTGCTACATTTTGTTTCCCATGTTTGCGGTTCGATTGTTTTGCCGCACGCTTATATGAGCTTTGCGAATTTGCGGAACCACTGGAATTTGTAAACATCTTGTATAGCAAGTAAAAGATACCGACAACAAGTAACATGTACCCGATATTTCTTAATACACCCATGGGATTTGTAATAACAGATGAAACAAGGCCGAATATTGCCAATCCAATAATAAGCACAAATATAGCGAAAGTAAACGAACGACCGTTCATAAGGGACACCTCCTAAAAACGTATATTAAAATTAGTATATTAACGATGAGGAAAGGAGTTGAACACCATTTTTAAATAATTATTGTTTGTTCTCTAAACGTAATAATTCTTCAAACGATGCAATTGCTACTTCCACTTGGTCATCTGTTGGTTCTTTCGTTGTTAATAGTTGTAGCCATAACCCAGGATATCCAAGTACGCGTAATACGGGAATATCTCTTAATCGATTTGTAAATTGCAATACTTCAAAAGAAATACCAAGTACAACTGGAATTAATAAAATTCGGTTTATAACTCGTGCCCAAAGAGGATCTGTAGGGACTAGGAAATAAACGAACATTCCAATAATGACTGTAAATATAATAAAGCTACTGCCGCATCTATAATGGAGGCGAGTTTGCTTTTGAACGTTTTCTACAGTCAGAGGAAGGTTATTCTCATAAGCATTGATTACCTTATGCTCTGCACCGTGATACTGAAATACCCGCTTAATAAGTGGGGTTAAAGAAATAAAGTATATATAGCTCAATAATAGCATGAGCTTAATGACACTTTCGACAATGATTTGCCCAGTATGAGATGGGAAAATCGGTCTCGTTAATTCAGCTAATAGTGCAGGAACTGCTGTGAAGATGACTTTACCGAATATGAAAGATAAAACGCCAACAGCTGCAACTCCTAATACCATCGTTAATTTTGATTGTTCTTCTTTTTTATTTGCAATTTGTTCATCATCTTCTGGGTGGACGTCAAATCGTTCTGAAGCGAAGTTTAAATGCTTTGCTCCATTCGCACTTGCATCCACAATAGCGGCAATACCTCGTAAAAATGGAATTTTTTTTAGGATAGATAATACTTTATTACGAACGCGTGGTAATCGATAAAATTCAATCGATTTATCTTTACGACGAACCGCTGTAACAGTATATTCTCTACCGCCAAACATAACTCCTTCTATGACCGCTTGCCCGCCATATATTTGTTTTGACTCTTCTGCCATGTTAACACCAACCTGTATTTGTTTCTCTCTTATGTAGAAAAAGAGGCAATTGTCATACTGGGTTCTGTCGTTTTGAAATAAGACAATCACCGAGTTTCCTTTATTTTATCGGCAAATACAAGTAGATGACAAGGGAAAATGTTATGAGAGTCGGACATTTCTTATTCTTTTTATAGACAAATTTCGCAGGATTTAAACATGCTTCAAAATAGTTTCGGGCATACTATTGAGCGGAGGTGTCGATGTGAGTCAAGAACAATTAGGAACAAGGAATTTTGTACAAATCGGTTTGTTTGGTGGAATCTTTTGGGGCGGGATATGGTATTTCCTTCATATATTTTCATTCACGGAGGCGGGACCGAATTATTTCCTTTTACCATTTGCGTTTGGAAGTTGGAAGGAAGGTGTATGGGGGAATGTGTCAGGAATAGTTTGTATGGGACTTCTTTCAATTTTGATTGCCTTTTTGTATAAAGCATTTTTTGCGAAGTTTGAAGGGATTATTGCGGGAATTATTTATGGATTATTTTGGTGGGCATTACTGTTTTTGGGGATGGGTTTAATGGCTCCTGTTATTAAAAGTGCGCTCCATTTACCAAAAGAGACAATTGTAACGACAATATGTATTTTTATATTGTATGGTGTGTTTATAGCATATTCTGTTTCTTACGCAGTAAATAGCAATAAAGTAGAGCAAGAAGGGCGAGAGAAGACGAACTATTCAAATAAGTAACTCCTATGTTAAAATATTGTATAGATATTTAATATTAAGGAGTTTTAAGAATATGAAAAAGTTACTCCTCGTAAACGGTCCTAACCTAAATCGCCTCGGTGTTCGTGAGGTAAATGTATATGGAAAGGGCACGCTAGCGACACTTGAAGCAGATATGAAGCAAGAAGCGGAAACAATGGGAGTGGAGTTAGAATGTTTCCAATCGAATCATGAAGGTGCCATTATCGACATTATTCATGAAGCGGAAGATATATATGAAGGGATCATTTTAAACCCGGGAGCATTTACGCATTATAGCTATGCGATTCGTGATGCCATTGCGAGCATTTCGATTCCTGTTATTGAAGTACATATTTCTAACATTCATCAGCGCGAATCGTTCCGTCATGAATCTGTGACGGCAGCTGTTTGTGCAGGTCAAATTGTAGGATTTGGTTTTTATGGCTATAAGTTAGCGTTATTTGCATTAATGGAGAAATTAAGGGAGGCATAAAGTAATGGAGAAAATTGAAAGATTACGAAGTGCATTTGATGAGGCTGGCATTGACGGTATTTTGTTAACAAATGAACATAGTCGTAGATATATGGCTAACTTCACAGGAACAGCAGGTGTAGTTCTTATTTCAAAAGATCGTGCTCAATTTATTACAGATTTCCGTTACGTCGAGCAGGCAAGTAAACAAGCGGTTGGATATGAGATTGTACAGCACGCAGGATTAATCATTGATGAAGTGGCAAAGCAAGTGAAAGAGCTTGGAATTCAAAAGCTTGGTTTTGAGCAAGATACTCTTACATATAGTTCTTATTCAGCGCATAAGGAAGCGATTGATGCTGAATTTATCCCAACTTCTGGACTTGTAGAAAAGTTACGCTTGATAAAGACTGATTCAGAGATTAAGATATTAAAGGAAGCTGCACAGATTGCAGATGCTGCCTTTGAGCATATTCTATCATTCATTCGCCCGGGAGTATCTGAAATTGAAGTGTCAAATGAACTTGAATTTTTCATGAGAAAACAAGGAGCAACATCTTCTTCGTTTGATATTATCGTTGCTTCAGGTCTTCGTTCGGCATTACCGCACGGCGTGGCATCTGAAAAAGTGATAGAAACAGGAGATTTCGTTACATTAGACTTCGGCGCTTATTACAAAGGATATTGCTCTGATATTACTCGTACGATTGCAGTCGGTGAACCATCTGATAAATTAAAAGAAATTTATAATATCGTTTTAGAAGCGCAACTACGTGGTGTGAACGGTATTAAAGCTGGTTTAACAGGTCGCGAGGCTGATGCGCTAACGCGTGATTACATAACGGAAAAAGGATATGGTGAATACTTTGGACACTCTACTGGTCATGGAATAGGTCTTGAAATCCATGAAGCGCCAGGTTTAGCGTTCCGTTCTGATACAGTACTTGAACCCGGCATGGCTGTAACAGTAGAACCAGGTATTTATATTCCAGGTATTGGCGGCGTACGTATTGAAGATGATATCATTGTGACAAGTGAAGGTAATGAAGTAATTACGAAATCACCAAAAGAACTTATTATTTTGTAATACACAGGAGGATTTTTTTACATGATTTCAGTAAACGATTTTCGTACAGGTTTAACAATTTCAGTGGACAATGCCCTTTGGCAAGTACTTGATTTCCAACACGTAAAGCCAGGTAAAGGTGCTGCATTCGTTCGTTCTAAACTACGTAACATTCGCACAGGATCTGTTCAGGAGAAAACATTCCGTGCAGGTGAGAAAGTAGAAAAAGCACACATCGAAAACCGTCGTATGCAATACTTATACGCAAGTGGTGAGGCTCACGTATTTATGGATAACGGAACTTATGAGCAAATCGAGCTTGGTGAAAAACAAATCGAGCGCGAGCTTAAATTCCTAAAAGAAAACATGGAAGTAGCAATCATGACTTACCAAGGCGAAGTACTTGGTGTTGAACTTCCAAACACAGTTGAATTACAAGTTACAGAAACAGAGCCTGGTATTAAAGGTGATACTGCTTCTAACGTAACAAAACCAGCTACATTAGAAACTGGTCTTGTTGTACAAGTACCAATCTTCATTAACGAAGGCGAAATGCTTATCATCAACACTGGTGAAGGTAAATACGTTTCTCGTGCATAGTAGAAAAGCACTCGTGATAATTCACGAGTGCTTTTTTTATAGGAAATAGGGTATATAGTAAATAGCTGTTATAATAAAACTGACTAAAACAAGTGAAAGAGTACCCATAATAGATGGAGTCAAAACAATTTGAAATGGTTTTATTTCGCCAGTCTCAACACCAGTTAATGTTTTACTTATTGCGTGATCTGTAATGTTATTTCTATGGTTACTCATAATAATTAACCACATAATTGCAAATATTGCTAAACTACCAAGGAAAAATGTCTCTATAAATGACCAACCGACCAATAAGGAAAAAAGATAAATAAGAGCTAATTCTACTACAACGGTTAAACTAATTTTCAATGTCTTCATATTTTTCCCCCTCATTCTGTAATCTCAACCAGTTTAAAAAATTTTCACGTGACACGACATGCAAAGAGCAAGTTGACTTTACTTCTTTCTCTAGTGCAGCGTATTCGTCTGGAAACTTGTTTTCCACATGCAATGAAATATAAGGTAGTTTTTCTTGTGCTTTTAACGAGCGGGTATTATTCGTTTTAGCACCAGCAAATACGTAGGAAAGTTGTAAGTCTAAAAAGGCGATTTTAAAGATTTCTTTTTTAGCAGCCTCGTTATAGCCTTTTCCCCAGTACGGATAGCCGAGCCAACTACCAATGTGAGATTGCTTCTTCTCATCATTAATATGTTTAAGTGTGGTGAGGCCAATTATTTCATTCTCTTCATTCACAATCATTCTCGATAAGGATTTCTTTTGATGTTCTTCTTCTATTGCGAAAAGAAGAAATGCTTTTGTGTCTTCGATGTTTTCTACCGTTATCCCTAATGCATTTTTTATATGTGGATCACTTGATAGCTCGAAAATCACATTTGTATAGCGTAAATCGAGTGGTAATAAAGTAACGTGCTGCATGTTTTCTACCCCTTTTAAACTAAATGTACCATAATATACCATAAAATAATATGAATATTCAGATTCTAATTCGGGCTTTAGAGAAAAATTATGTTTTTACTTCTGAAATAGACAACCTCTGCATATGGTTGTACAAATATATTCTTTTTAAGAATACGAAGTTAGTAACTGTTACGGGAGAAGGTGGAAGAATGAAACAGTGGCTAGCGGCAATGGAAACATCCGTGCTTGTTATGGGAGCACTTCGATTATTTTCAGGTAGTGCGGAGATATTTGCTGCTTTGCTTATGCTTTATGTGAATGATGCGAAGAAAGCGTTGTTTATAAATGGTATGTTAGCGTTTGTTGGACCTACCGTATTAATTTTAACAATGACAATTGGGATAGCGAGTGTAGCAAGTGAAATTTCTTTCTTGAAGCTCTTTTTTCTAGCGCTTGGAATTTGCTGTATTTTTATCGCATTACTGAAATAGTAAGTCGAGTATAGTGGGGAGAAGCCGATGAAAGAGGTATTAGAAGTTTTACCAAAAACGATGAAGTATTTAATTGAAGAATGTAAGCAATACGATGCTTTAGAGGAAATTCGTGTTCGAATTGGAAGACCGCTAGAGTGTATTGCACACGGAAAGGTGTTTTTTTATGACTATATCACTACTGCAGAGGATGCTATTTACTTACTGAATAAGTTAAGTCAATTCTCAATTTATACGATGGAAGAGGAATTAAAACGTGGGTATGTGACACTTCGCGGGGGGCATAGAATCGGATTAGCGGGAAAAGTCATTACAGAAAAAAGCGCAGTGAAAATGATTCGTGATGTCTCTTCCTTTAATATTCGTATTGCTCGTCAAAAAATAGGGATTGCTGAACCGCTTTTGCCATATTTGTATGAAAAAAGATGGTTAAACACGATGGTAATTGGCCCTCCGCAAACGGGAAAAACGACACTTTTAAGAGATGTAGCTCGTTGCATGAGTCAAGGAGTAAGTGCTTCGGAAATTCCTTCTTGTAAAGTGGGGATCGTTGATGAACGGTCAGAAATTGCTGGCTGTGTGAAAGGGATCCCGCAATATGATTTTGGTACCCGAGTCGATGTGTTAGACGCGTGTCCAAAGGCAGAAGGAATGATGATGATGATTCGTTCTATGAGTCCTGATATTTTGATCGTAGATGAAATTGGCCGTAAAGAAGATAGTGAAGCAATTATGGAGGCAGTGCATGCAGGTGTTCAGCTTTTTATAAGTGCACACGGATTTTCCTATGAGGATGTTGTGAGACGTCCATCGCTAAAGGCAGTGCTAGAGCTTGGTATATTTGATAGGTTTGTGGAGTTGTCAAAAGCGAGGGGTCCAGGAACGGTTATGCAGGTGAAAGATAAATATGGAAAACCAGTGCTAACAAGTAGAAAGGCTGAGGGCGTATGGTGAAAATATTCGGTGCAGTGTTAATCGTTGCGGTCAGCACCTTTTTCGGGTTTTCATACGCTAAAAGATATAGTGAGAGGCCGAGGCAACTTAGATTATTAAAATCAGCACTTCAATCATTAGAAGCAGAAATTATGTATGGACACACACCTTTATCTGAGGCTGCCGAGCGATTAGTTAAACAAATGCCAAAGCCATTAAATTGGATATTTCAAAGTT
Source organism: Bacillus sp. CCB-MMP212 (assembly GCF_022748145.1). NCBI lineage: Bacteria > Bacillati > Bacillota > Bacilli > Caryophanales > Bacillaceae > Bacillus > Bacillus sp. CCB-MMP212. Next base: position 208,514 of record NZ_JALDQE010000002.1, read on the forward strand.
TCGCCAGAAGACTACAAAGCGGGGAACAAACAGTAAGAGAAGCGTGGATAGATAGTTTGAAAGAGAACTGGAAGTTAACCGCATTTCAACAAACTGAGTATGAAATACTGCAGCAATTTGGTGAAACGCTCGGGCAACATGATCGTGAATCACAACAAAAACATATTCGCTTATGTATTACACATTTGGAGAGAGAAGAAGGAGAAGCGAAAGCACTACAACTGCAATACGAAAAAATGATTAAGAGCTTAGGGGTACTAGCAGGGCTACTTATTGTAATTTTACTGCTATAGGGGGGGAGAAAGGCGATGTCCATTGATGTTGGATTAATATTTCAAATCGCCGGAATCGGCATTGTTTTAGCTTTCATTCATACTGTACTAAAAGAATTAAAGCGGGAGGATATTGCAAATTGGGTTATCCTTGTCGGTTTTGTCGTCATTTTATTTCATGTTGCATTTTTAATTAACACGCTATTTGACAAGATTAAAAGTGTCTTTCTCTTCCAGTAAAGGAGGCGGTTCGAATCGAAATTATACAAATTGTCGGATTAGGCCTCGTTGCTACGTTTTTAGCTGCTGTTTTGAATCAGCATAAATCTAGTATTACATCTTTATTTATTGTGTTCGTAGGTAGCGTGATGTTTCTTATTTTAATCGATCAAATTCATTCTATTTTACAAATGATTGAGAGAGTAGCAAGTGAAGCGAAAGTTAGTAACGTCTACGTGGAAACGTTACTAAAGATTATTGGAATTGCTTATATTGCTGAGTTTGGAGCCCAAATTACAAAAGATGCTGGTCAAGGTGCCATCGCTTCGAAAATTGAACTTGCTGGGAAAATCTTAATTCTCGTTATGGCGATTCCTATTTTGACGGTTGTAATTGAAACTATTCTCGGATTTTTACCGACGGGATAAGGGGGAGTGAATGTTGAGGAGGTTTGGAGCTAAGCTGCTATTTGCTTGCTTCCTTTTCTTTTCTTTACCGGTTGTTGTACAAGCTTCTCCTGTAGAAACAAACGTCGTTGATCAACAATTGGATAAGCTCGGAATTGAAGATGTGAAGCAATTTTGGGACGGGCTTGTTACAAAATATGGAGGCTATTTGCCAGAGAGTCAAAAAGGGAGCTTTATGGAGTTTGTAAAGGGAGAAAAAGAATTCTCTCTAAAAGAGTGGATGATAGGGTTATTAAAATATTTATTTCATGAGCTTGCTGCTAATGGAAAACTGCTTGGCACACTTATTATGCTCACAATCTTTAGTGCATTGTTGCAATCACTGCAATCCGCTTTTTCAAAAAGTAGCGTAAGTAAAATTGCTGATGCTGTTGTGTATATGGTACTTATTATTTTTGCTTTAAATAGTTTTTATGTCGTTATGACATATGCAAGAGAAACGATACAAACAATGGTAGATTTCATATTAGCGTTATTGCCAATTTTGCTGGCGCTTATAGCAACTGGGGGCGGGGTTGTATCTGTATCATTTTTTCATCCGGTTATCATTTTCTTAATGAATACGAGTGGGCTTCTTATGAATTATATCGTTCTACCACTTTTATTACTGGCAACGATATTAAGTATTGTAAGTACAATGAGTGATCAATATAAAGTGACGAAATTATCCAAGCTTCTGCAAAACGTTAGCGTAGGGATTATCGGTGTCTTTTTAACAATTTTTTTAGGAGTATTATCTGTACAAGGGACAGCAACAGCTGTTGCTGATGGAATAGCTGTGAAAACTGCTAAATTTGTAACAGGAAACTTCATTCCAGTAGTTGGAAGGATGTTTACAGAAGCGGCAGATACTGTTATTAGCGCATCAGGATTATTGAAAAACACAGTCGGAATTATTGGGCTCGTCATTTTATGCTTAATTGTTGCTTTTCCAGCGATTCAAATTTTCTGTATTGCATTTATTTATAAATTCGCAGCAGCAGTATTGCAACCGGTTGGCGGCGGAGCAATTATTCAATGTTTAGACATTATTGGACGAAGCATCATTTACGTATTTGCTTGCTTAGCTATCGTATCATTTATGTTCTTTTTAAGTATTACAATTATTATTGCTGCGGGGAATATTACACTTATGATGCGGTAGGAGGTGAAGAGTATGCAATTTGTTACAGAGTGGATCAGAAATATTATCGTTTTTTTGCTCTTAGCAACAATGCTTCATCTTATTCTTCCAAATTCAAATTTGCAAAAATACGTTAAATTCGTTGTAAGTCTTTTGTTAGTTGTATTAATTTTAACGCCCCTTTTTAAACTATTGCAGACAGATGTAAATGAAGTAATTGCAAATTTTAATGAAGAAAAGTACGTAGCAGAAGGATCTGTAAAAAATTCAATAGATTCGAAGAAAAAAGAAATACAAGCTCTAACACGTGCATATAGTTTAGAAGAGATGGCTACCAAAATGAAAAAAGAAGTAGGAAAAGAGTTTGAGAAAAAGTATGGTATGACTGTCTCTGAAATACAAATAGTCGCAGCAGAAAATACAGAAGAAGTAAAGTCAGCGAAAGATATTCAATCTGTTGTTGTGACGTTGAAAGAAAAAGAACGTAGTAAAAATGATGCAATCGAAACAGTAAAGCCAATTGAAATTAACACGAAAGAGCCTCCAAAAAAAGTGGAAGAAACGAATGTAGAAATGAAAGATTTCTTTTCAAGCAGGTGGCAACTAGAGGGTAAACAAATCCAAGTTCAAATGGAAGGGAGGACAGGTAGAGTAAATGGACAATAAAGATAAAAATTTGAAGTTCTCATTTTTTCGAAACTTATTGAATGGGGATCAAAAAGAAAGCAACGAGAAGGGTAAAAAGGTAACACCTAAGTTTTTACTTGTCCTACTCATACTTGGAATTTTGCTTATGTTTTCTAGTAGTCTCTTTTCAAGTAAAAAAGAAGAAGTACCTGTATTTAAAGAACAAAAAACTCAAAATCAAGAAAAAGACGTACCAACTTTCGGACAAAAAAGTAATGATAGTATGTCAAATGTAGAAAAATATGAAAAAGCGTATGAACAAGAATTAAAAACTGCTTTAGAAGAAATAGCAGGAGTAAAAGACGTAACGATTAAAGTGAATTTAGATTCATCTGAAGAAAAAATTTTAGAAAAAAATACAGTGAAACGCTCACAAACAACAGGTGAAACAGATAAAACAGGCGGTAAGAGAGAAGTAGAGGACGAGTCTCTTGATGAAAAGACTGTCATTATACGTGAAGGGGATAAAGAAACTCCTGTTGTTTTACGAACAGAGAAGCCGAAAGTACGTGGTGTTCTTGTCGTAGCAAAGGGAGTGGATAATATACAAGTTAAAGCAATGGTAAAAGAAGCTGTGATAAGGCTGCTAGATGTACCGGCCCATCGCGTTTCAGTTTCACCGAAAAATTGATAGGGAGGAAATAAAGTGTTAAAAAAACAAACAGTTTGGTTATTAACGATGTTAAGTTTAGTTGTTGTACTATCTGTGTATTACGTGACAACTCCTGACAAAATGAATACAGCATCGCCGGCAACAGGTGAAAAGATTGGACAAGAAAAACAAGGTACTGATAAAGCAGTAACAAACGAAGCGCCTAAAGAAACTCCGAAAAAAGAAAATACAAGCAAGGAAACAACAAATAAAGAAACAGACAAAAAAGAAAATGCAAAAAAAGAAACAAGTAAAAAAGAGGGCAATGTATCAGTTCAATCAAGTGATGAGAATTTCACAGCTTTACGTATGCAAATGGAAGATCAGCGTAGTGAAGCGAAAGCAAAATTACAAGAAGTGATGAGTTCAACAAAAGCTTCAGCAACAGAAAAGAATAAAGCAAAAGAAAATTTTGATGCCATTACGACAATGGAAACGAAGCAAGAATTACTTGAGACAGTAATTAAATCTCAAGGAGGATATCCAGATGCTCTTGTAAGAGCTGATGGTACTGACATTAGAGTAACGGTTAAAGCGGCAAAACATTCACAGAAAGAAGCAAATAAAATTATTCAACTTGTAAGAAGTGAAGGCGGATCAAAAGATGTAGGTGTGAAATTTGATCCACCAGCGAAATAAGTGAAACTTTAATCCGCAGGGATTTCCCTGCGGATTATTATCTTTTATTAAGCAAAGGGTATGCAAATAGTAAAATAGAGTATGTAAGTAAACGTGTGAATAGAAAAAAGCTATCATTTTCGATAGCTTTTTTCTATTTCGTCTTTGTAGTTATTTTTACTATGTTCAACTCGGAATGGAGAAACACGTTGCGAGTAAAAGATTAATGGTTCATGGTACTGATGATTACTTTTTCCGGATTTGACGTGGATGCAAAGAACACATGCCCAAACGATTACAGCAGGTAAAAAGAGAATGAGCCATATCATATTTCCACACCTCGACACAATATATTTTCTACACTTTGAACATACTATTCTTATATGAAGGAATGATGAACGGCGTGTAAACAAAAAAATAATATTTGGTAAAAATATGTTATTGACTATAGGTGTAGTGAAGAGTGGAGAGGGAATGGCATGTTTGCTGTGTAACGTTTTGCTAAAGTAGTGAATGTTTTTTAAGAAGTGGTCTTGCCAATTTCATGTGAAACTTGGTATTATTACTAGGTATTAAATTTTTATTGGAATAATATTTTTACAGGAGTTTCGATTTATTATAAAGAAATATAAATTGGAATGTTTAAAAAATTTATCGTAAGATGGAAATAGTAAATATTTCTATTAGTTAATGAAATATATTTTCTAATAGAATACATCGTATTTTTACAGTCAATCTAGTTTTCGTGACGAGAATCTGTAAAAACGGGACAAACAAGAGTATGGGAGTGGATTTTACATGTTTAAAATTCAAGAAGTTCGTGAATTAATTAAATTAATTGATAGCTCTAATATTGATGAATTTGAATACAAAAAAGACGGTACAACAATCAAAATGAAAAAGCGTGGTAATGAAGTTGTTGCTGTGCAAGCACCTGCAGCAAAACAAGCTATGCAACCAGTAGCGCCTGTTGAAGTTGAAACGACAGTAGCAGCAGCGCAAGCAGAAGCGCCAAAACAAGAAGAGAAGAAAACTGTTCAAGATGAAAACCTACATAAGATCACCTCACCAATGGTAGGTACATTCTATTCTTCTTCTTCACCTGATACACCTCCATATGTAAGTGTTGGGGATAGAGTATCGAAAGATTCTATCGTATGTATTGTCGAGGCTATGAAGTTATTTAACGAAATTGATGCTGATGTAGAGGGCGAAATTGTTGAAATTCTTGTTAATAACGGACAGCTTGTTGAGTATGGACAACCGCTATTTCTTGTAAAAGCGTAATAAGGGAGTCTTTGTGATGATAAAAAAAGTATTAATAGCCAATCGTGGGGAAATTGCTGTACGAATTATTCGTGCTTGTAAAGAAATGGATATTGAAACAGTTGCAATTTATTCAGAAGCAGATAAAGAGTCACTTCACGTACAGATTGCAGACGAGGCGTATTGTGTAGGACCAACGATTTCGAAAGAAAGCTATTTAAATTTGACGAACATTATTAGCGTTGCGAAGTTAACAGGCTGCGATGCTATTCATCCGGGATACGGATTTTTAGCAGAGAATGCAGATTTCGCAGAGTTATGCCGTGAATGTAACTTGATTTTTATCGGTCCAAGTCCAGAAGCTATTTCAAAGATGGGCACAAAAGACGTTGCTCGTGATACAATGAAAGAAGCAGGGGTTCCGATTGTACCAGGTTCACAAGGGATTATTAAAAATACCGAAGAAGCGATCGAGCTTGCTAATCAAATTGGATATCCAGTTATTATTAAAGCGACTGCAGGTGGTGGCGGAAAAGGTATTCGTGTTGCACGCCATGAAGAAGAGCTTATAAAAGGAATTCAAATTACACAGCAAGAAGCTAGTACCGCTTTTGGGAACCCTGGTGTATACTTAGAAAAGTACGTTGAAGATTTCCGCCATGTTGAGATTCAAATAATGGCAGATACACACGGAAATGCCATTCATTTAGGAGAGCGTGATTGTACAATTCAGCGCCGTTTGCAAAAACTATTAGAAGAAAGTCCATCACCTGCACTTGATGAAGATATTCGCAAGCAGATGGGTGAAGCGGCAGTTAAAGCGGCGGTAGCGGTTGATTATACAGGTGCTGGTACGGTTGAGTTTATTTATGAATATAAAACGAAAACCTTTTATTTCATGGAGATGAATACGAGAATTCAGGTTGAGCATCCGGTTACTGAAATGGTAACGGGAATGGACTTAATTAAAGAACAAATTCTTGTTGCTTCAGGAGAAAAGTTATCGTTACAGCAAGAAGAAGTACAATTTAATGGTTGGGCAATTGAATGTCGAATTAATGCGGAAAACCCTGCCAAAAAATTTATGCCATCTCCAGGTAAAGTAGAAATGTACTTACCACCAGGAGGATTTGGTATTCGCGTCGATTCAGCTGTATATCCGGGATATTCAATCCCACCTTTCTATGATTCGATGGTTGCTAAATTAATTGTTCACGGAAAAACACGTGAAGAGGCAATTGCAAAAATGAAGCGCGCACTTAGTGAATTTGTCATTGAAGGCGTACATACAACAATCCCGTTCCATTTGCAATTGCTAGATCATCCTGATTTTGTAAAAGGTGAGTTTAATACGAAATTTTTGGAAGAGCATGAACTTGTGACGCAGTGATACATTAAAGGAGGTTTTTTTCATGGCTGAACATATGTTAGATATGGGTCAAGATACAACTCTTGGTAAAGTAGAAATTGCACCAGAAGTAATTGAAGTAATTGCAGGTATTGCAGCTGCTGAAGTAGAAGGTGTAGCGGCAATGCGCGGTAATTTTGCTACAGATGTTGTTGAGAAGTTAGGTAAGAAAAATCATGGTAAAGGTGTAAAGGTTGAATTAGCAAACGAAGATATTATCGTTGACCTTTATGTTGTAATGTATTTTGGTGTAGCAATTCCAGTTGTTGCACAAAAGATTCAAGACAATATTCGCCAAGCACTCTTTACGATGACAGGACTTGAGCCAAAAGAAGTGAATGTTCACATCGTTGGCGTAACATTCGAAACACAAAAAACAGAAATCGAACCAGTGTAAGAATGAAAAGGTGCCTAGTAACATAGGCATCTTTTTTATCGTTTCATTTCTTCACAAATTACAACCCTCTAATTATTATACTATTTCAAAAAATAAGAAATAAACAAGAAAATGTGTCGTTTTTCCAAAAAACGTACATTGTGATAAGATATGGAACTTGAAGTTAATCTTTTTATTATTTTTCAGCCTTGTAACCCGTGTGTGAAACGATAAATTGTGTTATTATCATTGTATTATAAGGTTGGAAAATCAATGAAAACTGTAAGAGTAAGTGAATTGACGGCTTATAAATTATAATAATATAACAAAGTATAAGGAAAGACTTGAAGCATAAAGGAGAGTTACAATGAAACGTAGGACGGCTAGAGAAAGAGCAATGCAAGCATTATACCAAATGGATATTACAGGTGAATTAGAACCGAAAGTAGCAGTGGAAAACACGCTAGATGAAGGCGAAGAAACAAATGAGTTTCTAGAGTCACTTGTAGTAGGTTTTGTAGAAAATAAAGAAGCAATCGATGAAGCGATTCGTCAAAACTTAAAAAAGTGGAAGCTTGAGCGTATTAGCATTGTTGATCGCAGTATTTTACGTGTAGCTGTGTATGAAATGAAATACATGGAAGAAATTCCACACAACGTAACAATTAACGAAGCAATTGAAATTGCTAAAACATTTGGGGATGAGGAATCTCGTCGTTTTATTAACGGCGTTTTATCTAATATAAAAGATACACTGTAAATTCTTTAAGGGGGAATCTTAAAATGGTAGCAGTAATCATCAAAGGAAATGAAGTTGCGGAGAAAAAACGAGCACAATTAACAGAAGAAGTTGTGAAGTTGAAAGAGCAAGGTATTGTACCAGGGTTAGCAGTTATTTTAGTTGGAGAAGATCCAGCATCTCGTTCTTATGTGAAAGGAAAAGAAAAAGGCTGTGAACAAGTAGGGATTTACTCAGAGCTAATTGAACTTCCTGAAACAATTACTGAGGAACGTTTGCTTGCTGAAATCGATCGCTTAAATGGCGATGACCGTATTAATGGCATATTGGTGCAATTACCTTTACCAAAACATATTGAAGAAAAAGCTATCATTGAAAGAATTTCACCAGAAAAGGATGTAGACGGATTTCACCCAATCAGCGTGGGACGTATGATGACGGGACAAGATACATTCCTTCCATGTACACCGCATGGTATTGTAGAATTAGTAAAAGAAACAAATCTTGATATTTCTGGAAAACATGTAGTAGTAATTGGAAGAAGTAATATTGTCGGTAAACCAGTGGGGCAATTGTTTTTAAATGAAAATGCAACTGTCACATATTGTCATTCTAAGACGCAAAATATGAAAGAGTTATCGAAGTTAGCTGATATTTTAATCGTAGCTGTTGGACGACCTAAAATGATAACAGCGGATTATATTAAAGAAGGAGCGGTTGTAATTGACGTTGGTGTTAACCGTTTAGAAACAGGAAAACTTTGTGGTGATGTTGACTTTGACAACGTGTTAGATGTTGCGGGTTACATTACACCTGTGCCAAAGGGTGTTGGTCCAATGACAATCACAATGCTTCTTCATAATACTGTTGAATCTGCCAAACGTGCAGGTGTCGTTTGTAAATAATTTGAGTCGGCTATGAGGAGAGAGAAATGGAGAAGCAATATTTAACCGTTACAGCGTTAACACGCTATATAAAAACAAAAATAGAATATGATCCGCATTTGCAGTCTGTTTGGTTAAAAGGTGAAATTTCCAACTTTAAAAATCATAGCCGTGGCCACATGTATTTTACATTGAAAGATGAAAATGCAAGAATCGCAGCGGTTATGTTTGCGGGTCATAATCGTAATATTAAATTCAAACCTGAAAATGGGATGAAGGTACTCGTGAAAGGGAAAATCTCTGTTTACGAGGCGAGTGGTTCTTATCAAATTTATATTCAAGACATGCAGCCTGACGGAGTCGGAAATTTACATTTAGCGTACGAACAGTTAAAAGTTCGCTTAGAAGAAGAAGGACTTTTTTCTCAAGTTTATAAAAAAGCAATTCCTCCTTACGCTAAAACAATAGGTGTGATTACGTCGCCAACAGGAGCAGCGATTCGTGATATTATAACAACGATTAAACGTCGTTATCCAATTGGGAATGTTATTGTATTTCCGGTACTTGTACAAGGGGAGTCAGCGGCTCCCTCGATTGTACAAGCGATTCGTACAGCGAATGAAATGGGAGAGATAGATGTACTAATCGTTGGTCGTGGTGGAGGTTCTATTGAGGAATTATGGGCTTTCAATGAGGAAATGGTTGCAAGAGCAATCTTTAAGAGTGAAATTCCTATTATTTCGGCAGTAGGCCATGAAACGGACTTTACAATCGCAGATTTTGTTGCAGATTTACGCGCACCAACACCGACTGCAGCAGCTGAGCTAGCAGCACCTAATATTATAGAGTTACAAGAAAAGGTATTACAAAGAACTCTGAGATTGCAAAGAGCAATGAAAGAGTTAGTACATAAAAAAGAAGAAAAACTACAAGTGTTGCAAAAATCGTATGCGTTCCGTTATCCAAGACAAGTATATGAGCAAAAGGAAGAGCAATTAGATAGAGCGCTAGAACAGCTTGTTTTAGCGAAAGAGCGCTATATTGATAAAAAGGTGAATCAGTTAAAGCAACTTTCATTTTATTTAGAGAAGCACCACCCATCTCAAAAAATTATTCAAACGAAGGTAGCTGTTGAAACTTTGCAAAAGCAATTACAACGTGAAATGCAAACGTTACTTCAAACGAAAGAATTTGCCTTTGTAAGAGCTGCTCAAAAACTTGAAGCGTTAAGTCCGCTTAAAGTAATGATGAGAGGGTACGGGCTTGTATATGATGAAGAGAAGCAAGTGTTAAAAAGTGTGAAAGATGTAAGCCTTGGAGATGCTGTTTCAGTTCAATTACAAGATGGAATACTAGATTGTAGCGTATCAGGCATAGAGGAGCGTGAATTGAATAATGGAAAATAAATTAAGCTTTGAAGAGGCAATTTCGCAACTTGAGCATCTTGTTTCTAAGCTAGAACAAGGTGACGTACCTTTAGAAGAAGCGATTTCTTATTTTAAAGAGGGTATGGAATTATCTAAGCTTTGTGATGAGAAGTTGAAGAATGTACAAGAACAAATGGCAGTTATTCTTGGGGAAGATGGAGAGCTTGAACCGTTTACTGCTTTAGGAGATGAAGCATAGTGACGATTGCTTTTGATACTTTTTTGAAGGAAAGTAAAACTTTCGTAGAAGAGAAACTTGTAAGCTATGCAAATGAATTACAATGTCCAAATGTACTTCGTGAAGCGATGGCATATTCTTTAGAAGCGGGTGGAAAACGTCTCCGCCCGTTACTTTTGTTTGCAACATTACAAGCGTTTGGGAAAGAAAGAAATCTTGGAGTAGGTGCAGCTTGTGCTCTTGAAATGATTCATACATATTCGTTAGTTCATGACGATTTACCTTGTATGGATGATGATGATTTAAGAAGAGGAAAGCCCACAAATCACAAAGTATTTGGTGAAGCGATGGCAGTTTTAGCAGGAGATGGCTTATTGACGTATGCTTTTCAAGTTATTATGGCATATGAGCAAAAAGAAATTTCTGCAGAAAAAAAAGTAAGACTTGTACTTGAACTTGCAAAAGCAGCAGGACCAGAAGGAATGGTTGGCGGACAAGTGGCAGATATGGAAGCTGAAGGGAAACGCCTTACGATTGATGAATTGGAGTACATCCATAAACATAAGACCGGAAAACTGCTTGAATTTGCTGTACTTGCGGGTGCGATACTTTCTGATGCGACAGAAGAGCAAGAAGAAAAGTTGCTTACGTTTGCTAAATATATCGGTCTAGCTTTCCAAATTCGAGACGATATTTTAGATGTCGAAGGCACCGAAGAAGAGATTGGAAAACCGATTGGTAGCGATCTTTCTAATGAAAAGAGCACATATACGACGTTGTTTACTGTAGATAGAGCAAAGGATATTTTAGAAGAAACAATTGCAGAAGCAAAAGGTGCAATTAGCTCCTTGCAATTACAAGATGAATATTTACTATCTATTTGCGATTTGATTGCAAAACGTAATAACTAATATAACAGCGTTTTCATTTGTTGAGTCATTCATCATTTTATGATATAAATGTAGGAAAAGGTTTTTCTTTTCTTGTTATTGGCAAAAATATATGTAGATTACATTGCCGTTATCACTTCGTGTTAGCGGCTATTTTTTTCATCGCCTAAAGAAATATGGTTTATAATAGGATTAAGGCGCAATAGACTGGTTAATAGCGGGACAAGACGAAAAATAGAAAAGAGAATTTCTTGTTTTGTGTAAATGTTTTTTATAATATTTGACATGTTGACAGATTATGAAATGAAAGTGAGTGATCCATGTGGATCTAACGCAAATTCAAAACCCTAGTTTTTTGAAAGATATGTCTATCAGTGAACTAGAGGGATTGAGTGAGGATATTCGTAAGTTTTTAATTGAAGAGCTCTCTCAAACAGGTGGACATATTGCACCTAATTTAGGTGTAGTAGAACTCACAATTGCTCTGCACAAATTATTTGATAGCCCGCAAGATAAATTTTTATGGGATGTAGGACATCAATCCTATGTACATAAAATTTTAACTGGACGCGCGAAAGAGTTTGGTACATTAAGGCAATATCAAGGTCTATGTGGTTTCCCGAAACGTTGCGAGAGTGAGCATGATGTATGGGAAACTGGTCATAGCTCGACTTCGTTATCGGCTGCAATGGGAATGGCTCTGGCACGTGATTTAAAGAAAACGAAAGAATATGTTATACCAATTATTGGAGATGGTGCTTTAACAGGTGGAATGGCCTTAGAGGCATTGAACCATATTGGACATGAAAAAACAGACATGATTGTTATTTTGAATGATAATGAAATGTCAATTGCACCAAACGTTGGTGCGCTTCATAATGTACTCGGTCGTTTACGTACCGCAGGAAAATATCACTGGGTAAAAGATGAGTTAGAGTATATATTAAAGAAAATCCCAGCAGTTGGCGGAAAAGTGGCTGCGACAGCAGAGAAAATAAAAGATAGTCTTAAATATTTACTAGTATCTGGTGTCTTTTTCGAAGAGTTAGGCTTTACATATTTAGGTCCAGTCGATGGGCATGATTATGAAAAGTTATTCGAAACGTTGCAATATGCAAAGAAAACAAAAGGCCCAGTACTTGTTCACGTTATTACGAAAAAAGGAAAAGGTTATAAACCGGCTGAGAGTGACGTTATTGGAACTTGGCATGGAACAGGACCTTATAAAATTGAATCAGGTGACTTCGTTAAGCCAAAAGAAGTTGCACCAGCATGGAGTGCTGTCGTTAGTGAAACAGTACTTAAGCTAGCGAGAGCGGATGAGCGTATCGTAGCAATTACACCTGCAATGCCTGTTGGATCAAAACTTGAGAAATTCCAAAAAGAATTCCCAGATCGTATGATTGATGTAGGTATTGCAGAACAGCACGCTACAACAATGGCAGCAGGTATGGCAACGCAAGGAATGAAGCCATTCTTAGCAATTTATTCGACATTTTTACAAAGAGCATATGACCAAGTTGTTCATGATATATGCCGCCAAAATTTAAATGTTTTCATCGGAATAGATCGCTCGGGATTAGTAGGAGCAGATGGTGAAACGCATCAAGGCGTATTTGATATCTCATTCTTACGTCACTTGCCGAATATGGTGCTTATGATGCCGAAAGATGAAAATGAAGGGCAACATTTAGTTTATACGGCGATGCAATATGAAGATGGACCAATCGCATTGCGTTATGCTCGTGGTAATGGACTTGGCGTTCATATGGATGAAGAATTAAAGGCGATTCCAATCGGTACGTGGGAGACGTTAAAAGAGGGTACACAAGCAGCTATTTTAACGTTTGGTACGACAATACCAATGGCAATGGAAGCAGCTGAGCGTCTTGAAAAAGCTGGGGTTTCAGTGAAAGTAGTGAATGCTCGCTTTATTAAACCAATGGATGAAGCATATTTACATGATCTTCTAGGGAAGAATATACCGATTTTAACGATTGAAGAAGCTTGTTTAATCGGTGGTTTTGGAACAGGAGTAGTTGAATTTGCATCTGAAAATGGTTACCATAGTGCATTAGTTGAACGAATGGGTATTCCAGACCGCTTCATAGAGCACGGAAGTGTAACAAAATTATTAGAAGAAATTGGTTTAACGACAGATGCTGTTGTAGACCGTATTCATACAATGATTCCATCAAAACAAAAAAGGGCGTAACAAATGAGCGTAAAAAAAGAAAGAGTAGATGTACTATTAGTAGAGCGAGGACTTATAGAAACGCGTGAGAAAGCAAAGCGCGCCATTATGGCCGGACTCGTATATGCAAATGAGATGAGACTTGATAAGCCAGGAGAGAAAATCTCGCAAGATACTGAGATTACGGTGAAGGGACAAGTTATGCCGTATGTAAGTCGTGGTGGTTATAAACTTGAAAAGGCATTAGAGACATTTCATCTTGATTTACAAGATAAAGTTATGATAGATATTGGTTCATCAACTGGTGGCTTTACAGATTGCGCGCTTCAAAATGGAGCGAAATTATCTTATGCATTAGATGTAGGATACAATCAACTAGCGTGGAAATTACGTCAGGATGAGCGTGTTGTTGTAATGGAACGAACAAACTTCCGTTACGTGACACCAGCAGACTTAGAACGTGGTTTACCTCAATTTGCAAGTATTGATGTTTCATTTATATCATTAAAGCTTATACTGCCAGTTTTAAAAACAATGCTTATGCCTAACGGAGATGTAGCAGCGTTAATTAAACCGCAGTTTGAAGCTGGAAGAGAGCAAGTTGGGAAAAAAGGTATCGTTCGTGATAGAAAAGTACATGAAGCTGTTGTAGAAATGATTGTCGATTTTGCTTTAAAAGAGGGCTATGATGTGGAAGGTTTAACATTCTCACCAATTACGGGTGGGGATGGTAATATTGAATTTTTAATTCATCTGAAATGGCATGGTGAACGTGAGAATGGCGAAAATCATTCTCCGATTTCTATAGAGCAAGTTGTTACAGAAGCACATGACGTTCTAAAACAAAAAGGGAAAGGGGAATAACATATGTTGTTCCTCTTTTTGCTGTAATTGTATAATGATTGTAAAAACAATTGTGTACAAGAAACGAATTATAAGTTAACATAAATAAGTGAAGTATACCAATGTTTAAACTATGGTAAGAGATAGTGTGAGGTGCAAATGTATGAATAAAGGTCAGCGCCATATTAAAATCAGGGAAATTATTGCAAACAAAGAAATTGAAACACAAGATGAATTAGTTGATATTTTACGTAATGAGGGATTTAATGTAACGCAAGCAACAGTATCGCGCGATATTAAAGAACTGCACTTAGTGAAGGTGCCATTACATGATGGGCGCTATAAATATAGCTTGCCAGCAGATCAACGATTTAACCCGTTACAAAAATTAAAACGAAATCTAGTGGATTCATTTGTAAAATTAGACACGGCAGGACATATGCTTGTGCTAAAAACATTGCCTGGTAACGCTCATTCACTTGGAGCACTTATTGATCATTTAGAGTGGGATGAGATCATCGGAACCATCTGTGGTGATGATACTTGCTTAATTATTTGCCGTACACCTGACGATACAGGTGTTGTCTCTGATCGTTTCTTAAATATGTTGTAACAAAAAATCTTGTTTGCTTTCCATCGTAAAGTGGGAAGTGAACAAGATATTTTTATTGGTCAAAAATATGATTTTTCAATTGTAATATAATATTTTGTTTGCATAAAGTTAGAAAATAGATGGATTGACCCGTAAAACAAATGTTTGGTACAATGAAGCGGGTTAGAAGAGTATATACATACAAATATATAGCATGATTATTTGAATGAAGAAATGAGAAAATCCTTTAGTAAGGGATTATTTTATAACGAGGTGAATGGGGCATTGTTATCGGAATTATCGATTAGAAACTTTGCTATTATTGAAGCATTAAATATTTCTTTTCAAAAAGGTTTAACGGT
Organism: Bacillus sp. CCB-MMP212; assembly: GCF_022748145.1. Taxonomy (NCBI): domain Bacteria; kingdom Bacillati; phylum Bacillota; class Bacilli; order Caryophanales; family Bacillaceae; genus Bacillus; species Bacillus sp. CCB-MMP212. The sequence goes on from NZ_JALDQE010000002.1 coordinate 223,711, forward strand.
TTTAAGCGGTGAAACAGGGGCCGGAAAATCGATTATTATTGATGCGATTAGTTTACTTGTAGGTGGCCGTGGGTCAGCAGAATTTGTTCGATATGGAACAGAAAAGGCTGAGATTGAAGGGCTGTTTTATGTTGAAGATGATAAGCATCCATGTATTGAAAAGGCAGAAGAGTTAGATATAGAAATAGAAGATGGCATGATTATTTTAAAGCGTGATATTGCTGCGAACGGGAAGAGTGTATGTCGTGTAAATGGGAAGCTTGTTACACTTAGCATATTAAAAGAAATTGGGAAAACACTTGTTGATATTCATGGACAGCATGAAACGCAAGATTTAATGAATGAAGAACGACATCTGTTTATGCTTGATCACTTTGATGGGGATCGAATCGTTAAACAACTAGACATATATCAAAACGTATACGCTGACTATGAAAAATTAAAAAAACAATTGAAATCGTTAAGTGAAAATGAACAACAGATGGCACATCGCTTAGATTTAATTCAATTTCAGCATGAAGAAATTCGCAAAGCTGATTTAAAGATGGATGAAGAAAATGAATTAACTGAGGAACGATTGCAAATTTCTAATTTTGAAAAGATTTATAAAGCATTAGGTGATGCATATCGTTCATTGAGTGCTGACGGACAAGGATTAGATAATGTAAGAAGCGCAATGGGACAAATGGAAAGTATTACACATTTAGATGAAATGTATCAAGAGAATCATGATTCAATTGCAAATAGCTATTACTTATTAGAAGAGGTTGCATATCAACTGAGAGAAAAGCTCGATATGATGGAATATGATCCAAATCGTTTAGATGAAATCGAAACACGTTTGAATGAAATTCGTATGCTAAAGAGAAAATATGGAAATACTGTAGAAGAGATTTTAGCGTATGCAGATAAAATTGAACAAGAAATATTTACAATTGAAAATAAAGACGTTCATATTGAAACGACGAAGAAACAGTTGAAGGAATTAGAAAGTGTTATTCTGAAAGAAGCAACGTTGTTAAGTAATATGCGTCATGAGCTTGCAGAACACCTTACAAATGCAATTCATCAGGAATTAAAAGAATTATATATGGAAAAAACGAAATTTGAAGTGAGAATTATGAAGAGAGAAGGAAATGCAGAAGAGCCCCTTGTGGAAGGTGCACCGGTAAGACTTACGGCAGATGGTTACGATCATGTGGAATTTTATATTTCGACCAACCCAGGAGAGCCGCTAAAACCACTTTCAAAGGTTGCTTCTGGCGGAGAGTTATCTCGTATCATTTTAGCTTTAAAAAGCATTTTTTCTAAGCATCAAGGGGTTGCATCTGTTATTTTTGATGAAGTGGATACGGGTGTAAGTGGCCGGGTCGCACAGGCTATTGCTGAAAAAATTTATCGAGTATCAGTAAACTCGCAAGTACTTTGTATTACGCACTTACCTCAAGTAGCTTCAATGGCAGATTCGCATTTATTTATTCGAAAACAAGTAGCGAATGATCGGACAATTACATCAGTTACTGTTTTAACTATGGAGGATAAAGTAACAGAAATAGCTCGAATGATTTCTGGTGTGGAAATCACAGATTTAACGACGGAGCATGCGAAAGAATTACTTACGCAAGCGCATCATTTTAAACAGACAGCAGAGGCTATCCAGTAATGGATAGCTTTTTTTCTCAAATGACGATTTCTTAATTCTTCCGGTTATAAATAAAGCATTGCAAGGAGAGATTAAAAAGTGAAGCCAAGAGGCTGAATGTGGGGTAGGAGCGAGGAGAGTGAACAAGTTGAAATTAGAAAAATTTCGAAAAATAATAGGTCTTTGTCTCCTTGTTTCTTTAGTTTTTATTGGATGTTTTAAACCGCTTCGAACGTTTATTTCATCACCGAAACAACTTGTTGTTTTTGAAGGACAACAATCAGAAATATCATCATTACCAGTTTTCAAAGCTTCATCCACAAATCGTCATGTATTTACAGTGAGTTCGAATGAACAAAAACAAGGACTTATGGTAAATTCTCATCAAAATGGTGAAGCTGATATGGTATTTCAGCTTGCGGGTTTTCCAGTGAAAAAAGTAAATGTGAAAGTGTTAAAAGATTTTAAAGTGATTCCAGGTGGACAATCAATTGGTGTGAAATTAAATACAAAAGGTGTACTTGTTGTAGGCCATCATTTAATTCAAACTGAAAAAGGTAAAATATCTCCTGGTGAAACAGCAGGTGTACAAATTGGAGATATGATTACTGAAATTAATGGTAAAACCATTGAAAGAATGAGTGATGTAGCACCGTTTATTCATAATAGTGGAGAAACAGGTGAACCGCTTAATCTTGTATTGTTAAGAGATGGAAAATATATTCGCACGAAGCTAACGCCGCAAAAAGACGATGGTGAATCGTCTTATCGAATTGGCTTGTATATCCGCGATTCGGCAGCTGGAATTGGAACAATGACATTTGTTCATCCGGATTCTATGAAATACGGGGCGCTTGGTCATGTTATTTCTGATAATGATACAAAAAAGCCGATTCAAGTCGAAGATGGACAAATTATGCGCTCGACAGTTACATCAATTGAAAGAGGCAGTCATGGGAATCCAGGCGAGAAATTAGCAAGATTTTCACCAGATCGTGAAGTGATTGGCAATATTACAATTAATAGTCCATATGGTATTTTTGGAAAATTAAATACGAATATGAAAAACGGTATAATGGATAAAGCAATGCCTATCGCATTATCTCATCAAGTAAAAGAAGGACCGGCAAAAATATTAACAGTTATTGATCAAGATAAAGTAGAAGCGTTTGATATTGAAGTTGTTAGTACAGTGCAGCAAAAATTCCCAGCTACAAAGGGTATGGTAATAAAGGTAACAGATAAACGTCTATTAGCGAAAACGGGCGGTATCGTACAAGGAATGAGTGGAAGTCCAATTGTACAAAATGGAAAAGTAATTGGTGCTGTTACACATGTATTTGTAAATGATCCAACATCCGGATATGGTGTTCATATTGAATGGATGTTACATCAAGCTGGAATTAATATTTATGATCAAGAGAAAAAAGCGAGCTAATACATATTAGCTCGCTTTTTCTGTTGAAAAATTCGTTGAAATTTTGTAAAAGCTCCGCAAGAGGTGTTTTTTGTTGTAAAATAAAAGAAAAGGGTTGAACGTTTCGTTGTATTTCTATGATGGAATGTGTTGCGAAAGGGAATAAATGAACGATAAACATATTTTTTTGTGATTTTATCGGAAAGTAAGAAACTTTAAAAGGGAATTTTCACACAATTGTCGAACAATTCATGTAGCCTAGAAGGATACACATGTCGGAGAATCGATTCGGTAAGGGAGGAAAAGCTGTGGAGAAAATTAAAGTATGTCTTGTGGATGATAATAAAGAACTAGTATCAATGTTAGAGAGCTATGTAGCTGCTCAAGATGATATGGAAGTAATCGGTACTGCTTATAATGGTCAAGAGTGTTTAAACTTATTAACAGATAAGCAACCTGATGTACTCGTTTTAGACATTATTATGCCACACTTAGATGGTTTAGCTGTATTGGAAAAAATGCGACATATTGAAAGGTTAAAACAGCCTAGCGTAATTATGTTGACAGCATTCGGGCAAGAAGATGTGACGAAAAAAGCAGTTGACTTAGGTGCCTCATATTTCATATTAAAACCATTTGATATGGAGAATTTAACGAGTCATATTCGTCAAGTGAGTGGTAAAGCAAATGCTATGATTAAACGTCCACTACCATCATTCCGATCAGCAACAACAGTAGATGGAAAACCGAAAAATTTAGATGCGAGTATTACGAGTATCATTCATGAAATTGGTGTACCCGCTCATATTAAAGGATATATGTATTTACGAGAAGCAATCTCCATGGTATACAACGATATCGAATTATTAGGATCGATTACGAAAGTATTGTATCCAGATATCGCAAAGAAATATAATACCACAGCAAGCCGTGTGGAGCGAGCAATTCGTCACGCGATTGAAGTAGCTTGGAGCCGTGGGAATATTGATTCTATTTCGTCCTTATTCGGTTATACAGTATCCATGTCAAAAGCAAAACCTACGAACTCTGAGTTTATCGCAATGGTTGCGGATAAGCTGAGACTTGAACATAAGGCTTCGTAAACGCTGTAGTATCAAGGTGTTAAGCGTATTTCATAATAAAATTTAATAACCAACGAATTACGTATGTAGGCAATAAAGTACATAGGTAATTGGCGGTTAATTTAAAAACCTTCTATTTATTGGATTGAAATTTTGATTCCAATAGCTAGGAGGTTTTTTGTTGTATGAATAACTTTCAAATGAATGTAGAAAACTTTTTACTTCATTGCGATGCAAAGCATCTAAATAGAAGAAAATGATGAACTCTTATTAAGTTGACCTATCAATTTGAGGATGGGCACCAATAAATAGAATCATTTAATGATAGTTATGAAATATACAATGCCTTGATATAGCGATGGTAATACAGTATCCATGTCAAAAGCAAACCTACGAATTCTGAATTTATGGCAATGGTTGCGGATAAGCTGAGAGTAGGAACAGTAAGGGATTTAAGTTATAGTAAAGCTTAATAATTCTTGCAATTTATACTCGATAGTAAATTTAAAATCAATGAGTTTTTTATTTACCTCGATTTAAGGATTTTGAAGGAATACATATTTATATAGAAAAATGCAGTGAAAATACGGATATGTACAGAAAATAAGTGGATTTGACATCATAATCTCTATAACGTATCATTGATTTGGAAAAGTTAGAGATATAGGAGAATGGATGAATGACTTTAAAAAAAATAGTAAATCGAGCGTACCCAATCATTGTCATGACGGTGTTTTTATCTATATTTTCAATGATAGTAAGTAAATTTTTTATCCCAAAAACAATTTTGATGAGGGGTGAATTTCCTTATCCGACTGAGGAGTATACTCCCAAAAAAGTCGCTGCTGTTATAGCGTTGACGTTGCTTTTATTTGTGCTCTTCTTTATGTATTATAAATTGGTTATTAATAAAATGAAAAGAACGTATACAAATATTATGATTGCTTTAGGTATCATAATCATTTTGACGATGGAAATAATTATTACTTCCATAGCATTTAACCCTGTTGTTGGGGATTATGCTATCCTTAAACAAGGAATTGTCTCTGTGTTTAATGGAGATAATCAATTTTTAGAAATGGGACAGCTTTTATTTTATCCATATAATACACATGTTGTATTAATAGGAGGATATTTTGCTAAATTGATAGGGAGCGTAGATTTAGCGATAAAAATATTACCAATAGCTTGTATCACAGGCAGTATTATTTTAAATGTATTGATTGTAAGGAAAATTACAAACTTTAAAGTTGCTCACATATCGATTGTGTTATCTGTGCTAAATATTTTTATATATTGGCAGGCACCAGTTTTCTATACTCATACATTGGTAATATTTTTTATTTCAGCAACAATGTATACATATTTGTGCTTGAAAACGGCGGAAACAAAAAGAATGAAGATTATTTTATGGATTTTATTAGGGGTTTTCGCAGCTTGTACTTATATTATAAGACCGACAGCATTAACCGTAGCGTTAGCGATTTTAATTGAAAATATTTTTAAGTTTCGTAAGGAATACTCTGTAAAGGTGTTAAGTAGTGTTTTATTTTGTTTAATCCTTATTGTAAGTTTTAAAGGTATAACGACAAAGCTAAATCTCAGTACCGATAATGAAATTGAAAAAATTCCATTCACTCATTGGGTGAAAATGGGCCTGAACAAAGATACGTATGGTGTGTGGAATCAGGCAGATGCAGATTATATTGATGATGAAAACATAAAGAATACGAAAGATTTGAATGAGCACAATCAAGAAGTTATAGTGCAACGTTTCAGTGAACTTGGTGTAATGGGTTATGTGCAACATTTGAATGAAAAAATAACTAGAGAATGGGTATCAAGTCAGTTCTCCATGTACCGTATTGGGCAATGGTTTGAACAGAAGAATGACATGGTAACTAATTACGTATCGAATTATAGTACAACGAAGTATAAAATCGTTACTATATATTCGTATATTATCAAATTATTTGTTTATATAGCTGTTTTGGCGGCTGTTATTCTTTATAAAAAGAAAGATGAAAATGAATCGGAAGTTATACGAATTGCGATGATTAGTGCATTAGGGGTATTTACTTTCTTGTTACTATGGGAAACAGCTCCTCATTATACGTATGAAGCATTTGCATTTATGAATATTCCAGCTTCTTTAGGATTGTATAAAGTGTTTATGATTTTTAACAAAGAAAAGAAAAACGCATAATTTGAGTAACTAAAACGAGTAATGAGAAGCCCCCTCTTTTGTTAAAAGAGGGGGCTTCATTTAAATGTTTGAAGAAAAGATTAAATGGGATCATAGTATATCCGGTAAGGGATTTTAGCAAGGAAGTCATCCGTGATATAATAGAAAATATAAAAAGCCCTGCAAAACAGGACTGTATTACTCTTCGTCTTTATTTTGTTTTTCTAATTCAACTAGCTTTTGAATTAAAATGTGCTGCGGCATATGCATGAGTTGTTCAAGTGGAACACCTAGTGCTTTTGATAAGCGGACTGCAGTATCTGGAGAAATTTGTAATGGTCTCATAGAAGTACCTCCTTTTTCGTATAGTATAGCATAAGATTGGGGGAGTGAGGATGACTCTTATATTTGCACATCGTGGTGCGGCTGGAACGTACCCAGAAAATACAATGATTTCATTTGAAGCGGCTGAGTCTTTTAGAGCGGATGGAATTGAACTTGATGTTCAATTAACGAAAGATGGAAAAGTTGTCGTCATTCATGATGAAACGGTGGACCGAACAACAAATGGAAAAGGTGCGGTTCGGAATTATGTATATGAGGATTTATGCAAGTTAGATGCAAGTTATAAATTTGGTGATAAAGTAGGGTTTTGTAAAATACCACTTTTAGAAGAGGTATTAGAATGGCTTGAACAAACGAGTTTGCTACTTAATATTGAACTTAAAAATAATAAAATTCCATACAGAGGTTTAGAGGAAGAAGTTATAACGCTTGTACGGAAATTTAGTTTAGAGGATCGTGTTATATTTTCTTCGTTTAATCACTACAGCATGAAGCGGTGTCATATGATGGCTCCTGATATTCAAACAGCAATTTTATATCGCGAAGGTTTGCATAGTCCGTGGGCATACGCGAAAAAAATGGGGGCTACAGCAGTACATCCGAATTATCGTTACCTTCAAGATGCTATTGCTGAACTAACGATGGAAAGTGGTGTAGAGGTTCGCCCTTATACAATTAATGAAGAAACGCTTATGCGTAAATATTTTGATATGAATATATCGGCGATTATTACTGATTACCCTGAAACGGCAAGAACGTTGTTGCCAATAAAAAAATGAGACCGCGTGTAACGGTCTCATTTTTTTATTTATAAATAGTGGGGCCTTCCTATCTTCTAAAGCGAGCCTGTACTTTATTTCGTTTACGGTCTCGGTGCAAGACGAAGCCACCGAAGATATAAAACCCGAGCCCGAAGCAGAGAGCACCGATTAAAAATTGTAACCACAGTATAGAGATTGGTGGAAATAGAATCCCGAATACAGTATCTCTCATTAACTTTATACCAAACACAGCTAATGAAATAGGGATGAGTGCTAATAGTAGAGCAACGTAACGCTGCATACATAACTCTCCTTTTCAGATTATTTCGTATATTTTAATGATGTTATACGGAAAGGGGGTTTGTCAAGAGGGTGCTGAACGAGTAAGATAAGGGTGTGAAAAAATTTGCAGAGTTACTTCGAGAGGAAGTGTAATATATGAAACAAAAAGTATTAATTGTTGGTGCAGGTGAAGGCGGGAGCGCACTGCTGAATCTGTTACATAGTTCGAATATATTTCAAATTATAGGGATTATTGATATAAATCCGTTGGCAAAAGGATTACAAATTGCTAAGGAATATGGAATTGCAATTGGAGAAAGTGTAACTCCATTTCTTTCTATGCATATCGATGTAATATTTGATATGACAGGTGAAGATGATGTACATAAAGTTTTATTGGAAAAAAAGAAAAAAGACACTCTTCTTATACCAGGTGATATTGCAAAAATTGTTACAGGATTAGCGCATGAGAAGGAAGGGTTAATTGGGCGGTTAGAGGAACAAACGCAACAAGGAGAATTAATTTTAAATTCTACGCATGACGGCATGATCGTAATTGATCGAGAGGGACAAGTTCGTCTTTTTAATAAAAGTGCGGAGCGTATTATCGGATATAAAAAAGAAGAGGCGATAGGAAAATATATTTTAGAAGTCATTCCCACTAGTAAATTACTTCGCATTATACGTACGAAACAAATAGAAGTAAATTATGAACTAACATTAGAGAATGGAAAGAAAATTATTACAACGCGTATACCGATATTAAAAGAAAGCGGAGAGGTACAAGGGGCATTTGCAATTTTTAAAGATATAACAGAAGTTGTAGATTTAGCGGAAGAAGTTACAGACTTAAAAGAAATTCAAACACTATTAGAGGCAATTATCAACTCATCTGAAGAAGCGATTTCGGTTGTGGATGAAAAAGGAAGAGGTTTAGTCATTAACCCGGCATATACGAAATTAACGGGTCTAACAGAAGAAGATATTATTGGGAAGCCTGCTACAACTGATATTGTAGAAGGCGAAAGTATGCATATGAAAGTACTTCGAACGCGTCGTGCGGTGCGCGGAATACATATGAAGATTGGGCAAAAAAAGCGCGATGTAATTGTAAACGTAGCGCCAGTTATTGTGGATGGAATATTGAAAGGAAGCGTTGGCGTTATCCGTGACGTGTCGGAAATTCAAAAGTTAACAAATGAATTGAATAGAGCAAGGCAAATTATTCGCACATTAGAAGCAAAATATTCATTTGATGATATTGTCGGAAATTCAGATGAAACAACGGCAGCTATCGAACAGGCGAAGCTAGGAGCGAATACACCAGCAACGGTACTGTTACGCGGTGAATCTGGGACTGGTAAAGAATTGTTTGCACATGCAATCCATAATGGAAGTAATCGAAAATACAATAAATTCGTCCGTGTAAACTGTGCGGCTATTTCGGAGACGTTGTTAGAAAGTGAATTATTTGGTTATGAGGAAGGGGCGTTTTCTGGAGCGAAAAGAGGCGGGAAACGTGGGTTCTTTGAGGAAGCGAATAACGGTAGTATTTTTTTAGATGAAATAGGGGAGTTATCTGCAAATACACAAGCGAAACTCCTTCGTGTATTGCAGGAAAAAGAAATTGTAAAAGTTGGTGGGACGAAAGCGATACCCATTAATGTTCGAGTAATTGCAGCGACACATGTGAATTTAGAAAAGGCTATTCTAGAAGGGAAGTTTAGGGAGGATTTATATTATCGATTAAATAAAATTCCAATTCAAATTCCATCTCTTCGTCAACGTAAAGGAGATATACCGAAAATTGCGGACAGGTTGATTCAAAAAATTAATCAAGATTATGGTCGTAATGTAGAAGGGCTCACTGATTCAGCTATTTTATATTTACAATCATACGAATGGCCAGGAAATGTGAGAGAACTTGAAAATATTTTAGGACGAGCGATTATTTTTATGAATTATAACGAGATCTATATTGATGTACAACATTTACCACCATTACATAATGAAGAGCAGGTAGAGTCAAAGCAATCTCATTTATTACCTGAATTAGAAGAAAAGCCACTTGAACATTTAGTAACAGAGTTTGAAGGGAATATTATTCATGAATATTTGGAGAGATTTGATGGGAATAAAACACAAACTGCAAAAGCGTTAGGAATTTCCGTTCGAAATTTATATTATAAGCTAGAAAAGTATGACCATGCAAAAAATAGCATGCAATAAATTGCGTACCGTGCAATTTATTGCATGGTATACAAAAAGCGACAAAATAAGACAGAATCTTTTGTTATTTTCCAAAGTATTGATTTTACTGCATTTTGAATGCGTTTTCATTATTGGTAAGACCACTTTTAAAAGTTGGCACGGTATTTGCTTTATAAATAGACGAGGGACGACGGAAAGGGTTGATTACAAAATATGAAGTTAGAATACTTAATTGATCAAGCAGCGGGACAGCCTAAAAAAACTGTAGCTGTAGCAGTAGCTGAAGATCATGAAGTAATTGAAGCTGTAGCGAAAGCAATTAAATTACAGCTAGCTCAATTTCGTCTATATGGAAATCAAGAAAAAATAATGGGGATGCTACAAGAACATGGTTTACAAACTTCAGAACATGTTGAAGTGATTGCAGCAATGTCTAATGCAGAGGCTGCAGAACTTTCTGTTAAATCTGTGAGAAATGGTGAGGCAGACGTGCTTATGAAGGGTAACATCCCAACAGCGAATATTTTGAAGGCTGTGTTAAACAAAGAGTGGGGCCTACGTAAAGGTAGCGTACTTTCACATGTAGCAGCATTTGAAGTTCCAAATTATGATCGTCTTATTTTCGTTACAGATGCAGCGATGAACATCGCACCTGATGTAACACAAAAAGCTGCTATTATACAAAATACTGTAGAAGTTGCCCGGGCAATAGGAATCGACTTGCCAAAAGTGGCACCAATTGCAGCAGTAGAAGTTGTGAATCCAGCGATGCAGGCGACAATTGATGCAGCGATGTTAACACAAATGAATCGCCGCGGACAAATTAAAGATTGTATCGTTGATGGACCACTTGCTTTAGATAATGCAGTATCACAAATTGCAGCAGAGCATAAAGGCATAGTAAGTGATGTAGCAGGTAAGGCAGATATTTTACTCGTCCCAACGATTGAAGCTGGAAATGTGCTATATAAATCACTCGTATACTTTGCGGATGCAAAAGTAGGAGCAATGATTGCTGGCGCAAAAGCACCGATTGTTTTAACATCTCGTGCTGATTCAGCAGAAACAAAAGTATATTCATTAGCATTGGCAGTTGCGACTGCTTCAAAATAAACCAAAAAGGGTAAAACATTAGGGGGAAACGACAATGACATTAGAAATCTTCGAATACTTAGAAAAATATGATTATGAGCAAGTGGTATTTTGTCAAGATAAAGAATCTGGTTTAAAAGCAATTATTGCAATTCATGATACAACACTTGGACCGGCTCTTGGTGGAACAAGAATGTGGACATATGATTCTGAAGAAGCGGCGATTGAAGATGCATTGCGTCTTGCAAAAGGGATGACATACAAAAACGCAGCAGCTGGTTTAAACTTAGGTGGTGCGAAAACAGTAATTATCGGTGATCCTCGTAAAGATAAGAGCGAAGCAATGTTCCGTGCACTAGGACGTTATATCCAAGGACTAAACGGACGATACATTACAGCTGAAGATGTTGGTACAACAGTAGATGATATGGATATTATCCACGAAGAAACTGACTTTGTAACAGGTATCTCACCATCATTCGGTTCTTCTGGTAACCCATCTCCAGTAACTGCATACGGTGTTTATCGTGGTATGAAAGCAGCTGCAAAAGAAGCTTTCGGTACTGACAATTTAGAAGGAAAAGTAATTGCTGTTCAAGGCGTTGGTAACGTAGCATATCATCTATGCAAACATTTACACGCTGAAGGAGCAAAATTAATCGTTACAGATATTAATAAAGAAGCTGTACAACGTGCTGTAGAAGAATTCGGTGCATCAGCAGTTGAACCAAATGAAATTTACGGTGTGGAATGCGATATTTACGCACCATGTGCATTAGGCGCAACAGTTAATGATGAAACTATTCCACAACTTAAAGCAAAAGTAATCGCAGGTTCTGCAAATAACCAATTAAAAGAAGATCGTCACGGTGACATCATTCATGAAATGGGTATTGTATACGCACCAGATTATGTAATTAATGCAGGTGGCGTAATTAACGTAGCAGACGAATTATATGGATACAATAGAGAACGTGCACTAAAACGTGTTGAGTCTATTTATGACACGATTGCAAAAGTAATCGAAATTTCAAAACGCGATGGCATAGCAACTTATGTAGCGGCAGATCGTCTAGCTGAAGAGCGCATTGCAAGCTTGAAGAATTCTCGTAGCACTTACTTACGCAACGGTCACGATATTATTAGCCGTCGCTAATCATTCATATATAACTTTTACAAAAGGTGTGGTTACCTCTTATGAGGTTTCCACTTCCTTTTGAATTTATTAGTGGAGGTAGCAACATTGTCTGTAAATCGAATTCTTGTTATTAACCCAGGTAGTACATCCACAAAAATTGGTGTTTTTGATAATGAAAGACCCGTTCTAGAAGAAACGATTCGTCATGACGTAGAACAGATTGGAAAATATAAGAGAATTATCGACCAATATGAGTTTCGAAAAGAAACGATTTTAGAAGTTCTACATTCTCATGGTATTAACATTTCAAAATTAAACGCTGTTTGTGGGCGTGGTGGATTACTTCGTCCAATCGAAGGCGGTACGTATACAGTAAACGATGCGATGTTAGAAGATTTGAAAAATGGCTTTAGCGGTCATCACGCTTCAAACCTTGGAGGCATTTTAGCATATGAAATTGCTTCTGGATTAAACATTCCTGCATTCATTGTAGATCCTGTCGTTGTAGATGAGATGGAGCCGGTTGCTCGTATAAGTGGCATTGCTGGTATGGAACGCAAAAGTATCTTCCATGCATTAAATCAAAAAGCAGTTGCTCGTAAAGTAGCTGAACAGTTAAATCACAAATACGAGGATTTAAATTTATTAGTTACACATATGGGTGGCGGTATTACAGTTGGTGCTCATAAAAAAGGAAGAGTAATCGATGTGAATAACGGTTTAAACGGAGAAGGACCATTTAGTCCAGAGCGCGCTGGTACAGTACCAGTAGGGCAACTAGTAGAAATGTGTTTCTCTGGTGAGTATTACCGTGATGAAATGATTAAAAAACTTGTCGGACAAGGTGGACTTGTAAGTTTAATCGGTACAAATGATGCGATTAAAGTAGAGCAAATGGTTGAAAAAGGTGATCCTGAAGCAACTCTTATTTATAAAGCAATGGCATATCAAGTTGCAAAAGAGATTGGCGGAGCTAGCGCTGTACTTCACGGGAAAATCGATGCAATCGTATTAACTGGTGGACTGGCATACAGTAAAATTCTTGTCGATGAAATAAAAGAGCGAGTGGACTGGATTGCAGATGTTATCGTACATCCAGGCGAAGATGAGTTAGAAGCGTTAGCAGAAGGAGCACTTCGTGTATTACGTGAAGAAGAAGCTCCAAAAGAATACGTTGTACGTGAAAAAGAAACGGTAGCTAGGGGTTGAGATAATGGCAAAAGAATATGATTTAGTCATCGTTGGCGGCGGTACTGGTGGATATGTTGCTGCAATTCGTGCATCACAATTAGGGTTAAAAACAGCACTAGTCGAAAAAGAAAATCTTGGTGGTACTTGTTTACACAAAGGATGTATTCCTAGTAAAGCTCTTTTACGTAGTGCGGAAGTATATGCAACTGCTAAAAAAAGCGAAGAGTTCGGAGTTATTGCAAGCAATGTAGAACTAAACTTTGCAAAAGTACAAGAGCGTAAAGAGAAGATTGTAACGCAGCTTCATAAAGGCGTTCAACATTTAATGAAACAAGGTAAAATTGATGTGTTTGAAGGTATTGGTCGTATTCTTGGCCCGTCTATTTTCTCTCCTATGCCAGGGACAATTTCAGTTGAACTTGCAAGTGGAGAAGAGAATGAAATGTTAATTCCAAAAAATGTACTTGTTGCAACAGGTTCTCGTCCAAATTCATTACCAGGTTTAGAATTAGATGGAGAATACGTAATGTCTTCGGATCATGCCCTAAAAATGGAAACGCTTCCTAGTTCGATTATTATCGTTGGTGGCGGTGTAATCGGTATTGAGTGGGCATCTATGCTTGCTGACTTCGGTGTAGAAGTTACAGTATTAGAGTATGCAAAAACGATATTACCACTAGAAGATCAAGACGTTTCAAAAGAAATGCAACGTCTATTCAAGAAAAAAGGTATTAAAGTGGTAACTGGTGCAAAAGTATTACCAGAAACATTGGTAAAAGATAATGGAGTAACAATCCAAGCTGAACACAACGGTGAAAATAAAGAATTTAAAGCAGAAAAAATGCTTGTATCTGTAGGAAGACAAGCGAATACGCAAAATATTGGCTTAGAGAACACAGATATCGTTGTGGAAAAAGGATACATTCAAACAAATGAGTTTTATCAAACGAAAGAATCGCATATTTACGCAATTGGAGATGTAATCGGTGGCCTGCAACTTGCTCACGTTGCTTCTCATGAAGGAATTGCTGCAGTAGAACATATTGCAGGGAAAGAAGTTACACCAATTGATTACTCTATGGTATCAAAATGCGTATATAGCAGTCCAGAAGTTGCTTCTGTCGGTTTAACAGAACAAGAAGCGAAAGAAAAAGGCTATAAGTTAAAAGTAGGTAAGTTCTCATTCCGCGCAATCGGAAAAGCACTTGTATACGGAGAATCAGATGGTTTCGTAAAACTTGTAGTTGATGAAGAGACAAATGACATTCTTGGTGTTCATATGATTGGACCGCATGTAACAGATATGATTTCTGAAGCTGGTCTTGCAAGAGTACTTGATGCAACACCTTGGGAAGTAGCACATACAATTCATCCGCATCCATCATTATCTGAGGCGATTGGTGAAGCAGCACTTGCTGTAGATGGAAGAGCGTTACACGCATAAAAATGTGGATTTAGGAGGTTATGAAAAATGGCAGAAGTAAAAGAAAAGCGCCATGAAGAGCTTGGCTTAAGTGATGAGCAAGTATTAGAAATGTTCCGTACGATGTTACTTGCACGTAAAATCGACGAACGTATGTGGTTATTAAACCGCGCTGGTAAAATTCCATTCGTAATTTCTTGTCAAGGACAAGAGGCTGCACAAGTTGGAGCGGCGTTCGCTCTTGATAGAGAGAAAGATTATGCATTACCATACTATCGTGATATGGGTGTTGTACTAGCATTTGGTATGACAGCTAAAGAGCTTATGTTGTCTGCTTTCGCGAAAGCTGGAGATCCAAACTCTGGTGGTCGTCAAATGCCTGGTCACTTCGGTCAAAAGAAAAATCGTATTGTTACAGGTTCATCTCCAGTAACAACGCAAGTACCACATGCAGTTGGTATTGCACTAGCTGGAAAAATGGAGAAGAAAGATTTAGTAACGTTCGTTACATTTGGAGAAGGTTCTTCAAACCAAGGTGACTTCCATGAAGGGGCAAACTTTGCTGGTGTACACAAACTACCTGTTATTTTTATGTGTGAAAATAACAAATATGCAATCTCTATTCCGGTTGAAAAACAATTAGCATGTAAAAACGTATCAGATCGTGCAATTGGTTATGGTATGCCTGGATATACAATAGACGGAAACGATCCGCTTGCAGTATATAAAGCTGTAAAAGAAGCAGCAGATCGCGGTCGTCGTGGTGAAGGCCCAACTTTAATTGAAACAGTATCATATCGTTTAACAGCACATTCTAGTGACGATGATGATCGTGTTTATCGTGATAAAGAAGAAGTAGAAGAAGCAAAGAAAAAAGATTCAATTATAACATTCGCGGCTTATTTAAAAGAAGCTGGTGTGTTAACTGAGGAATCGGAAAAACAAATGTTAGACGAAATTATGCATATCGTAAATGAAGCAACAGAATATGCAGAAAATGCTCCGTATGCAGCACCTGAAGATGCATTGAAGCACGTATACGCAGAATAGGGGGGAACGTTTCATGGCTGTAATGTCTTATATTGATGCTATTACATTAGCAATGCGCGAAGAAATGGAACGCGATGAGAAAGTATTCGTTTTAGGAGAAGATGTTGGTAAAAAAGGTGGCGTGTTTAAAGCGACACACGGTTTGTATGATCAATTTGGTGAAGATCGTGCGCTTGATGCACCGCTTGCAGAATCTGCAATTGCTGGGGTAGCAATTGGTGCAGCAATGTATGGTATGCGTCCAATCGCTGAAATGCAGTTTGCTGATTTCATCATGCCAGCAGTAAACCAAATTGTTTCTGAGGCAGCAAAAATTCGTTATCGTTCTAATAATGATTGGACTTGTCCAGTTACAATCCGTGCACCATTTGGTGGGGGTGTTCACGGTGCATTGTATCATTCACAATCTGTAGAAGCGATGTTTGCAAACCAACCAGGTTTAAAAATCGTTATCCCTTCTACACCATATGATGCAAAAGGCTTATTAAAAGCAGCCATTCGTGATGAAGATCCAGTATTATTCTTCGAACATAAACGTGCATATCGTTTAATTAAAGGTGAAGTGCCGGAGGATGACTACGTATTACCAATCGGAAAAGCAGATGTAAAACGTGAAGGTGATGATATTACAGTTATCACGTACGGATTATGTGTTCATTTTGCTCTTCAAGCAGCTGAAAAGTTAGCACAAGATGGCATCTCTGCACACATTCTTGATTTACGTACTGTATATCCATTAGATAAAGAAGCAATCATTGAAGCAGCTTCTAAAACAGGTAAAGTTCTTCTTGTAACAGAAGACAATAAAGAAGGAAGCATTATGAGTGAAGTGGCAGCAATTATTGCTGAAAACTGTCTATTTGATTTAGATGCGCCAATCGCACGTCTTGCAGGTCCAGACGTTCCAGCAATGCCATATGCACCAACAATGGAAAAATTCTTTATGGTAAATCCAGATAAAGTTGAAAAAGCAATGCGTGAACTTGCGGAATTTTAATCGGGGGGACTATACATGGCTGTAGAAAATATTACAATGCCTCAGCTCGGGGAGAGCGTTACAGAGGGCACAATTAGTAAATGGCTCGTTAATGTTGGCGATCACGTAAACAAGTATGATCCGCTTGCAGAAGTAATGACTGATAAAGTAAATGCTGAAGTACCATCTTCTTTCACTGGTATTGTGAAAGAGTTAATCGCTGGTGAAGGTGATACGTTAGCTGTAGGTGAAGTAGTTTGTGTGATTCAAGTAGAAGGCGCAGACGAAGTAGCAGCAACAGCTGTTGAGGAAAAAACGAAAGAAGAACCAAAGGCAGCAGCAATTACGCCTGAAAAAGCACCGAAAGTAAAACAACCAACTGATGGAAAACCACGTTTTTCACCAGCTGTGTTAAAACTTGCGGGTGAGCATAACGTTGATTTAGATCTAGTAGAGGGTACGGGAGCAAACGGCCGTATCACTCGTAAAGATATTTTAAAGCTAGTGGAATCTGGAAATATTCCGCAAGCAGGTGCGGCGAAGAAAGATGAAGCTGTAGCGGCGGTAGTAGAAGCTCGCCCAGAAGCACCAAAAGCAGCACCAGTAGCGCAAAAAGGAGAAGCTGCGAAACCAGTTTCTGTACCTACAATGCCTGGAGATATCGAAATTCCAGTCACAGGTGTGCGTAAAGCAATCGCAGCAAACATGTTACGTAGTAAACACGAAGCACCACATGCTTGGATGATGATTGAAGTAGATGTGACAAACCTTGTGTCATACCGTAACTCAATTAAAGGTGACTTTAAGAAGCGTGAAGGCTTTAACTTAACGTTCTTTGCTTTCTTCGTAAAAGCAGTGGCACAAGCGTTAAAAGAGTATCCTCAAATTAATTCAATGTGGGCTGGCGATAAAATTGTTCAGAAGAAAGATATTAACCTTTCTATCGCTGTTGCAACAGAGGAAGAACTATTTGTACCAGTAATTAAGCAAGCGGACGAGAAAACAATTAAAGGTATCGCTCGTGAAATTACAGAACTTGCAGGAAAAGTACGCACGAAATCGTTAAAAGCAGACGAAATGCAAGGTGGAACATTTACAATTAATAACACAGGATCATTCGGTTCTGTTCAATCTATGGGTATTATTAATTACCCACAAGCGGCTATTTTACAAGTTGAATCAATTGTAAAACGCCCAGTAATTATGGATAACGGTATGTTCGGTGCTCGTGACATGGTTAACTTATGTTTATCACTTGATCACCGCGTACTTGATGGTTTAATTTGTGGTAAGTTCTTAGGACGTGTTAAAGAAATTTTGGAAAACATGTCAGAAAATAATACATCTGTATATTAATAAAAAGCTCGCTTATGCGAGCTTTTTATTATCTTATTTCTTCATCTACATCCTACTATATGTATAAATACCTTTCCCAGTAATCTTACAATAAACGATTATGTATTAGGAATTTACGAAAATACATTGCTGATATATGGTATATGGATATAAAATAAGAAAAGAATAATTTTTTTGGCAAATCTTACTGATGAAACTGTAGTATAATATATTGTATTGTATGAAAAAGAGAGTTATTCTATATAAGTGTTTTATAGATAATGTGTAATCAGTCGTCAAAACATGAAGAATGTTGACTCCTGGTTTTTTATTTTTGCCGTAACAATGTTTCAGGAGGATGTCATGAAAAGAAGTACCGAGTTTCTAAAAAGTTTAGATGTAAAATTAATTTTAATTTTGTGTGCACTATGTGTGACGAGTATAGCTGCTATATATAGCAGTCAGCAAACGGGACAGTATGGAGCTGCAAACTTTGCTATGAAACAAGGTGTTAACTACATAATTGGGGTTGTATTGTTACTTCTTGTTGCAAGCATTGATTTAGATCAGTTACAAAAATTATCTTGGCCGCTTTATATTGCTGGGTTTGCTTCACTTATTCTTTTGAAAGTATTACCACCATCAGGTTTTACACCTGAAAAATTAGGTGCAAAAAGATGGTTTGTTTTCCCAGTATTTGGACAAATTCAGCCGTCTGAGTTTTTCAAAATTGCATTGCTACTTGTAGTAGCGAGTATAGCAGTAAAACATAATGCACAGTATATGGCAAGGACATTCCAAACAGATTTAAAGCTAGTAGGTAAAATTATGCTAGTGTCACTTCCACCTATGGCGGTTGTATATAGTCAACCGGATACAGGTATGGTGTTCTTATATGCTGCTGCTATTGCATGTATTTTATTTATGTCAGGTATTCAAAAGAAATTGATAGCATTATGTACAGTTATTCCGTTGACCATATTATCTGCTTTAATATTTATTTTCTTTAAGTATCAAGATTTTTTCTATAATAATTTAGTTACTTTACTAAAACCTCACCAACAGTCGCGTATTGTAGGTTGGTTAAATCCATTTGAAAATGCAGATCAAGGTTATCAAACGCAACAATCGATTTTAGCTGTAGGTAGTGGAGGAATGGAAGGTAAAGGGTTTGGGGGAGGAAGCGTCTATATCCCAGAGAAGCATACTGACTTTATTTTCGCTACAATTGCCGAAGAAGGTGGATTTATCGTAGCAGCGTTAGTTGTCTTCTTGTTCCTGTTGCTACTATATCGAACAATTATTATTGGTTATTCCGCTGATAATTTATTTGGTACATTATTATGCGCTGGATCTATCGGTATATTAACAGTTCAAATATTCCAAAACATCGGTATGATCGTTGGATTAATGCCTGTAAAAGGTATTGCATTACCTTTCTTATCGTATGGGGGAAGTTCCTTATTCTCGAATATGATTATGATGGGGCTAATACTATCGGTACGGAAAACTTATAAAAAATATATGTTTTCAGTTAAGTAAAAAAAGCTGGTTCGTTTTTAAACGAACCAGCTTTTTTTACATATATGCTCATAAACGTTGCAAACTAAAACAGGATAGCAGTTTGAGACGGGTAAGGAGTGCAAAGTGATGCATATGCATATTTTTGAAGGAGCACGGCATCTTTCTAATAGTGAATGGGTTATTCGGGCTATTATAGCATACATATTTTTAATATTAGTTGCGAAAGCAATGGGGCAAAGGTCTATCGCACAACTTCGTTTTTTAGATGTTGTATTAGTGTTATTGCTGGGTGGGAATATTTCTAACGCATTGTCTGATGAAAAAGTAGGGTTACTGGGCTCGATGATTACAACGTTCATACTCGTTGTACTTCATATTATAAGCTCAGTTTTAATGCTGAAATGGGATAGATGGAGACGCTTTTTAGAGCCAGCACCTATCATTCTTATACATAATGGTTCCATTGATTTTAGCAATTTGAAAAAGGCGAGAATTACCGTGGAATATTTGTTTTCGGAACTTCGTATGCGAAATGTGAGCGATATTCAAACGATTAAATTAGCATTATGGGAAGCGAACGGTGTCGTTTCTATATTTCGGTATCCAGAATATGAAGCAGTTTCGCGGCTTGATCTTAAAGTGGCGGGAAGAAAATCTCCAGTTTCTTTTATATTAGTAAAGGATGGGAGGATTCAGAAAGATGTTCTTGCATTATTAGGAAAAACAGAAGCGTGGGCGAGAGAATTTCTAGAGGAGAGTACAGAAGTAGAATCCATTATGTTAGCTACAGTAGATGAATCACATAAAATAAATATTTTGTTAAAAAAATGAAAAATATAAGCATTTTGTCGTTTCGTACATATGATACAATAGTGTGGACAACGAAAAAGGAGGCGATACGGTGGGATATGTAGAAGAATTACGAAAAATAGTTGGTCATCGCCCTTTAATTTTAGTTGGTGCTGTTGTACTCGTTATAGATGAAAATGGTTATGTTTTATTGCAGCAGCGGACAGAGCCGTACGGAAAATGGGGGCTACCTGGCGGGCTAATGGAGCTTAGTGAATCACCAGAAGAAACAGCTTATCGTGAAGTATATGAAGAGACAGGAATAAAAGTGAAGAACTTGCGACTAATCAATGTATTTTCTGGAGCGAACTACTTTACAAAATTAGCAAATGGTGATGAATTTCAATCTGTAACAACCGCCTATTATACGGATGAATACGAAGGGGATTTTGTTATGAATAAAGAAGAAGCTGTTCAGCTTAAATTCTTTTCAGTAACAGAACTACCTGACTATATTGTAGGATCGCATAAAAAAATGATTGTTGAATATATGAAGATTATGGAAAAAAAGATATAATAAAAGTGAAAGAAATACAAAAACACAGCTCTGGTTGGTAGTCCAGACGCATGATTTCATGTCAGTAACCTTCCCCTCCGGGATGTCCCGTATTTCTAATTTTTTAAAGGAGGGGCTGTCAATGGAGTTGACAGTATATCACGATGGCCAATTTTTTGTTGGAATCATTACATGTAAAGAACAAGGGAAATTGTATGGAGCAAGGTATATTTTTGGAGCGGAACCGTCAGATGAAGAAGTGCTTATGTTTGTGAATAGTTCACTTTTAGAGCATTTTCAGCATTTTGCAAAATGTGGTGTAGAAGTTAAAGAAAAACAGCGTCCTAAAAACATAAAGCGTATCATACGACAAGCAGCAAAAGAAACAAATGTTAAACGTTTTACTAAGGCGCAAGAGGCGATTAGTTTATCTTATGAATTGCATAAACAAGAAAAGAAAGTGCAGTCTAAGGAGAAGCGAGAAGCTGAAAAAGAAAGAAGACGTTTAATTAAAGTACAAAAAGCAAAGCAAAAACATCGTGGTCATTAAAGAAAAGGTGTTAGAGCAATTGCTCTAACACCTTTTCTATACTTAAATACAAGTAAACTTACTTGTATTTCATAAACATTAACTGGTAAGATACAAATAGGTAGTTTTAGAGGAGGGAAAAGAGTGATTAATTTTAACTTTTTTATGAATGATGTTGTCCGCCAAGCGCGTGAAGAGATTGTCTCTGCTGGATATACAGAATTGACGACGCCAGAAGCGGTAGAAGAAGCGTTTAAAAGAAATGGAACAACACTTGTAATGGTAAACTCTGTATGTGGTTGTGCAGGTGGTATTGCTCGTCCTGCTGCTGCGCATTCCGTACATTATGATAAACGTCCTAACCACCTTGTAACGGTGTTTGCAGGTCAAGATAAAGAAGCGACAGCAAGAGCGCGTGAATATTTCGAAGGGTACCCACCTTCTTCTCCATCATTTGCTTTATTAAAAGATGGAAAAATTGTAACGATGGTAGAGCGTCATGAAATTGAAGGTCATGAACCGATGCAAGTTATTGCGAAACTACAATCATATTTTGAAGAGAATTGTGAAGAACTATAAAAAATAAGAGAAAAGGCGGCACGTCCACAATCAAGTGGATGTGCCGCCTTTTTTATTTATTATTAAAATTTCAGAGATATGCATAGTTATGTTATTTTATGCATTATTTTATACATAACAAATAGCATTTATATTGTTTTATTATTTATTTTTATTTTATATATTGCATAAAAATAAAAGTGCTGATACAATACAAACATCGAATAAATATTCTATTAAACTTTTAAATATACATTATTAGGGGGAAGAAAGATGAAGAAGTTAGTATCAATATCGTTTGCACTTATTTTAATTGTAAGTATATTCAGCGCTTGTAGTAATGGGGAATCGAAAGAAACAAAAGGAAATAAGAAAGTACTCGTAATGGGGACTTCAGCAGATTATAAACCATATGAATACGTGGAAGCTTCAAAAAGTGATGAAATTATTGGTTTTGATGTTGATGTTGCTAAATATATCGGAAAAGAACTTGGGTATGAAGTGAAAGTGAAAGATATGGATTTTGGTGGTTTATTAGCATCTCTTAGTTCAGGAAAAGTTGATTTCGTAATGGCAGGCATGACGCCAACTGCAGAGCGTAAAAATAATGTTGATTTTACAGATATTTATTTTGTTGCGAAAAATATGGTTGTTTCTAAAAAGGATTCTAACATTAAATCTGTAGAGGATTTAAAAGGGAAAAAAGTAGGGGTACAAACAGGATCTATTCAAGAAGAGAAAGCGGCAGAATTTAAAAAACAAGTAGATTTCCAAGTTGAGGGACGTGACCGTATACCAGAAATCGTACAAGAAATTAAAGCTGGTCGTTTTGACGCTGCAATTATAGAAGACACAGTTGCTAAAAATTATTTAGAGAAAATGAAAGATTTACAAGGAATTGAAATTAAAGAAGCGCCAGAAGAAGTTGGAGCAGCAATTGCCCTTCCGAAAAACAGTGATAAAACAGCTGAATTTAATAAAGTAATTAAAAAAATGCAAGAAAATGGAGAAATGGATAAATTAGTGAAGAAATGGTTTGGCAGCGGAAAATAAGCTGCCTTTCACTTTTCTGTGAGGGGAATGAAAAGAATGAACTTAGATTTTTCGGCGATTACGCCTTCGATACCATATATACTAAAAGGTTTAGAAGTTACTTTGAAAATTGTAGCGGTATCAGCTTTAGCAGGATTTATTTTAGGAACGTTATTAGCACTTTGTAAAATTGCTAGAATACGAGCATTAAATATAGCAGCAGATTTTTATACATCAATTTTTCGTGGTACACCACTTGTATTGCAATTAATGATTATTTATTTCGGTGTCCCGCAAATAATTGGTTATGAAATACCAGCATTCTTAGCAGCTGTACTTGCATTTAGCTTGAATTCAGGTGCATACATGTCAGAAGTAATTCGTGCTGGTATTCAAGCAGTTGATAAAGGACAAACAGAAGCAGCAATGGCTTTAGGGATACCATACGGAAAAATGATGAGAAATATTATTTTCCCTCAAGCATTAAAAAATATATTACCAGCGCTTGTGAACGAATTTGCGACACTTACGAAAGAATCAGCTGTAGTAACAGTAATAGGCGCGACTGATTTAATGCGTCGTGCTTACATTGTAGGTGGTGAGACATTTAAATATCTTGAACCATTACTTTTTGTTGGACTGATTTATTATATGTTAGTCATTATTCTTACATTAGTCGGGAAGGCAATTGAAGGGAGAATGAAGAAAAGTGATTAAAATTGAAAACCTTCATAAATCATTTGGTAAAAACGAAGTATTAAAAGGAATTACAACAACGATTGAAAAAGGGGAAGTAGTTGCAATTATAGGACCTTCTGGATCAGGAAAATCAACATTTTTACGTTGTATGAATATGTTAGAAGCACCAACGGATGGTCACATTTGGATTGGAACGGAGGAAGTAACGAATCCGAAAACGAATGTTATGCATGTTCGTGAAAATGTCGGTATGGTATTTCAGCATTTTCACTTATTTCCTCATATGACTGTATTAGAAAATATTACGTATGCCCCTATCAATGTAAAAGGGGTAACGAAGCAAGAAGCTGAAAAGAAAGCTGAGAAACTTTTAGAAAAGGTTGGATTAGTAGATAAAAAAAATACGTATCCGAATCGTTTGTCGGGAGGACAAAAGCAACGTGTAGCAATTGCAAGAGCGTTAGCGATGGAACCGGAAGTTATGTTATTTGATGAACCGACATCGGCGCTAGATCCAGAGATGGTGAAAGAAGTGTTAGAAGTTATGAAATCGTTAGTTACGACAGGAATGACGATGGCTATTGTTACACATGAAATGGGCTTTGCAAAAGAAGTGGCAGATCGTGTTCTTTTCTTGGACGGAGGAAAGCTTGTAGAAGATAGTGCGCCAGAAGAATTTTTTGCAGCGCCGAAAAGTGAACGTGCGCAACAATTTTTACAAAAAATATTGTAATATGAAAAGGTTATGTGAATAATAAGTAGAAAAGGATGACATTGTGTCATCCTTTTTTTATACTAGCTGTAAATACGTTTATACATATAGGAGCAATGATATGTTCAAAATTGGATACCGTACAGTAAAAACAGCAATAGGGACAGGCGCGGCAGTTTTTATTGCTCAGTTATTAGGATTAGAATTTTATAGTTCAGCAGGTATTTTAGTTATTTTATGTGTACAAAATACGAAGCGCAAATCGCTTCAAGTGTCGTTACATCGTTTTCTAGCGTGTGTATTATCAATGGTATTCGCGTTTTGTATTTTTGAAACGATCGGCTATACACCACTTGCAATTAGTATATTGTTACTTACATTTATTCCGACTGCAGTAATGCTTAAAATTCAAGAAGGTATTGTCACGAGTTCAGTTATTGTTATGCATCTATATTCATTGAAGCAAATTACATGGCTTATAGTTGGAAATGAAATTGCTATATTAACAATAGGAATTAGCGTGGCGTTATTAGTAAATATGTATATGCCGAGTAGTGAAAATAAGCTAAAAGAGTATCAGGATAAAATAGAGAGTAATTTTAAAACGATTTTGTTTGAAATGGTTGTGTATTTACGAAATCGAGAAAGTAGTTGGAGTGGAGCAGAACTCATTGAAACCGAGAATATGTTAAATGAAGCAAGAGATTTATCGTTTAAAAAACTTGAGAATGCATTTATGCGAGAAGATGATTATTACTATCGTTATTTTAATATGCGTATGCAACAATTCGAAATTTTAGAGCGAATGATACCATTAGCAGCTTCTTTATCGTGGACGTATGAACAAGCTGACATGATTGCAGATGTTGTTGAAAACATTGGTAATGCTATTAGCCCTGAGAGTACAGGCGTTATTTCCTTAAGGCAGCTTCAAGAAATGAGGGAATTATTTAGAGACATGCCATTGCCAGCTACACGCGAAGAATTTGAGATACGTGCGAAACTTGTTCAACTTGTGTATGAAATGGAACAATATTTACTCATTAAAAGTCGCTTTAAGGGAAAGGATAATATAAAAGAACTTATATAGAAGGTAGGAATTATCTATGCCGTATCTTCTCTCTATCATATTATGTCTTTCTTTATCACCGATTTGGCCTCTTGGGGATAATCCACGTGCCGGAGATCCTTTTATTATTGTAAATAAAGCAACGAATAAATTAGCTTACATTGACGATGGAAAGATTCAAAAGGTTTTTCCAGTAGCGACAGGGAAAACGAATGAATTAACTCCAGAAGGAACTTTTGATGTTGTAATGAAAGCGAAGGATCCGTATTACATTGCGAAGGATATTCCAGGTGGATCGCCAAAAAATCCACTTGGATCAAGGTGGATTGGATTTAATGCAAGAGGAACTGATGGAAGTAAATATGGAATACATGGAACAAACCAACCGAGTTCAATTGGAAAGTATATTTCACAAGGATGTATAAGAATGAAGAAAAACGATGTGGAATATTTGTTTGATCGTATTCCAATTGGAACGAAAGTATGGATTGTGAAATCGAAAAAATCATTTCAGCAATTGGCAAAAGAAAAAGGAGCCGTTGCATATGAAGAAGCCAACGAAAAGGTTGGCTTTTTCTATTGTAATAAGTTGTCTTGACATGTGTACATAACCATGCGTTAATGAAAGTATAGAAAGATAAAATTAGATAAAGGGGTTGCTCATATGTACTTGAATCCAAAACTTTCGTATATGCAGTTTTTTATGGGATTTCTATTTGTTATTACATTCATATTGGCAACTTTTAATATATGTTCTTATCTTGTAGCGATTGTATGTATGGCATTACTTAATCTCACTTTTGTTATTGGGGCATTTCAGCAGAAACAATATACAAGTTTTGTAATAGCACTTGTAATGTCATTTTCCTTTAGTATTGTAGCGATTGTGTTTTATATAAAATAAACCATCTCGATGTCGAGATGGTTTATTTTGTCATGTGTAAAAAGTAAAAAAAGGACGAACACATCGCCCTTTTTACCAAAACATACTCGCGCCAGCAAGTAATGTTGTTACAAGCATAGAAATTAGCATCACATAAACCATAATTTTTTGAGCTTTTTTATGCATCGTTATACCTCCTTGCAAATCAGTACAATTTCATTGTAACGAGAAATGAAATTATGGACAAGGGGAGAGTAAGGACAAAATTCGGGAAGGGGTTGCAAAATATAACAGGAAATTTGAGTGTGTGTAGAGAATATAGTAAAAGGGTATATTGTTAATTTTTAGTTGGGCAAGCTGAAGAATGGAGATACGATGATGAAAATATACGAAACAGATCGTTTATATTTAAAGGAAATTGATGAGTCGTATGCTGAAACAGTTCTTCAATATTACGACAGAAATCGTGAGTTTTTAAAAGCTTGGGAAGAGTATAGACCGGATGATTTTTTTACGCTAGATTATCAAAAGAAAAAGTTGCAAAAGGATAGAAAAGAGTTCGAAGAAGGGAAAATCATCAGACTATGGATTTTTAAAAAGGGTGATGATACGAAAATAATTGGGTGTATTTCATTTAATTTAATCGTTCGTGGCATTTATCAATCTTGTGTACTCGGTTATAAATTAGATAAAGCAGAGTTAAACAAAGGGTATACGACAGAAGCGCTTAGAAAAGCAATTCAAGTTGCTTTTGAGGGATTTCAGTTACATCGTATAGAAGCTCCGATTATGCCTCGTAATTTAGCATCTATACAAGTAGTGACGAAGATAGGTTTTCAATATGAAGGCGTGTCTAGGAAGATGTTAATGGTAAATGGCGTGTGGGAGGATCATATGCGCTGGGTATTGTTAAATGAGTAATAGAAAGCAGATGGTTATCTAGACATGTAAACCATCTGTTTTTTGTCTTGTATTTCGAAACTTTTGCGAAATTCTGTTATAATTAATAGTGTTACATACATAATGGTAGTGCAGGAGGCGCAGTCTTATGATTAATCAAGAACGTTTAGTAAATGAATTTATGGAATTAGTACAAGTAGATTCTGAAACGAAATTTGAAGCAGAAATCTGCAAAGTATTAACGAAGAAATTTACAGATTTAGGTGTAGAAGTATTTGAAGATGACACAATGGCTGTAACTGGTCATGGTGCAGGTAACTTAATTTGTACTTTACCAGCAACAAAAGATGGTGTTGATACAATTTACTTTACTTCTCATATGGATACAGTAGTTCCTGGTAATGGAATTAAGCCTTCTATTAAAGATGGATATATCGTATCAGATGGTACAACAATTTTGGGCGCGGATGATAAAGCTGGATTAGCATCAATGTTCGAAGCAATCCGTGTTTTAAAAGAGAAAAATATCTCTCACGGTAAAATTGAATTTATTATTACAGTCGGAGAAGAATCAGGTCTTGTTGGTGCAAAAGCTTTAGATCGTGAGCGTATTACAGCGAAGTATGGCTACGCATTAGATAGCGATGGAAAAGTTGGTGAAATCGTTGTTGCAGCTCCAACACAAGCGAAAGTGAACGCAATTATTCGCGGGAAAACAGCTCACGCTGGTGTAGCACCGGAGAAAGGTGTATCTGCAATTACTATCGCAGCGAAAGCAATTGCGAAGATGCCACTTGGTCGCATTGACTCTGAAACGACTGCAAACATTGGACGTTTTGAAGGTGGTACACAAACGAATATCGTTTGCGATCATGTACAAATCTTTGCAGAAGCTCGTTCTTTAATCAATGAGAAAATGGAAGCACAAGTTGCGAAAATGAAAGAAGCATTTGAAACAACTGCAAAAGAAATGGGTGGTCATGCAGACGTTGAAGTAAACGTTATGTACCCAGGATTTAAATTTGCTGATGGCGATCACGTTGTAGAAGTTGCAAAACGTGCAGCTGAAAAAATTGGTCGTACACCTTCTCTTCACCAAAGTGGTGGCGGAAGTGATGCAAACGTAATTGCAGGACACGGTATCCCAACAGTTAACTTGGCAGTTGGTTATGAAGAAATTCATACAACAAACGAGAAGATTCCTGTTGAAGAGTTAGCAAAAACAGCAGAATTAGTTGTTGCAATTATTGAAGAAGTAGCGAAGTAATAGAATAGAAAAAGCGTGTAAATCAATTGTGATTTACACGCTTTTTATTTTGATTCGATTGTTTTTACAAGGCGTATAAGCCAATACAAGAAAAATCATAGCAGTATATAATATTAGACGAGAGAAAAATCCAAACGTATTCATGTTGAAAATTGGAAGGAGTAAATAATTAATTATGATGATTAATATAACTACAAGGAACATATAGTTAATTTCACCATAATCAGCCTCTTTCACATGTGTATCCTCTTTATATGGATTATAAAAAAGAACAAGTAATTATTATAACTATTGTGCAAAATTTGATATAATAAAAGAACGAACGTTCTGATTAGGGGGTGAGTACTATGCGAGAAATGTATCCGAAAAATGGTCGTGTAATTTTACATGTAGATATGAATTGCTTTTTCGCATCTGTTGAAATTGCTCATGATCCATCATTACAAGGAAAGCCATTAGCGGTTGCTGGAAATGAAAAAGAGAGAAAAGGAATTATTATAACATGTAGTTATGAGGCGAGAGAATACGGAATACGTACGACGATGCCCCTTTGGGAAGCGAAAAGGTTATGCCCGCAATTAGTTGTAAGGCGTCCTAATTTCGCATTATATCGCGAAGCTTCATTTCAAATGTTTCAAGTCCTTTCCCGTTTTACAGAAAAGATACAACCAGTCTCAATAGATGAAGGATATTTAGATATTACAGATTGCTACGCACTTGGTTCTCCTCTTGAAATAGCAAAGATGATTCAACAAGCACTATTAACAGAGTTGCAGCTTCCGTGTAGTATTGGAATCGCTCCAAATCTTTTCCTAGCAAAGACCGCTTCAGATATGAAAAAACCACTTGGTATTACCGTGCTTCGAAAACGCGATATTCCAGAACTGATTTGGCCACGTCCAGTTGGAGCAATGCATGGAATTGGTGAGAAAACAGCTGAAAAATTAAATGATATTCATATACAGACAATTGAACAGTTGGCAAAGGGAGACGAGCATATCATTCGCGCTAAAATTGGCAAGCACGGTGTTGATTTGCAAAGGCGTGCAAAAGGTATGGATGATAGGGAAGTGGATCCGAGTCAAATGGGACAGCATAAAAGTGTCGGTAACTCGATGACTTTTTCAAAGGATATGGATGAAGAGAAAGAATTACTTGATATGTTAGAACGTTTATCAAAGTCAGTGAGTAAAAGGTTACAAAAGCGAACCCTTGTCAGCTATAATATTCAAATTATGATTAAATACCATGATAGGCGAACAGTAACACGGAGTAAGCAATTGAAAAATGCGATTTGGGAAGAACGCGATATTTTTCAAGCAGCATCCCGTTTATGGAAGCAACATTGGGATGGTGATTCCGTTCGTTTACTAGGTGTTACAGCTACTGAAATAGAGTGGAAGACAGAATCGGTGAAACAATTAGATTTGTTTTCATTTGAAGAGGATGCAAAAAAAGAACCGCTACTTGCTGTCATTGATCAAATTAATGATAAGTATGGAACACCACTTTTACAACGAGGTAGTCAACTACTACGTAAGCAAGAGAAGTCGTTTCAACAAAAGTTAGAAAATAAATTTATGTAGAAGGTGTCATGAAGTAGTAAAAATCATGACACCTTTCCTATTTAACTCGCTTCTAAATCTAAAGAAGTCTTCCATCCAGCTCCAGTAACGCCAGATTCTAATAGCATTCTACTTACTATTTTTTCAATTAAGATAGCTGCATTTGTCTTGCAATGTAATGTAGCCTGTATACAAACTTTTTGATTAGAATCTACATCTTCACTATACAACTCTTTTAAACTGAGCCCTTCTGTACTTACCATATGCATAAGTAAAAAACGAATATGTGCTTCAGTTTCTTCTGAACAAGTAAGGGAAAGTAAGTAGTTCGTTTGTTCAGGTGATTCTTCTTTTGATTTTTTATTCATAAAAAGAGCAATTGGGCGAAGAAGTATATTTGCTAGTAACACGCCGGCTGCACCTAATATAGCTGCAACGAGGAAACCAGCGCCCGTAAGAGTACCGACAGCAGCTGCACACCATAAAGTAGCTGCCGTATTTAGCCCTCTAATACTAAAACCATCGCGGATAATAACGCCACCCCCTAAAAAACCAATGCCACTAACGACTTGAGCAGCAATGCGTGAGGGGCTAGCATCATGATCAAGCATGACGGATAATAAAACAAATATACAGGCACCAAGTGATACGAGAGCATTTGTCCGTAACCCAGCCATTCGATGTCTCCATTGTCTTTCCATTCCGATGCAAGCTCCTACAATAATTGCTATAACTAATCTGAATATAATGTCGTACCATACCATCATGGTTACCTCCATATATAAATATGTGTTATGTCTTTTAGAATGAGCGGGGAATACCCACTCATTCTTATTTTTACAACCAGCTATGAAACTTTTTAATATAAAGCTTTTTCAGGAATTGTGTTAAAAAAGCGTAGCCTAATAGTATTCCTACTAACCAAGGGAAGTAGCTAAGTGGCAATGCTTGTAAACCAACGGCTACACCAAGTGGTGAGAATGGAATATAAATCCCGATTGCCATAATAAGAGCGGTTAATAAAACGACGGGTGTTGATGCAGCGCTTTGAATAAATGGAATCTTCTGTGTTCGTATCATGTGAACAATTAAAGTTTGTGTTAACAATCCAACCACAAACCAACCGGACTGGAATAATGATTGCTCGCTCGGTGTATTTGCGCCAAATACATTCCACATGACTACGTATGTGATAATATCAAATATGGAACTAATTGGGCCGATACAAATAATGAAGTTTCGTAAGTTTGCAGTATCCCATTTTCGGGGTTTTTCTAGAAACTCTTTATCCATTTTGTCCCATGGAATAGAAAGTTGTGAAATATCATAAAGTAAGTTTTGAATTAAAAGATGAATGGCAAGCATCGGTAAAAAAGGAATGAAAGCACTTGCTACTAACACGCTAAACACATTACCGAAGTTAGAGCTAGCTGTCATCTTAATATATTTTAAAATATTTCCGAATGTAGTACGTCCTTCTACAATCCCGGCTTCTAATATAGTTAAACTTTTTTCGAGTAGAATAATATCAGAAGCTTCTTTCGCAATATCAGTAGCAGTATCAACAGATATTCCGACATCAGCTTCACGTAATGCTACAGCATCGTTAATGCCATCTCCCATGTAACCTACAGTGTGTCCGTTTCCTTGTAATGCGTGTATAATGCGAGATTTTTGCATTGGATTAAGCTTCGCAAATACAGTCGTTTCTTCAGCAAGTTTTGCTAATGCTTTATCTGGTAAAGAATCAATCTCGTAACCGAGGATTGGTTCGCCGATATCTAATCCAACTTCTTTACAAACTTTTCGTGTAACAATTTCGTTATCGCCAGTTAAAATTTTTACTTGTACACCATGCTTTTGTAATGCTTGAATTGCAGCTGCTGCAGATGGTTTCGGTGGATCTAAAAAGCCGATATATCCAGCGAGAATCATATCAGTTTCGTCTTTTACTGCGTACTCTTTATCATTTATGTTTCTATCTTTTTTATAAGCCACAGCAATAACCCGCATACCTTCACTATTCAATGTCTCGCTTAGTTTTTTGACATTTGAGCGTATTTCCTCAGTGAGTGTAACGATTTTTTTATCCACTTCAGTGTAGTTGCAAATTGATAAAATTTCTTCTACGGCACCTTTACAAACCATTGTATGTTCACCTGAAATATCTTTTACGATGACTGACATACGCCGGCGGGCGAAATCGAATGGAATTTCATCTAGCTTTTGAAAAGCTGATGGGTCAAATGTATTGTTTTCCTCTGTATGCTTAATAACAGCTTTATCTATTAAGTTTTTCAATCCAGTTTGATAGAAACTATTTAAATAGGCAAATTGCAAGACGCGATTGCATTTATTTCCATTAGGATCTAAGTGACGAACAAGGATAACGTTATCTTCTGTTAAAGTTCCGGTTTTATCTGTACAAAGAATATTCATAGCACCTAAGTTTTGAATAGAATTTAGTTGCTTCACAATTACTTTTTGTTTAGACATGTTAACGGCACCTTTAGCTAAATTAGCAGTTACAATCATTGGCAACATTTCAGGTGTAAGGCCAACAGCCACGGCAATAGCGAAGAAGAAAGCTTCTTGCCAATCTCCTTTTGTGAATCCGTTAATGAGAAGGACAATAGGCGCCATAATAAGCATGAATGTAATTAAGAGCCAGCTTACTTTGTTTACACCTTTATCAAAGCTTGTTTCTACCCGCTTTCCGATTACCTTATTTGCTAAAGAGCCGAAATACGTATCAGTACTTGTTGAGATGACAACAGCTTTTGCGCTACCACTTACAATATTTGTTCCCATGAAACAAAGGTTTTCCATATCGAGTGGATTGTAATTTTTTTTCATGTTTTTCGGTAAGATATGCTTATTTTCTGTATGGTAGCAGTTTTCGTATTTTTCTACAGGAAGTGCTTCCCCTGTTAAAGAAGATTGATTAACAAATAAATCTTTAGCGGATACAATACGCACATCGGCTGGAACGATATCACCTGCTGAAAGGGAAATAATATCGCCAGGTACAAGTTCCTCAATTGGAATTTCTGTTGTGTAATTTCGATTTAAATTCGTTACATTTTTTATTTCATGTACAAATCCATTTATTCTAAATACGCTCGCAGTTGTTCGAACCATAGCTTTTAATTTATCGGCAGCTTTTTGAGAACGAAATTCTTGGGAAAACCGAATCGTTGCACTAAGTAGGACCATTACAGATACGACAATTGTTCCTTGCATATCATCCGTGAAAAAGGAGAGTGCTCCAAGAGCTAATAAAACGAAAATAAATGGATTTTTAAATGCTAACAGAAGCTGAATGTACCACGGTGCCATTTTATTATGAGCTATTTCGTTCGGGCCATATAAAGAAAGTCTACGAGACGCTTCTTGTTTAGATAATCCATCTTGAGATGTTTCTAAAAGTTTTAACGCAGAGCTTATATCTTGTGTTGCAACCTCCACTAATAATTCGTTATTTGTTTTCATGCTATCTTGCTCATAAGCATGCTTTGTTTCTTGTCTTTGTAAATTAAACATCGGTAGTTCCTCCTCTGTCATGAAGGAGGAAACAATCTGTTACCTAACTATTTGAAATGGTGAGGAACAGTTTCTTTCCTACCTACATGATGAAATATGAATGTAAAACGTATGGGTATCTGGGCCGAATCATCAATTGCCAACTGTTCCTCACCTCCGTACAATTTAGTAGTTTCTGAATATGCTATGTTTGTTTCATAGTAAGGTGCATATAGACGTAAAAAGACCTTTACTCAAAACGAGTAAAGGTCTGAATTCGCAGTTAAAAGAGTCCACAACAAAGACTGCTAGTAGACATAAATAAAAACAGTTTTTGTGTATGACAAAATACATGCACCTCTCCCTCGTTGAGTTTTAGCACTGTATAGCATAGGTACTGAAACCAGCTACGTTAAAAAAGGCCTTCATTCCGACCTTTCCTGTTGACCCATTGGCGTCTCTCGACATTTTTGGGCAGCAGCGTTTCTCTATACAGGAGCCTCACCTAACAGAGACCATATTCAATTACATGTTGAATGTTAGCACTGTAAAATCGTAGTGTCAATATCTTTTTTATCTGTGTTTTTAAAATATTAAATGGATTTATAATAGATATATGGGATGAAATGCATGATATTAATTATAAATAATGTGGAAAATAAATATTTTTATAAAAGGGGAATTTGTAATGGTACCACAAAATTTTATTATAAATATTGAGAATCAAAAGTGGTTGTTTAATGAGCAGGAAGATTTATGTTCTCACGGGGAAATTTATTTAAATGTGGATGGAACGATTATTACACAAACAGGTATGGATGAGGAATGGGGAATAAGTGAATCAGCTTTAGCTCTGTTACGAACTTTAGATAAAGAATATATTTGTGATATTGAAAATGAAGAGGGGCTTATTTTGCACGGATGTGGCACTATGCTCATGTTAGGATGCCCAATTTTAATTCATTGGACTATAAACCATATAGGTGAAAATGTGGTTTTAAAGGATTTTGTCAAAGTTATTTCTACTGATCAAAAGGCTATATACTATGAAGGGCTTCATATAGAAGTAAATGAAAATGAATATAGAAAACAAATTGTTTCTTTTGCGCTACAAGCAAAAGAATTATTCAATAAATCAAGTGAAAAGATAATTTTAGATGAGTTTGATCAAAGTATGTATACAGACTTTTGGACGGAATATAATCATTTGCTAAATAAGTATAAATAAAAAAGCACTGTAACCAGTGCTTTTTTATTATAGATTACGAGATTGTAGGGTTTTCAAAAATAACAATCTCTGAACTGTTTGTAGTTGAAACGCGTTGGGCGTAATATGTTAAAGCTGAAGAAATATATGCTGGTAACGTATCATTTGTATGTGATGTTGTATATTCATGGATTAATTCCTTTAAAGTTGTCCATTCTAATTGTGCTGGGTGATCAGACACGAAAGAACTTACCCAGCGATCAAATGAAGATGAAAAATCAGTTTGTAAACGAAATACTTCTTTCATAATAAAACGCTCCCTTAAAATGTAGTATAATCATTTTAACACAAAACACGAACGATTGCTAAATTTTTTAAGTATAATGTTCGTGTTATATAGTTGTCTAGATGATTGGTTATGTAAATTCAATTTGCCATTTGAAATAACATTCCGTAAGATGAGAGATAGAGTATATTTAGAGCTGGAGGAAAGAAAGTGGAATTTGTATTTTTAGGAACTGGTGCAGGTGTTCCTTCAAAAGGAAGGAACGTTTCAGCAATTGCTTTACAATTGTTAGAAGAACGAGGACAAACTTGGTTATTTGATTGTGGCGAGGCCACGCAACATCAAATATTACATACATCTGTACGTCCGCGCCGCATTGAAAAAATATTTATTACGCATTTACATGGCGATCATATTTTTGGATTGCCTGGTTTATTAGGTAGCCGTTCATTTCAAGGAGGAACTACGCCTTTAACGGTGTATGGACCGAAAGGAATTAAACAATTTATTGAAGTGGCATTATCGGTAAGTACGACACATGTGAAATATCCACTTGAAGTTGTGGAGATAACAGAAGAAGGTACCGTATTTGAAGATAATGAATTTTATGTAGAAACGAAAAGATTGTCACACGGTATAGAATGTTTTGGATATCGTATTGTAGAGAAAGATATACAAGGTGCTCTTTTAGTTGATAAGTTGCTTGAGATGGGTGTGAAACCAGGTCCAATCTTTAAACGTTTAAAGGATGGAGAAGTAGTTGAATTAGAGGATGGCACGATATTAAATGGAAATGAGTTTATCGGCCCACCTCAAAAGGGAAGAATTATTACTATCTTAGGTGATACGCGATATTGCGAAGCGAGTAGGGAGCTTGCGCAAGATGCAGATGTACTTGTCCATGAAGCGACTTTCGCAGCAGAAGATGAGCAACAAGCGCATGATTATTTTCATTCCACATCTAAGCAAGCTGCGAGCATTGCACTTCAGGCAAATGCGAAGCGATTAATCTTAACTCACATTAGTTCTCGCTATCAAGGAGATACATATAAGGAATTATTGAAAGAGGCAAGAGAGTTGTTTTCTAATACAGAAATAGCGACAGATTTGAAATCATTCCCAGTAGAAAAATAATAATTTTGTAAAAAATGGTAACGATGGGTTGCCATTTTTTTATGTCTAAAAAAATTTAAAAATAAAACTGTTATTATTTTATACTTATACTTGGATGATACAGAAAATTAGAATGGTTTGAATATATACGATAAAAATACGAAATAATGATTATTTAGAAAAACTGTTATATAAGTCAGATGACATACAAGTGATACAAATAGCAGGAATGGACTTTTATTCAGAACTTTTAAAATTCAACAAAAGTAAGCGTTTTATAAAAAACAAGCTATAATGAGGGCAGATTATAATTTATGATAAGTCACATGCTTTTTAGTTATTATCGTAACAAGTGAAGTTGACTAAACCATGAGAGAGTAACATGAGAATTATAATAGGAAAGATATCGCTTGTTTATGCTATCCTTGCAATGGCTTCTGTGTTAAACTTTGGATTGCTACCAGACTTTATTGTGGATTATCTTATATCATTTTTTAATGAAAATAATGCTAAGATTCTTATGTATTATTATAACTGGTATTATTTCAGGTTATATTGGATTACTTTTATTTAAAAATTATCCAATTCATACAGCAGAACAAATTCGTGGTACAACTGGAAAAGCGACAGATGTAGCAGGTTAATAGAATAGTAGAATAAATTTTTGCATAGAGGTTTAGGGGGAGTTATGATGAAGTATCGCTCAGTATTTGATATTATCGGTCCAGTTATGATTGGACCATCAAGTTCACATACAGCAGGCGCGGCAAGAATGGGGCAAGTTGCTCGCCAGCTGTTTCGTCATGAACCAGAAAGAGTAAGCATTTCGTTATATGGATCATTTGCAAAGACGTATCGAGGGCATGGTACGGATGTAGCACTAATCGGTGGAATATTAGGATTTGAAACAGATGACTTACGTATTCCAGAGGCGCTAGAAATAGCAAAAGAGCGCGGAATTGAAGTGGAATTCATTGAAGAAGATGCCAATGCACCTCACCCAAATACAGCGAAAATTCGTTTGTATAAAGGTGAAGAAGAAATTGAAGTTGTTGCTTGCTCAATTGGTGGCGGTAAAATTGAAGTTGTAGAATTAAACGGATTCGATCTTCAATTATCAGGCACAAGTCCAGCACTACTTATTGTAAATAACGATCGCTTTGGTGCTATTGCAGCAGTAGCTTCAATCCTTGCTACAAACGAGATTAACATTAGTACAATGAGTGTTTCTCGTAAAGAAAAAGGAAGAAGAGCGCTTATGGTTATTGAAACAGATGAATTATTAGCAGATGAAGTGATTGAAGAAATAAAAGCGCAACAAAATATTTGTCAAGTAACTATTATGGATTAATTGCAGGGGGGACACACCATGTTTCGGAACGCAGCGGAACTAGTGGCGCAAGCTAAAGAACAAAATGTAAAAATCGCAGAAATTATGATTCAATGTGAAATGGAAACAAGAAGTATTTCACGTGAAGAAGTAATTGCTGGTATGGAAAAGAACTTAGTCGTGATGGAGCAAGCAGTAGAACGTGGTATTCGCGGCGTGAAATCACCAACTGGTTTAACTGGTGGAGATGCTGTAAAAGTTCAAGCGTATATGAAGAGCGGAAAAGGCTTATCTGGAGATACGATTTTGGATGCAGTAAGCAAAGCTGTTGCAACAAATGAAGTAAACGCAGCGATGGGAATTATTTGTGCAACACCAACAGCAGGTTCTGCTGGAACAGTGCCAGGTGTACTATTTGCACTAAGAGAAAAATTGCAGCCTACACGTGAAGAAATGATTGAATTCTTATTTACAGCAGGAGCTTTCGGTATGGTTGTTGCGAATAACGCTTGTATTTCTGGTGCAGCGGGAGGATGCCAAGCTGAAGTTGGTTCAGCAAGTGGAATGGCGGCTGCAGCCGCAGTTGAGATGGCTGGTGGAACACAAGATCAAGCAGCTACAGCGATGGCAATTTCATTAAAGAACATGCTTGGTTTAGTGTGTGATCCTGTTGCAGGACTTGTAGAAGTACCTTGTGTAAAACGTAATGCAGCAGGAGCTGCAAATGCGATGATTTCAGCAGATTTAGCATTAGCTGGTGTAACGAGTACAATTCCATGTGATGAAGTAATTGAGGCAATGTTTAGAATCGGACAAACGATGCCAGTAGCACTTCGTGAAACAGCGGAAGGTGGACTTGCAGCAACGCCGACTGGTCGTCGCCTGCAAGAAGAGATTTTTGGGAAGAACAATAACTAAGTGTAATTATAGAAAAAGGAGCTCAAATAAACTTGAGCTCCTTTTTTTATTTTTCTTTTGTTAGTTGTTCTAATGTTTTTCCAAGATTATGTGATCGTTCCGTTGCCTGTGTAATACAAGAAATAAGTGCTTGTTGAAATTTATGTTCTTGTAATACTTCAATACCTGCTTCGGTAGTTCCACCAGGAGAAGTAATTTCCTTTCTCAAAATAGAAGGGTGTTTGTCACTTGCTTTTAGCATTTCAGCAGCACCAATCATCGTTTGAAGAATAAGTGATTTTGCAACATCTTTTTTTAAACCGATTTTTTTTGCAGCTTCTTCCATAGCTTCCACTACGTAATAAATATAAGCAGGTCCACTTCCGGATAATGCAGTGACAGCATGCATATCTTCTTCCTCTACAACAGAGACGAGACCAATCGTTTCAAATAAAGATGTTGCAGTGCGAATATGTTCCGCTGTTGCATGTTTCGAAGGGGAGATAGCGGTAGCTGATTTTAAAATGGCTGCGGATGTATTTGGCATTGCACGAATAATTGGAACGTCTTTTTGAAGTAGTTTTCTAATTGAGTGAGTAGAAACACCTGCTAGTAATGAAATAATAAGCACGTTATTATTTATGTATTCTTTAAAAGGGATAAGCGCCTCTGCAACATCCTTTGGTTTCATTGCTAGAAAAAGAATATTTGCATCAGTAAGTAATTCTTTTTTATTATGAGTACCTTTGACACCGTATTTTTTATGTAGCTCTTGTAATCTTGTCTCGTTAGAACGATTACTTACAGTAATTTGTTCACATTTAACAACATTTGCATGTAACAAGCCACCAATAATAGCTTCAGCAATAGAGCCTGCACCGAGAAAGGAAATGTTTTGAATAGACATGATGTTCCTCCTTTAATTTTGGTTAGAAATTCTTATAAATGTACATACATTCGTTTTTTTATAGGAAACACCTCTTTTTATCTGAAAATAATGACAAATATATATAGAAGTTGTAAACTGAAGAAGTATTCATTTTTGAACCGGAAAGAGACAGGGGGGCTAAGCATGACGGCGATTCACCGAATGGAGATTCCTGTACCATTTGCAGTGGAAACTGTGAATGTGTTTTTAGTTGAGGGGGAGACATTAACATTAATTGATACAGGGACGAATACAGAAGAGGCAAGAAATGCGTTAGAAAGTCAATTAGGTACATTAGGACATACGATAGAAGATATTGAAACAGTAGTCATTACGCATCATCATGCAGATCATTGTGGACTTTTAAATATATTTTCTGAGAAGACGAATATTATTGGACATCCTTGGAATGAGCCTTGGATCACACAAAATCCAGAGTTTTTAAAGCGGTATCATGAATTTTTTAGAGAGACGGCCTTACAGTTTGGTGTGCCAGTAGCATTTTTGAAAGACGAGTCGTTATTGACGACGAGGACACTTAAATATTCTTGTAATAGATCGTTAACGCATACTGTGAGAGAAGGAGATCGTATTAATTCTTTGCCTGGATTTACAGTGCTTGAAACACCAGGTCATGCTTCTACTCATATTTCTTTATATAGAGAATCTGATGGAATATTAATTGGTGGAGATGCTCTCATTAGTCATATTTCTTCGAATCCAATACTAGAACCACCATATGAAGGGCAAACAGAACGGGCACGCCCATTACTACAATATAATCAAACATTACAGCGTTTAAGCGAAATGAATATTTCACGCATTTTATCAGGGCATGGGGAAGATGTTCTAAATGTGAAACAACTTATTGAAACGAGATTACAAAAGCAAGAAACACGTGCTTTTAAAGTACTTGAGTTATTAAAGGAAAAACCAATGACAGCATTTGAAGTATGTGTAAAACTATTTCCGGTATTATATAAAGAACAATTACCACTTACTATTTCAGAAACGGTTGGACAATTGGACTATTTAGCATATAATCAACAAGTGATGATTGATGAGTCATCGCAACAATTGATTTATTATGCAAAGTAGGTGACAGCAATGACAGGACGTTTACAAAATAAAGTAATCGTCATTACAGGTGCTTCTAGTGGGATTGGTGAGCAAGTTGCAATGCAAGTTGCAGCACAGGGAGCGACTCCAGTATTAATGGCTCGAACAGAAGAGAAACTACAAGCGTTAGTAGACAAAATTAAAGAAACTTATAATACGCCTTGCTATTATTATGTATTAGATGTAAGTGATGAGATGGAAGTACAGTCTGTTTTTTCAAAGGTATTACAAGAAGTGGGACGTATTGATATATTAGTAAACAATGCGGGATTTGGTATTTTTAAAACGTTTGAAGATGCGTCAATGGGTGAAGTAAAAGATATGTTCCAAGTAAATGTATTTGGATTAGTAGCATGTACGAAAGCGGTACTACCTTATATGGTAAACAAGAATGAAGGACATATTATTAATATCGCTTCACTTGCTGGAAAAATTGCAACTCCGAAATCGAGTGCTTATGCAGCAACGAAACATGCCGTATTAGGATTTACGAATAGTTTACGCATGGAATTAGCCAATACAGATATTTATGTTACAGCAATTAATCCAGGTCCGATAGATACAAACTTTTTTGAAATAGCGGATCAATCTGGTACATATGTAAAGAATATGGGACGTTACATGTTAAAACCAACATACGTAGCAGAACAAATCGTAAAGTCGATGCACACGAAAAAACGTGAAGTAAACTTACCGAAGTGGATGGGAATTGGCCCGAAACTTTATGCTTTATTCCCAGGTTTATTTGAACGTGTAGCAGGTAAATCATTAAGTAAAAAATAGGAGATTTCCATATGGAAATCTCCTATTTTTTATTGTTTTCCAGTTACATAATCATAAACAATATCCTCAATTTCCTCGTATAAATCAATTTCAATATTTGAATGAGTCACCGTTTGAATATGTTTCACTAGCATTTCCTGATCTTCTTTTGATATTGGACTGCATTGATATTGTTGAAAACTTTTTATAATCATTTTCTCAATTAATTTTTCGTTCATATTTTTCCCCGCCTGTATGTACGTATGTATTGTTTTATTGTACTTGAAGTGAAATAAAAAAACTACTATGCACTATTTTTGTATAAAAATTCGGTTGAGTATATTATTTTTCTAATAAAATTAAGTTTTTTTAGATTTAAAAATTTATAAATATTTAATTGACTCTATAAATATACAATATTATAATCATACTTAATTTAAAGAATCGATATGAGGAGGAACTTATGAAAGTCGCAATTATTGGAGCCACTGGATATGGGGGCATTGAGTTAATTCGTTTATTAGAACAACATCCATATTTTTCGATAGCATCTCTCCATTCTTTTTCACAAGTTGGTGAGTGTATAACAAATGTATATCCGCATCTTCGAAATGTCCTTTTTCATACGTTACAAGAAATTGATGTGGAGACGATAGGAAAAGAAGCAGAAATCGTATTTCTAGCAACCCCAGCAGGAGTATCGGCGGAGTTAACTCCCAAGTTATTAGCAGAAGGTTTAAAAGTAATTGACCTATCTGGAGACTTTCGTATGATAGATCCTTCGTCATATGAACTGTGGTATAAAAGGCCAGCAGCGAAAGAAGAAATTCTTAGAAAAGCAGTGTATGGGTTAAGTGAATGGAAAAGGACTGGGATTCAAAAGGCGAATTTAATTGCAAACCCAGGATGTTTTGCTACAGCCACATTGCTAGCGATAGCGCCGTTAGTACGTAGCGGCATGATTGAAGAAGATTCGATTATTATTGATGCGAAATCAGGGGTATCAGGAGCAGGTAAAACACCAACAACAATGACTCACTTTCCTGAGCTATATGATAACTTGCACATTTATAAAGTGAATGAGCATCAGCACGTTCCAGAGATTGAGCAAATGCTTACAGAATGGAATAGTGGATCACAGCCAATTACATTTAGCACACATTTAATACCGATATCACGAGGAATCATGATTACACTTTATGCAAAAGTAAAACAAAAGATGGAAATAAAGCAACTTCAAAAATTGTATGAAGAAACGTATGAACAATCGCCTTTCATCCGAATTTGTACGCAAGGGAAATTTCCAAGTCCAAAAGAAGTGAGAGGCTCAAATTATTGTGATATTGGCATAGCTTACGATGAAAGAGCTGAAAGAGTTACGGTCGTTTCTGTTATAGACAATATGATGAAAGGCGCGGCTGGGCAAGCGATTCAAAATGCAAACATAATAGCGGGACTAGAAGAGACAACAGGTTTACAACATATGCCGCTTTATGTATAAGGGGGACATGATGATTAAAGTAGCGTCTATTACAAAATTAGAAAATGGTTCAATTGTAACGCCGAAAGGCTTTTCTGCAATTGGTACTGCAAATGGTTTAAAAAAGGAGAAAAAGGATTTAGGTGCCATCGTTTGTGATGTACCTGCATCATGTGCCGCTGTGTATACAACGAATCAAATACAAGCAGCTCCTTTGCAAGTAACGAAGGATAGTATAACGGCAGAAGGGAAGTTACAAGCAATTATCGTTAATAGTGGAAATGCAAATGCTTGTACTGGAATGAAAGGATTACAAGACGCATACGAGATGCGCGCATTAGGGGCGGAACATTTTGGGATGAAAGAAAATTACGTTGCAGTAGCTTCAACAGGTGTAATTGGTGTTCCACTGCCGATGGATATAATCCGAAAGGGAGTTGCAACTCTTATACCAACGAAGGAAGAAAGTGAAGCATATTGTTTTTCTGAAGCAATTTTAACGACGGATCTTATAACGAAAGAAACTTGCTATGAAATGATTATTGATGGGAAGAAAGTGGCGATTGCGGGTGTTGCAAAAGGTTCAGGGATGATTCATCCGAATATGGCAACGATGCTTAGTTTTATTACGACAGATGCTCATATAGAGCATGACGTATTGCAAACAGTGTTATCCCAAATTACGAATCATACATTTAATCAAATTACGGTAGATGGAGATACTTCTACGAATGATATGGTCATCGTTATGGCAAGTGGATTATCAGAAACAAGACCGATAAATATGGAACATACAGATTGGGAAACTTTCGTATGTGCTTTACAGAAGGTATGTGAAGATTTAGCGAAAAAAATTGCGCAAGATGGTGAAGGAGCTAAGAAGTTAATAGAAGTAAATGTGCTAGGAGCTCAAACGAATGAAGAGGCAAAAAAAATTGCAAAGCAAATAGTCGGTTCGAGTCTTGTGAAAACAGCAATACATGGTGAAGACCCAAACTGGGGGCGGATTATTAGCAGTATTGGACAAAGTGAAGTAGCTATTAATCCGAACACAATTGACATTACTCTTCAATCTATATCGGTATTAAAAAATAGTGAGCCTCAAATATTTTCTGAAGAAGAAATGAAAGAGAGATTACAAGAAGATGAAATAGTCATTAATGTGTACTTACACTTAGGTGAAGAGACAGGATCAGCTTGGGGCTGTGACTTAAGCTATGAATATGTGAAAATAAATGCTTGTTATCGTACATAAGGAGAGAGAAGATGAGCGATTATATTGTAGTGAAATGCGGCGGTAGTATGTTGAATCAATTAAATGCTGTGTTTTTTGATTGTATAAAGAAATTGCAACAGAAGTATAAAGTAGTGATTGTTCATGGTGGTGGGCCAGAAATTGATGCCAAATTAAAAGATTGTAACATCAACGTAGAAAAAAGAGATGGATTACGCGTAACACCAAAAGAAGTTATGGATGTTGTTCAAATGGTGCTATGCGGAAGTACGAATAAAAAACTCGTAATGAATTTACAAAAGCATAATTTACTTGCTGTAGGTTGTTCGGGGTGTGACGGTAATTTACTTCAAGTTCAACCTGTCAGCGAGGAGATAGGATATGTGGGAGAAGTAAGTTATGTCGAAACGTCCTTATTAAAAGGGCTAATGAATATGAATTATATTCCTGTTATTGCTCCAATCGGGGTAAATGGTAATGAAATTTATAACATAAATGCGGACAATGCTGCAGCTGGGATTGCGGCCGCGTTAGGGGCAAAAGAGCTTATTTTTATTACGGATGTAGATGGAATATTACATGAAGGGAATTTGGTAAAGGAAACGGATGAATCTGAAATTGCAACTTTTATAGAAACAGGTGTTATTACAGGTGGGATGATTCCGAAAGTACAGGCGGCACTAGCATCATTAAAAATGGGAGTGCAAAAGATAAGTATTGTGAATGGTACAAAAGATTTTACTGAGGTTACGGGAGAGTGTATTGGAACGACGGTAACGAAAGGTGTGAGTATTGCATGACGAGTCATCTTTTTCAAACGTATGGCAGAAGAACTATTGAGTTTGTAAAGGGAACTGGAACGAAAGTTATTGATAATAAAGGTAAGCAATAT
The DNA here is from genome assembly GCF_022748145.1 of Bacillus sp. CCB-MMP212. NCBI lineage: Bacteria > Bacillati > Bacillota > Bacilli > Caryophanales > Bacillaceae > Bacillus > Bacillus sp. CCB-MMP212. Next base: position 268,694 of record NZ_JALDQE010000002.1, read on the forward strand.
TTAGATTTTACATCAGGAATTGGCGTATGTAATTTAGGACATTGTCACCCTACTGTTCTCAAAGGTGTACAAGAGCAACTTGATGATATATGGCATATATCTAACCTGTTTACAAACAGCTTACAAGAAGAAGTTGCGTCATTATTAACAGAAAATAGAGCATTAGATTATGTGTTTTTCTGTAATAGTGGGGCAGAGGCAAATGAAGCGGCTTTAAAGTTAGCACGTAAGCATACTGGAAAATCTCTCGTCGTAACATGCCAGCAGTCTTTTCACGGTAGAACATTTGGAACGATGAGTGCAACGGGCCAAGATAAGGTGAAAGAAGGATTTGGTCCATTACTTCCATCTTTTTTACATATCCCTTTTAACGATATTAAAGCATTAGAGGAAGTAATGAATGAAGAAGTTGCGGCGGTAATGGTAGAAGTTGTTCAAGGAGAGGGAGGAGTAATACCTGCTGATCTATCTTTTTTGAAAGAGATTGAAACATTATGTAATAAGTTCGGTTCCTTATTTATTATAGACGAAGTACAAACGGGGATAGGAAGAACTGGAACACTATTCGCTTATGAACAAGTGGGAATAGAGCCTGATATCGTTACCGTTGCAAAGGCACTTGGGAATGGGATTCCTGTCGGAGCGATGATTGGCGGGAAAGAGCTCGGAACGTCGTTTACTGCAGGATCACACGGTTCAACTTTTGGCGGGAATTACATCGCGATGGCTGCAGCGAAAGAAGTATTGCAAGTGAGTAAAAAACCATCGTTTTTAAAAGAAGTACAAGAAAAAGGCGAGTACGTATTAGAGAAGTTGCAAGAGGAATTACAGCATGTCGAATGTATTCAAAATATACGTGGTAAGGGGCTTATGATTGGGATTGAGTGTAAGCATGAAGTTGCAAGTTTTATAGAACAACTAGAAAACGAAGGACTTCTCGTATTACAAGCAGGCCCTAATGTTATAAGACTATTACCGCCACTCATTGTCACGAATGAAGAGTTAGAACAGGCAGTATATATAATAAAAAAAGTAGTTTGTACAAAAAACGTATCAATCATATAAGGGGGAAGTTTCATGTCAACTGTACAAGTACCGAAATTAAATACGAAAGATCTTTTAACACTAGAAGAATTAACGAAAGAAGAAATTATTTCTTTAATTGAGTTCGCTATATATTTAAAAAAGAATAAGCAAGAGCCTTTATTACAAGGCAAAATATTAGGGCTTATTTTTGATAAGCATTCAACTCGTACTCGCGTATCTTTTGAAGCGGGAATGGTACAGCTGGGGGGACATGGTATGTTTTTAAGTGGGAAAGAGATGCAAATGGGGAGAGGAGAAACCGTTTCAGATACTGCGAAAGTATTGTCGCAGTATATTGACGGGATCATGATACGTACATTCTCACACGCGGATGTAGAAGAGCTTGCAAAAGAATCGAGTATTCCTGTTATTAACGGTTTAACGGATGATCATCATCCTTGCCAAGCATTGGCAGACCTCATGACGATATATGAAGAAATAAATACATTTAAAGGAATAAAATTGGCTTACGTAGGTGACGGAAATAATGTATGTCATTCATTGTTGCTAGCGAGTGCAAAAGTCGGAATGCATATGACTGTTGCAACGCCTGTAGGATATGAACCGAATGAAGAGATTGTAAAAAAAGCGTTAGCGATTGCCAAGGAAACAGGAGCTGAAATTGAAGTTTTGCATGATCCTGAATTAGCGGTGAATGAAGCAGATTTCATTTATACTGACGTTTGGATGAGCATGGGGCAAGAGGACGAAGAAGAGAAATATTCTTTATTTCAACCTTACCAAATCAATAACGAACTTGTTAAGTATGCGAAACAAACATATCGTTTCTTACACTGTTTACCTGCCCATCGTGAAGAAGAAGTAACAGGCGAAATTATAGATGGACCACAGTCTATCGTATTTGAGCAAGCTGGTAATCGATTGCATGCTCAAAAAGCGTTATTAGTGAGTTTATTTAAAAATGTAGAAGAGCCTTCCTAAAAGGGAGGTTTTTTTATATTAAAATGTCGGATGTATATTTGGTTAACCATTTCGATATCATTTATAATAAAAGAGAAAACTAAATTTGTTTTTCAGAGTGTGTAAGGACATACTACATATAAAAATATAGTTAAAGAGATGATGAGGGTGAAAACAACTAAGAAAACATATTCGTTTTTTCAGCGGATGTGGAGAATATTAAAGTTTCAATATTATAAGTTGCTTCGATCGCCAGAAGGCGCAAAGAAAGTATCGTTAGGGTTTGCTATAGGATTCGGCTTAGAAATGTTAGTCATTTATACGGCATCGCTCGTATATGTAATATTTTATCCAATCGTCAGGTTAGCAAAGGGATCTTTTCCAGCGGCAGTTATTGGCAATATTATTGGGAAAATATCGTTTCTCCCAGTATTTTTATTTCCGCTTGCGTATGCGCTAGGAAAAATGATTTATCCATTTCATGTACAGAAAATTCATCATGAACCATTTACGATATCGGACTTGTTTTCAAGTCACATTTTTACGATATTAAAGAGCTTATTACAAAGTGAAGTGTATGTATTAATTGGAATGACGATTTTAGGAGTTGTGTTTGGTCTCATTTCGTATTTCGTTGTGCATTATTTATACGAAAAGAACCGTAAGTTACGTTTGAAGAAAAGGAAGAAACGAGTGAGAGAACCACTTGTACAATTATAAACAATGTCACATTCATTTTCTCCTTTGAATATGTTTAAGAAAAAGGAGGAGAGGATAATGTATTATTATTACGTACCTCAAGTATATCCATATGTAAATTATTATCCGGTTTATGATACGAGTAGACAATACGAATTATATCGGCAACAACAATTACAGCAATTATCACAAATACCACAATTACCACAACAACAGCCTACACAGGAAAAAAAACCATATTTAACAACATGGCCATATTCCAATGTGTACTATGGTAACTATTACGAATCATAAAGCTGCTTCTATTTAGAAGCAGCTTTATACGTTTGTTTTCAAAATTAAATTTTGAATGGTTTGAAGAGAATGAATGAGCTTTTCGCGCTCTTCCTCAGATAATGTTTGGAAATTTTCTTTTAGTTTGTCTAAAATGAATTGCTGATACTGATTTACTAATAATTTCCCTTCAGCTGTTAGAGAAATTAAAATGACCCGTCGATCTTTTTCGCTATAATGACGCTCTATTAGTTCTTCTTGAATAAGTTTGTTTAATAGAGGTGTCATGTTAGGCCGTGAAATCGCTAGCCGCTTGCCGATTTCGGAAACTGCTAATGTGCCGTTTTCATGCAAAAGCAGTAATACTTGTGTATGTGATGGCGGCATATGTCTTTGAGAAGAAAATTCTCCAGGAAGCATAAATTTGCGATAAAAAAGAGGCACTAGCGAAAGAAGATGATCAACAATACGTTCCCACTCGCGTGATTCCATATAAAGGCCCCCTTCCACTATCATTGTAACAAAAAAGACATGTTATAAAAATAGAATTGTTTCATGGGAATTTTAATATTTGTAGGCCAATACTTTTTTTGTAAATGAATCGGCAATAATCGTATAGCCTTTATCATTTGGGTGTACTTGGTCAAAGAGCAATTCTTTTTTATCATTCGATATTAATTTACGAATTGGCAAAACGATAGATGGTTGATTCACTTTTGCAATGGAATAAACGGATTCATTCCAGCCGTCTAAAAACATATCTGCATAACTTGCGATGGAGTCATCGAGTTGTAACGGGTTATAGAGTTCAGAAAGAATGAGTAAAGCATCCGGATTTTGATCTCGGACTGTCTTTACAATATTTTTTACATCCGCTTCAAAATGAGCTTTTTCTTTATTTAACATTTTAATACCGTCTATAACACCGACATCACGATTTAAGCGAAATAAATTATTTCCCCCAATATTAATTGTAATGATATTTGCTGCTCTAATTTTTTGCTTTACATCTTCTGATTGAACTTTTTTAGCGAGACGATCTGTTGTAAGACCGTTTATCCCAAGGTTTTCTACTGTAATTGGTTTATGAATTTGTGCTTCTATTTGCTTAGAAGCTAATTCAGCAAATCCACCTTGTGTCGATCCATATCCTTTAGCGAGTGAATCACCTAATACAAGATGATAAAAAGATTCGTTTGTTTGCTTATCAATCCAATTTGGGGCAGATGTTTTTTCTATTTTTTCTTCAGATTCATTTTGTTTTGTCTCGTCGTTCTTTTCAAAATAAGAATAAGAAATGATCAGAAGGAGGAGACAAACAATTGTTAAGATGACTTTTTTCATAAATTCATCCTCCTTGTAATTGGTAATTGTATCATATTCAGCAGTATTAGCAATGTAAGGGCATATTATATGTTTATGAAAAGTTTATAATAACTTTACAGAAAATTTGTTGAAGTTTGTCAAAAAATATTGACGATAGGAAAGAACTTTATATATGATAATGTCAGATAAGGTGAAATTTTAATTAGTGGGAGCTTTATTTCCTATTAATTGTTAGTCTTCATCAATCGAGCGTTTAAGGGGACTACTCGTTAGCGCAGGGTGAAATGAAAATTGTGTCTCTAATAGAAGAAAAAAGGTATGTGGTTAGAGACAGATAGGGATTCATTTCATTATTTCTGGTAATTGTATAAGGGGGATTTTTTGTGAAAAAGTCAAAAAAAATGCTAGCTGGAGCAACTCTTGCGATTGGTGTAATGGCACCGCAAGTAATGCCAGCAACAGCTCATGCAGATGAGAACACTGGGGAGAGTACAGTTAACTTACGAATTCTAGAAACATCAGATATTCACGTTAACTTAATGAATTACGATTATTATCAAACGAAAACAGATAATAAAGTAGGTCTTGTACAAACGGCAACACTCGTTAATAAAGCACGTGAAGAAGTGAAAAACTCTGTCCTATTTGATGATGGGGATGCATTACAAGGGACACCGCTTGGGGATTACGTAGCGAATAAAATAAAAGATCCGAAGAATCGTGTGGAGCCTAGTTATACACATCCATTATATCGTGTAATGAATTTAATGAAGTATGACGTCATCTCTCTTGGGAATCATGAATTTAACTACGGTTTAGATTATTTAAACAAAGTGATTGAAAAAACGGATTTCCCGGTTATTAACTCGAATGTATATAAAGTTGACCATGATGATAAGGAAGAGAACGATGAAAATTATTTTAAACCATATCATATTTTAAAGAAAGAAGTAGTGGATGAAGCAGGCCAAAAACAAATAGTGAAAATTGGTGTAATGGGATTTGTTCCACCACAAATCATGAACTGGGATAAAGCGAACTTAGAAGGAAAAGTAAAAGCGAAAGACATCGTCGCAACAGCAAAAATAATGGTGAAAAAAATGCAAAATGAGGGTGCGGATATTATCGTTGCATTGGCTCATTCAGGCGTCGATAAGAGCGAATATAAAGAAGTGAATAAAATGGAAAATGCATCATATCATTTAGCAACACAAGTTCCTGGCGTAGATGCAGTATTAATGGGACATTCACATACTGAAGTGAAGGATGTATTTAATGGTGTTCCAGTTGTAATGCCTGGTGTTTTTGGTAGTAACTTAGGTATTATTGATATGCAATTGAAAAAGGTAAACGGAACATGGGAAGTGCAAAAAGATCAGTCTAAGCCGCAACTTCGTCCGATTGCTGATAGTAAAGGTAATCCATTAGTAGAATCTGATCAAAAATTAGTTAATGAAATTAAAGATGAACATGAAAAGACAATCGAATATGTAAATACACATGTAGGTGAAACGAAAGCACCAATTAATAGTTATTTTTCATTAGTACAAGATGATCCTTCTGTACAAATTGTGACAAATGCGCAAAAATGGTATGTAGAACAAGAACTTAAAAAACCAGAATACGAAAAGATTAAAGATATTCCGGTTTTATCTGCAGGTGCACCATTTAAAGCAGGTGGCCGAAACGGTGCAACATATTATACTGATATTCCAGCTGGAACGTTAGCGATTAAAAACGTTGCAGATTTATACGTATATCCAAATACGTTATATGCTGTAAAAGTAAATGGGGCACAAGTGAAAGAATGGCTTGAAATGTCTGCAGGTCAGTTTAATCAAATTAATCCTAAACCAAAAGAAAAAATTGAACAGCAATTGGTGAATACAGGATATCCTACATATAACTTTGATATTATAGATGGTTTAAAATATGAAATTGATGTAACACAACCGGCGAAATACGATAAAGATGGAAAAGTTGTAAATGCAAATACGAATCGTATTGTAAATATGACATATGAAGGTAAGCCAGTAGCTGATGATCAAGAGTTTATTGTTGCTACAAATAATTATCGCGGTAGCAGTAAAACGTTCCCTGGTGTAAGTGAAGGAGAAGTTATTTACCAATCGCAAGATGAAACACGTCAAATCATAGTGAAATATATGCAAGAAACACCGGCTATTAATCCGACAGCCGATCAAAATTGGACATTTAAACCGATTGTTGCAGATAAATTAATTACAACATTTGATTCTTCACCAAAAGCAAAAGAGTATATAAAGAAAGATGGAAAGATATCATATCTTGGACCATCTGAAAATGAATTTGCTAAATATGCAATTGATATAACGAAGAAGAACGATGATAAAGAAACTGGTGAAGGAAACCCAACGACACCGCCGAAAGGTGATGGAGGAAATCCGACGACACCACCAACAGGTGGGGGAGAAAATCCAACGACACCGCCAACAGGTAATGGAGAAAACCCAACACCACCAACAGAAGAAGGTAATAATGGTAATGAACCAAAGCAAGATGGAAACAATACTGGATCTGGACAAACTACAACAGATGATCAAAATACAAAAGAAACAACAACAACTGTAAGTGAAAATAAAGAAGCTGAAAAAGATGAACGTGATTTACCGAAAACAGGTGCAAGTATTGCTTCTACAATTGGAGCTGGTCTTGCGTTTGTTGGAGCGGGATTACTTATGTTATTTAGAAGAAAGAAAGCGAATAGATAGTCGAGAAATATAAAAAGGATTACCGATTTGGTAATCCTTTTTGTTATATTATGAAACTGGTACTGCTTTTTCTTTTTTCCATGAAAGACCGAATCCAGTAAAACCGACGATAATGGTTACGACTGGACAAGCTAAACAGAAGATTGCGTATGGCAGGTAATCGAATGTTGGAACGCTAAGAACATTTGTTAAGAATACGCCACTGACACCCCATGGTACGAGTGGATTAATTACTGTACCAGCATCTTCTAATACTCGTGATAAATTACGACGCTCTAAACCGACTTCATCGTATTTATTAGCGAATGCTTGTCCTGTTAAAACGATGGATAAGTACTGCTCACCAAGTAAGAAGTTTACACCAATTGCAGTTGAAGCAGTAGAAATAATTAAGCGTGTACTAGTTTTTACGAAGCTAGAGATAATATTCATCAGCTGCGCTATAATGCCCATTCCTTGTAATAATCCTCCCATACAAAGAGCTAGGAAAATAAGAGCAATTGACATCATCATACTTTGCAGGCCACCGCGAGATAATAAGCTATCAATATCTTTGATACCAGTTTTAGAAACGTAACCGTCTTGCATAATTTTAATTAAATCAGCTAAAGAAGTGCTAGGTTTAAAAATAAAGAGAATAATAATTCCTACCACAATTCCTGCAAGTAATGTTGGAACTGCGGGTACCTTTTTAAATGCGAATAGGAACAGTAATAAAATAGGAATAAGTGTAACGATAGAAATCGTTGCATTTTTTTCTAGTGTATTAATAAATGCTGAGAAATCAACGTTTCCACCAGATCCGCTTCCTAAAATGAAAAATGCGATAAAAGCAATAATGAAAGCTGGCACTGTTGTCCAAAGCATGTTACGAATATGTTCAAATAAATCTACACCCGTTACAGCAGGCGCTAAGTTTGTTGTATCAGATAAAGGAGACATTTTATCTCCGAAGAATGCACCAGAAATAATTGCCCCAGCAATAAGAGCTGGATCGTATCCAAGGGCAGTACCCATTCCCATAAAGGCAAGTCCTACAGTTGCAGCAGTTGTAAATGCACTACCGATACTCGTTCCAACAATTGCACAAACAACAAAAACAGTTGGAACGAAAATTTTTGGAGATACAAGTTGGAAGCCGTATACCATTAAAGTCGGAATAGTTCCAGCTGCGATCCAAACGCTAATTAATACGCCTACAAGTAAGAAAATAAATATAGATGGAATACCAGCTGAAATACTACTGATCATCCCTTTCTCCATAGTAGACCAAGAGATTTTCTTCAGGAATCCAAATGCTAATAAAAGAACGATACCAAATAAAATTGGGATGTGTGGTGAAACTTCTAATTGAATAACACTAAAACCAATACAGAAAAAGATAAAAATTGTTAAAAGAACAGACTCAATTTTTGAAACCATTGTTTTCCCCTCCTAAGTAATGTAAAATAGCTCTTTTTTATATAAAATTCGCCAATATTGTATATTTCCTTCTAAAAGTTAGAATTTTGTGACAAATTACCGGTAATTGTTGGTCCTTCTATATGATACGGAAATGATTGGATAAAAAAACGTCCCTGCATATAATTATGCAGGGACGAAGAAATCGCGGTACCACCCTAGCTTGTGAAATGAATGTATCACAAAATAAAGGGTCATATGATATGCGCTTATAAAATAAAAAACGCCCCTGCAATATATGCAGGGACGAAAAATTCGCGGTACCACCCTAAATTGTGAAACAGTGTCGTTTCACCACTCTTTAGACATAACGGTCTATAACCGTCTTTCACTACTCCTCACGTTTCGTAAAAGAAGCTCCAGGGGGTAATTCATAATTCGCTCTGTACTGGTTCGCACCGACCACCAGCTCTCTGAAATCAGAAATCGAAATACTACTAAATCCTATCAACGCCGATTCATATGATGTTAGTTAAATTTTTATCATATTTTCATCTTACATGTCAATAAAAATATTAAATATTTTTTAGGGAAATAAAGGAGAATTGTTTTTAACGCTGTAAAAATGTACGTTATAATGAATTTGAAAGGGGAGGAAAGAGTGAAGAAAAAAATAATTCTTTTTACCACTTTATTAGTTATTGGAGGAAGTGCTGGAATTTACACAGCTTTTGCGGCTGAATCAGAGCAGTTGAAACAAAAGCAAATACAACAGTCAGAAGTGAAGAAAGTAAAAGAAATAGAAGAGAAGAAATCAATGGAAAAAGCAGCAGAAAAACTAGGAGTTTCTACTGAGGGGAAAACAAAAGAAGAGGTTACGAAAGAAGTAAATACCGCTAGGTTTGAGAAGCGTCATGATTTATTAATTGAGCACGCTAAGCAACTTGGAATTGATACAGAGGGGAAAAAAGATGAAGAAATTATTTTAGAAATTGGAAAGATACAGCATGGAAAGTAGAACAACTTATCGTATGATAAGTTGTTCTTTTTTAAGAACTATTTGATTTTAAAATAATTGACAGTCATTCGGATTTAATGTTAACTATATTTATAAATAAGTTAACATTAGGGGTGACAGTTGTGACAATAAATAGTAGAACAATTGAAAAATCATCTTATACATATGAAGAATTAGCAGAGAAAAATAAAGCTTACGTATGGCACCCATTTACACAAATGAAAGATTATTTAGAAGAAGATCCTGTCATTATTGAACGTGGAGAGGGAAGAAAACTATACGATGTAAATGGTAATGAATATTGGGATGGTGTTTCATCTATATGGTTAAATGTTCACGGACATCAAGTACCGGAATTAGATGCAGCAATTCGTGAGCAATTAAATAAAATTGCTCATTCTACTATGTTAGGACTTGCTAACGTTCCATCTATTTTATTAGCAGAAAAAATTATTGAGGTTGTACCAGATGGATTGAAGAAGGTATTCTATTCTGATTCAGGTTCTACCGCTGTTGAAATTGCAATTAAGATGGCTTTCCAATATTGGCAGCATAAAGGGAAACCAAAGAAACAAAGATTTGTTACATTAAAAGAAGCATATCACGGTGATACAATTGGAGCTGTTTCAGTAGGGGCAATAGACTTGTTTCACCAAGTGTATAGTTCGCTCTTATTTGATGCGATTAAAATGCCGTATCCATATACATATCGTTCTCCTTACGGAAATAATAAGGGGGAAATTGTAAAAAGCCATTTAGAAGAAATGGAAGAATTGTTGAAAGAAAAGCATGAAGAAGTAGCTGCCATCATTGTAGAGCCATTAATGCAAGGTGCTGGCGGAATGATTACAATGCCAAAAGGATATTTAAAAGGACTGCGCGATTTATGTACAAAGTACAATGTATTATTTATTACAGATGAGGTAGCGACTGGATTTGGGCGTACAGGGAAAATGTTTGCGTGTGAACATGAAAATGTGACGCCAGACATTTTAACTGCTGGGAAAGGTTTAACAGGTGGATATTTACCAATTGCAGTTACGGTAACGACAGATGAAATATATAATGCCTTCTTAGGAGAATATGAAGAACAAAAAACATTTTTCCATGGACATAGCTACACAGGTAATCCGTTAGGGTGTGCCGTAGCAATCGCAAATCTAGAACTATATGAAAAAACAAATTTAATAGAAGAAGTGGCACGTAAAACGGATTATGTGACAGCGCAATTAGAAAAGCTCTTTGCCTATAAACATGTAGGTGATATTCGTCAGTGCGGATTAATGGTTGGTATTGAGCTTGTGAAGAATAAGGAAACGAAAGAAGCGTTTGACTGGACAGAAAGAGTCGGTGTTCAAGTATGTAAACGCTCAAGAGAGCTGGGTATGATTTTACGACCTCTAGGTAACACGATTGTATTTATGCCACCACTTGCTTCTACTTTTGAAGAGATTGATGATATGTTACGCATTTTATATAAGGCAATCTCAGATGTTACGGAGGGAGAATAATGAGTGGTTTTTTCATAACAGCAACTGATACTGAAGTTGGAAAAACAGTAGTTGCAGGTGCTATAGCAGGTGTATTTAGAGAATTAGGATATAACGTAGGGGTATATAAACCGTTACAAAGTGGGCATGTTGCATCAAACCCTGAGGGAGATGCGGCAAGGTTAAAAGTACTATCAGGTGTACCGACACAAGAAAATGAAATTTGCCCTTATTCTATTGAAGAACCACTTGCTCCGAGACTTGCCATGAAAAGAGCTGGAAGAGTAGTAAAGTTAAAAGAAATTACTGATTACTATAATGAACTATTAAAAGAGTTTAATAGCTTATTTGTAGAAGGAGCAGGTGGGCTTGCTGTCCCATATACAGAAGATGCTTTAGTAATAGATTTTGCAACAGAATTACAGTTGCCTCTTATTGTAGTAGCTCGTCCTACATTAGGAACAGTAAATCATACAGTGTTAACGATTGCTTACGCAAAGGCGCATGGCTTAACCGTAGCGGGTGTCATTTTATCAGGTTGCAAAGAATGTGAAATGGAAAGAGTGCAAGAAAATAAAGAGATGATTGAAGAGCTGAGCGGGGTACCAGTTTTAGGATTATTACCATTCTTTGAAGGTGAGTTTACGAAAGAAGAAGTATTAGAATCTGCAAAAGAACATATTATGATTTCAAAATTAGAGGAGTTTATCCAAAATGAATCAAACGTGGCGGGCGCATCTTCAATCTAAATTACAACAATTACATGAGCAAGGGCAGTATCGAAATTTATATGTAACAGAGAAGGCAGAAGAGACTTGGCTTATTCGAGATAAAAAAAGGATGTTAAATTTAGCGTCAAATAATTATTTAGGGTTAGCTGGAGATGAAAGGTTAAAAGAAGCTGCTATTGCCTGTACAAAAAGATATGGAACTGGAGCGACTGCCTCTCGTCTCGTTGTAGGAAATCATCCATTATATGAAGAGGTTGAGAGAAGCATATGTGACTGGAAAGGTACTGAAAGAGCTTTAATTGTAAATAGTGGGTATACGGCAAATATAGGTGCCATATCTTCTTTAGCCTCTCGGCACGATATTGTTTTTAGTGATAAGTTAAATCACGCAAGTATTGTTGATGGAATCATATTAAGCGGGGCAGAGCATAAAAGATATCGTCATAATGATTTGGATCATTTAGAGAAGCTGTTGAAAACAGCGTCACCTGAAAAGCGGAAATTAATCGTAACTGATACCATTTTTAGTATGGATGGTGATACTGCTTATTTGAGAGATTTAGTACAGCTGAAAGAGAAATACGGGGCAATCATTATAGTCGATGAAGCACATGCGAGTGGAATATATGGAATCGGCGGAGCTGGGTTATCTCATATAGAAAAAAATCTTGCTCAAAAAATTGATATACATATGGGGACGTTTAGCAAGGCTTTAGGGTGTTATGGTGCGTATTTGACAGGTGATGAAATTTATATAGAGTATTTACAAAATATGATGAGAAGCTTTATTTTTACTACAGCTTTACCACCAAGTACGTTAGGAGCAGTGCAAAAAGCAATTGAAATTGTAAAAGAAGATAACGAAAGAAGAGAGAACCTTATAGCAAACGGAGAATACTTCAGAACTAAATTAAGGGATGCTGGTTTTGATATTGGGAATAGTTCAACTCATATTGTACCGATTGTAGTCGGTTCAAATGAACATGCTTTACGATTTAGTAAAAGGTTGCAAGAGGCAGGGATTGCGGCTATTGCAATTCGTCCGCCAACTGTGCCGGTTCATAGTTCTCGAATTCGCTTTGCAGTTACATCGCAACATACAATAGCTGATTTAAAATGGGCTATTGACCGAATTATTCACATTGCGAAAGAAGAGGAGATTTTCGTATGAACGAGCTAAAGATTATTTTTATCCCCGGATGGGGAATGGAAGAGAATATTTGGGATTTAGTAATTCCGTATTTTAAAGGATATCCTGTTCAATGCATAGATTGGCGTAATGTGAACGAACGAAGTGAATTTGTGGAACGAATTATAGATGTAGCGCATAACGACAACGTAATTTTAGTTGGTTGGTCACTAGGAGCGTTAGCAGCAGTTGAAGCTTATAAAAAGATTAAGGCAAAAGGCATCGTATTAATTGGTGGTACTGCTAAATTTACAAATACGAGCGATTACAGTAACGGATGGAATGCTTTGCATGTAGAACGGCTGAAAAGGAATTTGGCGAGAAGGAAAGAAGATACGCTCAAGCGGTTTTATGAAAATATGTTTACGAAAGATGAGTTAAAAGAGAATAAAAACTTTGAAGACATTGTAGACCGTTTTAAAGGTGATTCTATTCAGTCTTTACAACTAGGTTTGGATTATTTAATAGAAACAGATATGAGAGAAGAACTAAAAGAAATTAAAGTACCTATACTACTTATTCACGGAGAAAAGGATGTAATATGCCCATTGTCTGCGGCACGTAGTATGACGGAAAATAGCAGCAGCGAGCTGAAAGTAGTAAGTGATGCAGGGCATGCGTTATGTGTAACGAATTTTGAATATTGCGCAAATAAGATAATTCAATTTGTAGAGGGGATACGACATGATCAACAAAACGTTACTACAAAAACGGTTTAATGGGGCAGCCGTATCTTACGATCGATATGCAAATGTACAAAAAAAGATGGCACATTCATTACTTTCAATCTTAAAGGAACGATATAGTGAAACGGCATCAATACGTATTTTAGAACTGGGGTGCGGGACGGGGTATGTAACAGAGCAATTATCAAAGTTATTTCCGAAAGCACATATTACAGCAGTTGATTTTGCTGAAAGTATGATTGCAATTGCGCAAACTAGACAAAATGTAAAAAATGTAACGTTTCACTGTGAAGATATTGAGCGATTACGATTAGAAGAATCATATGATGTCATTATTTCAAATGCTACATTTCAATGGTTAAATAATTTACAACAAGTGTTAAGAAATTTATTTCAACATTTGTCTATAGATGGGATATTACTCTTTTCAACGTTTGGACATGAAACATTTCAAGAATTGCATGCTTCGTTCCAACGTGCGAAAGAAGAAAGAAATATAAAAAATGAAACATCGATTGGTCAACGTTTTTATTCGAAAGATCAGTTGCTTCATATATGCAAGATAGAAACAGGGGATGTGCATGTTTCTGAAACATGTTACATAGAGAGTTTTACAGAAGTTAAGGAATTTCTACATTCTATTCGAAAAGTAGGAGCGACTAATAGCAATGAAGGATCATATTGTCAAAGTCCCTCACTCTTTCGTGCGATGCTACGCATATACGAAAGAGACTTCACGGGAAATGAAGGGATAATGGCAACGTATCATGCTTTATTTATACATATAACAAAAGAGGGGAAGAGATGAAATGAAACAAGTACAAACAAAAAGGGATTGGAAAAAACTTGCATACGACGTAGTGGAAGAGAAGATGATTACGAAAGAAGATGCAATAGCGATATTAGAAGCTGATGATACAGAAGTTTTAGAAATTATGAATGCGGCTTACATTATTCGCCATCATCACTTTGGTAAGAAAGTAAAATTGAATATGATTATTAATACGAAATCTGGATTATGTCCTGAAGATTGTGGATATTGCTCACAGTCTATTATTTCAGAAGCACCGATTGATAAATATGCATGGTTAACGCAGGAGAAGATTGTAGAAGGGGCACATGAAGCAATACGCCGTAAAGCAGGTACATATTGTATTGTAGCGTCTGGTCGTCGTCCGACGGATAAAGAGGTAAATCACGTAATTGGAGCAGTTAAGGAAATTCGTGAAACGACAGACTTGAAGATTTGTTGTTGTTTAGGTTTCTTAAATGAAGATCAAGCAGGGCGTTTAGCGGAAGCGGGCGTGCATCGTTATAACCACAACTTAAATACACATGAAAATAATTACGATAGTATTTGTTCAACTCATACGTATGATGATCGTGTTGATACAGTTCAAAAAGCGAAACAAGCGGGCATTTCCCCATGCTCTGGAGCGATTTTTGGCATGGGAGAAACAATTGAAGAGCGTGCTGAAATTGCATTTGAATTACAACGTATAGATGCAGATTCTATCCCTTGTAATTTCCTTGTTGCTGTAAAGGGAACACCTCTTGAAGGGCAAAAAGAGTTAACACCAGTAGAATGTTTAAAAGTACTGGCAATGATGCGTTTTGTAAACCCGACAAAAGAAATTCGTATTTCAGGAGGACGTGAAATCAATTTACGCTCTGTACAGCCAATCGGTTTATTTGCAGCAAATTCTATTTTTGTCGGGGACTACTTAACGACAGCTGGACAAGAGCCGACTGCAGACTGGGGTATGATTGCAGATTTAGGATTTGAGATTGAAGAGTGTGCATTATAAGATAGATGAAAAAGCAAACTTGTAAAAGGGTTTGCTTTTTTGTAAATAAAATGTAATAAATAGTTGTGAACGCTTGATATTATTGGTTTTTGAGCGAAAAAAAGAATTTTTGTGGACGAATTTTCCAAGCCCTAATTGTACATAGTAAATATGTAATTTATATTGGGTTGGAGGATTTTACATGTACAAATACATATTAGCGATTATGACTTGTTTAATTTTAATAAAAGCAATAAGTTCTGATCCAGTTAAGGCTGCTGAAAATCCTGAACAAAAAGAGATGCAACAAAGAATCGAACAACACTTTCGAACGAAAGCTGAACATTTTGGATTGAAAACGGAAGGAAAAGATTTAAAGGAAGTTAGAAAAGAAATTACTATTATAGAAGAAGCGAAAAAAAGAGAGAATGTATGGAGAACAGCACAAGCTCTTCATATAAAAACAGAAGGAAAAACGATGAATGAATTAATAAAAGATGTACAAAAAAAGGTGAAAAAATAAAAAGAGGCCGAAGCCTCTTTTTTTATGCCCATTGTTTTGATAAGTGAGCCATTTCAATTGCAGCAACAGCTGATTCATATCCTTTATTACCAGCTTTCGTACCTGCGCGTTCAATCGCTTGTTCAATTGTTTCTGTCGTTAATACGCCGAAAATAACTGGGATGTCCATTTGTAGTGATAAAGACGCAACACCTTTTGCTACTTCATTACAAACGTAATCGTAGTGAGTTGTAGCACCTCGGATTACAGTACCTAATGTAATAACAGCATCATACTTTCCGCTACTAGCCATCTTTTTAGCGATTAAAGGAATTTCAAATGCACCAGGAACCCAAGCAACATCAATATCATTTTCTTCTACACCGTGACGCTTTAATCCGTCTAAAGCGCCGCCAAGTAACTTACTTGTAATAAATTCGTTAAAACGTCCAACAACAACTCCAACTTTTAATCCTGTACCAACTAAATGACCTTCGAATACCATAATAAATCTCTCCTTTAATTATAAGTTTAGTAAGTGTCCTAATTTGTTTACTTTCGTTTGTAAATACGATTTATTCTCTTCTTTTGCTGGCATTTGCAACGGTACACGCTCGACTACTTCTAAATCGTAACCTTGTAAGCCAGCAATTTTTCTTGGGTTATTCGTTAATAATCGTAAACTTTGTAAACCTAAATCTTTTAATATTTGTGCTCCGATACCGTAATCACGAAGATCAGCAGGGAAGCCGAGTTTTTCATTTGCTTCTACAGTATCGAATCCTTCTTCTTGCAATTTATAAGCACGAAGCTTATTAAGAAGCCCAATGCCTCTTCCTTCTTGTCTCATATAAAGAAGAACACCTTTTCCTTCACGCTCAATTTGAGTAAGTGCTGCATGGAGTTGTGGTCCGCAATCGCAGCGATGTGAACCGAATACATCTCCTGTTAAGCATTCAGAATGAACACGCACAAGTACCGGTTCACCTATTGAAATATCACCTTTTACAAGTGCGATATGTTCTTTCGTATCTAATGAGTTAGAATAGCCAATTGCGTGGAAAGTACCGAAATCTGTAGGTAATGTAATTTCCACCTCTCTCGTCACAAGTGTTTCATGATGGCGGCGGTAAGCAATTAAATCTTCTATTGTAATCATTTTTATATCAAATTGTTTTGCGCATTCTATTAAATCAGGTACACGTGCCATCGTGCCGTCCTCATTTATAATCTCGCAAATAACTCCAGCTGGTTCGGCACCGCATAGCTTCGCTAAATCAACAGCAGCTTCTGTATGACCTGCACGACGCAGGACACCGCCTTCTTTCGCAATTAATGGAAAGATATGTCCAGGTCGATTGAAATCAGCGCCTTTTGATGCGGGGTTTAACAATTCTTGTATCGTAGTTGCACGTTCGTGAGCGCTAATCCCTGTTGTTGTAGAAACATGGTCAATGCTCACTGTAAACGCAGTATGATGTGAATCTGTATTATGAGATACCATTGGTTCTAATTGTAGACGTTCTGCGTACCCTGCTGTAATCGGTACACAAACGAGACCACGGCCATGTGTAATCATAAAATTAATTGTTTCTGGTGTAATGTACTCTGCTAAAGCAATAAAATCGCCTTCATTTTCTCGGTTTTCATCATCACATACGATAACGACTTTACCTTGTTTTAAATCTTCTAGAGCTTCTTCAATACGATGAAACATTATGCTTCCCCCTTATAGAAATCCGTTTTCTTGTAAAAAGCTTTCAGTCATTGAACCTACTCGTTTTGTAGGTTTAGTAATAAAGCGTTCGATATATTTACCAATCATGTCACACTCAATGTTTACGATATCTCCGGCATTTTTTTCTCCAATGACAGATTCGCTTACTGTGTGCGGGATGAGTGAAATCGTTATGGAAGATTCGTCTATATCAAATATCGTTAAACTCGTTCCATCAACAGCAATGGATCCTTTATGCAAACAATAGCGCAGCAGTTCATCAGAAATTGCTATTTTGTAATAGACGGCATTGTAATGTTGTTTTTTATTTAAAATCGTTCCGATGCCATCAATATGTCCTGAAACGAAATGTCCACCGAATCGTCCGTTTGCAGCCATTGCTCGCTCTAAATTTACTTTAGAGTGCGGTTTAAGCATGCGAAGTGATGTCGACTGCATCGTTTCAGGCATTGCATCAACTGTAAATGAATTAGTTGTAAAGCTTGTTACAGTTAAGCAAATACCGTTCACCGCGATACTATCACCTAAGTGAACATCTGATAAAATTTTCTTTGCATGAATCGTTAATTTCATCGCTTCTCCGCTTTGTTGCATGTTTGCTATCGTTCCTAATTCGTCTACAATTCCTGTAAACATTCCGTCACCTCGTTTCGGGCATTCGCAACAATTTTTATATCATCACCAATTTGTTTCATCTCTTGAATTTTCAAGGAAAGCGCATCTTGTAATTTTGAAAAACCATTTCCTCCAAATAAAGTAGGAGCATCTTTCCCACCAATTAATTTCGGGCTTATATAGGTTACAATTTCATTAAAATTGTTTGTTTTTAAGAAACTTGCATGAATCGATTGGCCACCTTCAACGAATAGAGAAAGAATTTGTTTTTCTCCAAGAAAGGAAAGAAGGTCCTCAATTTCTATATGCTTCGTTTCCATTTGGAATATAGCTATATTTTTAGATTCATAAGAAGATATCTTCTCTTTCTTTACATCCTTACCGACAATAATCCATGTCGGTGCTAAACCATCTGTTATAACATGAGAAGATGGTGGTGTTCGTAAGTGGGTATCTAAAACAACGCGAATAGGATGTTTCCCACCATTTGGAATTCTTGTTGTTAAATGAGGATTATCAGCTATAACTGTATTCACTCCAACAAGAATTGCATCATGTGTATGGCGATATTGGTGAACATCAGCACGTGCTTCTTCACCTGTAATCCACTTACTTTCACCAGTTACAGTTGCTGTTTTTCCATCTAAGCTCATCGCTGTTTTGATTGTTACAAAAGGGCGTTTCGTTTTCATGTAGTGAAAAAAGTAGCGATTTAATAAAACTGCTTCTGCTTCAAGAACACCGGTAGTTACTTCAATTCTAGCTTCCTCTAATCTTCTTTTTCCGTTACCAGAAACGAGCGGATTACAATCGAGAGTAGCAATTACAACACGCTTAACTCCTTTTTCGATGAGCAATTCACAACAAGGTGGTGTTTTTCCAAAGTGGCTACACGGTTCCAGTGTTACATAAACGGTAGCGTCTTTGGCGTTCTGACCAGCCATTTGAAGGGCATGAACTTCAGCGTGTTCTTCACCAGCCCGTAAATGAGCCCCCATACCAACGATGTTTCCATCTTTTACAACAACAGCACCAACCATAGGATTTGGACTTGTTTGTCCTGATGTTCCTTCTGCTAACTGCAGGGCAATCCTCATATATTCTTGATCTGTCATTTTCTTCACCTCTCCTAAAAAAATCAAAAAACCCCAAGGATTTAATATCCTTGGGGTTTGGGAGACGTGATTTCTAGAAATATAGTTTGAATACGAAAGCATAGGAAAGAAACCTAACGATAATTGATATTTCTGCATAAGGAAAAAACCTAGCAAAATATCGAATTTTTAAACGCTAGTTGTCTCTTTTTATTTCAGTATAAAAAATAAGTATAGAAAATTAAACATATATAAAGAATCAAAATGAATCTTTAAAAATATGCATACTGAAATAAAAGTGTATTCACTATATAAAAAACTAGAAACATATCCTTCTCCCATCCAGACTATACTGTCGGCCCTAGAGTTTCACTAGATCCACCGTTTTCGAGTTGAAAACGGGTCACGGACTTAGAAGTTTTCACTTCATCACCGCCGGTTGGGAATTTCACCCGACCCCGAAGGATGCTGTTTGCTCAAATTATAGCACAAAAAAAATAAAAGGCTAGTAAAAAATATTCGAATGTGAAGAATTGTGTGAAAATATATGCAGGCTGGAATGGAAATAAAAGTATTAGAAATGTTGTAAGGAGAAGGGATATAACGGAGTTGCTAAAAAGAAAAAACATGCACAAAAAAATGTGCATGTCACATGTAAAATTATTCTGCCTCTGGTGCTCTAACAACAGACTCGAATTTACCTTTATGCGAAGCGTCGCAATAAGGCATATTTTTTGATAAACCACAACGGCATAAAGAAAATGCCGGTTTTGCTGGGAATACATTCCCTTGTGAGTCGACTAATTCCACGTCCCCTGTAACGCGAAAAGAGCCATTATCATTTACTTTAATTTGTACTTTTGCCAACGTTATCCCTCCTTCCCAAACGCTTAATTTCATCATATAATCAAGGGAAGTGCTTGGCAATATAAAGTGAAACTTTAATTAGTGGGGGAGGCATCCCCCACTAATTATTATTTGAACCAATCGGGCTTTTAGGGGCAGTTAATCTCCCGCCTAACTTCTTTGTTTCAGCCGAATTTTGAGATGGGAGTTTTACTGCCCGCAAATAGCGGGGAAAAAAGAGCACTTTGTTTGAGAAAGAAGAGAGTGTTATAATAGTTTTCATAACTGACTAGAGTAAGGTGACGAGAGATGGATAAACAATTACATACATTACGAAACATTGCAAATGAGCGCACGTGGGCATCATTTTTGAATGATAATCATCCATATAGTTTGTTACATTGGTCCATTGCAGGTGTAGGGCAAGAGGTAAAGGATGTTTGGTTACTTCAAGATGAAGTAACATTTCAAACGACAGAATTTCCAACGTTAGATGATGCAATGCAATGGATTTCTGAAAATATGGAACAAGTTACAGACGTTTTAGCGCAATAAAAAAACAGGCTTATGCAAGCCTGTTTTTTGTTTCTTTCACATATGTGTTTAAAAATTGATCGATGGCTGCTTCGTACTCTTCTTTATTTTCGTTATAAGAGCAAGCGTGTGCACCGTGTTCTGCAATATAAAGTTGCTTATTATTTTCTTTCGCTTCATATAACGCTTTTGTCATATCAGCTAAAATATAGTCGTCATCTTTACTATGAATAAAGAGAACGGGATTGTTAATGTTTTTTATACAGTCGATTGGTGAAACTTCACGAATTGTATAACCGTCACGAACTTTTAAAAATGCGTTTGCTAAAGGTAATAAAGGCCATTTTGGTAAATGGAATTCAACCTTTAAACGGTGCTGTAATTGTCCGTGAAAATCAGAGAAAGGACAATCTGCAATATAGAAATCAGCGCCATCTTCTACAAGTCCTGCGTATTGAAGAATTGTTGCGGCTCCCATAGATTCACCATGAATACCAAGTGTAATATTGGTTCCAAAACGGGTTTTTAGCCAGTCAACTACGGATTTCAAATCATGCTTTTCATAGTATCCATAGCTTGTTGTTTTTCCGCCAGTTTTACCATGACGACGATGATCGTAAATGAGGACATTATATCCCCTTTTTAAGAATAAGTTTGCATATTTTACAGAGTTTATTTTATTTACAGTTACACCGTGGCAAAAAACCATAAACTTATTGGAATGACCAGCAGGAATGTAATATCCGTGAAGGTCGTATCCGAATTGTGAAGGGATATGAATTTCTTCTTTATGAAGAGCATCAAAATCCTCTATACGAAAATGTTTTTTCGTTTCTCTTTCGAGTACTTCTTCCTCTGTTTTTTTCTTTAAGTACATCACTTTATTTGTAAAGAAAATCCCAAGGGCAGTTATTGCACCTAGTATAGTAAACAATGCTGCAAAAAAACGTTTCATACTTTACCTCATCCTCCAAATACCGTTACATGTGATACACTTATATTGTATCACAATGATATAAAAGGGGAGAAATAGGAAATGCTGCATATACAAAAAATTACGCCAGCGATGAAAGAAACAATCCGAATGTTCATGTGTGAGAACTGGGGAAGTTCATTGATGGTTTCACGTGGTAAGGGACATCAGTTAGAAGAGTTGCCAGGATTTGTTGCGCTCTCAGATGACAGAATAATCGGAATTATAACGTATGAAGTGACCGGAAATATGTGCGAAATTGTATCGCTAGATAGCTTTGAAGAAAGAAAAGGAATAGGGACGAAACTTGTGGATTGTGTATTACAAGTTGCAGAAGAAGAACGGTGCAGACAGGTTTGGCTTATTACAACAAATGATAATATGAATGCGTTACGATTTTACCAAAAACGTAATTTTGTAATGACTAATTTATATGTGAATGCGGTAGAGGAGGCGCGAAAAATAAAGAAAGAAATTCCACGTATTGGATATGATAATATCCCAATTTTACATGAAATTCAGTTGGAGTATCGTTTAGTGAAATGATGTAACAATTTTCAGAAATGTGAGTTATTAATCTTGACGGATAGTGTAATTTAGGTTACCGTAAAATTGTAATCTATTACCATATTAAGGGGTGACGATGTGGCAACTATACGTGATGTTGCAAAATTGGCAGGTGTTTCAGTCGCAACCGTTTCACGAGTTATTAATGAAAAAGGATACGTTCATGAGGACACAGTAAAACAAGTAAAGGAAGCAATTGAAGAATTACGTTATAGGCCAAACAGTGCAGCGAAGCCACTATTTAAAGAGAATTCAACGATAATTGCATTACTTGTAGATAATTTATGTAACCAATCAAACATCACTTTGCTACATTGTATTGAGGAAATAGCATATAAAGAAGGCTATCAAATCATTATTTGTAATATAGAGAATAAAGATAGATACATACATATGCTGAAGCAAAATAACATTGCAGGTGTTATTTTGACGAGAGCAGTTTTTAAAAGTGTAGGAGAAATTCCATTTCCGTTTGTTGTGATCGATGAGCAACAATCACATGGAAATTATTATGAAAGTGGACAGAGAGCTGTTTCTTTATTAAAAGAGAAAGGGTGTCACTTTCTTGCATATTTCGGTGAGGGAGAAGAAAGTGAAGAAATGGAAGATTATATAGCAGGGTTTTTAGACGCTGTTTGGGATGAAGAAATCTCTTATCGAGAAGAATGTGTACAAGGGTATACAAATAAACAATTTATTACATTATTGCAAAACAATCCGTATATAGATGGAATTGTAACCTCAAGTGATCAGATTGCTATTGAGTTAATTCGGTCAGCGAGATTTCTAAATATACATATACCAGATAAATTAAAAATTGTTGGACCTAATGGGAGCATAGAGTGTGAATGGATAGGTTCATCACTACCGGCAATTGAAAGCTATGTCAAAGATAATGGAAAATTAGCTTTTCAACAATTAAAAGGAAAAATAAAAAAGTAAAAGGTGCGTTTTATACGCACCTTTTTATAATGTAATTGCGGCAATAAAACCAAAGATAAGTAACGGTATATTGTAATGTAGAAAAGTGGGTACACATGTATCCCATATATGATGGTGCTGACCATCAGCATTTAAACCGGATGTTGGTCCAAGGGTACTATCCGATGCTGGAGATCCTGCGTCACCTAGTGCTCCGGCTGTACCGATAATTGCAATTGTGGCCATTGGACTAAATCCAAGCTGAATGCAAAGAGGTACAAAAATGGTTGTTAAGATAGGGATCGTTGAAAAGGATGAACCAATTCCCATTGTAACGAGAAGTCCAATAACGAGCATAAGAAATGCAGCGAGTGGTTTATTATTTCCGATTATATGTGCACTCGTTTGCACCAGAGATTCAACATGTCCTGTTTTTCGAAGAACAGCGCCGAATCCAGCGGCAGCAATCATAACAAAGCCAATAAAGGACATCATACGCATTCCGCTTGTTAATATCGCATCTGCTTCTTTAAGTGGTAGACTGCCACTAACCGATAAGACGATAATACCTGCTAAAGCACCAAAAATCATTGATTCTGTTGTTAATTGAACAGTTAATGTAGCAATGATAGATAATAACCCGAAAGTAATGCTACGTTTTGTATAGGGAACGATTTCATTTTCGGTAGTATGAATTTGTTCTGTTTCATACGTACGAGGTTTTCGGTACGTAATGAATACCGCTACACATAATCCAATAATCATACCAATTGCTGGAATAGTCATTGCTTTTGGAATAAGTGTGACATCAAATGTAAGGCCGCTTTGCGCAGCGTTGGTTTGTAATACGTCATGATAAATTTTTCCGAATCCTGCAGGGATCCACATATAAGGAGTAATCAATCCAAATGTAATAATACATGTGACAAGTCTGCGATCCACTTTCAGCTCATTTAATACTTTTAAAAGTGCTGGAATTAAGATGGGGATGAAAGCAATGTGAACAGGAATCACATTTTGTGAGAAACAAGCCATCGTTAAAATAATGAATAAAATAAGTATTTTAGAATAAACTTGTTTTTTCGTGTCTTGTTCATTGCCAATCCATTTTAATGCAGTTTGAATCATAGCATCTGGAAGTCCTGTTTTGGAAAGGGAAATAGCGAAACCACCAAGCATTGCATAACTTAAAGCGATTGGAGCACTGTTTCCAAGACCAGTTGTAAAAGTGTTAATCGTTTCTGAAATACCGAGTCCGCCGATAATTCCGCCTGTTAAAGCTCCAACAATGATGGCGACAATGACCTGGACACGTAACAAACTAAGCAATAGCATAATTGCTACTGCGACGAGTACAGCGTTCATAATAAATGTAATCTCCCTAAATTTTTATTCTGTTAAGACAAGTAAATATGAAATATTTTGCGATGTTTATACATACTTGCGACATATTATTATAAAATGTTTTCTATGAAATGTAAAAGAGCCTTTTGTTACTAATGCTGAAAAGCTAGCTCTTGTTTAATTGATTGCAAAGAATTAGCGAATAATTCTGGTTCTTCTAAATCAGGAGAATGTGCTGAATTTGGGAACCAAATCATCTTTTTTATAGGCGCTTCAATAAGATCGCAATATTCCTGAACGAGTGCATAAGGAGTTTGATAATCATAGCGACCAGAACAAAAATAAACTGGAATAGATAAACTTGAGATAGAAGAAAAGAAATCGATTGTCAGCATTTCTTCCCATAAAACGCCAGATTTTAAATTTCCTGCGAGAAACTTGAACCAATCTAATAGCGTATACTCAGGAGAAAAGAAACCTTTTCGTATGAAAGAAAAGGAAGATCCGTTTTGGATTGCGCCTCCAAATGTGCCAAGCCACTTTCTTTGAATAATGAGACGTCTCGTATCTAAAAATGGTGGTTTGCCTAATTTTAAAAGGGAAGCTAATGCTTTTTTATGATCATGTTTTTTTGCAGAATGAATTAAATGTTGATATAGCAATTCTTCATTTTGTTTCATATGTACAATTTGCCCAATACCGATGTAAGCCTCGATATACTTTGGATATTGATGTGCTATGTTAAGCCCAATAATACTTCCCCAAGAATGACCAGCGAGAAATAGTTTTTGTTTGTTGAACCTTTTAAGTACATATTGAATCACTTCTTTTGCATCGGAAACGAATTGTTCAATTGTGAAATTTGCTCCGAAATCTTTCATTGAAAAGGATTTACCAGCCCCGCGCTGATCCCAATTAATAACAATAAATTGCTTCTCTAATTCTTTTTGAAAATGGCGAATAAATCCGATTTGTGCCATCCCAGGTCCGCCGTGACAGCATAATAAAATAGGTTGCTCTACGTTTTGTCCACGCATAAGGAGAGTTTGTTTTCGATTATTTATCATAACGCTTTCTATCGTAGCGATACTATTAGGAATGAGTTGTTTGTTTTCGTTATAGAACTGAGGGGTGTAGCTACGAAAAAGCATATTGAAAACCTCCTTTTGTGAAATCGTATGAATCGCACAGGCTATTCATTTTGCATATACTGTTAGAAAATCATTGTAACATACTATACTAGTGTCATTTCAACACGGGAGGAGGGAAATTGTGACGATTGGAGAAATTATAGATGGTTTAAACAGACGTGAATCCATCGCTATTATAGCAAAACGTCTTGAAATAAGCCCGTATACATTATCGAAGAAATTAAGATTGATTGGATACGAATATGATGGAGAGCAGAAGAAACGTATTTTTGTAGGAGATGGAGAAGAACCACGTCACTTACAACTCCAAGAAGCGACCGCCCTTCAATATGAGAAAACAGATTATCAATTATTAATTTACGAGCAATTACAAAGCATTTATGAGTTACTAAGAAAAAGAGGCGAAGTAATTGCACCAATTATGAGTAAGAGTACAGAGAAAAAGAGACGAACCTTTTCTATTAATACAGAAATATTAGCAAGATTGGACCTTATATCAGAATCGAAAGGAATTCAAAAGTCTAAACTTGTAGAAGAGGCGTTGCAACAATTTTTACAGCAATATGAAGTTGACAAAACATCACATTTTGATAACTAAAGAAAAGGATACTATGTTCATTGGAAGAACGAGTATCCTTTTTATGATGTATATTACGTATAAAATAGAGGATCAGTACAAATCCTTTATGGCGTGAAAAATAAAATTTATTATTAGAGAAACACTTAATTTACTTTTTGAATTCTTTCATCAATAACTGGCTGAATTGGTTCTTTTAATTGTTTTACGTAATCGACTAACGCTTCAAAGTCGTTTGGACCAGTTTCTGCATTTTTACCATTTTTAAATGATACGAATCCGTCACCGCCAGAAGCTAAGAAGGCATTTGCAACTACGCTATACGTTTTAGATGGAGATAATTCTTCTCCGTTTGTTAAACGTATATTTGTAACTTTTTCACCGTTTGGTTTATTTGCATCCCACGTATATTGAATACCTGAAATTTGAAGCATTCTTGTTGTTCCTTTTTGCCATTGCTGATTTAAAATATCGCGAATGTCTTGACCTGTTAAATCTACTTTAATCAATTGATTTCCAAAAGGTTGAATGCCGTATAACTCACCCCACGTAATATCACCAGCATCTAAGTCATTACGAATGCCACCAGGATTCATGAGGGCGATTTGAGTTTGCATCGTTTGACGCTGAGCATCGGCAACTAAATTTCCAAGAGTGGACTCACCAGCATCATTTTGTTTACGGTCGATAGGTGCTGTAGATTTTCCGACCACTTCATTTACAAGTGGTGCGATTTTTTCTTTATATTGATCTAGTTTTTTCTTTACTTGTTTATCAGGTTCTACACCTTCATGATACGTTGTAACAACTTCAGCTTTTTTCTTTACAATATCCTTTGTTTTACGATCAATTGTTACATCCACGTCTGAGAAAGCCGTTCCGTATGAATTTGCTTGGACAATTAGTTTATTATTTACTGTACCATTTACATACGTATGACTATGTCCACCGAAAATAACATCAACTTCTGGGTCTGTTTCATTTGCAATTCGAGTAAGATCGCCATTTGTTACCCCAGACTCATCGGTTGTTCCACCGACATGAGCAAGAACGACGATCGATTTAACGCCGAGGCGTTTTAATTGTTGTGTTGATTTATTAATTGCTTCTACTTCATCAGTAATTTGTACATTTTTAAGCATCGTAGGCATAACAACATTTGGTGTATCAGTTGTAACAACACCAATGAATCCAACAGGAACACCATCTACCATTTTTACAGTAAATGGTGGTAAAAATAAGCGGCCAGTTGATTTGTTATAGAAGTTAGCAGCTACATAGGGGAAGTTAGCCCCTTTGAAATTCCCTGTTTTTTCATGATATCCACCGTAAATGAGGCGTTTCATTTCATCAATGCCTTCATCAAATTCATGGTTCCCGATTGTACCAACATCAAATTTTAAATCATTTAAAAATTCAATCGTCGGTTCATCTTGTAATAATGCTGAAACTGGTGGACTAGCTCCGACGATATCACCAGCATGTACGAGAAGTGTATTAGGGTTTTGTTTTTTACGTTCTTTTAAATAAGTAGCTAAGTAATCAGCGCCACCAGCTTCTTTATTATTGATTTTTTTAACAGTATCTAGTTGTCCATGGAGATCATTAATACCAAGCATTTGTACGTCTATGTAGCGGTTTTGTTCAGCTGGATTCTGAGATGGGGGAGCGGCAAATACGCTTGAAAAAGTAATAGTGCTTAAAACAGCAACGGCAGGAATAATTTTTTTCCACATAATATAATTCTCCTCTTTTTATAATCTGACATCATACGACATAATTTTAATAGATTCATAGGATTATAGCTACATAAAAATTTAGTCTTTTCGAAAAATTAACATATTTACAAAAAGTGAATAATAGAGTAAAGACCCTTTTTTATTGTCGATTTCATCGTGTATCTACTATAATGGAGAAAAAAGTAAAAGGTGAGTAGCATGAAGAAAAAGAAACAAAGACAAATGCAAAGACAATCGCAAGTGAATCAACCAAAGAAAGAAACACTTACATTAGGCGATCAATTAAATGATTCACTCATGCAACAATTAAAGAGTAAGAAGAAAGAGTTGCAAGTGAGAGAAGAGGAAAAAGAGGTAGCTGAACTGGAAAGAAAGCGCCAAGAACAAAAAGAACGTGAAAAGAATAAATCATTTGAAGAACTGCTAAGTGAAAGTAACCTTACTTGGAAAGACTTTAAATAATAAAAAAATGATCAGTGAAATACCACTGATCATTTTTTGACGAGCTTGTAAGAAAAGGGGAGTTAGAATGAGAAAAATTGTCGTTGTTCCGCATGAAAACCATTGGATTGAAAAATTTCAAATGGAGGCTGAAAGATTAAAATCAGCGATGCCAGAAACGGTGAAAATGCATCATATTGGAAGTACGTCAGTGCCCGGACTGGCAGCTAAACCTATTATTGATATGATCATGGAAGTAGAAAATATCGAAAGAGTAGATGGGTGGAATGAACGATTTATAGAGCTTGGTTACATCGTAAAAGGGGAAAATGGTATTTCAAGACGCCGATATTTTATTCATGGAACTGAGGAAAAACGTTCGTATCATTTACACGTGTTTGAAAAAGGAAATCCAGAGATAGTAAGGCATTTAGCGTTTCGTGATTATATGATGGCTCATTGTGAAGAAGCAGAGGCATATGCAACCTTAAAGAAAGAATTAGCCGAAAAGTATACATATGATGGCACGTTATATACGGAAGGGAAAAATGAGTTTGTGCGCAATGTGGATAAAAAAGCGAAAGAATGGAGAGAAAATAACGTGAATGAATGAGTTCACGTTATTTTTTAGCTATATAAAAGTGTTATGTAAACTGTACGTATGTTTTGACTTTTTGGATGAATATTGTTGAAATAAAGTTGTGGCTTATAAATAATGTAACAATGAAAGGGAGACGACTGTGCATATTCCAACAACTACACTTCATAATGGCGTGAAAATGCCGATGATTGGTCTAGGCGTATATAAAGCAAAAGAAGGAGACGAAGTAAAACAAGCAGTAAAAACAGCGTTAGAGGTTGGATACCGTTCGATTGATACAGCGACTGTATATGAAAATGAAAGCGGTGTCGGAGAGGCGATACGTGAATCAGGAATTCCAAGAGAAGACCTATTTATTACAACAAAAGTATGGAACGACGATCAAGGATATGAGGAGACACTCGAGGCGTTTGAAAAGAGTTTAAAAAAATTACAAATGGACTATGTAGATTTATATTTAATACATTGGCCGGTAAGAGGGAAGTATGTTGATACGTACCGAGCTTTAGAGAAATTGTATGAAGAAGGTAAAGTGCGTGCGATTGGTGTTTCTAATTTTCATAAACATCATTTAGAACTATTATTACCAAATTGCAAAGTGAAGCCGATGGTAAACCAAGTGGAACTTCATCCGATGTTGACGCAATTTGAGTTGTGCAATTATTGTCAAGATGAGCAAATTCAAATGGAAGCATGGAGTCCGTTAATGAGGGGCGGAGAAGTATTCCAGCATCCAATCATTCAGGCTATTGCTAACAAATATGAAAAAACACCTGCACAAGTTATATTAAGGTGGGATATTCAAAGCGGGATTGTTACAATTCCTAAATCTGTTACACCATCTCGTATTAAAGAAAACTTTACTATTTTTGATTTTGCACTAACTGAAGAAGAAATACGTCAAATTAACACGTTGAATCGTGATTTACATGTAGGAACGAATCCTGATAAATATGATACGTTATAAAAAAGACTGTCTCCTAATACTGGAGACAGTCTTCTGTTTTATCGGTAATTCGATATTTTTAACGATGCAAAGCATATGTGTCATATTTAACAATCTTTTGAAGTTGTATATATTCTTCTTTCGTTAAAGGTAACTGTTGACTAGCTCGTATATTTTCCTGTAATTGTTGAAGAGAGCTTGCACCAGGTATAACAGCTGCAACAGTCTTATTATGTAAGCAATATTGAATAGCTGTTCCTGTTAAAGAGCGTTCTCCAATCATTTCTTTTACACTTGCTAGAGTTGCATGTAATTCATCGTAAGAATAAGAGAGATAATCCTTTCCCTTTACTCTTTCTATCTTTCTTGCATTATTGTCAGTTAAAATTCCTTTTGCAAGTGGCCCGCGGGCAATGACGCTAATTTGGTGTTCATTTAGAAGGGGGAACCATTCTTCTGGACGACGATTTAAAAGGTTATATTCCATTAGTACACTAACGATGTTTGAGCGTTTTGCATATTCACGAACGACATTTGGGCGTATAGAAGAAATACCGTAATGGCGAATAATACCTTCCTTTTTCAATTCTTCAAAAGCTTCAATTGTTTCATCTATTGGATCTTCAATTGTTCCGCCATGAAGTTGGTAAAGGTCAATATAATCAGTTTGAAGTCTACGTAAACTTTCCTTTACTTCAGTCTTTATGTAAGCTTTAGAAGGATCCCAAGACCAGCCATTTTTTTCTTCTGTCCAACGATTTCCAACCTTCGTTGTAAGTACAATTTGGTCTCTTCTTCCCTTCAAGGCTTTTCCAACAAATGCTTCATTTAATCCGTAATCATATAAATCTGCTGTATCAAAAAAATTAATTCCTAAATCGATCGCTTCATCGATAATATGCATAGCTTCTGTTTCAGATGTACCGAGAGACATACAGCCAAGGCCCATTTCTGTAACAAACAAATCTGAGTTTCCTAATTGACGTTTTTTCATAGGTCAACCTCCTTACCTTTATTGTACGAGAGGGAAAAGAGGTTGACAAACGTTTACTTTCCGCTTCGCATTAACTGCCCGTAAAAGCATGATTAATGTTTCACTTTATTTGCTGTAATCCACTCTTGTACAGTTGTATACTCTTTGCTATATTGCTTTAGCTTATGGCGAATTTGCCATGCTTTTCCGACTAAAGTGACGCGATTTGGTAAAATATAAACTTTCATTTCTATCACGCTCCTTTCAATGTGGTAAAATGTATGAGGAAAGAATAGGAAATAGAACAGGGAGATGAAGTAGTATGAGTAATCTTGCAGAGAGAACAGTAAAAACTGAGCCAATTTTTGATGGTAGAGTTATAAAAGTTCGTGTTGATGATGTAGTATTACCAAATGGAGCAATGAGTAAACGTGAAATTGTAAATCACCCTGGTGCAGTTGCTATTATTGCTATTACTGATGAGGGGAAAATTGTGCTTGTTGAGCAGTATCGTAAAGCACTTGAAAAGGCGATTATAGAAATTCCGGCTGGCAAGTTAGAACCTGGTGAAAAACCTGAGGTAACAGCAGTTCGTGAATTAGAAGAGGAAACAGGATATGTATGTGAAAATATGGAGCTCATTACTTCTTTCTATACATCTCCAGGATTCGCAGATGAAATTTTATATGTATATAAAGCGACAGGTTTGACAAAAAAAGAAAATAAAGCTGAGTTAGATGAAGATGAGTTTGTGGAATTGATGGAAGTATCATTAGAAGAAGCGATTACTCTTATGAAAGATCTTCGTATTCATGATGCGAAGACGATGTTTGCAGTACAATATTTACAATTACAAAAATAAACACTCGCCAAAGGCGAGTGTTTTTTAATTGATTTTTGCATATACACGTGCATCACGTAAGCTACCATCTGGTGCTAGGAAATCATTTTCCATTGTACCTTCTAGAATGAATTCTAGACGTTCTGCTAAGCTACATGCATTTATATTTGTTGCATCAGTACGAATTTCAATCCTTCTAGCGCCTAGTTTATCAAAGGCGAACTGAATTGCACCTTTAACAGCTTCGGTCATATAGCCTTGTTTTGTATAGGCACTATGTAGCCAGAAGTGAAGTGAAAACTTTGGAATATCCCAGTTTTCAGGCTTTAGTGTAATTGCTCCGATGAATGTACCAGATACTTTATCGTATAAGTGAAAATCAAGTGTTTCACGAAGTAAAAACTGTCCGTGAGCTTCGCGAACAATTTCTTCAGCACTCTCTTCTGTTTCAGCGTTAATTGGTATCCACGGTACTAAGTCTTCTAGAGAAGCTTGGATTGCTTCATATACTTCTGCACCATCACCTGGAAATGGTTTACGAACTTGCAAGCGTTCAGTTTGAAATAATGTTGGAAAATCTAATAATAATGGTTTCAAGAGAAATCCCTCCTATTCTCTACTTTTTAGTTTAGCAAAGTAGAGCGGAATTTCAATGTTAATTCGTCATACTTTTTTCTTTCTTTCATACATTTTTAATAAGAGTGTGAACGGAGGGAAGAAAAATGTGGCGAAAAAATTGGCAAGACCGTGTAATGTCTCACATACAGGAAAACTCTTCATTATATATATTTAACGCCGTTTTATTATTGATGGGAGTAATATTCGGAGCCATTCTTGTGAATAGTTTACAAATCAATCAAAAACAAGATTTATCATTTTATTTACAACGTTTTTTTGGACAAGTCTCTAAAGGAGAATTTGCCATTGCAGGCGAAATGTTTCGAGAAAGTTACTTTTCGCAATTAAAATACATCGGATTTATTTGGATTTTAGGAATTTCAATTATTGGATTACCACTTATTTTTATTTTATTATTTGTAAAAGGAGTTGTCGTTGGATTTACAGTTGGTTTTTTAGTAAGTCAGCATGGATGGAATGGACTATTATTAGCATTTGTATCTGTTTTGCCACAAAATTTAATTATCATTCCAGTCTTTCTCGTTATGACAACTATTGCTGCAAGTTTTTCTTTACGGATGATTAGGCATCAATTTATTAGAAAAATAACCGAGCCACTATTACCATTATTAATCCGTTATACATGCTTCTTTCTCGTAATTGGAGTGGTGTTAGCACTTGCTTCTAGTGTGGAGGCTTACGCATCACCAGTTTTAATGAAAGAAGTCGTTGAGGCTATTAATAAAAAATAAATACTTTTTGAGAATAATTATCAATTTGTTTTTATTGTTTTTTCTTTTGACAGAAGCCCTTCTTCTGATATAATGGTGTAAGAGTGGCGAGGAGGGAGTAGTACCGAATGGAAGAAAGAATTGAACGAATTAAGAAGCAATTACATGCAGCGAGCTACAAATTAACACCGCAACGTGAAGCAACAGTTCGTGTGCTGCTAGAAAATGAAGAAGATCATTTAAGCGCAGAAGATGTTTACCTCCTTGTAAAAGAAAAGTCGCCAGAGATCGGATTAGCAACCGTCTATCGAACTTTAGAACTATTATCTGAGTTAAAAGTTGTCGATAAGATTAACTTCGGAGACGGTGTTTCACGCTATGACTTACGCCAAGAAGGTGCGCAGCGTTTCCACCATCATTTGATTTGTACACAATGTGGTGCTGTACAAGAAATACAAGAAGATTTACTTGGTGAAGTGGAAAGGAAAGTAGAACGAGACTGGAGCTTTAAGGTGAAAGATCATCGTTTAACATTCCATGGGATTTGTAAAAACTGTCAAGAAAATGAAACGGATGAAAAATAACCTTTTCCTATTTATCTAGGAAGAGGTTTTTTATTTGAATAAGGTATAAATTGGTGAAAGCTTGGCATATGTTGTAATAACTTATATTTTGGAGGAATTTACAATGCGCCGAGCTTTAAAATTAACTTTTGATGGAATAAAAGTATTTTTATTATTTACAAGTTGTACGATTTTGTTTTATTTCGCTATACTATGGATAAATGAAGAATATGAAAGCTATCATCGTTATGAAAAACCTAAAGAAGAGACTGTAGAAAAAGTATCAGGGAATGAAGAACCGGCAAAGGATGCTTTCGTAAATAGAATGATGTTTTTCTATGAAAATGGGGAGTAGTGTAGAGTGGAAGATCAATTAAAAGATTTTATTCATTATATGGTTGTCGAAAAAGGATTAGCAAAGAATACAGTAGTATCTTATGAACGGGATTTAAAAAGCTACGTAAAGTATTTGCAAAATGTGGAACAGACGAAAACTTTTCATGAAGTGACCCGTTTACACATTGTTAACTTTTTGCAGTATTTAAAAGAGAACGGAAAATCTTCGAAAACATTGGCGCGTCATATCGCATCAATTCGTTCGTTCCACCAATTTTTACTTCGTGAACGAGCGGTAGAACACGACCCATCCGTACATATTGAAACGCCGCAAGGGGAACGGAAATTACCAAAAGTATTATCAGTTGATGAAGTAGAGGCGTTACTTCAAACACCAAAAATGACAAGTGCTTTTGGGATTCGTGATAAGGCGATGCTAGAGTTACTGTATGCGACAGGACTTCGTGTTTCAGAATTGATTGCACTCAATTTAGAAGATGTACATTTAACGATGGGATTTGTTCGTTGCATAGGGAAAGGGAATAAAGAAAGAATTATTCCACTAGGAAGTTTAGCAACGGAAGCGATTCAAAAGTATATTGAAAAAGGAAGAAGAGAATTAATGGGGAAAAAAGTAGTAGATGCACTCTTTTTAAACCATCATGGTAATCGATTATCAAGACAAGGATTTTGGAAAATATTAAAACGATTAGCGAAAGAAGCAAATATTGAAAAAGAGCTTACACCTCATACGTTGCGTCACTCGTTTGCTACGCACTTATTAGAAAATGGAGCAGATTTACGTGCTGTACAAGAAATGCTTGGACATGCAGATATTTCAACGACGCAAATTTATACGCACGTTTCAAAAACTAGATTAAAAGATGTATATAAACAGTTTCATCCGAGAGCATAGTTACTATGCTCTTTTTTTCATAGATTAAGAGGGGGAGACCGTTTCACAGAAACTTCACAAACATTTCGTATATTGTTTTCAGCAGAAGACTGGAATATTACAATGTATTTCCTCTATACTAAATAAAGTATAAAGGAGGAAATGATGATGAAAAAACTGATTATAACTTTATTTATCGCGATGCTAGCGTTGGCTGGCTGTAATACAAACAAAGAAGAACCGAAAAAAGAACAGAAACTTGAAGCTATAAAAGTAGCAGTCCAAACAAATCCGAAAGAAATTAAACCAGGTGAAAAAACAGAAGTACAAGCACTTGTTACACAAGGAAAAG
The DNA here is from genome assembly GCF_022748145.1 of Bacillus sp. CCB-MMP212. Lineage (NCBI taxonomy): Bacteria > Bacillati > Bacillota > Bacilli > Caryophanales > Bacillaceae > Bacillus > Bacillus sp. CCB-MMP212. The sequence continues at coordinate 303,949 of NZ_JALDQE010000002.1, forward strand.
AAAGAGTAACGGATGCTGATGACGTAAAGTTTGAAATTTGGAAAGATGGCGACGAGAAACACGAGATGTTAGATGGTAAGCATAAAGGAAAAGGTGTTTATGCAGTCGAGAAAACATTTGAAACTGACGGAGTATACCATATTATTCCTCATACAAATGCACGTGATATGCACGTTATGCCAGAACATAAAGTTGCTGTAGGAAATGCGAAAGTAGAAGATGCGAAAAAAGAAAATAGTGACCACAGTGCAGGACATGGAGATCATAAAAGTGACACAATGATCCATCTTATGGCTGGAGACATAAAGGCAAATGCTGAATCTACAATGAAAGTTCATTTAAAGCAAAAAGAAGAAGCATTAACTGGTGCTGAAGTACAACTAGAGATTTGGAAAGATGGTGTTGCAAAACACGAATTTATTCCAGCGAAAGAAGGAAATAAAGGAGAGTATGAAACGAAACATACTTTCAAAGAGAACGGCTCTTACAAAGTGAAAGTGCATGTAAGAAAAGGCGAATTGCATGAACATAAAGAAGAAACAATAGAAGTAAAATAAAAAGTAGCTCTTTAGAGCTACTTTTTATTTTTGTTATGAAGAAATAAATCATAAAAAAATTAGCACTTCGTTGCAGAATGGATTACAATAGAAGTGTGAAGAAAATGAGAAATTCTACGAAAATGTATTAAAAAGAAAGCGTAAACATGTTATGATATCAATATCAGATGTCTGACATCTGACTTAGAAAAAACTAGAAATGTTTTTGAATCGTTTCAAGTAAACGAAATAGGTTAGAAAATGATTTAAAGAAGTACTGTTTGACGATGAGAATTCTTATGGATAACAGTTTCACTTTATAGCGTTTTGAACATACTACAAGAAGTAGAACTGAACTTATAGGAGGTCGCAGTTATGAATAAATATAAACGTATATTCCTAGTCGTAATGGACTCTGTGGGAATCGGTGAAGCACCAGATGCTGAGCAATTTGGTGATTTAGGGTCTGACACAATTGGTCACATTGCTGAACATATGAATGGTTTACAAATGCCTAACATGGTGAAATTAGGTCTTGGTAACATTCGTGAAATGAAAGGTATCTCTAAAGTAGAGAAACCACTTGGATATTACACAAAAATGCAAGAGAAATCTACTGGTAAAGATACAATGACAGGTCACTGGGAAATCATGGGCCTTTACATTGATACACCATTCCAAGTGTTCCCGGAAGGATTCCCGAAAGAATTACTTGATGAATTAGAAGAAAAAACAGGCCGTAAAATTATCGGTAATAAGCCAGCTTCTGGAACTGAGATTCTTGATGAACTTGGTCAAGAGCAAATGGAAACAGGCTCTTTAATCGTTTATACTTCTGCTGATAGCGTATTGCAAATTGCAGCACACGAAGAAGTAGTGCCACTTGATGAGTTATATAAAATCTGTAAAATTGCACGTGAATTAACATTAGATGAGAAGTACATGGTAGGGCGTGTTATTGCTCGTCCATTCGTTGGTAAACCTGGAAACTTTACACGTACACCAAACCGTCATGACTATGCATTAAAACCATTCGGTCGTACAGTAATGAATGAATTAAAAGATAGTGACTACGATGTAATTGCTATCGGTAAAATCTCTGATATTTATGATGGTGAAGGGGTAACTGAATCACTTCGTACGAAGTCTAACATGGATGGAATGGATAAGCTTGTAGATACATTAAATATGGACTTTACAGGTCTTAGCTTCTTAAACTTAGTTGACTTTGATGCATTATTCGGCCACCGCCGTGATCCACAAGGATACGGAGAAGCTCTGCAAGAATATGATGCACGTCTTCCAGAAGTATTCGCAAAACTAAAAGAAGATGATCTATTATTAATTACAGCAGACCACGGTAATGATCCAATTCACCCTGGTACTGACCATACACGTGAATATGTACCATTATTAGCATATAGCCCAAGCATGAAAGAAGGCGGACAAGAGTTACCACTTCGTCAAACATTTGCTGATATTGGTGCAACAGTAGCAGAAAACTTCGGTGTGAAAATGCCAGAATACGGAACAAGCTTCTTAAACGAGCTAAAGAAATAGGGGGATAAACAAATGAATCGTGAACTTATTACAAAATCAGCTTCATACTTAAAAGAGAAATTTCAAGAGACACCACAAGTAGGACTAATCCTTGGATCAGGACTAGGTGTATTAGCAGACGAAATTGAGAACGCAGTAACAGTACCTTACAGTGAAATCCCTGAATTCCCAGTATCAACTGTAGAAGGCCATGCAGGTCAACTAGTATTTGGTACACTTCAAGGTGTAACAGTAGTAGCAATGCAAGGACGTTTCCACTTCTATGAAGGATACGACATGCAAAAAGTAACATTCCCAGTTCGTGTTATGAAAGAACTAGGTGTAGAAACAGTAGTTGTAACAAACGCAGCTGGTGGTGTAAATACATCATTTGAGCCAGGCGATCTTATGTTAATTTCAGACCACATTAACTTCATGGGTACGAATCCATTAATCGGACCGAATGATTCTGAAATGGGCGTACGTTTCCCTGATATGTCTACATCATATACAGTAGAACTTCGCGAAATGGCGAAACAAGTTGCAGCAGACTTAAATATTAAAGTACAAGAAGGTGTATACGTAGGAATGACAGGTCCTGTATATGAAACACCTGCTGAAATTCGTATGCTTCGTACACTTGGCGGAGATGCAGTTGGTATGTCAACAGTACCTGAAGTAATTGTAGCGCGTCATGCTGGTATGAAAGTATTAGGTATTTCTTGTATTTCAAATATGGCAGCTGGTATTTTAGATCAGCCACTTCACCACGATGAAGTAATTGAAACGACAGAACGTGTTAAAGCTAACTTCTTAGCATTAGTAAAAGCAATCGTAAAACAAATGAAGGGGTGACTTCACAATGAGAATGGTGGACCTAATTGCAAAAAAACGTGACGGACATGCATTAACGACAGAAGAAATTAACTTTATTGTTGAAGGATATACAAATGGTGATATTCCTGATTATCAAGTAAGTTCACTTGCAATGGCAATTTTCTTCCAAGATATGAACGATCAAGAGCGTGCTGATTTAACGATGGCAATGGTAAATAGCGGTGATACAATCGACTTATCAGCTATTGAAGGTGTAAAAGTAGATAAGCATTCGACAGGTGGTGTTGGTGATACAACGACACTTGTATTAGGTCCATTAGTAGCTGCTTTAGGTGTACCAGTAGCGAAAATGTCTGGACGCGGTTTAGGACATACTGGTGGTACAATTGATAAATTAGAAGCAGTTCCAGGATTCCATGTGGAAATTGAAAACGATGAATTCATGCGTCTTGTAAATGAAAACAAAATCGCTGTTATCGGCCAAAGTGGTAACTTAACACCTGCTGATAAAAAGTTATATGCACTTCGTGATGTAACAGCAACAGTAAACTCAATTCCGCTTATTGCAAGTTCGATTATGAGTAAAAAAATTGCTGCTGGTGCAGATGCAATTGTTCTTGATGTAAAAACTGGAGCAGGTGCATTTATGAAAACGGATGAAGATGCAAAACGTTTAGCAGAAGCAATGGTACGCATCGGTAATAACGTTGGTCGTAATACGATGGCAGTTATTTCTGATATGAGTCAACCACTCGGTGAAGCTATCGGTAACGCATTAGAAGTACAAGAAGCAATTGATACATTACAAGGTAAAGGGCCGAAAGATTTAGAAGAGCTATGTTTAACACTTGGAAGTCAAATGGTGTACCTTGCTGGACAAGCTTCATCTTTAGAAGATGCACGTGAAAAGCTAATTGAAGTAATGAACAACGGAAAAGCGCTAGAATCATTTAAAACGTTCTTATCAGCGCAAGGCGGCGACGCATCTGTTGTTGATGACCCTTCTAAATTGCCACAAGCACAATTTAAAATTGAAGTGGAAGCGAAAGAAGACGGATATGTATCAGAAATCGTTGCAGACGAAATCGGAACAGCAGCAATGCTTTTAGGAGCAGGACGTGCAACGAAAGAGTCTGAAATTGATTTAGCAGTTGGTCTAATGCTGCGCAAAAAAGTAGGCGATGGCGTGAAGCAAGGTGAATCCCTTGTTACAATTTACGCAAACCGCGAAAATGTTGAAGATGTAAAAGCGAAAATTTATGAGAACATGAAGATCTCTAAAGAACACGTAGATGCACCAACTTTAGTACACGGTATCGTAACGAAGTAATAAAAAAAAGCTGAGGAGATTTCTCCTTGGCTTTTTTTACTATTTTTTGTTTATAATAATAATGGGTGAAATTATGATTAGAATTTGTGCAGTAACAAAAACAGATGAAGTATTATATGATGTTTCTCTAGAAGAAACAAAGAAAGACCATATTGTATGGTATTGGCTAGATTTATATAAGCCAACGAAAGAAGAGTATACATATATTCTGCAAGACCATTTTAAGTTCCATCCCCTTGCAATTGAAGACTGTCTAGAATATGTACAGAGGCCAAAAGTTGATTTTTATGATGGATATAACTTTTTAGTTCTTCACGCGTTTGGAGAAGATGGGCTAGAACCACATGAAATTGATTTGTTTGTTAGTGATCGCTATATTGTTTCTTTCCATTTTTCTCATAATAATGCAATTGAAAGAGTATGGAAAACACTTGGTGAGAAGAGGCGGATTAAGAAAGGGCCTTTACATGTAGCACATACGATCACTGATCAAATTGTAGATGATTATTTCGCACCTGTATATTACATTGAAGATCATTTAAATGCGATTGATGATAATTTAACAGGTGAGACAGCAGGAGCCGTGCTAGAAGAAGTATTTGATATTAGGGCAGATTTATCTAAGTTAAGACGTACAATTATTCCAATGCGTGATTTATTGTATCGTATTTTGAATTCCACTCGTTTTTACGGTATAAGTGATCATGAGATTTATTTTAAAGATATACATGATCATTTACTTAAACTTACGGAAATGATTGAGGCAAGTCGAGAGTTAACGGCGGATATTCGGGATAGTTATTTTTCATTAAACTCACATCATATGAATAACATTATGAAAACATTAACTGTATTCTCGACTATTTTCATGCCATTAACATTTATTGCGGGAGTATATGGAATGAACTTTACGCATATGCCAGAGCTTGGTGGACAATATAGTTATTTTATTTGTCTTCTTCTAATGGCATTAATTGGCGGCGGAATGATGGCCTGGTTTTATAAAAAAGGATGGTTTAAGTAAAAAACACCGAGGATTTCCCCGGTGTTTTTTCTTAACCAATAGCATGTAATACAAACATAGCTAAGAATAAGCATGTAATGATATACATAGATGGTGCGACTTCTTTACGCTTTCCAAGAGCAACTTTTAAGATAGGGTAAGCAATAAATCCGAACGCAATGCCATCAGCGATACTATATGTGAGCGGGATCATGACGATAATTAAGAACGCTGGAAATCCTTCTGAAAAATCGTTCAGAGGAATTTGCTGAATGCTTGTAATCATCAGGCCGCCAATAATAATTAAGATTGGTGCAATGGCACTATCAGGAATTAGTTTGACAAACGGAAGTGCAAACAATGATGCAAAGAATAACAACCCCGTAACGATAGACGTCAGACCTGTCTTTCCGCCTGCAGTAATACCTGCGGCACTCTCTACTGTTGATACGGTAGGGCTTGTGCCAAATAGACCACATGTCATTGCTGAAATTGCATTGGCTTGGTAAGCACGTGGGAATTTACGGTCATCTTCTAATAAACCGTGCAGAAGTCCCATGTTCTCAAAAATAAGCACCATGCTTAAGGAGAATGTTGCAATCCAAAACGGTAAGGAAGAAAGTTTGCCAAATGACATAGCTCCAAACACATCGCCGTAATTAGCGAATGAGAATGAACTATTTCCGATTTGACTTGTATCAACAAGGCCAAATAGCCATGCAATACCAGTTCCTATTGCAATCGTCCATAAAAAGTTTCCACGTACGTTACGAATAAATAGTACAAGTGCAACGATAAGAGTAAGCACGGTCGCAAGAACGACAGGGTTACTTAATTTACCCATTGCAACAGCAGTATTTGGGTTCGAAACGACTAAGCCACCTTTTTGCAATCCGATAAACGCTAAAAATAATCCGATGCCGACAGTAATTGCTTCCTTTAATGACTTTGGAATTGATACTGATAGCACGCGAGCGATTGGTGTAAAAGCGGCAATTGCAAAAATAATACCAGAGATAAAGACAGCAGCTAATGCTTCTTGCCAAGTTAGTCCAAGCGTATGCACAGCTGTGTACGTGAAGAATGCATTTACACCCATACCAGGGACAAGAATAGCAGGTGCATTTGCCCAAAATGCCATGAGTAGACATCCGACAAATGAACTGAAAACAGTTGCTAAAATTCCAGCTTCAAGAGGAATGCCAGCATCGGATAAAATTGACGCATTTACAATCATAATATATACGATTGTGAAAAATGACGTAACTCCAGCTAAAACTTCTTGTTTTGGTGATGTTTCGTGTAAACCTAATTTAAATGTTCTTTCAAGTATTCCTTTCATGTTAAACCTTCTTTTTCATATCCCTCTCCCACCCGTGATATCTCTTTCGTAAGAGCTCACCGTCCTTTATTATATCAGAACATCATGTTTTTACAACAAGGAAAATGATAACGTTTACTTATAAATGAAATTATTTATAAATACGTAAAAATTGCCCGTATTGTTGAAATAATTTCTAATTCTCCCGATTGAATAGGTGGAGCTGCTTGCGCATGTAAAGTAGCATAAGACGTAACCTCCCTTGGTAATTGGGCAGATTCTTCAACGAATGAGAGGGGAACAGGATTAATATTTAAATTATATGTACTCGCAATAGCGCGAGCTTTTTCTACTGCCTGGTGCAGAGCTTGAATGAGAGCTTGCTCATAATATTTATTTGGATGAGATACTCGGAAACGTAACCCTTTTGCTACATTTGCGCCATTTGAAACGGCTATATCATATACTTCCCCAGCTTTTTGTACATTTAAAACGGTAATTTCATACAAATGCTCTACACGGTATCCTTGTAGCAATGCTTTATCATTTACATATTCGTATTGAGGAGTAATTGTATAAGAAATCGTCTCTATATCTTTATCGGCAATACCAAGCTGTTTAAGTGCATCCAGCAATTGTTTGGATTGCACTGCATTTTCTTCTTGAGCCTGTTTTACATTTTTATCATCTGTTCGAATGCCGAGTGTTAATATAACAACATTCGGTTTTGCTTTTACAACACCTTCTCCTTGTACAGTAATAGTAGCTTCTTTACCAGTATTAGCAGTGCGTACGTTGTGTAAATAAGGATTCATTCCACCCTGCATTTTCCATCACCATCCTTTTTATATGTATATGTGTGAACAAAAAAGAAATTTATATGAAAAAAGTTACATAAATGAGAATGTTGAGGAAAGAAAGCATATACAACATAGGTATTTATAGATTATAATATGTGTAAATATGATAAAAAAGGGACGAGGCTATTGAACGAAAAAAGAGAAACGCTGATTTTAGATTTATCTGCATCATTTCGAAAAATGATACGTTTATTACAAAATGATATTAATACACGTTTTGCAGAACATATGCCATATAATGAATTTTCTGTATTACGTGCGTTATTTTTAAACAGTCCACAGATGGCTTCGCAAATTGCGAGTGAAGTAAACGTAACCTCCAGTCATATTACAGCTGTTACAGATCGTCTCGTACGAAAAGGATTAGTAGAAAGAAAACGTTCTAATTCAGATCGTCGAATCGTGTACTTAGAAATTACAGAGCACGGAAGAGAAGTAACTGAAAAACTTGAAGCTGTGCGTAAAGAATATTATAAAGAGAGATTTAAAGGTTGGAGCGACCAAGAAATAGAAATGGTCTTAGAACTATTTGGCCGCGTATTATAATAAATGAGGATAGGAAGCGAAAGCATTCCTATCCTTTTTCTTTTGAATAAAAATATTTTGAAACTCCGATACTTTAATTAAAAGATCGGAGGAAAGATTATGAAATATATTGCTGCACTTACCATTTTATTTGGTAGTTTTTTCTGTTTTCAAACATTCACGTACGCAGATACGCCTATCCAAGTGGTGCGAAAAGAAGTGAAGTACATCGAAAACGATAATACAGTCTTATATTCGAAATTATGGGTTCGTTCTATGCAAAACGCAGTATTATTCCACCATAGCGATAATATTCGTAATCGGGACACATTACGTAATGTAACAAGTTCATCGCTTGTTAAAGCGAAGCAACTATCTTTTCAGAAAGCAGCACTTTATATACCGAGACTATCGCAATACGTATCAAAAATAGGGAAAGAAAATATTCAAGTGTACTACATTGCGATTCACTATAATGTGAAAAAAGAAAATGCATATCAATTAGATGGCATGAACTATTTTCTACAAGTATTCGTAAAAGAGCGTGGGGAATGGAAAATTGCCGAAAGTGTAGTTGCACCGACAGAGCAAATTGTGCAAAATGGTGATGGATTTGGGATGAAAGAAGAGATGGTGTATGGGGATAGGAGAGAGAATGTGAAATAACCTCTTTATTTAGATCGGGATATATAATAAAAAAGCATTGCTCTTGTGCAATGCCTTTTTTATTTAGTTCATATAAGAGTTAAATAATTCATAACATATTTCTTTTGTCATTATATACCTTTTTCGTCAGCTTCTATTTAATGTCATTGTTCCGTGTTTATAGTTTCACATCTATGATGCTTTTGGAAACATGTATCCACCACCTTAATGCATATTTATTTCCCTACAAAAGCAAACTTCAATTTTAATAGACGTGTAAAAATGAAGTAACTTATGGTAGCGAATAGGAAAAATCCAACATAATAAGACAGAAGTGCATCTCGTCCGCCTAATATTCTACCACCAAGTAGTCCGAAGCATAGAACAGTGCAAATTATGAACCATTTTTGCAAGTTAGGAAACAATAGTATTTTTCCACTTTGTTCGTTCGGTGTACGTGTGTATAGAAAGGTTGCTATTGATAAAAAGGTAATGATGTAAGAAAATGGTGTTAATAGTGTCCAAGGAGAAGGTACAGAAATACGCTCCGTAGGATTGTCCTGTGATACACTGGGAAGTTTATTGCCATAGTCATCAAATGTTTCTATCGGGTGGTAATCATAAGTAATAGAAAAATATTCTAATGGTGAAATGATACCTATATGTTGTAAGTACTCATGAGTATGGAGCTCTATTTCTCCCATTGCATCTACAGACCATTGTGCGTGTGAATAAATGAATCCGGAAATTAACCATCCAAAACCGTATGGTAAAAATAATAGAATGATAGTTAAAATACTTTGAGAAAATATATGTCCAGTAAAAGTCCCGATAAATAAGGTGAATGTATAAATAGCGATAAGTACAACGGTAGCATATAGAAAGTAACTATAGAACGGAGCAAAGGTTTGATACTCATTGTGAAACGACATGTTCTTTATTCCGTACATGCTAATCCAGCAAACAATTTGTACTATAATAATATTCAAAACACCAAGCCACCATTTTGTAAAAAAAATATCCTTTCGTTTAAAAGGCATCGAGAATAGAAAATCAGTTGATTGATTATTACGTTCCCATCCAATTAAAAGACAAGCGAGTGCAATTAGAGTAGCGCCTTGAAAGAAGACGGCACCATCAGATGTCTGAAAATAGTAGGAGTAGTAATATGCATAGTCACCAAACTTCATTTTTGATAGTTTTAGTTGCATTTGCGCTTCTTGATAATATTTATAAGGTAGTTGATATAAACTAGTTAACCAGAATAATAGAATTATATATTTTCCTTGCTTCCATTGCCTCATCCATAAAGCTTTATGAAACATGTGAATCCTCCTCAAATGTAGTGATAAAAATATCTTCAAGTGACATTGTTAATTCTTCAATGAGTATAGGTTGTTCTTTATAAAACTTCTCAAGCGTTACAGCTACATTTCCTTCAATTAAAATCGTATATACTTTTCCCGTTTGATTTAATATTTTAATATTGCTTAAGTTTTCTAGTTTTTGAGGTAATGATCGTTCATAAGCAACTTGAATTTTAGCAAATTGTGATTTTGCATCGTCTAGTGATGTAATAGAAGATACGGTATGTCCTTTTAATATGATGATTGTATCTGCAATTTGTTCAACTTCATCTAAATGATGGGTAGATATGAAAATGGTAATCTCTTTTTCTGCAACTTCTCCAACGAGAAACTGTAAAATCTGTCTTTTAACGATAGGATCAAGTCCGTTTGTTGGTTCATCTAAAATAATATATTCTGCCTGTGCAGCAACAGCTAAAATGATGGCAAGCAGTGCCTTCATTCCTTTTGAATAACTACGAATTCGTTTGTTTGGTAAGTTGAAACGTTCTAGTAGTTCGTAGAAATATGGTTCATCAAATGCGGTATAAACTGCTTTATAAAACTTCACGATTTCTTTTACTGTATAACCGTTCAGTATGTTAGTAGAATCCGGGACATATACGATTTTTTGTTTCGTTTCAGGATTCTTATGAATGTCGATATCCTCATATGTAACAGTTCCCTCATCTGGGTCTAAAATGCCGACCATCGTTCGTAATAAAGTTGTTTTCCCCGCACCATTTCTTCCAAGTAATCCGACGATACTACCTTTTTGTAATGTGAAAGAAACATCGTCTAAAATTGTTTGATTATCAATTGTTTTCTTCAAGCTTGTCACTTTCAACATCCGTATTCCCTCCAATCTCTTTATAGTATGAATCTATCCAATCATGAATTTTATCTTTCGTAATACCAAGATAAGAGGCTTCTAATAGTAATTGATGAAATTGCTTTTCAACCATAGCGATTTTCCTTTCGTCTAATGTTGGGGTAATCGATTGGGATACAAATGTTCCTTTTCCTCGTAACGTTTCAATAATTCCTTGTCTCTCTAACTCTTGATACGCTTTACTCACTGTATTTGGATTTATAACGAGTAAAGAAGCGAGTTCGCGTACAGAAGGAAGTTTATCACTTGGAGCCAACATGTTTTTCAATACGAGTTCTTTTATATTTTGAACAATTTGTTCCCATATCGGAGTGTTGCTTCTTGGATCAAGTTGAATATGCAAGAGCAATGTCTCCTTCCTCATATGTATTAAGTGTACTACTGTGTGTAATACACTTAATACAATATAGGGGGAGAATGTGTTTGTCAACTGAAAATGTTAGAAAAATTTGGTATTAAAAAAGATAAATTGGAAAAAATAGGTCTGATATAGAATGGAGGGTTAGTCATGAAGCGAGTTTTTGGAATACTTGTTTGTTTCATGTTATTGCTTTCTGGAACTTCAGTGAGTTTTGCGCAATCTGAAAAAACGAAGCAGGAGAAAACAGAAGAAACAACGCCGAAGTTAGCGGAACAAGCGTCGTCAGCAATCGTAATTGAGCAAGATACAGGTAAAGTTTTATTTGATAAAAACCCAAATGAAAAATTACCACCTGCTAGTATGACAAAGATTATGACAATGCTTTTAATTATGGAACAAGTTGAAAAAGGAAAACTAAAACTGACCGATAAAGTTAGAGCAAGCGAACATGCAGCTTCAATGGGTGGATCGCAAATCTTTTTAGAACCTGGGGAAGAGATGACTGTAAATGAGATGTTAAAGGGTATTGCAATTGCATCTGGAAATGACGCATCTGTTGCAGTAGCCGAGCACATCGCAGGTTCAGAAGAAGGATTTGTAAATATGATGAACAAAAAGGCGAAAGATTTAGGGCTGAAAAATACACATTTTCAAAACCCAACAGGTCTTCCGGCCAAAGACCATTATTCGACAGCAAATGATATGGCTATAATGGCGAGAGAATTGATGAAGTATCCACTTATTCGTAAATACACAGGTAAGTACGAAGATTATTTACGTGAAGATACGGATAAAAAGTTTTGGCTCGTTAATACGAATAAACTAGTACGTTTTTATCCTGGCGTAGATGGAGTAAAAACAGGTTTTACGACAGAAGCGAAATATTGTTTAACAGCATCGGCTGAAAAAAATGGTATGCGTGTCATTTCAGTTGTCATGGGAGCACCAACATCAAAAGAACGGAACAACCAAGTGACAAAGCTTCTTGACTATGCATTTGGACAATATATGACAAAGAAATTGTATACGCGCGGCGAAAAAATTAAGACAGTTCAAGTAGGAAAAGGGAAAAAAGAAAAAGTAGATTTAGTTGCGTCAGATAATGTTTCTCTTCTTATGAAGAAGGGCGAGAATATGGACAAGGTAAAACAAGAAGTAATTGCTGAAAAGAAAGTAAAAGCACCGATTAAAAAAGGTGACGCGCTTGGCACCCTTGTTATAAAAAAAGATAAAGATGTTTTATTAAAACAAACAATTATAGCAAAAGAAGATGTTGCTGCAGCGAGCTGGTGGGAGTTATTTAAAAGAAGTTTTGGGATGTTTTCAACATCAAAATAGCGGCAAATATTTTGCCGCTTTTCTATTCGTATGTAAGTGAATAATGCTGAAAGGTTTCACTTTATGACGAAATAGTTCTTCTTTTGTCAGCAGGAAGGATTCTTATTTTATATCACGAAAATCTTTATGTATGTGAATAAGTAAAGTTTGAGCATAAGGAGGAAATCGTGTGAGTCTTTCCATGCAATTAGAAGTAAAACGTGACGTCCTATGTGTGAGACTAGAGGGTGAATTAGATCATCATACGGCTGAAGAGTTGCGAACGAAAGTAACAGATATGATTGAGACACATGGTGTTCATCATATTGTTTTGAGCCTAGAGAACTTATCGTTTATGGATAGTTCTGGTCTAGGTGTTATATTAGGCCGATATAAACACGTAAAGGGATTAGGTGGAGAAATGGTTGTTTGTGCAATTTCACCGCCTGTTAAGCGTTTATTTGAAATGTCGGGCTTATTCAAAATCGTTCGCTTAGAAGAAAGTGAAGCGCACGCGCTCGCGACGTTGGGGGTGGCATAGATGAGAAATGAAATGAACCTTCAATTTTCAGCATTAAGTCAAAATGAATCATTCGCTCGCGTTACAGTGGCGGCTTTCATTGCACAACTAGATCCAACGATGGAAGAATTAACGGAGATTAAAACAGTTGTGTCAGAAGCGGTTACAAATGCAATTATTCATGGATACGAAGGAAATGCAGAAGGTATTGTTTATATTTCTGTAATTTTGGAAGAAGCAATGGTGAAACTCACGATTCGAGATGAAGGGATTGGAATCTTTAACTTAGATGAAGCGAGACAACCCCTTTTTACAACTAAACCTGAATTAGAGCGTTCCGGAATGGGATTTACTATCATGGAAAATTTTATGGATGAAGTAGAAGTTATTTCAAACGAATCTTTCGGGACAACAATCCATTTGACAAAATACTTATCAAATAGTAACGCTCTATGCAATTAAGGAGAATAGCCTATGGACATAGAGGTCAAAAATGAGAAGAAGAAACCTCAGTTAAAGGACCACGAGCTAAAAGCGTTAATTCAAAAAAGTCAAGATGGAGATCAACAAGCGAGAGATACAATCGTTCAAAGTAATATGCGCCTCGTTTGGTCGGTTGTACAGCGGTTTCTTAATCGAGGATACGAACCAGACGACCTATTTCAAATTGGATGTATTGGGCTCTTGAAATCGGTAGATAAATTTGATTTATCTTTCGACGTGAAATTTTCAACATATGCAGTTCCAATGATTATTGGTGAAATACAACGTTTTTTACGCGATGATGGATCAGTGAAAGTTAGTAGGTCTTTAAAAGAAACAGGAAACAAAATTCGAAAGATGAGAGATGAGCTTTCGAAAGAATTCGGAAGGGCTCCAACGATTAATGAAGTGGCAGAGGCACTAGAACTAACGCCAGAGGAAGTTGTTCTAGCACAAGAAGCGAGCCGGGCCCCTTCATCTATACATGAAACTGTATATGAAAACGATGGAGATCCAATCACTATTTTAGATCAAATTGCAGATCAATCTGAAACGAAATGGTTCGATAAAATTGCTTTAAAAGAAGCGATTAGAGAACTAGATGAACGAGAGCGCTTAATTGTATACTTGCGTTACTATAAAGATCAAACACAGTCAGAAGTAGCCGAGCGCATAGGCATTTCGCAAGTACAAGTTTCAAGACTTGAAAAGAAAATATTAAAACAGATGAAAGATCGAATAGACGAATAATTGTCTATTCGATTTTTTTATGCCGTTAATAGGAGAGAAATGTTAATTTTCGCAAAAATTAACAGAATTTATTGATAATTTAGTCAATTTAAAATATAATCCAAGTATGAACTTGTCATAAAGGGGGAAGGAAATATGGAAACGAGGCAACAATGGGGAACGAGAGCTGGATTTATTTTCGCAGCGGTCGGATCTGCCGTTGGATTAGGAAACATATGGCGTTTTCCTTATACAGCGTATGAAAATGGAGGAGGAGCATTCTTTTTACCGTACTTATTTGCATTATTAACGACTGGTATTTCATTGTTAGCGTTTGAGTTTGCCCTTGGTCATCGTCATCGTGGTTCAGCACCACTTACATTTTTCCGTATTAACCCGCGTGCCGAATTTATTGGATGGTGGCAAATGTGCGTAACATTTATCGTTTCAACATATTATGCAGTAATTATTGCTTGGTCTATATCCTATACATACTTTGCAATTACTGGAGCGTGGGGAAAAGACACGCAATCATTTTTATTTAAAGAGTACTTACATGTTGCAGATAAGCCAGGACAATTTGGAGGACTTGTACCGGAAGTATTAATTCCGTTAGCTCTCGTTTGGATTATTGTGCTTGGCGTTGCATTTAAAGGAGTTAAAAAAGGAATCGAAGTTGTTAACCGTATATTTATTCCTTTATTAGTTGTTATGTTCCTTATTATCGTCGTTCGTGCAGTGACGATGGAAGGTGCTATGCAAGGACTAGATGCATTCTTTAAACCAGATTGGAGTCGTATTTTTGATGGGAAAGTATGGCTTGCAGCTTATGGTCAAATATTCTTTAGTTTATCTTTAGCATTTGGAATTATGATTACGTATTCTAGTTATTTACCGAAAAACTCGGATACAACAAATAATGCCTTTATTACTGGATTTGCAAATTCAGGATTTGAATTATTAGCAGGTATTGGGGTCTTTGCAGCTCTTGGATTTATGGCAAATAATATGGGAGTACCGGTTGATAAAGTAGCAAGTGCTGGCGTTGGGCTTGCGTTCGTAGTATTTCCCCAAATTATTAATGAATTGCCGATGTCACCGTTGTTTGGTGTTTTATTTTTCTTATCGTTAACGGTTGCTGGAATTACATCACTTATTTCACTCGCGGAAGTATGCTTTGCCGCTGTATCTGAAAAATTCAGTTTAAGTCGGGAAAAAACTATTGGAATTATGGGAACCCTTCTCGTGTTAGTTTCTCTTGTTTTTGCAACACGTGGTGGACTTATGTTCTTAGATGTTGTCGACTATTTCGCTAATAATTTCGGATTAATTACAATTGCACTTGCGGAAGTAGTTACGATAGGGCTCATTTTACGCCGTTTACCAGTTTATCAAAATCATGCAAACTTTGTATCTGATATTAAATTAGGAACGTTTTGGAGAGTGAGTTTACTCGTTATTACTCCGCTTATGTTAGGGTATATGCTAATTGATGGTACAATCCAAAATATTAAAAAGAACTACGGAGATTATCCGACTGAGTTTGTTGTAACGTATGGTTGGTCGATAGCAGCAGCATTCCTCATAGTTGCAATAATCATTGGCCTGAAAAAATGGGATGCACAAATTCATTCGGATTCTGCCAAGCTTGAAAAAGAATGGAAAGATCGAGGTGTTTCATAATGAGTGGATCAGCGATTATGATGATGGTTATTGGAATAGTAGTCATTTGGGGAGGGCTTGCATTAAGTATTGCAAACTTATTTAAGAAAAAGGCATAAGTAAAAAACATCTGTACCAAAATGGTGCAGATGTTTTTTTATGAAAAAATTGTATTAGAAAAAAATTCAATAACCATACTACAACTACGAGGAAGAGTGAAGGGGTGAATGAAAGTTGGAACAAACGATTTATATTAAAATGCGCAATCGTTTAAAAGTTTCTCCTACTTATGAAGTAAAGCTGGGTGATGTTGCTCAACTTGCCGGAGATTCTTCCGTAGTTGAGTTGTTACAAAATGAGATAGTTTACAAAATAACAGCGCATGATAAGACGCATGTTGTAATTGATGTTATGAAAGTAATTGAGATTATTCAACAGAAAGCATCTCACGTACAAATTAATTTGCTCGGTTCCGGACAAACTCTTGTTGAAATTATATACGAAAAAAAGAAGGCACACCCAATTTTTTTCGGGCTTGTATGGCTTTTACTTTTCATTGGAGCAGCTCTTGCAATCATTTATTTCCATGAGGATGTAAGTATGCAACAAGTACATCAACGGTTATATTACATGATTACTGGAGAATTTAATGCACAACCACTTTTATTTCAAATTCCTTATTCTGTAGGTCTTGGTTTAGGGATGGTTCTATTCTTTAATCATGTATTTCAAAAACGAATTAATGAAGAGCCGAGTCCGTTAGAAGTTGAGATGTTTCAATACCAACAGTCACTTGATCAATATGTAATCGTTAATGAAAACAAGGATAATATGAAACAACTTGCCGATGATTGAGTCTGGGTTTGTTATTTTAATTGGTTTAGCTGGAGGGATAGCGGTAGGTAGCGGATATGTCGCATTTTTAGCTGTACTTGGTATAATCCCCCGTTTAGCTCAATTAACGAGAAGTGGAAAGCATATTCAATATTTTGAGTGGGCAGTCATTGCAGGTACTTTAACAGGGGCTTGGTGCAGTTTGAAAAACATTACACTTCAAACGTCGCAATATTGGCTCGTTATATTAGGGCTATTTTGTGGTACGTTCATTGGAATGCTCGCTGCGGCATTAACAGAGGTGTTAAATGTTCTACCTATTTTAGCTAAACGAGTAGGGGTAGAGGGGAAGATTATTGTTTTACTCGTTGCTCTTGTGCTTGGGAAAGTAATAGGATCGTTGTTCCACTGGATTTATTTCGTAAAGTAGGAGGCAGTATATAAATGACAAGTCAGAAATTGAAGGATGATTACATAAATAAAGTGAAGGAGTATCATCCAAAGCCAAACTATTTACTAAATTGTATCAAAGCATTTCTTGTAGGTGGACTCATTTGTACAGTTGGAGAAGTATTGATGAAATTTTATATACATTATTTTCACTTCAGTGAACAAGAGGCAGGAAACCCAACTGTTGCAACTCTTGTTTTATTATCCGCGATTTTAACGGGGTGTGGTGTATATGATAAAATCGGTCAATTTGCTGGAGCAGGATCAGCGGTACCGGTAACAGGATTTGCAAATTCTATGGCAAGCGCTGCTTTAGAACATAAGAGTGAAGGGATTGTTCTAGGGATTGCGACAAATATGTTTAAACTGGCAGGAAGTGTGATTGTATTTGGGGTTGTTGGTGCATATCTCATTGGGTTAATAAGGTATACCTTTAAAATTTTTATGTCTTAAAGGAGGGGCTAGTATGAGGTTGACCGGAAAACAAACGTGGGTATTTCAAAACGACATATATGTGAATGCAACGGGTACTGCTGTCGGTCCGAAAGAAGCTGAAGGCCCTCTTGGAAAAGATTTTGATATTTCATATGATGACTTGCATTGTGGAGAGGAAAATTGGGAGCTCGCCGAACGAAGATTAATGTCAGACTCAATTCAACAAGCAGTGCAAAAAGGGAATATAAAAACATCGCAAATTGATTTCTTTTTAGCGGGAGATTTATTAAATCAAACAGTGACAGCAAATTATGTTGCGCGTCAGTGGGGCATTCCTTTTTTAGGAATGTTTAGCGCCTGTGCGACGTCTATGGAAACTTTAGCAGTTGGCTCAGCTTTTATAGACGGTGGATTTGCAAATCGTGTCTTAGCTACAGTAAGTAGTCATAATGCAACGGCTGAAAGACAATTTCGCTATCCAACAGAGTACGGTGGGCAAAAACCAGGGACAGCAAATTCAACTGTGACTGGTGCAGGATCTATATTAATTAGCAATGAAAAAAGTGCAATTAAAATTACGGCGGCTACAATCGGAAAAGTGCAAGATTTAGGAATCACAAATCCTTTGGATATGGGGGCAGCGATGGCTCCAGCAGCAGCTCATACAATTCAACAGCATTTTGAAGATTTAAGAAGAAGTGCCGATGACTATGATTTGATTGTTACGGGTGATTTATCAGCTGTTGGGACACCGATTGCAAAACAACTTTTACTTGAGGAAGGTTACGATCTTGGACATATATACAATGATTGCGGATTAATGATTTATGAATCAAGTCAAGAAGAAGTGTTTGCAGGTGGTAGTGGTTGCGCTTGTTCAGCAGTTGTCACATATGGCCATTTATTACACGAGATGCAAAAAGGGAATTTACAACGAATTTTTGTCGTTGCCACTGGCGCATTATTAAGCCCGATAATGATGCAACAGAAAGAAACGATTCCAACAATTGCACATGGTGTCGTATTTGAGAGAGTTAAAGGAGAGTGAATTGTGGATTTTATATATGCATTTCTTGTAGGTGGAGCTATTTGTGTAATTGGGCAACTATTGTTAGATTTCGCAAAGTTAACACCAGCTCATTTAATGGCAACTTTTGTAGTCATCGGAGCAATTTTAGATGGATTTGGATTGTACGATAAATTAATAAAGTTTGCAGGTGCTGGAGCAACAGTCCCTATTACAAGTTTTGGACATTCACTATTGCACGGAGCAATGCATGCAGCAGAAAAACATGGATATTTAGGAATTGGTATTGGCATGTTTAGTTTAACGTCTGCGGGCATTTCCGCAGCGATATTGTTTTCGTTTTTTATAGCACTTATATGTAAACCGAAAGGATAAATCAAATGAGACGAAGGGTTGTTTTGGTCACAGATGGAGATGAATATGCAAAGCGGACAATTGAGCTTTTAACGAAGGAATTTGGGGGAAGGTGTATTTCAGCATCACAAAGTAATCCAACCAAATTGACAGGGAAAAAAGTTGTTGAGCTTATTATGCAAACGCCATATGACCCTGTATTTGTCATGTTTGATGACAGTGGATTTATTGGAGAAGGATCTGGTGAAAAGGCTTTAAAATATGTAGCTACCCATAAACAAATTGATGTGCTCGGTATTTTAGCGGTAGCGTCTAATACGCATCATTGGGAATGGGCACGTGTAGATGTAAGTGTAGATCGGAACGGAAATTTAACCGAATACGGTGTTGATAAATTTGGACTTCCAGATGGTGAAATTGGCAGAATTAGCGGAGATACAATTTATTGTTTAGATGACTTGAATGTTCCTGTCATCGTTGGAGTCGGTGACATTGGTAAGATGTGCGGGAATGATGAATGGGAGAGGGGATCACCTATTACTAGAAAAGCGATTCAATTAATTTTGGAAAGGAGTGGTTTTTATGACGAAGCCTAAAAAAGTGGATATCCCTATATCAACTTTCATAAGTGATAATGAAAATTATTTAAAGCAGACAGTTGGACTAGGCGTTACATACGATGTTGGCATTCGTAAATTTCAAATTTTGAATAAAGAAATCGGTGTGTTATTTGTAAACGGACTTTGTGATACAAATTATATTATCCCTATTTTAGAAGAAGCGGTGGATACAAATGAGATAAGGGATGTAGAAGAAGATACAGTGAAGCTTTTAGAGAATCGCTTAATCCATCAACAAGTAAGCAAAGTGAAAACGATGGATGAGGTAATGCTCCAAGTATTATCAGGGCTCATTGTGATATTTGTGGAAGGTGAAACGGAAGCGTTCGCGATTGATGTTCGTAGTTATCCAGGGCGAACACCGACAGAACCAGATACCGAAAAGGTAGTACGCGGTGCGAGGGATGGATTTGTTGAAAATATCGTTGTAAATACAGCGTTAATTCGTAGGAGAATTCGAGATCCACGACTTCGAAATGAAATGGTTCGAGTAGGAGATAGATCACAAACGGATATTTGTATTACATACGTTCAAGATGTTGCAAATCCAGATTTAGTAAAGATTATAAAACAAGAATTAAATAACATTGATGTAGATGGAATTACGATGGCGGATAAGACAGTAGAAGAATTTGTTGTAAAGCAAAGCTATAACCCATTCCCGCTTATTCGATATACAGAAAGGCCAGATGTAGCAGCAAATCATCTACTAGAAGGACATGTGTTAGTACTTGTTGACACATCGCCAAGTGCTATGATTACACCGACAACATATTTTCACCATTTACAGCATGCAGAAGAGTTTAGACAAAATCCAGCTGTCGGTACATTTTTACGCTGGGTGCGCTTTTTAGGTGTTATATTCTCGTTATTTTTATTACCATTTTGGTTAGTGTTTGTATTTGATCCAACTCTTTTACCAGCAAATCTTGCTTTTATTGGACCGACTAAGATGACGCATTTACCAATCCTATTACAGGTGTTAATGGCAGAGGTCGGACTTGAGTTTTTAAGGATGGCTGCTATTCATACTCCAACCCCATTATCGTCTGCAGCAGGGTTGATTTCCGCCATATTAATTGGTCAAATTGCAATTGATGTAGGTTTGTTTGTACCAGAAGTAATTTTGTATGTAGCGGTTTCGATGATTGGTGCATATGCAACACCGAGTTATGAATTAGGATTAGGGAATAAGGTTGGGAAATTGTTTGTTATTATTTTAACAGGTCTCTTCCATGAGATGGGATTTGTAATTGGTATGACGATATTAATTTTATTTTTAACGTCTATAAAAAGTTTACAAACACCTTATTTATGGCCGTTCTTACCATTTGATTGGGGCGCGTTAACAAAAATTTTACTCCGTCCAACGATGTCTAGTTTAAAAGTACGACCAAGTATTGTAAGACCTCAAAATGTAAAAAGACAAAAATAAACGGGATTATACACCCGTTTATTTTTTTTAGTAAAAATTTATTGTTTTTTAACAAAAATCAAACATTTTTTGTGTACACTTAGAGTAGATATTGTGTATGGAAGGGGAAGAGGACATGATTAAATTATTTGTAAGTGATTTAGATGACACGCTCGTTTACGATGTGAATCATATGCAAAAAGAAGATGAACGTGCGCTGTGTTGGTTAGCTGAGAAAGGGACAAATATTTGTTTTGCCTCTGGCCGCTTTACACACAGAATTGATGAAGTTGTAAAAAGGTTTTCATTCCCATATTACACAACTGGCTTAAATGGAGCGACAATGTTACTTCCAGATGGGAATTTATTTCATGAATCGAGTTTTGAAAATACGGTTGCCCAGGAAATATATCGATATATACATAAAAAAGGACTAGCGGATATTGTTTGTGCAAATGAGCAACGATATACAAAAAGGAAAAATGAACATCACCATAATTTTGAAGCGTATATGGGCGTGCATATCGCTGAAATTGAAGCGTTAGAAGAAGAGTTTGGTAAGACTGTACACCCTGCAAAATTGTTTGTTTTTGGAGAAGAAGAGAAAATTGTGACGTTAGATCAAGAGCTACGAGATATGTTTCAAGGCGAAGCGGAAGTTTTTATATCAGGTAAACGCTATGTTGATATTATGCCAAGAGGCGTGAGTAAGGGGAGTGCTCTAAAGCGACTAATGGACCATTTGCAAATTGAAGCAAATGAAGTTGCTTGTATTGGAGATTCCTTCAATGATATTTCTATGTTTGAAGTAACCCCGCATTCATTTACTCTTCATCATGCCCATCCATATGTAAAGGAGAAAGCAAATCATATAGTGCGTTCGGTTGAAGAGGCTGTTATGAAATTACCGTTACTTGTATAAAAAAGAAGCCCGTCACTGGCGGGCTTCTTTTTTACTTGAATAAAGATTTAACAAAATCAATGATACTTGAGAAGAAATCTTTCACTTTATCTAGAAAACTTTGTCCTTCTTCAGATCCTAAAAAGGCAGAAACGTGTTCTTTTGCTTTGTTTAATTGACTACCAACTTGATTCCAATCGATATTAAGATTCTTCATTTTATCAAATAACGCTACTAGGTTATCTAACTGTTCATCTGTTAATGTAATGCCGAGTTGATCAGCAATTGTTTTAATTAATGAACGTAAATCTTCTGTTGTTTTTGGCTGTTCTTTTGCAATTTCTTCTTTAATTTTTGCAACAAGTTGAACTGCTTTTTCTTCACCAATTTTATCACCAAGCTGGGCTGTTTGTACCATTTCTTCATTCGCTACTTTTTTAACTTCTTCCGGAATTGGTTTATTGGACGCAGTTTCATATGCTTTCATTAATCCAGTTAAAGCTGCAGTTCCTGAAACTTTAAAAGGTGCAGTAATTTGAATTTCTGCATCTTTTACACCTGCTGTAATCAAAGCGTTAGTGTACATTGCATCTGTTACCCAGTTAATGTTCTTTGATCGTACAATAAGACCAGATCCTGGTTTTGTGTATGTAATCATAGAAGAAGAAATTGCTCTCGTACCAATTTGTGCTTTTGGAACAATGCCTTCTAGAAATTTATGTTCTTCCGCATTAGATACAGTGATAATTGTAGCATCTTTCGGTGCTTTCATTTCTTTTAACAGATCTTGTTTTTGTTGTTCGGATAAGTTCTCTCCTAGTGTAACAATTGATTCTCCCTCGATGATGTCTGCAAATGAAGCTGTTGGCATCATAAATACCGTTACAGCTAATAGCAGAGCTAATAATTTCGTTTTCACGAAAAACCGCTCCCTTTCTCTTTCTAAAATTTTCGGGCAACAAAGTTATTATAGTATATATTTCTTATTTGTCACCTAGCTTTTTCCACATTTCAAAAAAGAAGTATCTAGATTGTCGGATTCTTTTTGTTTCTAGTCATGAATGTGGTAATATAGTGCTGAGATAGTTGAAAGGAGACATATACATATGAAAACTTTAGGATACATATTAATGGAAAACGGTGAAAAAATCGAATTGGAATTTTTCCCAGAAGAAGCGCCAAAAACAGTAGAAAACTTTAAAAAATTAGCAGAGCAAGGATTTTATGACGGTGTTACATTCCACCGTGTTATTCCTGGCTTCGTAAGCCAAGGTGGAGACCCAACAGGTACAGGTGCTGGTGGTCCAGGTTACTCTATTCCATGTGAAACTGATGGAAACCCTCATAGACACCTTGTAGGATCACTTTCTATGGCTCACGCTGGCCGTAACACAGGCGGTAGCCAATTCTTTGTTGTTCATGAGCCACAGCCACATTTAGATGGCGTTCATACTGTATTTGGTAAAGTAACAAGCGGTATTGAAACAGTATTAAAAATGCGTCAAGGCGATGTAATGAAAGAAGTTAAAGTTTGGGAAGAATAAGGTAAGGGAAAAGAGAGCTTTTGCTCTCTTTTTTATTTTTAATGAGATTGAGTACTTCTTCTACAGCATCATACAAGTAGTATTGTTGCTAAAATATATTGCTTGTGAGAACAAACCTTTAACAAATTACATAGAATACATTACATTATATGTTTCCACAAATACTTTTTGTTATATTAATTTTGCTAGAATTGTGCTGCTTTAGGGTAACTATGAATGAAGTGATGTTGAATGATATGTTTCTTTTCATTCTATATAAAATTTTCTTTTTTTCACTCTATTTATTAAAGGAATAGTGCTGAAACATAGATTTGACTTTCTTCTTTTCGCTTTGTATGATTATCAAGTTGTTTTAGACTCTTCTCACTCTGTTGAAAATATTGTAAAATGAATGTGATATGAAAAGAGTGATTGAGGGGATTACTAGTTTGTAACTTTTGTGAGAAGGGATAAGGGTTATGTTAATTCGTTTTAAAAAAAGTTATGAAAAAATCGCAATGGGGCTTCTTTCGTTTATGCCAACTGAAAAAGATTTGAAAACATTACAATTGACAATGAAAGAATATGAAGCAAAAGATGATTGGCAATTGTATTTGTGGAAAGAAAATGAAGATTTTGTTGGAATAATGGGGATTGTAAAAAAAGAGAATCAAGTATTAGAAATTCAGCATTTAAGTGTAAATCCGTCTCACCGTCATGTGGGGATTGGAACGAAGATGGTTCAAGAGTTAAAGAGTAAATTTCTTGAGTTTACAATTTGCGGAAATGAGCAAACAGCAAGTTTTTGCGAAAAATGTAAAGGGCTAGAACAAAATATACATTCGTGAAAGCAGGGATAAGTAGTTTATTATCTCTGCTTTCTTTTTTGTAATTGTTCGTTTCGTTCAGTAATGACCTCTGTGCGATCACGCAAAGTGTGCTTGTGTATAATATATTCACTTGGAATAGCATTCAAGTCTTTCCAAGAGAGGTTTTGTTTTTTGCATAACTCTATGCACTGCTTCTCTAACAATGGATCTGATAAGGGTAAAAATAAAGGTACAAAACGTTCTTTTTTATGGATAGATTGCAATCTTTCATTGAGCAAGGAAAGAAGTTGTACTTGATTAATTCCTAAACGTTGTAAAGACACACCGCTTTTTTCTAAAATTGTGATTGCGCTTTTCATCATTTTTGTGGAACCATTCCAGTTAGCACGTCTTTGGTGGTATAAAGAAACTGCAATTTGAATGAGACCAACTAAGTAATGATCACGATTTCCTCTTGGTTTTGTCTTCCAGTACTCTTCTAGTATTTCGTGGCATTCAAAATAGTCGTAATCTCCTTGGAAATGAATTAAAAATTGTATGTATTCGGTAGGATACATGTTTTCTCGCCCCTATCTAACGGTTATACATATAAGTGTATCATAGAAATATGAACAATAAACGACTAGGAGATTTCCCCCTAGCCGTTATTGTTCATATTAGCAGAAGCAAGCTGCTCCTACAATAATTAGCAAAATAAACAGTACAACAAGTAATGCGAACCCACCGCTAAAACCACAATCAACGTGACCCATAGTTTTTTGACCTCCTACATTGTTCTTACTACACTGTTATCATATGAAGTGGTGGGCATGATGACATAGGCATCGGTCTATTTTTAATTAAATTTCTTAAAAAGGTTGGATAGAACATGAGTATGCTCTATACTTATGTTGTTATAGAAAAAATGTGGTGGGATGCTTTGTGCAATATAATTTTAAAGTAGAGGCTTTTGAAGGGCCTTTAGATCTATTGTTACATTTAATACATCGTTATGAAATTGATATATATAATATTCCTGTAGCAGATATTACAGAGCAATATTTATCTTATGTGCATACGATGAAAGAACTGCAATTAGATGTTGCAAGTGAGTATTTAGTAATGGCCGCAACGTTATTACAAATTAAAAGTAAAATGTTGTTGCCGAAACATGAAGAAGATGTACTTGATAACGGTGATGATTTTATAGATGATCCTCGTCAAGAATTGATGGAGAGGTTAATTGAATATAAGAAATATAAGCAAGTTGCTACTGAGTTAAAAGAAAGAGAACAAGAAAGAGCACAGCTATATACACGTCCACCAATTGACTTTACATCGTTGCAACAAGAAGAAGAGACAAGCTTGCCTCTTGATGTTACGTTATATGATATGCTAGCGGCATTTCAAAAATTAATGCGCCGTAAAAAGGCGAAAAAACCTGTAACAACACGTATTACTCGTCAAGAAATACCAATTGAACAGCGAATGACTGATATTTTAAAGCAGTTAAAAATAAAGGGTGGTCGCCAAAGTTTTCATGATTTGTTTGTTGATGATGAACGTGAAATAATGGTTGTAACATTTTTAGCAGTTCTGGAACTTATGAAAAATCAACAAATCATAATTGAGCAAGAACATAATTTTGATGAAATTTTCGTATCAAGCTCTAATAAATCTGCATAGAGCAAGTATATGAAATTGGGATAGAAACACTTTATCTCATGCTATGTTTTAATGTATCGTTTGGAACAAGAGAAGAAATATTGAACCGAACGCATTGATTGTGATTCGGTTTTTTGATGTGTATTTTTATGGGAAAATAGAAGGAAGGAGCTCGTGAAATGGATAGGAAAGAACAAAAGTCAATTATTGAAGGCCTTTTATTTGTTTCTGGTGATGAAGGGATTTATCCAGAACAAATAGCGAAAGTTCTTGAAATTGAAATGAATGAAGTAATTAATATTTTAGAAGAAATGCAAAAAGAATGTGAAGGTGCAAACCGTGGTTTGCAAATTGTACAGTATGCAAAAGTATATCGTTTTGCTACAAAGAAAGAACATGCTTCATATTATCAAAAATTAATAGATACACCAACAGCTGCTTCACTCTCACAAGCTGCCCTTGAAACGTTAGCGATTGTTGCATATCGTCAACCAATCACAAGGACTGAAATGGAAGAGATTAGAGGAGTTAAAACCGATAAGGCGTTACAAACGTTGGTTTCACATTTACTTATAAAAGAAATGGGAAGAGCAGAAGGACCAGGGCGTCCTATTTTATACGGAACAACAAAAGAATTTTTGGACACATTTGGATTGAAAACATTAGATGATTTACCGCCGCTTTCTGAAGAGAATGAACAAATGAATGAAGCGGATTTATTCTTCGGTTCCTTACAAGAGATATCGAAATAAAAGCTTAGCATTTTGCTAAGCTTTTTTTGTATATCAATTATTTACAGTGCCATACTAAATGAAAAAAGGAGACGAGTTATGAGAGGTATGCGGATTATTCTATTATTAGTTTCTGTTTTATTATGTTTTTCTTTAAATAGCGCATCAGCTAAAAGGTATATGATGTCTATTCATACTACGTCTCCTTTACATATGCATCGGCAACATCTTAGTAAAATGAAAGTGAGCTTTTTAAAAGTGGGGCAAGGTGATGCAACACTTATCATAATGCCAAACGGACAAACAATGTTAATTGATGGAGGACCTTATGAAGCAGGAGAGGTTATTATTCAGAAATTAATTGAGAAAGGGATTAATCATTTAGATGTAATTGTCAGTACCCATCCTGATATGGATCATATAGGGGGGCTAATTCCAATTGTAGAGCAAATGCCGGTATCGCTTATATTAGATAGCGGAAAAACATATAGTTCTCTTACTTATCATACATATCGGAATAATATTAAAAAAAGAGGGATACCTTTCGTTTCAGTAAAGGAAGGACAATATATACCGCTGGATCCACATGTTTCTATACAAGTATTAAACAATGGGAAATCAAAAGATGAAAATAATGAATCCTCAATTGTTTTAAAGGTGCGATATGGAAAAGCGGATTTTTTATTAATGGGTGACGCGGATGTACGGACAGAACATGAAATATTAAAACAATTTGATGTACATGCAGATATTTTAAAAGTGGGGCATCACGGCTCGTATACTTCAACAAGTGAAACGTTTATAAAAAAAGTGGAACCGCAGTTTGCTATTTTGTCTTACGGGAGTAGTAATCCGTATGGACATCCTCATCAAAGTGTAGTAAAACGCTTAAAAAGGCACGGTATAATGGTATATAGAACGAATAAACGTACAGTAGAAATAGAAACAGATGGTGAACATGTTATGTTAGAGTCTAGCGGGTTAATGCCATTGTTGAAGTGATTTCTATATTAGGGGTGGATACTGTCCCTTTTTGGAAAAATGAATAATATATATTATAATTATAAGGGACGTAAGAAATTTCCTTTTTTGTTGAATAAAAAGGAAATTTCATTAGAATGTATAGACAACTACTCGTGCATATATTAAGATGGAACTAGGCGAATAAGGTAATAATAACAAGTAGGTATTTCATGGGAAAGGATCGATGAAAATGAAAACGCAAATTGTCATCAATGCCAAAATTTACACAGGTCAAGAAATAGTGGAAAACGGATTTATCCGTTACGCAGAAACCATTAAAGAAATTGGTTTGATGGCTCAATATGTACCACAAGAAAATGAAACTGTTTTTGATGCTACAGGGAAGATTGTAATTCCAGGTATGATCGATGTTCATATTCATGGTGGATACGATATTGATGCGATGGATGCAAATAGCGATGGGTTAGTAACTCTAGGTAAAGAAATGTTAAAAGAAGGGGTTACAACTTACTTCCCGACAACAATGACACAAGCTCCAGAGGCAATTGAAGCAGCGCTAACTGCTGCGAAAGAAGCAAAAGAAAAAGGAGCGCATTTCGAATATATTCACTTAGAAGGACCTTATGTTTCAAAGAAACGTGCAGGTGCACAACCACTTGAACATATCGTTCCTGCAAATATTGAGCAATTTAAACAATGGCAAGAAGCAAGTGGGAATTTAATTAAATTAGTAACATATGCACCAGAAGAAGAGGGAGCATTAGAGTTTGAACAATATCTTGCTGAAACTGGTGTAGTGGGCACAATGGGGCATACAGATGCAATTGATGCGCAACTAAAAAATAGAAAGATTACACATGCGACACATTTATACAATCAAATGCGTGGATTACATCACCGTGAACCAGGAGTTGTTGGTCATGTGTTATTAAATCCAGATGTAATGGTTGAAGTAATTACAGATGGTATTCATATTCACCCTGATATGGTGAAATTAGCATATAAGTTAAAAGGACCGAAAAAAGTAAGTGTTATTACTGACGCAATGCGCGCAAAAGGTCTTGAAGATGGATTATATGAGCTTGGCGGACAGCCGGTACATGTAAAAGATGGTAGTGCTCGATTAGAAGATGGAACGTTAGCTGGTAGTATTCTAAAAATGGATCAAGCTTTCCGAAATGTAATTGAATTTACAGGTTGTTCAATCGAAGATGCAGTACTGATGACATCAGTTAACCAAGCAGAAGAGTTTGGATTAAATAATAAAGGTGCATTAGCAGTAGGAAAAGATGCAGACTTTGTTGTGATGAATGAAGATTTACATGTATATGATACGGTTCGTTTAGGAATTCATATGAAGGAAGGGAAGTAATTAAATGAATATTCTTGTTGTAAAAACTCCAGAAGAACTAGCAGAAGCAGGTTATAAATTAATTGAAGAAGTTGTAAAAACAAAAGAAAATCCAACATTAGGAATGGCTACAGGAAGCTCTCCATTAGGTATTTATGCAGAAATGCGAAAAAATAAACTTGATACAAGCCGTGTAACCACTGTAAACTTAGATGAGTACGTAAATTTACCACATGAAGATAAAAACAGCTATCACTATTTCATGCAAGAACAGTTGTTTGATCATCTTCCATTTAAACAAACTT
The DNA here is from genome assembly GCF_022748145.1 of Bacillus sp. CCB-MMP212. Classification (NCBI taxonomy): domain Bacteria; kingdom Bacillati; phylum Bacillota; class Bacilli; order Caryophanales; family Bacillaceae; genus Bacillus; species Bacillus sp. CCB-MMP212. The sequence continues at coordinate 333,258 of NZ_JALDQE010000002.1, forward strand.
ATGTACCAAACGGGATGGCAAGTGATTTAGAGGAAGAGTGCAAACGTTACGAGGGCATTCTAACTGCTAACCCAGTTGACCTACAGATTCTTGGAATCGGTGAAAACGGTCACATCGGATTTAATGAGCCAGGAACACCGTTTAATTCTCCAACGAACATTGTTGAATTAACAGAATCTACACGCCAAGCAAACCTTCGCTTCTTCGAAAAAGAAGAAGATGTGCCAACTCATGCGATTACAATGGGAATTGGAAGCATTATGAAAGCGAAACAAGTTCTACTTGTTGCTATGGGTTCTAAAAAGGCAGAAGCTGTTAAAGAATTATTGCAAGGTGAATATAGTGAAGAGTGTCCGGCTACAGTTTTACAACGTCATCCGAATGTAACCGTAATCGCAGATCAAGAAGCTCTATCTTTATGCAGTGAGGCGATTGCTGATGAACATCGACAAGTATTCACCATTTCCGATCTATTATCAGATTCAAGAGTGGGTGAAACAGCTAATTGAGGACGGCGAATGGAAGCCGGGAGATAAAATCCCATCTGAGAATGAACTTTGTGATAAGTTCGAAGTGAGTCGTATGACAATCAGACAGGCGATTAATAATTTAGTGGAACAAGGCTATTTATATCGGAAGCGTGGAATTGGAACATTTGTCCAACTTCCGAAAGTGGAACAAAAATTGCAAGGAATGACGGGATTCACAGAAGATATGATTTCTCGTGGAATGAACCCAAGTAGTCAATTACTTAGTTTCCGCCTAGTTCCAGCTACTGCTAAAATAGCAGACCGGTTGAGAATACAGGAGGGGGAATCGGTTTATGAAGTGAGGCGTATTCGCTTAGCTGATGATGAACCGATTGCTTTTGAGACGACATATTTGTCGCCAGCTCTTGTAAAAGATATTAACGAAGAGATATTGCAACAATCTTTATATGAACATTTAGAGAAAAAACTGGGCTTTAAACTTGTTAGCGCTACTCAGTCAATTGAAGCTTCTGTTGCGACGGAAAATGAAGCTGAACATCTGCATATTCCTAAAAAGGCGCCTGTACTTGTAATGCGTCAATGGTCATATTCAGAAGGTGAGATACCGCTAGAGTACGTGAAATGTATTTATCGTGGAGATCGTTATAAATTTATTACGAATATCGCACGTAACAAATAGTATATTTCAGTTTGTGAAGTACAGTCGAAATGAAAATGGATAACATGTAAAGAAATAAAAATACGACTCATCCTTATAAGGAATGAGTCGTATTTTTATTATGAGCAATTACGTGGTTAACAGCATCTTTGACGTGATTTACTACATAGTGAGCGTGTTTTTTTACTGCATCATCTGCTTGCGACATAGCAAAACTGTGAGGAGTTAAAGAAAACATAGGAATATCATTGTAAGAATCCCCTATACAAGCAATTTCCTCAGGTTTTATTTGAAACTCATTTAATAAAACAGAAATGGCAGAGCCTTTACTAACATTCGGTGGCATTACATCTAAACATTGTTCTGCTGAGATGAAAGTACTAACTTTCCCGTGGAATTTTTCATCAATTTTTTTTTGAAGGAGTTGTAAGCTCTCCTTTGTTCCACCGACAGAAATTTTATTTGGGAAAATTGTATCATCAATCTTCTGTAGTAAGTTTGGTTCTTCAACAGAAGTCATTGTTACTTGTTGTTCAAGTTCTTGAATAAAAGGTGTTCTCTCTTCAATGTAATAATTATGCTCATCACTTACATAACGGAAATAAGGATTTTCATTCGTCATAGCTAACAAATCGGGAAGTATGCTGGAATCAAAAGTTGCAGATAATAGTTGTTTATTTTCATGTGTATATACAAAAACACCATTTACACTAATACGATGAAAATTTGTATTTACAGCTTTCATTAAGTCTGCAATTTCATTATCAAGTCTTCCGGAAGCGAAGCAAAGAATAACATTTTGCTCGGCGAGGCTGCGTAGTGCTGCAACATCTTGTTCATCAATAAGACCTCCGTGTTGCATCATTGTACCATCGATATCACTTACAAACATTTTAATCATGCTGTTATCTCCTTTCTATGTACAGTTGCTCTTACATTATACGCATCATATATAAACATGTCTAAAAAATGAATTTTTATTAAATGGCAGATGTTTTACATTGACGACAAAGAAGAATATTCTGTAACATAAAAGTAGGCTATTTAAGTACGAGGGTGGTGTTATATGAATAATTATCTAGAAATTAAAAAAGTTTTAAATAATAATGTCATCATTGCTAGCCATCCTGAACACGAGGAAGTAGTAGTGATTGGTAAAGGAATTGGATTTGGGAAAAAAGCGAAAGATGTATTGGAGCAAGAACAAATCGAAAAAATGTTTGTCTTAAAAAATGAACGTGATCGTGAACAATATAAATTATTAGTGCCGCATGTTAGTGAAAAATTAATTGAATTGATGAACGATATTATGCTGTACATTCAAGAAAAAGCGAAATCTCCACTAAATGAACATATTCATATTGCGTTAACAGATCATATTTCATTTGCAATTAAAAGGTTAAAACAAGGACTTACAATTGATAATCCTTTTTTAGTTGAAACAAAAATGCTCTATCCGGAGGAGTATGAAATTGCGGAAGGTGTTGTAGAACTTTTAAATTCTCGTTTGCAAATTACATTGCCAGAAGGAGAAATTGGTTTTATTGCACTTCACATTTACAGTTCGCTTACAAATTCTGATTTATCTTCAGTTAATCAAAACTCCCGTCTCATTGCACAACTTGTATCTTTAATTGAGACAAACTTAGAAATTACATTAGATCAAGAGAGCATTCATTATTTACGCCTTATTCGTCATCTCCAATATGCTATTGAGAGGGTGAAAAAAGGAGAAAAAGTAGAAGAATCGCAAAGTTTTGCTGATTTATTAAAGGCGGAGTATCCAGTTTGCTATAACGTAGCTTGGAAGCTAGTTAAGGTCATGCAAAAAGAGTTGCAACTACCTGTATATGAAGCTGAAAGTATTTATTTAACGATGCACTTGCAACGCTTAGTCAAGGCAGAGCATGTGTAATAAGTCATATATTTTTGTCTAAAATGAAAACGTTAAAAAAAATGATTGAATCGCTTACAATAGTTATGTATAATAACTATTGCAAAGTTATACAAATTTCGACAAACACATTAAGGTGAGTAACGAAAACGTTTGCCTTAATTATAGTGAACTTATACGTAAACCTATTTTTGACACGTGTTACTGATTCGATCAGGCATGAGTGGAGAAAAGTAAGGAATGTAAGCTAGAGAAAGGGATATACTACCCTTTGTATAGCTATCGTTCTATCTTTTTTTCCTCATGTCTTTTTGGCGTTTGTCGGAAGGTATCAATATAGATAAGAGAGGAAGGGTTTCCATGTTTAAGAAGATCTTTGGTGTTCTTCAAAAAGTCGGAAAAGCGTTAATGCTTCCAGTAGCGATTTTACCGGCAGCAGGTATTTTACTTGGATTTGGTAATGCATTTCAAAATCCACAGTTAACAAATGTTATTCCTGCTTTAAAAGCAGATTGGTTCGTAATGGTTGCAAAAATTATGGAACAATCTGGTGATATTATTTTCGCTAACCTTGCATTATTATTCGCAGTTGGGGTAGCAATTGGTTTAGCTGGTGGAGATGGAGTAGCTGGTTTAGCAGCATTCGTCGGCTACTTAATTATGAACAAAACGATGAGTGTGTTCTTAGAAGTAGATAAGCTAGTGAAAGTAACAAGTTCTGGAGCAGACCCAGTAAAAATTGGATTTGCAGATCCAGCGTATGCAAACGTATTAGGTATTCCAACGCTACAAACAGGGGTATTTGGTGGTATTATCGTCGGTATAGTAGCGGCATATTGCTATAATAAATACTTCAACATTGAATTACCATCATACTTAGGTTTCTTTGCAGGTAAGCGTTTCGTACCGATCGCAACTGCAACATTCTCTTTAATAGTAGGTATTATCATGTGCTTCGTTTGGCCATACATTCAAGGTGGCTTAAACACGTTCTCACATCAAATGATTGATGCAAATAGAACAATCGCAGCATTTATATTCGGTTTAATTGAACGTTCATTAATTCCATTTGGACTACATCACATTTTCTATTCACCGTTCTGGTTCGAATTCGGTCAGTATACAAATGCAGCTGGCGAATTAATCCGTGGTGACCAAAAAATCTTTATGGCACAGTTAAAAGACGGTGTAGAATTAACAGCAGGTACATTTACAACTGGTAAGTATCCGTTCATGATGTTCGGTCTTCCAGCAGCAGCTTTAGCAATGTACCATGAAGCACGTCCAGAAAATAAAAAATTAGCAGCAGGTATTTTAGGTTCTGCAGCATTAACATCTTTCTTAACAGGTATTACAGAGCCACTTGAATTTTCATTCTTATTCGTAGCGCCAGTATTATTCGGAATTCACGCTGTATTTGCTGGTCTATCATTTATGACAATGCAAATTTTAGGTGTTAAAATTGGTATGACATTCTCTGGTGGTTTAATTGACTTCCTATTATTCGGTGTATTACCAGGCCGTACAGCATGGTGGTGGGTAATTATTGTTGGTCTTGTACTAGCAGTTATTTACTACTTCGGATTCCGCTTTGCAATCCGTAAATGGAATCTAAAAACACCTGGTCGTGAAGAGGCAAATGCGAATGACGGTGCAGGAAAAACAGAGGCAGGCGAACTTCCTCGTGAAGTATTAGTAGCACTTGGTGGTAAAGAAAACATTGCTTCTTTAGATGCTTGTATTACTCGTTTACGTGTTCAAGTTAACGAACAAAAGAATGTAAACAAAGACCGCTTAAAAGAACTTGGAGCAGCTGGTGTACTTGAAGTTGGAAATAACATTCAAGCTATTTTCGGACCGAAATCTGACACATTAAAATCACAAATTCATGATATAATGTCAGGTCGTACACCTCATGTTGAAAAAGAAGAACCTGTAAAAGTGGAAGAAACTCCTCAAAAAGTTGATGAAAATGAAACAATTGTATCACCAATCGAAGGGAAAATCTTACCAATTACAGAAGTGCCTGACCAAGTATTCTCAGGAAAAATGATGGGAGACGGATTTGCAATTGAGCCAACTGAAGGAACAGTAGTTTCTCCAGTTAATGGTGAAATTGTCAATGTATTCCCTACAAAACATGCGATTGGTATTCAATCTGAAGGCGGAAAAGAAATTTTAATCCACTTTGGTATTGATACTGTAAAATTAAATGGTGAAGGATTCGAGGCACTTGTAGCACAAGGTGATAAAGTGAAGCAAGGCCAACCATTATTAAAAGTAGATCTTGCATTTGTAAAAGAAAATGCACCATCTATCATTACACCAATTGTATTTACAAACTTACAACAAGGGCAACAAGTCGAATTGAAAAAAGATGGAAATGTTAAGAAGGGCGAAACCGCTATTATTGACATTCAGTAGGAATTTGACGCAAAATGTTTATAATTATAATAGGCGATGTGGTTGACCGAACATCGCCTATTATATACAATAGATGATGTAGTACTCACGTCTATACAACTAAAAAAAACTGTAATTTAAAGGAGATAAATAATCATGGAAAAAATCTTTAAAGTAACTAGCGACTCAGGAATTCATGCTCGTCCAGCAACTCTACTTGTAAACACTGCAAGCAAATTCGGTTCTGACATTAACTTAGAGTATAACGGAAAGAACGTTAACTTAAAATCAATCATGGGCGTTATGTCTTTAGGCATTCAACAAAACGCAGAAATTAAAATCACTGCAAATGGTGATGATGCAGCTCAAGCACTAGCAGCTATCGAAGAAACTATGAAAAACGAAGGATTAGGAGAATAATGACTCTTAACATTCAAGGGATCGCTGCATCAAGTGGGATTGCTATTGCAAAGGCTTTCAGACTTGAAAATCCTGAATTTAACATCGAAAAGAAATCAATTACAAACGAAGCTGCAGAAATTGCACGCTTAGACGCTGCGCTTGAGAAAGCAAAAACTGAATTAGAAGCTATTAAGGACCACGCATTTGCTGAGCTAGGTGCTGACAAAGCTGCGATCTTTGAAGCACATTTATTAGTGTTAAATGATCCAGAACTAGTAAACCCAGTAAAAGATAAAGTAAATAGCGAAAAAGTAAATGCTGAATTTGCAATGGATGAAGTTGCATCAATGTTTATTTCTATGTTTGAAAACATGGATAATGAATATATGAAAGAACGTGCTGCGGACATTCGTGACGTAACAAAACGCGTTCTTGCACATTTACTAGGAATTAACTTCTCAAATCCTGGTACAATTTCTGAAGAGGTAATCATTATTGCTGAAGATTTAACACCATCTGATACAGCTCAGTTAAACCGTAAGTATGCAAAAGGTTTCACTACTGATATCGGTGGACGTACATCTCACTCTGCAATTATGGCTCGTTCTATGGAAATTCCAGCTGTTGTTGGTACGAAAGTTGTTATGGAGAAAATCCAAAACGGCGATATCGTTATCATTGACGGTTTAGATGGAGAAGTAATTGTAAACCCATCAGAAGAAACTCTTCGTTCGTTTGAAGAAAAGAAAGCGAAATTTGAAGAGCAAAAAACTGAATGGGCAAAATTAAAAGACCAAGCTACTGTAACAAGTGATGGACATCACGTTGAGCTTGTTGCAAATATCGGAACACCAAATGATGTACAAGGTATTATCGATAATGGCGGAGAAGGCGTTGGCTTATACCGTACAGAATTCTTATACATGGGTCGTGACAATCTTCCAACAGAAGAAGAGCAGTTCGAAGCGTATAAAGCAGTTCTTGAAGGTGTAAAAGAAGGTCAACCAGTCGTTGTTCGTACACTTGACATCGGTGGAGATAAAGAGCTTCCATACTTACATTTACCAAAAGAAATGAACCCATTCTTAGGATACCGTGCAATTCGCTTATGTCTTGATGAGCAAGATGTGTTCCGTACACAACTTCGTGCATTACTTCGTGCTAGCGTATACGGTAACTTAAAAATTATGTTCCCAATGATTGCAACTCTTGATGAGTTCCGTCAAGCAAAAGCAATTTTATTAGAAGAGAAAGCGAAACTTGTAGAAGCGGGTACAACTGTTTCTGATTCTATTGAAGTTGGTATGATGGTTGAAATCCCAGCTTCAGCTGTATTAGCAGATCAATTCGCGAAAGAAGTTGACTTCTTCTCTATCGGAACAAATGATTTAATCCAATACACAATGGCTGCAGACCGTATGAACGAACAAGTATCATACTTATACCAACCATATAACCCATCTATTTTACGTCTTGTAAAAATGGTTATCGATGCTGCTCATAAAGAAGGCAAATGGGCTGGTATGTGTGGTGAGATGGCAGGCGATTCACTTGCTATCCCATTATTATTAGGATTAGGTTTAGATGAGTTCAGTATGAGTGCAACATCTATTCTTCCTGCAAGAACACAACTAAGCAAGTTGTCAAAAGCAGAAATGGAAACATTAGCAGAAAAAGCATTAATGATGTCAACTGCTGAAGAAGTTGTTGAACTAGTTAAAAGCATATAACCAATAAAAAAACCTGAGTCGATTTGAAATCGGTCTCAGGTTTTTTCTATGAGAAAAATAAATCTTATTTTCTTACTATAGAGGATAAGGAACGGAATTAGATAGCGATAGCAACGATATCAGTTGGGCATACACGTAAAATACCAGTAAAAGTATTTCGATTTTGATTGTTCTTATCGTCTTTATTGTTATCTTTGTCGTCTTTGTTATTACGAGCTAAAGCAGAGAAAAGAGCAACACCGTTAGCGAAACCTTCAAAAATTACATTGTTGAAAGTGCCATTACCTCTAATGCTTAAAAGAGAAAGCTCTGTTCCAACTGAAATGCTAGCAAGTACGTTACATACAGCTGGTTGTTGTGGTCTAACTACTTCTCTCTCTTTCTCTTTCTCATGATGTCTGCACTCTCTTTCATGATGATGACAGTCTCTAAAGTTATCACAGCATCCAAATGATCCAAACATAATCCTCATCACCCCCTTCACACTTATAATCTATGTAAGTTCGGTAGTGAGTGACTGGACAGAGAGTGGAATTTTTTCTAGGGGATTTTCTCATTTTAAATGACTAGCTGGGTGTTTAGTACGGAATGATGTTTAAAATAGGGGAAATATAACAAAAAATGTAAAAACCACCGAAATAAATGAAATAGGTAGCCTTTACACTTTTTTACTTTTATATAAAACGATGATATATACAGGAAGAGCTAGGAGTAGTGGTACAATGGATCGTGCAGTATGTTTTTCTGATTCTAATTGGAATGCTTCTTCTTTTGGGAATTGTAAAATGGAGATGTTTGCGGCATCACCAATAAAATATAGAAGCAGTACAGTTACTATGTAACATAAAAGTGCGATAAAGCTTCCGTATGAACTCAATGAAAATCCCTCTCTTGTTATCTATTTGTTATCATTGTATCACAATTGTAACAAAAACACACGGGTATATTTCAACACCTAAACAAAATTCGACACAAAACGTCAAGTTTATTTATGATAAGGGAATAGAATATACTTTTCCATAAGTATAAATGTCGAATGATTTGTAGTAATATTACAAAAGTATGACAGGGAATAAAAAAAACGAAGGCAATGTAGTTACCTTCGTTTTTTATTATTTTGCCCACTCACTCACTTGCTCTACGCTCATACGAGGTGCAGGGTGTCCTTTTAAAGTTGATTCACCAATTGTAATAAGCATAATTGGAACGTAACGAGATGAAACGTTAAATTCGTCTGTCAGTGCTTGTGGATTGAAGCCACCAATAGCACAAGTATCCCAACCAGTTGCTTTAGCTGCAAGCATAAGTTGCATTGCTGCTAAAGATGCATTTGAAAAGGCAGCATCTCTTGGGAATTGTTCACGAGCATATGCAGATTCAATATTTTTAGCTAAGCGTTCTTTTGCTTCTTCTTTCATAAATCCTTGTTCTACAATTGGACCATATACTGGCTCAACATTTTTATAAGCTTCTAAATCACCTAAAATAGCGACTACTGCAGAAGCATCAAGAATTTGTTGTTGGTTATAAGCTATTGGGTGTAATCGTTTTTGTACATCTTCACCTTGAAAAACGAGGAATTTCCAGTGTTGCAAGTTCCAAGCGGAAGGTGCTTGTGCTGCGGCTTTTAAAATCTCATGTAATTCTGTAGATGAGATTTCTTTATTTGGGTTGAATGCACGTGTAGATGTGCGTTCATATAGAACGTTAAAAAAGTTGTCGTTTGTCATTGTATATCCTCCAAATTGTATATCGAATTATTTTCAAAAAAATAATATACACTACTTACATTTTGTAAGTTATCGAATTTAAGAATATAATATCTTTATTTTAATTGTCAAGTTTTAAAAATAAGCTAGGGCATTCATACAAACGATACAATTCCTACAATCATACACTAAAAAAGGAATTTATAGAGTGAAAAGCGAAGATAACATTCTCAATTAGCTTGTTAATATGTATCTCTCACAAATTAAAGTTTATTGGAGAACAGTCTTTTAAAAAAGTTTGTGAGGAATTCAGTAGAACAAGATATATGAAGTGAGTGAAGACTAGTGATGAACATACTACATTTTTTATTAGAGAATACGGTTTTCCAAAATGTGTTACAAGATCTGCAGTTAAATGTCCTTTATATAGAAAATGGATGTAAGCATCAACAAACGGTAGAAAATATCCATCCAAAATGTATGTTTATAGCAAATAGTTTTGAAGAGGGCGAACTATTATTTCAAAGAACGAAACCACACATTATCATTACGTATGTAACAGATTATTCTCAAATAAAATATATAAAGAATATGTATACTCCGCACAGTACATTCATTGTCATTTGGGATCAACAAATAACAAAAGAATTCACAGATGTACTTGCATTAGGAATACGTAATATTGTAATAGCTCCTGTAACTCCGCAAGCAGTGTTAGAGGAAGTGAATAAGAGTTTGTATCAACTTTCTTTAGTAAGGCAAGTCGGTTTGCAGCAGGAATTGCTTCAAACGATGTTTGATTTTCAAAATGATCTATTATTTATAGTAGAAGATGATGAGATTGTTGATTGTAATACAAATTTTTTAGCTTTTTTTGGATATGAAAATCTGTTTGCCTATCGTGAGCAACATTTAGTATTTGCTGAACATTTTATTAGAGAAAGTGGATACTATTCGACGACGCATGATATCACATGGTTAGACGATACTTTATCAAGTGGTAGAAGAATTAAGATGCTAAATTATGAAGGGGTAGTATCCACTTTTTTATTACGTGCGACACCATTGCCAGAAGATTTATCAAGATTTATTGTAAAGTGCACGGAAATTACAGAATTAGATGAAATCTATCAAGAGCAAGAAAGACTTGCTATGGTAGATTCATTGACAGAGATTTATAATCGTTTAAAGTTTCAACAAATACTAGAGGTAGAGTGGGAAAAGGTAATACGTAGTGATGAGAAAATAGCTATCATTTTATTTGATATAGATAATTTTAAAACGGTTAATGACACATATGGTCATGATTTTGGTGATTTGGCATTAATACAACTTGCAGAGCTTATGAAATCTAAAGTGGAGCAACAACATGTATTTGCAAGATGGGGAGGAGAAGAATTCATTATATTAGTGACAAATACAGTAGAAAAGGAAGCATTTCAAGTTGCGGAGTCATTACGATTCTTCATTGAAACAAAGCAATTCACTGGAATTTCGAAGCTAACAGCTAGCTTTGGAGTTGCGTTATATGAACAAGGAACTACAAGAGAAGAATTAATGCAACGAGCGGACATTGCATTATATGAAGCGAAAAAAAATGGGAAGAATCAAGTATGTGTGTATAGAAAAGAAAAAATGTAATTTTTCGCAACAAATTGTTGCGATTTTTTTTTATTGTTTGATAATAGAATAGGGGGACAATTTTTAGCGAAGGAATTATGGAGGATCAATATGATAAAAAAAGTAATGGTGATGGCTTCACTGTCTGCTATAGTTGGCGGCGGAGTATACTATTTTCTTGTTAGCCCCAATATAAAGGAAAACACTGTATTAACAACTAAAGTGAATCCTACTATTGAATCAGAAGTACAAGGGAATATAGAAGAAAAAGAAGAGCAACAAATTGATTATGCTAGCATATCTCAAAAATTAGATCAATATTTAGTCGGAAAGCAATTTAATGGAACAGTTTTGGTAACAGATAAAGAGCGTGTTATATTGAATAAAGGATATGGGTATGCTGATGTTCAAAATAAAATAGAAAATACGCCTCAAACAAAATATCGTATTGGTTCTATTACGAAAACAGTTGTTGCCACATCTATTTTACAGTTGCAAGAACAAGGTAAATTGAATATTCAAGATAATGTAAATAAATATATTCCTTCATTTCCGGAGAATAAAAATATTACACTATATCATTTGTTAACCCATACCTCTGGTTTACCTGAACATGCGAAAGGGAATGTGAATGCTGCTTCCCGTTTACAGTTAGTTAATTGGATTGGACGTCAAAATTTAGAATTTCCTGCAGGAACAGGTTGGAGATATACAGATTATAATTATATGGTTCTTGCTTATATAATAGAACATATCTCGAAAAAACCTTTAGGAGATTACATAAAAGAAAACATATTTGTAAAAGCAGATATGCATGAATCCGGTATGGGAAATATGGTACCTGGAGATAAAAATTTTACAAAGGGTTATGTGAAAAAAAATCAAGAGCTTGTACCAGCGCAGAAGTTAGGCATGGATTGGCTATATGGTTGTGGTGAGATGTATACGACAGTTGGAGATATGAAGAAGTTAGACGAAGCAATTATAAGTGGAAAACTTCTTTCTGAACAAAGTATACAAGCAATGTTTTCGCCTTCAGCAGAACGGAAATATGCATTTAGTTTTTATATATATCCAGATTATTTTCATAATCATGGTGTATTATCTGGTTGGAACACTTTCAATAATTTTAATAAAGAAAAAGGAATTTTTGTTATGTTATTTTCAAATGTAAAAAATAGTATGGATGATGACTTTAATAAAGAGTTCCGAAAGATGGTAAATGATTTATTAGAACAAAGGGGATGAGAAAATGGAACATAAAACTTTATCAATAGGTTTCATTGGTATTGGCGTAATGGGAAAAAGTATGGTTTATCACTTAATGCAAGATGGTCATAAAGTATATGTATATAATAGAACGAAAGCAAAAACAGATTCTTTAGTGCAAGATGGTGCACAATGGTGTGATACGCCAAAAGAGTTAGTGAAGCAAGTTGATATTGTAATGACAATGGTTGGATATCCACATGATGTAGAAGAAGTGTATTTTGGTATAGAAGGAATTATAGAACATGCAAAAGAAGGTACGATAGCAATTGACTTTACGACATCTACACCTACTTTAGCAAAACGTATTAATGAAGTTGCAAAAAGCAAAAATATATATACGTTAGATGCACCTGTCTCAGGAGGAGATGTTGGTGCGAAAGAAGCAAAACTCGCAATTATGGTAGGTGGAGAGAAAGAAATATATGATAGATGCTTACCTTTACTTGAAAAGTTAGGAACAAACATTCAATTACAAGGACCAGCTGGGAGTGGACAACATACAAAAATGTGCAATCAAATTGCGATTGCTTCCAATATGATTGGAGTATGTGAGGCTGTTGCTTACGCGAAGAAGGCTGGACTGAATCCAGATAAAGTGTTAGAGAGTATTTCAACAGGGGCAGCAGGTAGTTGGTCATTAAGTAATTTAGCTCCTCGAATGTTAAAAGGAGACTTTGAGCCAGGATTTTATGTAAAGCATTTTATGAAAGATATGAAAATTGCTTTAGAGGAAGCAGAAAAATTACAATTACCAGTCCCAGGCTTAAGTTTGGCGAAAGAATTGTATGAAGAGTTAGTTAAGGATGGCGAAGAAAATAGTGGAACACAAGTATTATATAAAAAATATATAAGGGGGTAAACGAGGTGGACCTTCAAAAGTTTGATGAGATGATTGATACTGTACAGCGAGCTACTTGTATGCAAATTAATGAAAAACAAAAAGAAGCTTTTAAACAAAAATATGATTTTGAACCAGACTTTGAATATGGAAGAGATGAGAAGGGGCATTATGTAATTCGAACCTCTAAAAAGATGTTAGAAGAAATGGAGTTTTATTTGGCATTGAAATATGATCGTGATGGAGTGGATCTTTATATGCAAGCTGAGATTGACGGTATATTTCATGTATCTGTTAGCTATGGTGAAGATGCCCTACATCTACAAGAATTGTTTCAATTTCTAGAAGAAAATAAATAAAAGTCCTCATTTGAGGACTTTTATTTATTTAGTCATTATAAGTTAGAAGCGCGGCGACATCGTTCAACTGGGAATGGGATAATTTGTGCGATGTGATTAGGACCAAATTGTTTTGTACGAGCATGGCGTATTATATAAAAAGCACACAGAATTGAAACAGGAATAGCGCCGAATAAACCAAATAATAAAGCGCTTACACAAGATGCGACAAATCCTAAAACACCAATTTCTAACTCTTCCATAATAGCTCCTAAAATAACAGGAAATGCCCCACATGTAACTCCAAGTATAAGTGCGATAAGTAAGCTCATGATTATCCCCCTCTGTTTGCGATATTATTTTCCTTCTTAGTTAATTGTAGTATATCACATGCAAAACAGAATTTTCAGAAAAATTTCAATAAATGTTCAATAAATGTTCAAAAAATACACTTGAAAAATCAAGGCGTTAAATTTGTGATGAAATGGTACTTTTGAGTAAATAAAAAATCAGGCTTATTTCAAAAGTGAAATAAGCCTGTTCCATAGGAGGATGTATATATGTAGAGTGAATAAAAGTTTGGAAAAGGGGATCCAAGTCCTTTTATTCAACTAACTACCTTAATAGATTGGAACCCAGCCTTCAGTTGTCACAAAAATACGAATAGCTACAACTTGACGATCATCTTGCAAGGTAAAATAATGTCTTGCATTTTCTGGAACAGATATTAGATCGCCTGGCTCAAGTTCAACATCAAAGAATTTCCCATCTTTGCCTTCAATAGCGAAAATGCCATGACCACTGACGATAAAGCGGACTTCGTCGTCTGTATGATGATGTTCTTTTTGGAAATTAATTAATAATTCGTCAAGGTTAGGTGTGCTATTTGAAAGTGAAATTACATCATGTGCTTTATAACCTCGACGTGCTGAAACATCAGCGATTTCTTTTGAAAAAACAGCTAATATTTCAGCTTTGTTTTCATCTGTTAAAGAATAATTTTCATTTAAATGAGTAGGAAGTTTAGAAATATTCCATTTCTCATATAAAACGCCTTCCTCTTGTAGAAATTTAGATACTTCCACTTCATTTTCAATACGAGTATTTACTTCATGAATACGAATTTGCGCCATTAGAAACGCCTCCTTGAATTGATAGTAGTTTTATATGAAATTGGAATAAAAACTCATAAGCTTCTAATCTCTTCTTTGCATCAAAGCTATCTCGGCCCCATACGGTAATACCGTGGTTACGGATTAATACCGCTCCCGAATCACCTTGTATATGCTTTCGAAAGTTTTCTCCAAGCGTTGGGATATGGGCATGGTTTTCGATAATAGGAATGTGAATTGTTGCACCTTCTTCCCAAATATCGAGAGCTTTAATAATTTCTTGATTTTGAAGGGTAACTGCATCACTATATAAATTTGTGATGACATTATTATCAGTTGTATGAACATGAAGTACGCACCCGGCATTCGTATTGTTATAAATATGTGTATGCAATATTGTTTCTGCTGAAGGGCGTAATTCAGTCTCTAAAACGGGAACTCCTACATGATCTACTAATAGAAAATCATCTGGAGTGGTTTTTGTTTTATCTTTACCGCTTGCTGTAATGAGAAAAGTAAGTGGCTCATGACTAACTTTTATAGAAATATTACCACTTGTTGCTGGGAACCAATTTCGAGTTGTTAATTCTTTTTTTATCTCGCTTAAGTCATACCATTGACGAAAAAGTTGTTTCATGATTTCACCTCCAACAAATGTTTTAATTCATTTTGAATATCATGGAATGTTTCAAACGGTGTATAAGCAATATAATTCTCTTCACACTTTGTAATAAGGAAGTCACGAGCAAATACTTTATCTGCTTGTTTCGCAGCTTGTAAATCAGTAATTGAATCTCCAATCACAATATGGAAGTCATTCGTATCACTTAATTTTCGGATGAGTGATGATTTACATAATCCGCAATGATTTTGACAATGATGATCACAAGGATGAGGCCAATTCACCGTAATGTATTCATTTGAAAAATCTGTTTCATTACAGTAAATTTGCTCTTTTGGAATGAGTCCTTGTAAGAGTGGATAGACGAAGAAATCCATTCCACCTGATATAACGTAAAAAGAAATGTTATTTTCATTTACAAATTGTATAAATTCATGAAAACCATTACGAATTTCAGCAGTTTCTATTAAAAATTGAATAATTTCATCGTGCAGATGAGTAGGTATTAATCGAAATAATTGAGAAACACCTTCTTGAATAGATAGCTCTTGTGATAAAATTCTATTCTTTACTTCTTCAGCTTCTGGTGGTGCGAATTTTTCCATAATGGACATAATGTTATCATTATTTGTAATCGTGCCATCGAAATCACAAAATACTTGAATACTCATAATTTCACCTCATGAGAGGGATTTCCCCATATTTGTAGTGCACTATGCAAATTTATGTCATCTACTTCATGGAGTGGTTTATTTTGCAAAGTAGCATCAATTGCAGTACGGAAAGCTTTACCACCGCCTTGCGCTCCATTTGGATGTCCATGTATCCCGCCGCCAGCATTAATAACAACATCTTTACCGAAATCTCGTACAATAAAGGGAACGAAACCAGGGTGAATACCAGCAGATGGAACAGAAAAGCTCTTCTTGAAAAATGCATCGTCTTCAGTTAAATATTTTGAGATAGCAAGAGCTTCCTCTTTTTCTAGCGCAACACTTCCGTATGGAGATGGGAATAATGAAAAGTCAGCCCCAGCATAGCGTAGTAGCTTTCCGAGTAATAATGGAGATGAAATTCCATATAACTTAGATGCTGAATAAGCACCACTTACAGCAGGGTGTGCCATAATAGGAACTGGGATTTCATCATCTTCTGCAAGTGATTGCAGTACATCTAGTCCGTAAGCAAATACGTTAAATAATAGAATATCAGCTCCAGCTTGCACTGCACGTTTCGCATTTTCTTTTAAATCAAAAGTTCGTCCTGTTAAATTTACGGCATATAACGTTTTATGTCCGTATGTTTCATATACGGATTGTAAAACTTCTTTTCCAGATACAATGCGTTTCGTAAGTGGTGTTAATGCATTTTCAAATAATATTTCATCATCTTTTACTATATCTACACCACCACTTGCTTGATCACGTAATTGCGTTTTTAAATACCCAATATTTCGTCCAATCATTCCTTTAAAAATACTCATTAAAAGGGGACGATCATGCACTTGTAAAAGGTTTCGAATCCCATCTATCCCGAATTTTGGACCAGGAAAATGTTCTTTCAATTCTTCTGAAAAAGTTAAGTCAATTAATTTTACTTCGCCATCAAGGGATAGCTTTCCAAATGTAGTCGTTAAAATTGCTGGTAAATCTGGACTGAAGTTTAATAACGGATATTCGATTTTAATAATTCCGCGTTTTACTTTTTTACGTAAATACGAATTCGTATGTTCATGTTCAGCTAATTCCTCAATATGAATGACGTTGCCTTTATGCTGTTTTAATTGTTCTTGCAATAATTGTGGCAAATGAGTCCAAGAGCCAATTGTTAAACCAAGTGCAATTTGCTCAGCCTTTTTTTCTAAGTTATGTGAATCATCATGGATTAAATACGTCGCTATAATTCCGCTCATTGTTATAACCTCCTAGTTAAATAAAAAAACCTCTCAGCTAAGGAGAGGTTTTTTTACAACCAGCTCCTTATCTGTCAGCATAATGCTGCGAGAATTAGCACCGTGTCTACGATTGTAGATCGGTTGCCGGGTTTCGTCGGGCTCGTCCCTCCACCTGCTCTTGATAAGAAGTATTTAGAAATGTTTAAATTTTTAAGATAACTGAATTTTGTCAGATATTTTTCATGTTGTCAATTACTTTTTGAAAAAATTTAATTTATCAATTCGATTAATGGCTTCTCGTAATCTATCTTCTGTATGCAAGAGACCAACACGGACATACCCTTCGCCATGTTCACCAAATCCAACACCAGGAGCAACTGCAACGTGTGCTTTTTCTAGTAAAATATCAGAAAATTGCTCGGATGTATAACCTTCTGGTACAGGAAGCCATGCAAAGAATGATCCGGTTGGAATGTCTACATTCCAACCAATTGAGTGACAAGCTGAAATAAGAGCGTTTCTCCGAGATTCGTAACTATTTACAAGATCTACTACACAAGACTGTGAACTTAATAGTGCTTCGCGAGCAGCATCTTGAATTGCACCAAAAATACTAACATACATATGATCTTGCAATAGGTTAATGGTTTCGATGACACTTTCATTTCCAACTGCAAAAGCAATACGCCAGCCAGCCATATTGAAAGTTTTTGATAACGTGTAAATTTCAATTCCTATATCTTTCGCACCATCTGCTTGCAAGAAACTAACAGGTTTTTGACCATCAAATCCGATAGCACCGTAAGCGAAATCGTGAACAACTAATATATTATGTTTATTAGCAAAATGAATGGTTGTATCAAAAAAATCTTTTGATGCAGTAGCACCTGTAGGGTTATTTGGATAGTTTAAAAACATTAACTTTGCCCGTTCAGCGATAGAGTCGTCAATTTTTTTATAATCCGGTAAAAAATGATTTTCTGCAATAAGCGGCATGGTTTCAAAGTGTGCCTTTGCTAAGGCAACCCCAGATAAATAATCTGGATAGCCTGGATCCGGAACGAGAATTGTATCACCAGGATTTGTAAAACAAATTGGTAATTCTACTAGTCCAGCCTTCCCACCAAACAAAATAGCAACTTCAGTTTTTGGGTTTAATTCGACGCCGTATTCACGTTTATAGAATGTAGTCACGGCTTCCTTTAAGCTTTCATGTCCGCGAAATGGCGGATATTTATGATGAATGGTCTTTTCGGCAGCATCTTGTAAAGCTTTTACGATATGCTGCGGTGTTGGTTGATCTGGATTACCTTGACCTAGATTAATAACATCGTGACCAGCTGCAACGACTTTGTTAACTTTTGCAACAAGTGAAGCGAAAAATTGTGTTGGCAATGATGTTACTATCTCAGAAGGTTGAAATAATTTCATACTTTCCACCTCTTTTGAAAGTTGTTACAATTCTAGTGACAAATGATATAATCTTTCCAGTATTTTGTAAAGAAAAAAATAAGAATGGGGCTGAAAAAATGAAAGTCGCATGTATTCAAATGGATATTGTTTTTGGAGATGTAGAAAAAAATATTGAGAATGCTAAAAATAAAATAAGCGAAGCTATGAAGGAAAGGCCAGATGTTATCGTCTTACCAGAACTATGGACAACAGGATATGATTTAACGAGACTTTCTGAAATTGCAGATAGGGATGGAGTGGAAACGAAAGAAAAGTTAATAGAATGGGCGAAGCAATATGATGTACATATTGTTGGTGGTTCTATAGCAAAGCAAACAGAGCAAGGCGTTACAAATACGATGTATGTTGTAAATAATGAAGGACAGCTAGTCAACGAATATAGTAAAGTACATTTATTTCAGCTTATGGATGAACATAAATATTTAATAGCCGGTAATGGTACGGGCGAATTTAAGCTGGATGATGTTGAATGCGCTGGAACAATTTGTTATGATATTCGTTTTCCAGAGTGGATGCGTGTCCATACTGCTAAAGGGGCAAAAGTATTATTTGTTGTAGCAGAATGGCCATTAGTTCGTTTAGCACATTGGCGTTTGCTATTGCAAGCAAGAGCAGTTGAAAATCAGTGTTATGTTGTTGCATGTAATAGAGCGGGAAAGGATCCAAATAATGTATTTGCGGGTCATTCTTTAATTGTGGACCCTTGGGGTGAAGTTGTAGTAGAGGCGAATGAAGAGGAATCAATTTTATTTGGAGAGCTTGAATTCGAGAAAATTAAAGAAGTACGTAAAGGAATTCCAGTTTTTGCGGATCGCCGTCCAGAATTATACAAATAAAATGTTGACAAGTGATTTTTATTCTTGGTATAGTCTTCAACATAAAGTTAAAAATTCAAAAAATTATACAACTCTTATCAAGAGCAGGTGGAGGGATTTGGCCCGATGAAGCCCAGCAACCGACCGTAATACCATTGTGAAATGGGGCGTTTATTACGCCAAAAGGCACGGTGCTAATTCCAGCAGAAAGTAAAACTTTCTGGCAGATAAGAGGGGAGAAGATAAACTTCAAACCTCTTTCTTAGTGGAAAGAGGTTTTTCTATGTTAGAAAAACCTCTGAATTTAAAAAGGGGGAGAAGACGATGGGATATTATTCATTAACAGAAATAACAGCTGTACAATATGCGAAAGATCATGGCTACTTTGAAGCGAAGGCAAATGTCGTTTGTCATGAAATTGGAGACGGAAACTTAAATTACGTGTTCAAATTAGATGATGGAGAGAAATCGATTATAATAAAACAAGCACTGCCTTATGCGAAAGTAGTTGGTGAAAGCTGGCCATTGTCTATAAAAAGAGCAACGATTGAAAGCAAGGCATTACAAATTTTTGCGCAGTATGTACCGGATTATGTTCCAGTAGTGTACAGTCATGATGAAGAGTTAGCGATAACGGTAATAGAAGACTTATCAAGACTAACAATTACAAGAAAAGGATTAATAGACGGAGAAGAATATCCGCTTTTATCCCAGCATATCGGCCGTTTTCTAGCACATGTTTTATTTTACACTTCAGATTTTGGTTTACAGTCGGAAGAGAAGAGGGTACTAGAAGGTACCTTTGTAAATCCGGACCTTTGTAAAATTACAGAGGATTTAGTGTTTACAGATCCGTTTGGACATTATGATACAAATGATTATGAGCCAGATTTACAGCTCGTGGTTGATGAACTTTGGAGTGATAAAACTTTAAAACTAAAAGTAGCACAATATAAATATAAGTTCTTAACAAGAAAAGAAACTCTTATTCATGGTGATTTACATACTGGTAGTATTTTTTCGTCACCTTCTGAAACGAAAGTGATTGATCCAGAATTTGCGACATATGGCCCATTTGGATTTGACATAGGTCAATTTATTGCAAATCTATTATTAAATGCTTTATCTAGAGAAGAAGAGAAAAGAAGTGTACTATTTTTCCATATAGAAAAGACGTGGAGTTATTTTGTAGAAACTTTTACAAAGTTATGGATTGGAGAAGGTGTAGAAGCATATACGAAAGAAAAACAATGGTTACCAATTATTTTGCAAAATATCTTTACTGATGCAGTTGGATTTGCCGGATGTGAACTGATTCGTAGAACAATTGGTTTAGCTCATGTAGCAGATTTAGATGAAATAGAAAATAAAGAAACAAGAATTCAAGCTAAGAAACAAGCGCTATCCTTAGGTAAAGAACTAATAAAATATGAATCTAAAAGTGCTGATATTCAACTGTTTCGAACATTATTTCAACAGACAGTTTCAGGGGGCGTAAAAGCGTGAGTACAATTGTTACTGTTCCGAGATCTGTAAGCTGGAAAGGTGATGCAATTGCGGTATTAAATCAAACGAAATTGCCGCATAGCACAGAATACAAAACATTGACGACTATTGAAGAGGTTTGGAAAAGCATCGTAATGTTAGAAGTACGAGGAGCGCCTGCAATTGGAATTGTAGCTGCATTTGGCTTGGCGCTTGCATCAAAAAAATATAACATTGTACATATTGAAGAATTTCAAAAGAAGTTTAATAGAGATTGTAATTATTTAGGAACGTCACGCCCGACAGCAGTAAATTTATTTTGGGCAATTGATCGTATGAGAGAATCTATTCGAGAGATTACTACAATAAAAGAAGCACAAAAAACATTAGAAGAAGAAGCGCTTCGCATTCAGCAGGAAGATGAAGAGGTGTGCCGAAATATTGGGGAATATGCGTTAACATGTTTTAAAGATGGCGATAATATTTTAACAATCTGTAACGCTGGAAGTATCGCAACTGCCAGATATGGAACTGCATTAGCTCCCTTTTATATTGGAAAAGAGAAAGGTGTGCGTTTACATGCATATGCGTGTGAAACGAGACCAGTTTTACAAGGTGGTCGCTTAACGACCTGGGAATTGAAGCAAGCAAATATTGATGTGACCCTTATTACAGATAATACTGCAGCTCATGCTATTCAAACGAAAGAAATAAATGCAATTATTGTAGGGGCGGATCGAATTGTCGCAAATGGAGATACGGCAAATAAAATAGGGACAATGAATTTAGCTATTTTAGCAAAGCACTTTGATATCCCATTTTATGTTGCTGCGCCACTGTCAACATTTGATGTTACGAAAGAAACTGGAGCCGAAATAATTATTGAAGAAAGAGATGAAACAGAAGTTACGAAAATCTTTGGAAAACAAGTAGCACCAATTGGAACGAATGTTTATAACCCTGCATTTGACGTAACACCGAACGAATTAATTACAGGAATTATTACTGAGAAAGGTATTATAAGCGGGGATTATAAACGAGAAATTGCATCATTATTTGAAAAACAGGCTAATACATAATAGCTTGTTTTTTTATGCCTAAATGCATTGTTTTCTCTTACTTATATAATGAAAGGAGGAGAAGAGGATGGAAGAGTGGATCAAGATGATAGGTAATGTAGGGTTTCCAATTGTTGTAACATTATATTTACTCCACCGTATTGAAAGTAAATTAGAGGGGGTAATTGTTGCAATTGAGAAGCTCCCGCGGCAATTACTAAAGTACGAAGATCCTCGCAATAAAAAATAAAGTTTGCTCTTCTTGAGCAAACTTTATTTTTTATTGAGCAGTATAGCCACCATCGATAACGACAGCTTGACCAGTAATACCTTTAGCTTTTTCACTCGCTAAAAACATAGCATAATCAGCGATTTCTTGTACTTGTAATAAGCGCTTTTGTGGGACGAGTGGATAAATAACATCTTCTAAAACATTTTCAAGTGGTACATTTCGTGTAGTAGCTAAGTCTTGTAGTTGATTACGTACAAGAGGGGTATCGACATAACCAGGGCAAAGGGCATTAACAGTAATACCATGCGTAGCACCTTCTAAAGCGGCAACTTTTGTTAATCCAATTACGCCATGTTTTGCACTATTGTAGGCAGCTTTTCCAGCAAACCCGACAAGGCCGTTAATAGAAGCGACATTAATAATACGACCATATTTTTGTTTTTTCATAATCGGAAAGGCATGCTTAATTGCGATAAACGGAGCAATTTGCATAATTTGAATTAGTAGCTCAAACTTTTCCGTTGGAAAGTCTTCAATGGGTGAAATGTGTTGCATTCCTGCGTTGTTAATTAATATATCTAATGAACCGAAATGACTAACTGTTTGAGAAATTGATGCTGTAATTTCCTCTTCAGATGTAACGTCACATTTTAAACCGATAGCTTGAAAACCTTCACTTTGTAATTGCTCAGCAGCTTCTTTCGCACGTTCTTCAAGACGATCAGTAATCACAACTTTTGCACCTTCTTTTGCAAAAGCACTTCCCATTTCATATCCAATACCACTCGCAGCACCTGTTAAAAAGACAACTCGATTTGTAACCATGATGAAAAACATCCCTTCATAATAAAGTTTTCATAGTGCTCTATTTAGAGAGGTTATAATGAAAATCCTGCAAACATTTGGAAAAAAATCGTTAGCTATCTTGTTTTGCAAAATAGTCTTTGCTATACTATTTTGTAAAGCAAGATACTTACGCTTATCTATCTTGTAAAACAAGATAGTAGGAGGATTTGAATTATGTCGACAAGTCAAATGCTGAAAGGGATCTTAGAAGGATGCTTACTTGCTATTATTTCTGAAGGCGAAATATACGGTTATGAAATGAGTGAGAAGCTAGCAAAGTATGGTTTTACAATGGCGAGTGAGGGAAGTATTTATCCGTTATTAATACGAATGCAAAAAGAAGGACTAATAACAAGCGTAATGAAGGAATCTCCATCTGGTCCAAAGAGAAAATATTACACATTAACAGAAAAAGGCGAGGAAGCACTTGATGAATTTATGGATCGCTGGGAAGCGATGCAAAGTAGTGTAGAACGTCTACTTGAAGGGAAGGGAAGGAGAAAATAATGTTATCAAGTGAAGCACGAAAGTTTTTGTTAGATATGAGATTATTTTTGACGGCAAAGAGTGTGAAAGAAAGTGATATTGAAAACTTTTTAGAAGACGCAGAACTTCATTTAATAGAAGGTGAGAGTGAGGGGAAGAGTGTAGAAGATATTTTCGGAAGCTCACCGAAAGAATATGCAAATGAACTTGTAAAAGTGATGGAAAGAGATAGACAGGAAACGTGGAAGCAAATTGGTTTTACAGTAATGAATATCGTATCTTTTTGGATTATTGCTTCTATCTTAATAGTGAGTAATGGAATGTTACAGATTTCACTTATTCAGTGTATTGGTTACAGTTTTTCATTGATTTTAGTTGTTATGGGTCCTAATTTTCTACTTCGCAAAATGACCTTCGTCACAAGCTTTACAAAAACATGGTTTTCCATGTGGTCTTTAGTTATGATTGCTCCATTGTTTTTATTAGGAGCTGTTACGATATTAGATGTGATATATCCTACAAAAATGCTCACATTCACCGAAGTCCAAAGTTATATAGTAGCTGGTGGGATTTTTATCATCACAGTAGCGATAAATATATATTTTGAAGGATGGTTTAAAAACTTATATTTAATCATTCCACTTTCTATTATGTTACTGTTTAAAACATTTACATCTGAAGATCTCATGCCAATGTTATTTCAAATTATATGTTTATACGGAAGTTTGTTTATTTTAATTTTCTTTGAAATTATGATGAAGACGAATAGAAGAGAAATGGTTAAATAAGGGAGGGGTTATAATGAATGTTTCTAAAGAAGGAGAAAAGTTTTTAATCGATACGAAAGTATATTTAATAACAAAAGGGATTAAAGAAGAAGAGGTGGACGCCTTTCTAGAAGATGCAGAGCTTCATTTAATAGAAGGTGAAAAAAAGGGGAAGACGGTAAGGGACATATTTGGTGACTCACCAAAAGAGTATGCGGAAGAATTAGCGAAAGAGATGGAGAAGGATAAAAGCGGGAGTATAAAGACTATTTTAGGAATGATAATTGGAATAGGAGGATATTGGTTACTTACAAATATTTTATTTGAAAGTTCTAATCATGAATTTGTATTAACGAATGTGCAGTTGATTGGATATCCAATTATATTAATGGTTACTGTTGCAGGCGTTATATTTGCTTTTAAAATGTCATCATTTAAGAGCAAAATAAAAGAATTTAGCATTATTTATGTAGCAGCTTTGCTACCAATTTTATTACTAGTACTATTAATGTTTATGAATAAATGGTACGGGACACCTGTATTGCAATTAACTACAATGCAAAGTTATATACTAGCTGGAATAATCTTATTAGTACTGCTAATTGGTGAAGCGTACATACTGGGATGGATTGGAATATTAGCTGTTATCATACCGTTATTAATTATGTTTGTATTTAAAGAATTAGGGAAGCAAAACCCATATTGGGGAATGTTAGAGCCTTTACTTCTGTACGGAAGTTTATATGTATTAATGAGATGGTCTTTTAAAAATGAAGAGGAAAAAACTGTAAGTTAGTTTTATACTAATAGTGAAGTGAACGAACTGAATTTTTTATCAAGGGGGGAACGAATATGCAAAGTATATTTCTAGGTATATTGTCTATTGTGTTTTTAGGTTTAACGATTTTTGGGCTCTATACTACCTTTTCGAAAAAGGTACATGATGACTATTTCGATACTTTATTAGATGACACATCGGGTTATATTCTGTTCTTCGGTTTAATTGGAAAAGGGCTGCTTTGGATATACAAAAAATTATTTCCAAAGAAATATTATATAGGGATTTTTAGAGGGATTACATTTACATTTAGTTGTCTATTTTTATTTCTAGCAGCCGGGATTTGGTTTGTTGATTGGAACAAGTTGTTTTAAACAGTAACATGAGGGTTACTGTTTTTTTCTTTGTAGTAAAGAGCTTTGTAAAGAGAGCGCTTTTTGTTCTGTTGTTAATAAGGAATGAATATGAACGTTTTCTGGACGAGGGACTATTGGATACATAAGATTTGTTGGAGAAGGGTGGTGCTCCGAACCGGTTGGAGAATGAGGATCTGCATGAGTAAGTTTTCCATGAATACGTCTTGTAAATAAAATATGACCGATTTCGTGAGCGAGCGTATATATATTTTTCATAGGGGCAGCCGAATTTGTTAAAACGATATAGCCAGTAAGTTGCTGTTGTTTTGCTAAAGAATAAGCGCAGGCAATTACTGCTGTTTCTTTGAAATAATCACTGCCAATATAACAAATATAAAGGTCGCATTCAGGAGCTTCATTTACACATGTTTGGAAAAAGGATGCCAACTTTTCTTGACTTTGAATGGAATTTTTATAACTGATTTCACGGTCAAAAAAACGGAAAAGTTCATTTAATACAATTACTTCTTGAATTTGAAATGTAATGGGGTGCCAAATTGATTCTGCAACAGCTAAATCTTTTGCGATGCGGTCATCAGAAATATCGGCGCCGGGAGTAATGCAAATACATATATTGACGTATGGATCCATAAGGAACACCTCAAATGAAAAAAAGTTCTTCCTATAATATATGTGGGAAAAAGATGTCATGTATGGATAAACGCCTTCTTTATTGAATATATAGATGACAAGTCGAAAAAATTTCATAGTTCTATAACATGGTATGGTCGTCTTTTTGATATAGTAAAGGAAAGGGGGAGAATATATGTATACATTAAAAATCGTTTCAGACAGAGAAGCACTTTATCAATTTGCGAGTTATGTAAGAGTTGTACAAGGGGTTGAAGATGTATATGTAGAGGTGGGAGAACCTTTATATGAACATCCTTTAATGAAGTTTTATGTACATATTAAGCTGAAAGAAACATATGAGCAGCATAAAGCGTTACAGGAAATAGCAAGATTAGTAGAATTGGGTCGTTTTACATATGTCCATTATCGTAATGATGAAATTGAGGAAGCTTTTGAAGCTGTAAAATATGAAAGTTTTAAGAAATAAAGATGAAAAAACGGAGGCGAAAGCTTCCTTTTTTTCTTTAAAATTACATGAACAAAAAGAGAGAAATTTTGTTATGATAAGGGAGGTTAGGGAAAGGGGAATTTACATATGGGGTATATTGAAGAGTTACGAAAAGTCGTTGGTACAAGACCGCTTATTCTCGTAGGATCAGCAATCATTATATTAAATGATAAACAAGAAGTATTGCTTCAATATCGTTCAGATACATATGATTGGGGTGTACCTGGTGGGGCGATGGAACTGGGTGAAACGACAGAAGAAACGGCACGTAGAGAGTTATTTGAGGAAACGGGGTTAACTGCAAAAATAATGCAATTTCTTGGTGTTCTATCAGGAAAAGAAGTATATTTCCGTTATCCGAATGGCGATGAAATTTTCAATGTCATTCATCTGTATCAGGCACATCATGTGAGCGGGGAATTAAAGCTCGATCATGAAGGGTTGAAACTTCAATATTTTCCAGTAGATAAGTTGCCAAAATTGAATGAAACGACAGAGAAAATTTTGCAAAAGTTTTTATATGCACTGACAGAATAGAAGGTTAATTCCTTCTATTTTTATTATATGAAATATTTTGATTTTTTAGTATGTTTATAGTATGATAGTTATAGATATACATCTTATGGAATTTCACCTAAAAACTTACTAGGGTACATAAGAGAGGGGCAAGTACAAAATGCATAATGTTGTTATTACAGCTGCAGTTCGTTCGCCAATTGGAACTTTTGGAGGAGCGCTAAAAAATGTAACGCCAGTAGAATTAGCTGTTCCTGTACTTCAGGAAGCTGTAAAACGAGGCGGGGTAGAACCACATGAAGTTGATGAAGTAATTTTAGGCCATTGTATTCAAAGAACTGATGAAGCAAATACGGCGAGAACAGCTGCATTAGCGGCAGGATTTCCTGACACAGTTACGGGATATACAATCCAACGTCAATGTTCTTCAGGTATGCAAGCAATTATGTCAGCTGCAATGCAAATCCAATTAGGTGTAAGTGATGTTGTTGTTGCAGGTGGAGTAGAAGCGATGAGTTCGAGCCCTTATGCATTGAAACAGCACCGCTGGGGACAACGTCTACAGCACGGAGAAATTCGTGATACGGTGTGGGAAGTGTTAGAAGATCCGATTCACCATATTATGATGGGTGAAACAGCGGAAAATTTAGTTGAACAATATGAAATTACAAGAGAGGAACAAGATGAAGTTGCTCTTCGCAGTCATACATTGGCACTGAAGGCAATCGAGTCTGGACACTTTGACGATCAAATTGTTCCTATTACAATAAAAGAACGTAGAAAAGAAGTAGTATTTTCGAAGGATGAGCATCCACGTGCAGATATTACAGCGGAAAAATTAGCAGGGTTAAAACCAGCATTCCGTAAAGATGGGTCTGTAACTGCAGGTAATGCATCTGGCCTGAATGACGGAAGTGCAGTTCTAGTATTAATGAGCGAAGAAAAAGCAAAAGAAAAAGGTTTACAACCGTTAGCTAGAATTGTTGGATATTCAGTAGCTGGAGTAGACCCGAAAATTATGGGTATTGGACCAGCACCAGCAATTCGTAAAGGTTTAGAAAAAGTGGATTGGTCATTAGAAGATGCAGATTTACTTGAAATTAATGAAGCTTTCGCGGCTCAATATTTAGCTGTAGAGAAAGAGTTAGGTTTAGACCGTGAAAAAGTGAATGTAAACGGTAGTGGCGTAGGACTTGGGCATCCAATTGGTTGTACAGGGGCTCGTATTACGGTAAGTTTAATTCACGAATTAAAAAGACGTGGGTTAGAAAAAGGAATTGCCTCTTTATGCGTCGGTGGCGGTATCGGGGTTGCCTTATTTATAGAAGCACTATAAAAAAGAAGCAGCTATTGCTGCTTCTTTTTTTATGACTCAAATAGATGATGAAATAATCGATCACGATTTTCAAAGAAAAGTTTCGTTGTTTGGTAATGCTCGGTTTCTTCTAATGTGGATTCGTGAATCCCCTCTTGTGTTAAAGAGTATATAGTAGATTCAGGGTAAGCCATTAAAATAGGAGAATGCGTCGCAATAACAAATTGTGAGCCTTGTTCCGCTAGTTCATGCATTCGAATGAGCATGGAAAGTTGTCTCATTGGTGATAGAGCGGCCTCAGGCTCATCTAAAATGTATAAACCTTGTCCTGAAAAACGATTCATAAATAAGGAAAAGAATGATTCACCGTGTGATTGTTTGTGAAGTGAGACACCACCATATGAATCAATAACTGGATTTCCGCGTGCTTCTGGATCAGCATCCATTTCATCAATATAAGAAGCAACGTTATAAAAAGATTCAGCGCGAAGAAAGAAACCGTCGTTTGGTGTATTGAAACTTTTTGAAATTCGAAGGTATTCATGTAAAGGTGAATGGGAATCGTTTGTGCTAAAACGGAAGTTCTTCGTTCCACCTTCTGCATTAAAACCTAACGCAATTGCAATTCCTTCAAGTAATGTTGATTTACCTGTTCCGTTTTCTCCAATAATGAATGTTACATTTGGATGGAAAGCTAGTGATTGTAATGTTCGAATAGCGGGTAAGCAGTAAGGATATGCGGAAAAACTAGGGATATTTTCTTTTTTTAATGTGACATTTTGTAAAAAGGGTACGTCAATCAATATATAAACCTCAATTCATAACGGATTTTAATTCTAAAAAAGCAGCAAATACAAGTGTTAATGACACCTGAATCCCTTCCTTATTTTCTGAATATTTTATGTGGATTATATCATTTAAACTATCATATTCCAATGTGAAAATAAATATTGCATGAAGATCCATTCTCTCGTTATGATATATGGTATTCTACTGAAAATGTGAGAAGGAGTTAAAGTATGCCGTTTACATTTGCACATCCAGCAGCAGTTCTTCCTTTTGCGAAAAAGCATTCTAAATATATGTCAGTAACGGCTCTTATATTAGGTAGTATGGCGCCTGACTTTGAATATTTTTTACACTTTAGACCGTATGGTGTTATTGGGCATACGTGGCTTGGGTTCTTATATTTAAATTTACCACTTGTCTTCTTATTAGCATGTATATATCATTACGTTTTAAAAAAGCCTTTTATAACACATTTACCTAAACCATTTGCTGGCTACTATACATATGCAATAGACAAGAGATGGGGGCTTCATACATGGGAGGATCTTTTTGTATTTTGTTATTCAGCATTATTCGGTATGTTAACGCATGTTGTTTGGGATGCATTCACTCATAAGACAGGCTATTTTGTTATGAAAATACCATTATTGCAAAGAGAATGGTACGGTATCCCTGTTTATAAATATATGCAACATGGAAGTACATGTATTGGTTTTCTATTATTAGTATACGTTTTATGGAAGTATAGAAATGGAATGGGTAAAGATCTTATTTTAGCTTCGGAAAAAAGAAAGTATTGGATTTCAGTAATTGTTGTGGCAACTATTATATTTATCGTGCATGCGTTCCTAGATCCCTATTTTCATATTTTCCAAATTGGAGGTATAATAGTATCTGGACTGACAAGTTCATTTTGTGGACTTTTCATTGTTTCTATAGTTTACAAGGCAAGGGACTAATTTTATATTCATGAATGATAGTGTTAGGAGAAATGAAATGATGAAAGCATGGAAAAGTATTTTTGTTTTATGTAGTTTTCTTCTTATGTTAAGTGGTTGCTTCCATCAAGAAGAAAAGAAAGCTGAACCGAAGAAGAAAGAATCTATTCCTGAAACGAAAGAATATGGTGGGCGTGAGCTGAAAAAAGTAGGACAAAAAGTGAAAGAAACAGGATGGGGTACTTTCAAGTTAGAGCAGATGCACTCTGTGAATCAAACATTTGAAGTAGCGCCAATGAAAATTCACGTACAAGATGTGAAAGTAATCTCTTTATCACAGATGAGTGAAAAAGCAAAAAATACATTGAAAGTATACACGGCACTAACTCCTGAAGAAGTAAAACGTAGATTAGGGGATAAAGTAAGCCAAGAAGATGCAGAATTATATGCATCGCTAAGTGGAACAGAGATTAGTAATACAATTCGTTATGTTGAGATTACATATAAAGTGGAGAATAGCGGGAATAAAAATATGCAATTTTTCTCTATGAATGATGTTATGATTAATGGTAAGCAACATTTTAAAGTAGCGACTCAAAACTTTTTATATGATGAAGATACGTTAGTTGGTACAAAAAATGTGTCAAGAGAAGACTATAAGCCTGGTGAAACAAGAGATGGTATTATTGGTTTAATACTTGACGATGGAAAAGACAAAGTAAAGGATATTCAGTTTACAACTGATGATTTACTTGCAGGAGATTCAGAAACACAAGATGTTGTAAAAGAGTCACAAACGTTTAATATCTCACTTTCGGAGTAAGGTGTTTTTAAAATAATGTAAGAAAAACAGTCAGCACTCAAATATTATGCTGACTGTTTTTTTATTTCTTTTATGTATGAATCTACATTTTGAAAAGGCACCTTAATTTTAAACGCATCTTTTTGTTCGTTAAATTGCTTTTCATTGTAGGGACCGAAACGTTTATTGTGCTTTACGTCAATAATCCAATAATGTTCACTTTTTTTATTTGCAATTGCTGCGTCAGGGTTATTTGGATCTGATTTTTCCTCAGTTTGTTTTGCAATAATGTATTTATCATCCCAAGCAATGTCTGTAATTTTTGCAGGGATGTATTGTGTGGCATATACAGCATCTTGCGAGGGGAAAAGTTCAAATGCATTTCCAGAAGTACGTATGAGTTCGTATTCATCGTTAACCGTATAAGTTAAGTGACTAGTGTTTCCTGCACAACCAGTTAATAGGAAGGCGACGAATAGGATTATCCATTTTTTCAATATGGGAACCTCCTTTATAATGCTATTGTAACAAATTGTACAAGAAAAGTAAGAGAAACGCTAGTTTACAATGTTTTTTAGAAGTGGTACGATGAGACGGGTAAAGAAGGATATGAAGGAGTCGACATAAAATGAAGTTAAAGATGCATCGTCCAGCGCTTGTAATGAATCGCATAGGTGCTTCCCTAATTGACATGTTTTTAATCTCGGTTATGTATGGTGCAGTAGTAGCTATTATGACCGGAAACTATAGTGCTATGTTTAAGCGCTTTAATATAAGCTTAGGTGATTTTAGATATGATTTCGCAGTAGTTTTCATATTAATGGCGATATATTTTATTGTGTTACCCTTTATTTGGAACGGTGTTACACTTGGCAAAAAGGTAACGAGAATAAAATTAATTTCATTGAAGAGTGAAAAACTAACGTTGCAAACATTAATTATAAGATTTTTTGTAGTGTTATTACCGAACGTATTGCTATTAGGAATTCCATTAATATGTAACGTATATATGATGTTGTTCCGCAAAGACAATTGCGGTTTTCAGGACTTAATTACAAAGACGAAAATAATAAGTCTTGTATAATAAAATAAAATAAAAAAAGCCCCTTTTATATATAAAAGGGTCTTTTTTTATTTTATAAGTATATTGTGAATATTTACAGTAAGGAAAAGCTAAAATGTGTCATTTCTATTTATAATAGA
This sequence comes from Bacillus sp. CCB-MMP212, assembly GCF_022748145.1. Taxonomy (NCBI): domain Bacteria; kingdom Bacillati; phylum Bacillota; class Bacilli; order Caryophanales; family Bacillaceae; genus Bacillus; species Bacillus sp. CCB-MMP212. The sequence continues at coordinate 365,241 of NZ_JALDQE010000002.1, forward strand.
TTGAAAATTAAGATAATGATATAATAATTAAAAATAATATCTTTATCTCACCATTTGGGGCTGATTAAAGTTTTACTTTATATAATAAGGGGGAAGTTGAGATGACAGGAGGTAGCATAATTTTTTGGGGCATTCTCATTTTTATCGGTCTAGTTCTTGATCAGCGTAAGAGTAAGAAAAAAGAAGGATAAAAAGTAAACGTTTACAAATTGAATAGCAATTTTTCTTGCTTGCAGAATAATCTCATAAAGGAGTATACTGAATGACGGTAAGACTTATAGAAGGGGTAATGAAAATGAAGCTTGCAGGAAAAGTTGCTATCGTAACTGGCGGTGGCATCGGTATTGGACGTAATACAGCTCTTTTGTTGGCTAAACAAGGCGCAAAAGTAATTGTGACGGACATTGATCAAGAAAGTGGACAAGCAACAGTGGAGGAAATTACGAATCTAGGCGGAGAAGCCCTTTTTGTATTCTATGATATGGAAAAGCAAGGAGATTGGCAACGCGTTATTAGCATTACTTTGAATGCATTCAGTCGCATTGACATGCTTTTTCAAAATGCTGGTTTATATAAAATAGATTCTATTTTTTCTCGCCAACAAGAGAACGATTCCAATGTACTTTGTATTAATGACGTTTGGATAGAGATAAAACAATTAACGTCATCTTTTATGAAACAGCAAGAAGAAGTGGTGCTTAGTGATTTACCGATTTTCGGTATTATTGGCACGAAAGGACAATCATTTCATACAGTAGAAGCCCTAGTATAATAATGAAAACCGCCCTCAATATATGTGGACGGTTTTTTTGTATGTTATATAGAAGGAAATTTTTTTAGCGAATACGTTGTTCTGTTTGGTTGTCAAAGAAATGCGCTTTATTTAAATCAAATGCCAATTTAATTTGGTCTCCAGGTGAGAATATATGTCTTGCATCAACACGTGCTGCAAAATCTTGATTTCCAAGTTTCATATATAAAATAGATTCAGCACCTAACAATTCAGCAACTTCAATTTTTGTTGTGAAAGTAGTAGATTGTGAAGCTTCTAAAAATAGTAGTTCATCATGAATGTCCTCCGGGCGAATACCTAAAACAATTTCCTTATTTACATAGCCTTGTTCACGTAGCATCTTCATTTTTCCTTCAGATACTTTGATTTTTATAGTATTGTCTATAACGAAATCGGTTTCAGTCAATTTACCACGGAAGAAGTTCATCGCTGGTGACCCGATAAATCCACCCACGAAAATGTTTTCTGGTGTTTCATATACTTCTTTTGGTGTTCCAATTTGTTGAATCTTTCCATCCTTCATAACGACAAGACGCGAAGCCATAGTCATTGCTTCTGTTTGGTCATGTGTTACATAAATTGTTGTTGTTCCAAGGCGATGATGTAGCTTAGAAATTTCTGAGCGCATTGCAACACGGAGTTTAGCATCTAAGTTTGATAATGGCTCGTCCATTAAGAAAACTTTTGCATCTCGAACGATTGCTCTACCTAACGCAACACGTTGGCGCTGTCCACCTGATAATGCTTTCGGTTTTCTATCTAAATATTGTTCAAGTCCTAAAATTTTTGCTGCATCTTTTACACGACGATCGATTTCATCTTTTGGTATTTTTCGAAGTTTTAATCCAAATGCCATATTATCATATACACTCATATGTGGATAAAGAGCGTAGTTTTGGAATACCATTGCGATATCTCGATCTTTTGGAGGAACATCATTCATTAGTTTACCATCAATTGAAAACTCGCCTTTTGAAATATCTTCGAGTCCAGCTACCATTCGTAACGTTGTAGACTTTCCGCATCCAGAAGGACCGACAAATACAATAAATTCTTTATCTTGAATGTGTAAATTAAAATCAGTTACAGCTGTTACGTTATTATCATATATCTTATAAATGTTTTCTAATTTAAGTTCTGCCATGGTATTTCCCCCTAGAAATAATTATGCAAACGTTTTCTTTGAGTTCATTATAAACGAATAGATTCAAAAAATAAATAAAAAAATAAAACGTTTTCATTTATTGGAGATTTATTAGTGGTTTTCATATGTTTTCTTAGAAAAAGAACAATAAAAATTGTAAGCGCTATTTTAAATTGAGATAGAATCTGTTATCATTCATTAATGAAAACGTTTGCGCCTTGGAAAAAGAGAAAAATGAATGAAATGGGGTAGCATAATGGAAAAACAATGGTGGAAAGAAAGTGTAGTATATCAAATTTATCCTCGTAGCTTTATGGATAGTAATGGTGATGGTATAGGAGATCTTCAAGGGATTATTTCAAAGCTAGATTACTTAAAAGAGTTAGGGATTGATGTGATTTGGTTATCACCAATCTATGAATCTCCAAATGATGATAATGGTTATGATATAAGCGATTATTGTAAAATTATGAACGAGTTCGGAACAATGGAAGATTGGGATGAACTATTACATGAAATGCATGAACGTAATATGAAATTGATGATGGATTTAGTTGTTAATCATACATCTGATGAACATAATTGGTTTATTGAATCACGTAAATCAAAAGATAATAAATATAGAGATTACTATATATGGCGTCCTGGAAAAGAAGGGAAAGAACCAAACAACTGGGGAGCTGCTTTTAGTGGATCTGCATGGAAGTATGATGAAATGACGGATGAATATTATTTACATCTGTTTTCTAAAAAACAACCGGATTTAAACTGGGATAATGAAAAGGTAAGACAAGATGTTTATGAGATGATGAAGTTTTGGTTAGAAAAAGGAATTGATGGATTCCGCATGGATGTTATCAATTTTATTTCTAAAGAAGAAGGGTTACCAACAGTTGAAACAGATGAAGATGGTTATGTTTCAGGTCATAAACATTTTATGAACGGTCCAAACATTCATAAATATTTGCATGAAATGAATGAGGAAGTATTATCGAATTATGATATTATGACGGTTGGTGAAATGCCTGGTGTAACGACAGAAGAAGCTAAATTGTATACTGGAGAAGAACGAAAAGAGTTGCAAATGGTATTCCAATTTGAACATATGGATTTAGATTCAGGAGAAGGTGGAAAGTGGGATGTAAAACCATGCTCACTTCTTACTTTAAAAGAGAATTTAACAAAGTGGCAAAAAGCATTAGAGCATACCGGATGGAATAGCCTTTATTGGAATAACCATGATCAGCCTCGCGTTGTATCTCGTTTTGGTAACGATGGAATGTATCGCATTGAATCTGCGAAAATGTTAGCGACAGTTCTTCATATGATGAAGGGAACGCCATATATTTATCAAGGTGAAGAAATCGGAATGACGAACGTTCGATTCCAATCAATTGATGAATATCGAGATATTGAAACGTTAAATATGTATAAAGAAAAAGTGATAGACCATGGTGAAGATATAGAAAAAGTAATGGAATCTATTTATATAAAGGGTCGTGATAATGCTAGAACTCCGATGCAGTGGGATGATCAGAATCACGCTGGATTTACAACGGGTGAGCCTTGGATTACTGTAAATCCTAACTATAAAGAGATTAATGTGAAACAAGCAATCCAAGATGAAGGTTCAATTTTTTATTACTATAAGAAATTAATTGAGCTACGCAAAAATAATGAAATAGTTGTATATGGATCATATGATTTAATATTAGAGAATAATCCTTCTATTTTTGCTTATGTAAGAACATATGGAGACGAAAAACTACTTGTTATTGCAAACTTTACTGCGGATGAAAGTGTATTTGAAATGCCTGAGGATATTAGTTATAGTGAATCAGAATTATTCATACACAATTACGATGTAGAAATCGGATTGATAGATAACATTACATTACGTCCGTATGAAGCGATGGTATTCAAATTGAAATAAGAAAAATCCTTATGCCACCTTGGCATAAGGATTTTTTGGGTTACCATTTTAATATGGAGAATCCATATGGAGGAAGTGTAACTTGTAATACACTTGCTTCTGCTGAAAATTCTTCATTTGTATAAATGTTAATTATTTTCTTACCAGTAACATGAAGAGGGAGTGAAACTGTAACTTCACTATTAGTAGGGTTTAAAACGAAAAAGATAGTTTCATCCTCATATGTTTTCGTATAAGAAATATAATTATGTTCATCATTTGCTTCGATGAATTGAAAAGTACCATGTCCTCCAAAAGCTGCATGTTGTTTTCGTAATGAAATCAATGTTTGTATATGTGTAAATAATGCATGATCTTGTTCTTTAGTATCCCAAATCATACATTTACGGCAATCGGGGTCCATACCACCATCCATGCCGATTTCATCTCCGTAATAAATACATGGAGAGCCGATGAAAGAAAGATGGAATACATAGAGCAATTTCAACTTATTTTTATCTCCATTGCATGTTGTTAAAATTCTTGGAGTATCATGGCTATCTAATAAATGAAAGGCTGCTTCATTTACATTCATAGAGTAGGAATGTAGAGATTCTGTAATTTGCTTCATAAATTCACTTGCTTTAATGGAATCGTTAGCAAAGTAAGAAAGTAGAGCGTTTGTAACAGGGTAGCTCATGACAGCATCAAATTGATCGCCTTGTAGCCACGGAAGGGCATCGTGCCAAATTTCTCCCAAAATATATACTTCAGGATTTAATGTCTTTATTTCAGTTCGGAATTCTCTCCAAAAGTTGTGATCGACTTCATTTGCGACATCAAGGCGCCAGCCATCTATATTGAATTCTCGTACCCAATAACGTCCTACTTCAAGTAAGTATTCTTTTACATCTGGATGAGCTGTATTTAATTTAGGCATATACGGTGTAAAGGCGAAAGTATCATAATTGGGAAGTGGATCGGTTATAATTGGAAATTCATGAATGTGGAACCACTCTTTATATGCAGACTTCTCACCGTTCTCTAGAACGTCTTGAAATTTCTCGAAAAAGTATCCACTATGATTAAACACAGCATCGAGCATTACTTTTATACCGTGTTTATGACATTCTTCAATGAGCTCTTTAAAAGTTTCTTTCGTCCCAAATTGTGGATCAATTTCCATATAGTCAATTGTGTCATATTTATGGTTTGAATGAGCTTTGAAAATAGGTGTGAAATATATTCCGGAAATGCCAAGCTTAACAAGGTAATCAAGGTTTTGAATAACACCAGCAAAATCCCCACCGAAAAAATTAGTTGGAGTAGGATTCGCACTTCCCCAAGGAAGGGTGTTTTCTGGATTCAGCGTACTATCGCCATTAGCGAATCGTTCAGGGAAAATCTGATACCAAATGGTGTCTTTAATCCAAGATGGTGCTTTGAATACATCATCTGCATGAATAAATGGAAAACAAAAAAAGTTACCAACATCATCATTTGGAATGTTAGAAAAGAATCCTCGCTCTGTATAAATAAGAGTGTCTGTTTCAGATTTTAATTCAAACCCATAACGTAAGCGCTTAAATTTCGGTTCGATCGAAATGGACCAATAATCAAATAATGCAGTAGAACCCGTTTTTTTCATTGGTGTACTTAATGAAATCCATTTCCCGTCTTTCCATTCGTAAGGATCACCGTAAATAAGATCGGCGCTTTGAACATCATCTCTCTTAGTACGTATTCGGATGTGAATAGTTTGTTCATCGTAAGCGTATGCATAATTATCTTTCGGCCTATGATAAATGGCTTCTTTAAACATATAGAAAATCCCCCTTCAATATCTCTATACATAGTATTCCCTGAAGTGTAATAATAAAGCCTATATTGCAAACGATTGCCTTTCTTATAGCTTTAATGTTGCTTATAAGAGTAGTATTCATTTCATATAAAGTCAATGTATAAAGAGTATAATGACATAATTTTTAAATTAATATTTGCAAAATGAATAAAAGAATGTATAATGATAGACAAATAGCGCAAACGTTTTCATAGACTTGAGATATTGTTTGCGCTTCAATTAAACTATTAAATGCAAACGTTTTCAGTTACTGAGGTACATAGACAATTTAGGGAGGTTTTTGGGATGAAGAAAGCATTATCATTATTAACGGTTTCAGCATTATCTATTGGTATGTTATCTGCATGTGGACCGAAAGATTCAGGGAAAAAAGAGGAAAGTAAAGCGAAAAAAGACTATGATCTTCTTGTTTGGGAAGATGATAAAAAAGGTGTTGGTTTAGAACCAGCAGTGAAAAGCTTTGAGGAAAAATATAAAGTAAAAGTAAAAGTTGTTGAAATGCAAATGACAGATCAAGTGAAGAAGTTACGCCTTGATGGGCCAGCGGGGACTGGACCAGATGTTGTAACATTGCCACATGATCAAATCGGAAATGCAGTAACAGAAGGTTTACTTTCTGAAGTGAAAGCAGATGATGCTGTAAAGAGTAAATTTACTAATTCATCAATAGAAGCACAGACATATAACGGAAAATTATATGGTTTACCAAAAGCAATTGAGACACCAGTCTTTATTTATAATAAAAAACTAATGCCAAAAGCGCCAGAAACGATGGACGAGCTGTTTAACTTCTCAAAAGAATTTACGAAAGATGGCAAGTACGGATTTTTAGCATTAGGAGATAACTTCTACTTTGCTAATGCATTCATGGCAGGTATGGGCGGTTATGTATTTGGTGAAAAAGATGGAAAGCCAAATGCAAGTGATGTTGGATTAAATAATAGCGGAGCAGTACAAGGTGCTGAATATCTTCAAAAATGGTACAAAGAAAAATTATTCCCGAAAGGTATTATCGGTGAATCAGGTGGGCCTGCTGCTGATGGACTATTCAATGAAGGAAAAGCAGCATCTATCATGAATGGCCCATGGGCGTTCCAAGCAATGGAAAAGAACGGGATTGATTATGGCGTTGCTCCAATGCCGAAATTACCAAATGGTCAACCGATGAAAACGTTTGTTGGGGTTAAAGGATGGCATGTAACAAGTTTTTCTAAACAAAATGATTTAGCTACAAAATTCACTGAGTGGGTAACAAATGAAGAAAACGCAAAAATTCGATTTGAGAAAACAAAAGAAATTCCTCCAGTAAAATCAGTAATGGAAGATCCAATTATTAAAGATAACGAAGCTGCAAAAGCAGTTGCAACGCAATCTGAAAATGGAATTCCAATGCCAAACATTCCAGAAATGCAAGAAGTTTGGAAACCAGCTGGAGATGCGCTTCAATTAGTTGTTACAGATAAAGAGGCACCAAAAGCGGCGCTTGATAGTGCAGTGAAACAAATTAAAGGTAATATTGAGGCAAATCATAACAAGAAAAAATAAGGTGAAATTCGTGCCTCTAATATGAGAGGCACGAATTCTCTCCCTTCCATGTAGGAAGAAAAAAGGGGGAAGGAACATGCAAACATCTATGGAACCAGCAAATGGGTTAAACCATTCAAAGCATAGAAAAATGGCAACCATGTTATCAATCATTCCAGGCGTGGGCCAAATGTATAATAAACAATTTGTAAAAGGTCTTATTTTTCTAGTATTAACAGGTTCATTTATTGTAGCCTTTGCTGATTTATTAAATATGGGATTATGGGGTATTGTAACGCTCGGTACAGAAGTTCCACGTGACCATTCTGTCTTTCTATTAGTAGAAGGAATCTTGGCCCTTATCGTTATCGTTTTTGGGCTCGGCATATATGCATTTAACTTATACGATGCATACCAAAATGGAAAGAAACGTGATATCGGAACACCGTTAAATTCTGTAAAAGAGCAATACCGTAATTTGTTAGATCAAGGTTTTCCTTATTTAATGGTTTCACCAGGTTTTCTACTACTTATCTTTGTTGTCGTATTTCCAATCATCTTCGTAATTTTAATTGGATTTACAAACTATGATTTATATCATTCTCCTCCAGCTAAATTAGTAGATTGGGTGGGCTTTAAAAACTTTATTGATATTTTCACTTTACCGATGTGGAGAGAGACATTTGTAAGTGTATTCTCTTGGACTGTCATTTGGACATTCGTTGCAACAACATTACAAGTTGCGCTCGGTATTTTCTTAGCGATTATCGTAAATCAGCCTGGTATTAAAGGAAAGGCGATTATTCGAACAATCTTCATTTTACCGTGGGCGGTTCCAGCATTCGTATCTATTCTTGTTTTCTCTGGTATGTTTAATGAAACATTCGGAGCGATTAACAATCAAGTATTAGCTTTATTCGGAATTGAAAAAATTGCTTGGATGACAGATCCATTTTGGGCGAAGATTGCTTTAATTATGATTCAAACGTGGCTTGGGTTCCCGTTTATCTTTGCGATGACAACAGGTATACTGCAATCGATTCCGGGAGAATTATATGAAGCGGCTACAGTAGATGGAGCGACAGCTTGGCAACAGTTTCGTAAAATTACATTGCCACTTGTGTTATATGCAACAGCACCAATATTAATTACGCAATATACGTTTAACTTTAATAACTTTAGTATCATCTATCTATTTAACGGTGGAGGTCCTGCTGTAGCTGGACAAGACGCAGGTGGAACGGATATTTTAATTTCATGGATTTATAAGTTAACGATGACTTCAGCGCAGTACGGAAAAGCAGCAGCTCTTACAATGATATTATCGTTAATCGTTATTACAGTTGCGTTATGGCAATTTAAGAGAACAAAATCATTCCAAGAAGAGGATATGATGTAAATGAATATTAAAAGACAGAAGATGTTACGTCTCTCATTAAGTTATTTAGTTATTTTCGTAATGTGTGCCATCATTTTCTATCCGTTATTATGGATTATTGGCTCATCGTTTAATCCAGGTGATAGTTTATCTGGATCAAGTATTATTCCACAAAATGCAACGTTAGATCATTATCGTAAGTTATTAGATCTAGAGAATAGTAATTACTTACTATGGTATAAAAACACATTAAAAGTAAGTGTTTTAACGATGATTTTCTCAGTGTTAGCAATTAGCTTTACTGCTTATGCATTTTCGAGATATCGTTTTGTTGGAAGAAAAAATGGTTTATTAACATTTTTAATCCTGCAAATGATTCCAAACTTTGCAGCGTTAATTGCTCTATACGTATTAGCTCAATTAACAGGATTAATTGATACACACCTTGCATTAATTTTAATTTATGTAGGCGGGGCCATTCCGATGAATACATGGCTTATGAAAGGGTATTTTGATACGATTCCGAAAGAACTGGATGAATCAGCTCGTATGGATGGAGCAGGACATTTCCGTATTTTTTGGCAAATCATTATGCCACTTGCAAAGCCAATCGTAGCGGTTGTAGCGTTATTTACTTTCATTGGTCCATTTACAGATTTCATTTTAGCGAGTATTATTTTGCGAACACCAGAAAATTATACTTTAGCAGTTGGATTATATGAAATGGTTGCGAAGAAATTCGGTAATGAATTTACAACGTTTGCAGCGGGTTCTGTGTTAATTGCGATCCCAATTTCAATTTTATTCCTATCACTACAAAAATACTTTATTTCTGGTTTAACAGCTGGAGGTACAAAAGGATGAAAAATGGGACATTACGTCCCATTTTTCTTTTCATCTCCCTATAAATAACTTTATAGGGAGATGAAAAGAGATTTGACATCACATGTGAAAAGAAGTGAAATAAATAGTATATTATAGTATAGGAAAAAATAGCTATATCCCTTACAATACATGAAGAGGGAGAATAGGATTAGTTTTGCAAGATATAAGAAATGAAAGTTTATGACTTGCAATGAGTGCGAGATAAAATATATGAAAAATGGCAGAGAAATGAGAGGAGGGGGATTTTTATGACAGTTACAATTAAAGATGTGGCGAAGCAAGCGAATGTTGCACCATCAACAGTTTCTCGTGTAATTGCTGATAATCCAAGTATAAGTGAAAAGACAAAGCGCCGTGTTAGGAAAGTGATGAGTGAATTAGGGTATCATCCCAATTTAAATGCAAGAAATCTTGCGAACCAAACGACGAAAACACTTGGTCTTGTTATGCCAAGTTCTGCAAGTAAAGCTTTTCAAAATCCATTTTTCCCAGAAGTTATAAGAGGGATTAGTTCATTTGCACACGTAGAAGGTTATGCGCTTTACATGTCGACAGGTGAAACGGAAGAAGAAATTTTTAATGGTGTCGTAAAGATGGTACAGGGACGTCAAATTGGTGGTATTATTCTTTTATATTCAAGGGAGAATGATCGGATTATTCAATATTTACATGAACAAAATTTCCCGTTTGTTTTAATAGGAAAACCATATGATCGAAAAGATGAAATTACATATGTAGATAATGACAATTATACAGCTGCAAGAGAAGTGGCAGAATATTTAATTTCATTAGGGCATAAGCAAATCGCGTTCATTGGTGGTGGATCAGATTTACTTGTAACGAGAGATCGTTTAGCTGGTATGAGTGATGCCTTGAAATTAGCAGACATTGTATTACCAAAAGAATATATTTTACATTTTGATTTTTCGAGAGAAAGTGGTCAACAAGCCGTTGAGGAATTAATGGGACTGCAGCAACCGCCAACGGCAATTATGGCAACGGATGACTTAATTGGACTTGGTGTGTTAAGTGCTCTTTCTAAAAAAGGGTTCGTTGTACCGAAGGATGTTTCTATTGTAAGCTTTAATAATGCTTTATTATCAGAAATTGCGAGCCCTCCACTTTCGACAGTTGATGTGAATATTTATCAGCTAGGATATGAGGCAGCAAAAGCTTTAGTTGATAAAGTAGAGAATGCAGAATCCACTGCAAAGTGTATCATTATTCCTCATAAATTACTAAAACGTCAAACTTGTGATCATTATGCATAAAAAAGCTAAGAGTTTAACTCTTAGCTTTTTTTATTAGAAAGGCTTCTAATCGGTCGCAGCCTTCTTTTAAAGTTTCGATACTATACGCATAGGACAAGCGAAGGTAGCCTTCACCGTATTCAGAGAATGCTGTTCCAGGAACTACAGCTAGTCCAGCTTCTTTGACAAGATCAAGTGCAAAATCAAATGATGAAGATGTCAAATGACCGACATATGGGAATAAGTAAAATGCACCTGTTGGCTTTTCAACTGCTAATCCCATTTGAGTGAGTCTATTATATACGTAATCACGGCGTTTTTTATATTGGTGGCGCATCATTTTGGGTGCGTCTTTAGCAGCTGTTAATGCTTCAATCGCAGCGTATTGAGCGATTGAAGTAGCACACGTTACATTGTATTGATGAACTTTTAATATGTGTCCTGCTAAATAGCTTGGTGCGAATAAAAGTCCAACACGCCAGCCAGTCATAGAATGTGATTTAGATAAACCGTTAATGACAATTGTCTTTTCACGCATTTCTGGGAAATGAGCGATAGATGTATGCTTTTGTTCATACACAAGCTCGCTATAAATTTCATCTGAAAGGACGAAAATATTTTTATCTTTTAAAACATCTACAATATCTTTTAATTCTTCTATGGATAAAGTTACACCAGTTGGGTTAGAAGGATATGGTAGTACGATACATCTTGTTTTTTCTGTAATAGCATTTTTTAGCGCGTCAGCTGTTAAACGGAATCCAGTTTCACGAACATCTACAAAAATGGGCGTTGCACCGCATAATCGAATAATAGGTTCGTAACCTGGATAAATAGGAGCAGGTAAAATTACTTCTGTTCCTGGCTCTAAAATCGTTCGGAATGCAACATCAATTGCTTCGCTAGCACCAATTGTAACGATGGTTTCGTTTTCAGGTGAGTAATGTAAATCGTAGTTATCTTTTACGAAGTTACAAGCTGCCTTACGTAATTCTAGTAAACCAGCGTTATGTGTATAGCTTGTATAGTTTTCTGTAATAGCCCGTTTTGCCGCTTCTTTTACGAGAGAAGGTGTAGGGAAATCGGGTTGTCCGATTGTTAAAGAAATCAAATTATCATAGTTTTGAATCATGTTAGAGAATTGACGGATTCCAGAAATTTGGATATCCTTCACTCTAGGGTTAATGAATTGTTCCATTGTATCTCCCTTTCTTCCGTTTGAAAATTAAGTTCATTTTATCATATTTTCTATGATTGCGCTTTGTATATGTAATTTAGAAAGAGAGAGAAAAGAAAAAAAAAGCCGCTATAAGCGACTTTTTAATATCCGTATTCCCAATCTATTTCATCTTCATTCCAGAGTACAGAGGATACCTTGCCAAGGTGAACAACTGATTCGTTCACAGCACATGTGCAATCTTCATCTCCTGCTTTATGCTGTAACTCTTCATATACTGATTTTTCAACATTTTCTAGAACAACCAAATTTTCTTCTTTTAAAACAAGCGTAGTACCCGCCATATTTATCTTCCTCCTACTAAAGTAATGATCACTTATTTGTAAACATAGATAGTATGGATTATATGCTGTATTTTGCTATAGTTGTCCGTCTAAAAAAGTATTTTTACATTTTCTTTGTAATCCGTATTCATTGTATACTGCACGAAGGAAATTTGGTACAGGGTTTACAATCATTTCGAAAATCTGTAACAATTATTATGAGTTGTTAACAAAGAATTAACAAATATGTTAAGAAAAATCAAAATTTTAAAACAAATAAACCTATAAAATGATATAATCATATCAAAATACATATAGGGGATGAGAGGTTATGGAGCTTATCCGTGATTTGTTGATTCAAATTGCCATCATAATTTTACCACTATTTTTATATGAAGCGATTCGTTTAAATCGCTATCAAGAAATGCCTCCGAAGCCAAATCGTTACTTTATTATGTTTTTATCTAGCGTTACGCTCGTTCTCTCCATGACATACTCTATTTGTTTTGGCAATGTGTGTGGGTATAACTTTCACCCAATTCCAATTGTCAGTGGTTTTTTATATGGTGGGATTGTTGGTTTAATCCCAGCGGTTATTTTTGTTGCATATGAATGGTTACTAAAGGGAATGAGCTTTCTTCCAGTTTTAGAAGTAACATTTCTATTGATAGTTCCGCTATTTTTATCAAAGAAATGGTCTCTTTTTTCAAGAGATAAGAAATTAATTTTAGCATTTATGATTTCATCATTTTATGTGCTTGTTTCTTTAGTATTAGGCATGATTAATGTTCTTTTGGAAACAGGATTTACACCGTATATTTCGCAAATATATAGCGGATTTATATTTGCCTCGCTTATCATGGTCATGACAATGGTATTTCAGGTGTATTTAACTGAATATTTAAATGAAAATGCATTGCTACGTACAGAGATGCAAAAATCAGAAAAGCTTAATATTGTAAGTGAGTTAGCAGCAAGTGTGGCACATGAAGTTCGAAATCCACTTACTGTTGTTCGTGGATTTATCCAATTGCTAGAAAGTACGGAAGATGTGAAGAATAAGGATTATATGCGTCTCGTATTAGCTGAATTGGATCGGGCGGAACAAATTATTTCAGATTATTTGAATTTAGCAAGGCCGCAAATTGAGAAAAAAGAACACATTTGTTTATCAGCCCAATTAATAGAAATGACCACTCTTATGTCGTCATTTGCAGCAATGCAAGGTGTATATTTACAAGTTGAAATTTCAGAAAGTCTTTATACGATTGGTGATAAGACAAAATTGAAGCAAGCTATTATGAATGTTGTTAAAAATGGTATTGAAGCAATTCAAGGAAATAAAGGATATTTAAAAGTAACAGCTATTCAAAAAGACGAAACAATCATAATAAGAGTTAAAGATAGTGGTGTTGGTATGACGAAAGAACAGTTAGCAAGGCTGGGGCAACCATATTATTCTTTAAAAGAAAAAGGGACAGGATTAGGGCTTATGGTAACATTTAGTATTTTACAAGCGCATAATGGTACATTGGAATATAAGAGTGAAAGTGGAAAAGGCACTGAAGCAATTATTATATTACCAGCTGTACAAAATAAGGAATAAAAGTTACCGATGGAAGGTAACTTTTTATTTTATATTGTTTATTCATTTGTTTTTTCTTGTTTTGCTCGGCTAAATAAACTTTTAAATGATTGAAAGAAGCTTTGCTCTTTTGAGGCAGCGACCATTCTTTTTGTTTCTTGAATTTCTCGAATAACTTGCATAAGCTGTGCATCACGATTACTGTCCTTGTTATAAATTTGACTAACAAGTTTATTCATTTTTTCTTCTTGTTTGGATTCTCGTTTATACATATGATTCATTAATAAGTCCATTTTTTCTTTTTGCAATGCATCTGTTTGAGCGGCGTGCTCGACTAACTCTTGAAGCATTTTTTCTTGAGAGCCTTCTTTTACATACACTTGTTGCATCAATTCATCTAGTTTCTCATCCTTTAAACGATTTTGTGTAATTAGAGTAGAATTTTGATGAATAATTGCTTCATTTAATTGAGCTAGCATTTCAAGTTTCAACATGAACTCCTCAAAGTTACGCCCATCTTCTTTTTCTTTCGGTTGTATCTCTTGCTTATCTTGTATAACTGGTACAGGTGGGGCCTCTTTTTCTTTTAAAATAATCGGTATCGTTTCTGAAATATCTTCTTGTAATGTGGCAGCTCTTTCATGTATAGATTTCAATAGTTTTAAATCATCAAGTTTATAAATACGAGCATCAGCTGTTTTAGAAATCATATAACCATGTTCCTCTAACAGTTGACTATATTTGCGGACTATATGTTTTGGGATGCCTGTTTTATTCGTGACATCTTTCGTTTTATAGGTAGCTTCCATGATATTTCCTCCCCAAAAAGTATCGTATATATCATTTCAATCTTTTATGAGGACTTCCTTTGAAAAAGAATGTCGGAAGGCTATTAGTTTTCTACAGCATTAGTGAAAAAATGAAATTTTTTGGCGGAATGGCAAGGAATAACTAAAATAATGTCTGAAAACATATACAGGAGAAGTTTGTTATAATAACTGAGGAAAAGAAACTGGTAGAAACATGGAGGTATACATGAAGCAATTAAAAGGTATTATCATTTCAATTATTGCAGTTCTGTCTATTTTAGTAGCAGTTTATGAAGTACTTGTGCCAGAGGAAACAAGTGTAAAGAAAACGAATACGTATGATCAAGTGTTAGAATTTCCGAAAGAACGTTATCCAGAGACAGGAAAACATATTACGGATGCTATAAAAGAAGGGCATTCAGAAGTTTGTACAATCGATCGTGGTGGTGCTGCAGATAGAAGGAAATTGTCGTTAGCACCGTATCCATCAAAAAAAGGGTATGATCGTGATGAATGGCCAATGGCGATGTGCAAGGAAGGCGGAAAAGGAGCACATATTGAATATATAAGTCCGGCGGATAACCGGGGAGCAGGCTCTTGGGTAGGGAATAAGTTAGATAAATATCCAGATGGTACGCGTGTGAAATTTGAAGTGAAGTAGTATTTGTACATTTCATAATGAAGGAGAAGGGGAACTATGGAGTTAACAATTTCTTATTCGCAATTAATGTTGATGAACTATGACGGTGAGCAGCCTTATGTAGACTGGACGGATGAAGATTTTGAAAGAGGTTATGCTGAGGCAGAGGGAACTGTTATTTTTGAAGCACTTTCTGATTATACTTGTGAAGTGAAAGTGACCCCAGGGAAACATATTGAAAAAGAAGAAGTGGTTAGAACGATTACGGTTCCTTTTACGGTTGAAAATGAAAGTATCGTTATAACGAGTATTCTTTCAAACAAATTTCAAATATCTATTCCAAATGGTGAGTATACAGTTGTCTTACAAGCAATTCCTCTTGAAGAGCCAACGGATGATGAATTATATAAAATACAATACGAATTCTTCTTTGAAAGTAAAGAATAAAAAATGGGTTATCCTGAGAAAAGGATAACCCATTTTTGTTATGCGTTTGTTTTTAAAAGGGAACGAGCATCTTTCGCTGCTTGAACCATATGTTCTAAAGCTGGAATAACTTCTTCTGTTCTTCTCGTTTTTAAACCACAATCAGGATTAATCCAGAAATATTTAGGATCGCATACTTCTAAAGATTGTTCTACGATTTTATACATTTCATCTTTACTCGGTACACGTGGGCTATGAATATCATATACACCTAGACCGATGCCTTTTTCATATGTTGTATGTTTTAACGTATCAATAAATTCTCCGTGACTTCTTGATGTTTCGATAGAAATTACATCTGCATCTAATGCGCGAATCGCGTCAACAATATCTTCGAAGTTACTGTAACACATATGAGTATGAATTTGTGTTTCATTTGCTACAGAAGAAGTTGCTAAAAGGAAGGATTGTACTGCCCATGTAATATAAGCATCCCAATCTTTTTCTTTTAGTGGCATTCCTTCACGAAGTGCTGGCTCATCGACTTGAATTACTCTAATTCCGGAAGATTCAAGTAGTTCAATTTCGTGACGAAGAGCTAGTGCAATTTGATACGAAACTTCTTTTCTTGGAATGTCATTTCGAACGAAGGACCAATTTAAAATCGTAACAGGTCCAGTTAACATTCCTTTTACAACTTTCTCCGTTAAGCTTTGTGCATAAACTGTTTCCTTAATAGTCATGCCGTTAATAAAGGCTACATCACCATAAATAACAGGTGGTTTTACGCAGCGGGAACCGTATGATTGTACCCAACCGTTTTTAGTGAATGAGAAACCAGCAAGGCGCTCACCAAAATATTCGACCATGTCAGTTCTTTCAAATTCACCATGTACAAGGACATCAAGCCCAATTTCTTCTTGGTAACGAATCCATTTTTCTGTCTCTTTTTCAATAAATTGTTCATATTGTTCATTTGAAATAACACCGTTACGCCATTCTTTTCGCGTTTGACGAACTTCAGTTGTTTGCGGGAAGCTACCAATGGTCGTTGTTGGTAATAGCGGTAACTCCAGGGCAACTTGTTGTAATTCGTATCGTTTTTCAAATGGAAGAGGGCGTGAAAAATCTTCTTCTTTTAGTGCTGTTCGTGCTGCTTTGACATCTTCTCGGTTACGTGCAGCAGATGAGCGAATTGTATGATGTACGTTTCGATATGTTTCCAGCTCATTACTAATGCTTTCTGTACCTTGAGTGAGAGCGGAATGAATAAGAACTAACTCTTCTAATTTTTGATTTGCAAATGCTAATGCATCAAATAGCTCAGTCGATAAGTGAGTTTCTTCTGTTTTATCGATCGGTGTATGCAATAAGCTACAAGAAGGCTGAACGATGAAATCTTTCGTTTGGACTTGTTTTTGTAACGTTGTAAATAACTCAAGAACTTCATCAAGGTCAGCTCTCCAAATGTTACGGCCATCTATACAACCGACAGCTAAAGTTTTATCAGCTGGGAATCCATATTTTGAAATAGCATTTAAATTACCTTCTTTACCATGAATGAAATCTAATCCAATACCGGATACCGGGAATGTAATAATTTCTTCATAGTTTTCTTCCACGCTATCAAAATACGTTTGTAAAAGAAGAGTCGCATTTGGAACTTCTTTACGAATAGCTTCATAAATTTCTTTTGCTTGTTGAACTTCTTCTTTCGTTAAAGAAGCGAAAATTGGTTCATCAACTTGAATGGCTTGTGCACCAGCTGCATGTAGTTCTGAAAGCAGTTGTACGTAAGGTGCAACTAACTGTTTTAAAATGGAAGGGAATTGTTCTTTTGTATAGCCTTTAGCTAATTTTAAGAAAGTATATGGACCTAAAATAACAGGCTTTCCATCTACTCCTAATTCTTGTTTTGCCTCTTCGTATAAGCGAAGTGGACGATTATCTTTTAAAGAGATTTGTAATCCCTCTTCATATTCAGGAACGATATAGTGATAGTTTGTGTTAAACCATTTTGTCATTTCGGAAGCTACGTGATTTTTAGAGCCACGCGCCATTGCGAAATATACATCAAGGTAAGATGTAAACTCAGAAAAACGTGATGGGATAAATCCTAGCATATAGGCAGTATCCAAAACGTGATCATAATATGTAAAGTCGCCAATTGGAATGAGTTCAATCCCTTTTTCTTGCTGTACTTTTACGTGTTGAAGGCGAATTTCTTTCATTGTTGTTAAAAATTGTTCTTCATCAATTTTATTGGACCAAAAAGCTTCCAATGTTTTTTTCCACTCTCGTTGTAGTCCGATACGTGGATAACCTAAGTTACTTGTTTGAATTGCCATTTTAAATTCCTCCCTAATTGAAAGTAAGCATTTCCGTTTACTAGGAAATACTTATAACAAAAAGTGCAAAGACATAGAAAATAAGCCTTCCTTTTTGTTTTAACACCTCATCATCATCCGTGAATCTATCAGTGTTGTTAAAACAGGCAGGTCTCCTGACTTATGCTTCATATAATTTCTTTCACCTTCCCGTTTTCACAGTGGCACCAAAAAGAAATCTCAGCATTTACAGTGGCGGGACCGTGTTGGAGTTTCACCAAGCTTCCCTTTTAAACACGAAACGAAATGTTCGTGTACCTATTTTCCTTTTGAAAGGAATTTAACAAGCGATATGATATTGAAACAAATTCTAACATAATTTTTGGAATTTTGTCTACTGTTTTAAAATAAGAAAATTCCAAAGTTTTTATTTCTTATTATTCTGACTTTTTATTCTGAAGTAACTAATAATATTACAGTATAAAAAGAGAAATTGAGCTATGAAAGAAGTAGGGATGTCTTCTTTCATAGCTCAATTTTCATCTATAGCAACTTCTGAAAGTCGGCCTGCTATAGCATCTTTAAGGAGGGTGTTTAGCCATTGTAATTCAACTGTAATATGCTCAATTACACTTTGCAAGATATATAGTTGTGCACGTGGAACCTTTCCTTTATTACAATCATATATCGTTTGCATAGTATGTAAATATTGAAGAGTATCATTTTTCTTTTTTTCTAAAATAGGAACTAATTCATGATCATTGCTAAAGTGAGCGAAAGATAGGGCTGAATAAATAGGTTTATATATTTGGTTTTTTGCTTCGAATTGTTTTAATAGTAAAGTGTGGAATAGTTTTTTGCCTTCTTCTGTTATATGAAAAATCGTTTTGTCAGGTCGGTTTGTGTCTCTAATTACATTTGTAATGTGAATTGCGCCTTGCTTTTCTAATTGCTCGAAAGCGTAATAAAGTGATCCTTTAGCATATTTAATATAACAATCCATTTGTCGTTCTTTCATAATATGCTGCACTTCATATGGATGTTTATCTCCTTCGAGTAGCAAGCCGAGAATGACTAATTTCATGCTCATGCTGTCTCAACTCCTGTATATAAAAACTTTATACATATTATAAACGGCATATCCTTTTTCATAAAGGGATATGCCGCTTCTTTTTTATATT
The DNA here is from genome assembly GCF_022748145.1 of Bacillus sp. CCB-MMP212. NCBI lineage: Bacteria > Bacillati > Bacillota > Bacilli > Caryophanales > Bacillaceae > Bacillus > Bacillus sp. CCB-MMP212. Next base: position 384,456 of record NZ_JALDQE010000002.1, read on the forward strand.
AACTGACTTGCTTTTGTTTTTCTTTCTTTTTAGGGCCTGTAAAGAGGCGTTCATTTCCCATTAGTAAAATACAAATAACACTTAGTACAGCCGGGATGAGTGCCCAGAAGAATGTGTTCGCAATAGATGTAGCGAGAGCTTCTTTAATACCCGCTAATATTTCAGCAGGAATTTTTGCGGTAGCGCCTGGTGATAATAAGAAACTTGTGTCTCCGCCTTTTGGAGCTAATTTTGCTAGTTCAGGGGGGAACACAGAGTTTAGTTTATCTGTAAAAATATGATTTTGAATTGTACCGAAAATCGTTACACCAAGAGTCATACCGAGTGATCGGAAGAATGAGTTTGTTGATGTCGCCGAACCGCGGTCTCGCATTTCTAACTTGTGAATAGAAGACATACTTAATACTGAGAATGAGAAGCCAACACCAAGCCCAGCGAGAATCATAAATAGTGTTACGAGTAAACGAGGTGTGTCCATTGTTAAAGTACTTAATGAATAAATACCAAGAACGAAGAAGACACCAGATACCATCATAATGTTACGATAGCTTGTTCGAGAAGCTAATTGTCCTCCTGTTTGACTTCCAATTACAGAACCAACCATCATTGGTGTTAAAATTAATCCAGCATTAGAGGCCGAACCTCCAAGAACGCCTTGAATGAAGATTGGAATATAAACTGTACAGATAATAAAAGCAGCACCATAGAAAAAGGCAACTCCTTGACTAGCTGCGAATAAAGGTTTTTTAAATAGATGGAACGAAATAATAGGCTCGGTTGCTTTTCTTTCTACAAAGAAGAAAATAATAAGCGCAATAACTACTGTTGTAAATAAGCCAATAATTACAGTGGAATTCCAGGCATATTCCTTACCACCAAGTTCTAATGCGAACATTAAGCAAACGATACTTATGACAAGTGTAATAGCACCAGCCCAATCAATTTTTTGTTTTCTAAATTCTAGAGACTCACTGTAGTATTTAGTAATGAAGAAAAAGGAGATAAGTCCTAATGGAATATTGATATAGAAGACCCAATGCCAACTTATATAGTCTGTAATATAAGCACCTAATAAAGGACCGAATACACTAGATGTCCCGAAAACAGCACCGAATAGCCCTGTCATCTTCCCGCGTTTTTCTGGTGGGAAGATATCATACATAATTGTAAAGGCGATAGGCATAAGGGCACCACCACCGATACCTTGAATAGCTCTATAAATACTTAATTGCTCAATACTTGAAGCTGTTCCGCAAAGCGCAGAACCGAATAAGAAAAGAATGAGGCCCCCAATATAAAAACGTTTCCGCCCGTACATATCAGAAAGTTTCCCAAAGATAGGCATCCCTGCCATTGTTGCTACCATATAAGCTGATGTGACCCAAACAAACTTATCAAAGCCTCCTAGGTCTCCAACGATTGTTGCCATTGCGGTTGCAACGATTGTATTATCCATTGCGGCCATTAATATACCAAGTAGCAAACCAGCAACAACAAATTTTGTCTTGTTGGTGTCTTTTTTTAATGGTTGAGTTTCCAAATATAACCCTCCTTTAGAAATAAGTAAACTATATTAAGTTTTGAGTGCAGTGGATAAAAAATTTAAATGTATAGTTAATTTTAATTTCTTTTCCATAAGTGCACTAATATGCCATAAAGAATATTATAGTCAAATTTGACTATAAGGCAAATTTTTTCTTCCGTCAAAATATTCTTTCATATAAGTAGAGAACGAGTGAGCGATACGAATATTGCTATAAAGGAAATGAAGTGAATTGTAAAAAAATTTCATAAAGAACACCTTCTGTTAATAGATGAAAAATGGTTTTTTCTTCATATTGTCGAATAGGATAAAAGGAAGAGAAATATTAAACATTACTTGTAGCAAGCTTTAGTAAGTTGGGGAATTCATTGTGTGTATGGTACATCTGAAATGAGGTGAATATATATTATGAAAATATGGGGACGAATTTCGGATACAGGAAAGTATTCAATACCGCTACAACCAGTATTGTGGATTGAAGGATCGAAAAAGGAAAATGAATTTCCTCAAGTAGCCGTTACATTGCAAATTGGTAGTATGTATACAGAACAATTTTCGTATGAATTGACCTACGATGTAAACGACATACTTATTATGCGAATTGAAGTGGAAAATAAAGGGGTAGAAATGATTTCGAGAGTTGTTGTAAGTCATATGATTCGAGATTACTTTGCTTATATTCCTAATTCTTTAAAAGTTGATAAGGGGATAAGTGAGTTTTTATTCCAGCTTGTAAGGTGGCGAATTGATGATTTGTTACCAAATGAAAAGGTGGAACTACGTTGCAAAATAAAAGCTAATAAAGATAAAGCTCTTAAACAAGCATTCTTTCAGGCTACATATACATTTCAAGATAAAGAGATATCATATGGTCCACTGCAAACAAATGAAGTTGTTGTGCGGCAATGATAAAAAGGAACCTGTACAAAAGGTTCCTTTTTTAGTGAAGGTTGTGTTTTTTGAGTATTTTCTTTTGCTCTATTCCTTTTTTTCCTACATAGTTATTTTTGTAGCCAAAGTATAGAATAAATAAAAATGAAACAACATTTACAATTGCATCGATTTGATCGTTTGTAATAAAGTGTATGCCGAAAGAGGTAAATAATAATTTTAATGATAATAGAAAACCAGCTAGTAAACGCATAGCATCTGATAGATTCTCTTTTTGTAGCATATAGATTACTCCTTTCTATAAAAGTTATATATTATATATATGAAATAGAGTAGGAAAGGTATACAAGCTTAAGCAGAAATGTACATTGCATATGTACATTTTTTATTTTGTAGAAAAACATTATTGATATAGAAACATATATTGGTATAAAAGGGGGAGAAGTATGAAACATAAAGGGAAAATTAGTGGATTATTACTTGGAAATACAGTGGCAGTTACAGAATGGATTGCACTTCAGGATGTAATTGCAAAACTGGATTCACGATCATTTTATACCGTCTTTATTATTTATATACTGCAAATGATACTAAGTTATTATTTTGGACATTGGTACGATAAAAGAGCGAACAAGCGTATGAATGTGGAAGTAGGAGGAATGGCAAGCAACGATTTTGTTGTTGATTTTTTTGGGAAAGTAGCCGCTTTATCTGAAAGAGATTCCCGTAATATTACAGTTTACATTCTTTCTGTAAAAGAATGGGAAGGATTAAAAGACACGTTGCAAGAAAAAAAATTGGGAGTGTTAGTACAAAAATTAGAGAGTACCATTGTAAAGACAATTCGGAAGGGAGATGTTGTTACAAAGTGGGATGAAAATAAGTATGTTATTGTAGCAATTGATAATGGTCATGAAACATCAACAATAACAAACAGATTAATGAAAAATATTGAAAGTGAAATAGAAGGTGATTTACTCAGTGTCACTCTTTTATTTGGAGCAGCTAGCTATCCAGTAGAAGGAAAAACGTTTGAAGAACTGTTGAGAAAGTCGCAAAATCAATTGTATCAGTATAGAAATTTGCAAGAAAATGAGTGAAGCTTCGATTTGAAGATATATGATAGGAAGAAGTTTTATTTGTAACATTTTTTTGACTTTTATTACAAAAAACGTTGCGTTTGTAATAAAAGTCTTTAAAAATATATGAAATAAGCATATAATTATGATGGTAGTGCCAATGCAATTTGCACAATGTGTTTTATTTTAAAAGTGTAGAGGAAAGCAAGCTCTACACTTTTCCTTTTTAGGAAATGAAAAGAATATTTGTAAGTTGTTGCGAGATATCGATTGTACTGTGTAAAATGAACAAAGAGATTATTTGATAGAAAGCTGGAAAGGGAATGATAGACGTGAGAGCGGAACGATCACCTTTTATCAGGTGAACTATTATAGTCTTATTAAGACTGAGGTGAAATTCTGTGGCCATTAAGGTAATACATAGTGTGAACAGGTTTTAAAAAACACGAAGAACTATACTTAAAGATGGATATGGAACTGCTAAATACTTCAAAAAGAATAATGTAATATTAAGTAATAATTCGTACAAACAATATTAATGATCTTCGTAAAAAAGATGCGAGTGTATAGAACAATTACATATTTTATAACTTTTTTATATTACACGATGGTCGTTTATAAATAGGAGGAAGAGATGTTGAAATATAGTAAATTAGCAATTATAACTGCATTATCAATGACTTTATTAGCCGGTTGTTTTGGACCGAAACCAGAAGAAGAATTATATGTAGCGTTTGAAAACGCTGCTAAACAAGAAAAAACAATGTTTGAAGATGCAAAAAAACTTGAGGCTTTAGAGAAAGAAGGACAAGAATTATATAACCAGATTGTGCAAGAAGGAAAAGATAATAATCAAACTGTTAAAGAAAAATTGAATCAAGCAGCAAAGAATACAACTGAACGAGAAAAAGTACTTACAAAAGAAAAAGAGGCTTTAAATAAAGCGCAAGAAGAAGTGAAGTCAGCTGATAAGTATGTGAAGAAAATTGAAGATAATAAGTTGAAAAATCAAGCTGATAAAGTGAAAAGCACCTATGAGAAACGACACGATTCATTTAATAAAATGTATGACAGCTATAATAAATCTTTAAAACAAGAAAAAGAGTTATACACAATGTTACAAGATAAAGGTACTAAATTAAAAGATATTAGTGAAAAAGTAAAAGTAGTAAATCAATCTTATAAGGATATTGAGTCAGAAAAAGATAAATTTAATGAATTCACAAAGTCTTATAATACAGAAAAAGTAGCTTTTTATAAACAAGCAAATATTAAAATTAAAGAAGAGAAAAAATAAAACAGTTTGGCCTACACTTGGCCAAACTGTTTTATTTTTTTGTATAAGTACGACTATACCATGGAACAGGTTCACTTAATTTTTTTTCTTGTTTCAATGCTTCAGGACCAATATAATCTTGAAGTGTTTTTTTTGCTACTGTTAAAGATAAGGTTGTTTTCGGATTTCGATAGGAGGATTCAAGATGACCAAGATGCGGTAGAATTCGAAAATCTTCTTTCGTAGGAGGGATGTGGAAAAAATAATCGCCTAAACGTATAAGGACATCAGATTGTTGTTGGCTAAAACGTGGGTTTCTAGAAAAATGTAATCCTTCTTTAATTGCTTTTTTTTCAGCAATCAAACGTTCTAAAGCTGTCTTTTTTAACCAGTATAAATATTTAGGATTAGTAGCTGCTTTAGCATGACGATTCACAACGAAAATAGATTGAGCTAGTCGATTAATAGAATGTTGGTTTTGTAATTGAGATTGTGGTTGTGAAGGTTTCATATTGAATCTCCTTTCAATTTTTCATTATTATACCATAAATAAAGAGGTTTTTATTATATGCAAAAAGTGATTGTATATATTTTCAATATTAAAGCAATATTGTTACAAAAAACAACTATTTTGTATAATAGTAATAGAATATGCTTTTGAAATTTGATAATGAAAGAGTGAGAAGTTTGAAAGAAATATTAAAACAACAGTATGCCATTATAGATATTGGATCTAATACAATGCGTTTAGTTATTTATGAAAAGCAAAATGGAGGTTTTTATAAAGAGATTGAAAATACGAAAGTGGTTGCTAGGTTAAGAAATTACTTAATTGATGGTGTGTTGAATGAAGAGGGAATAGAAGTATTATTACAGACATTATTTCAATTTCAAGAAAGTACAAGGTTCCATCAGTTGCATCATGTACTTTGTGTTGCAACAGCAACAATTAGACAGTCTGAGAATCAAGAGGAAATTAAAAAGCTTATTGAAGGACAAACGGACTTTACTCTTAGAGTATTATCAGAGTATGAGGAAGCGCGTTACGGATACTTGGCGGTTATGAATTCTACATCGTTTTCAGAAGGAATAACGGTAGATATTGGTGGGGGAAGTACGGAAGTTACATACTTTAGAAATAGAGAGATTTTAGAGTACCATAGTTTTCCTTTTGGGGCACTTTCTTTAAAGCAACAATTTATTAAAGGTGATATTCCTACTAAAGATGAGTTAGAAGGAATGCAACGGTATTTAGAGTTTCAATTTCGAACGTTACCATGGTTAAGCAATAAGAAATTGCCTCTTATTGCAATTGGTGGTAGTGCGAGGAACTTAGTAAAAATCCATCAAAATTTAATATGTTATCCTATAGCAGGATTACATTTATACAAGATGAAAGAAGAAGATATTGAAAATGTAAAAGATGAATTAGAAAAATTGTCGTTCATAGAACTTCAGAAATTGGAAGGATTGGCAAAAGATCGAGCGGATACGATTATTCCAGCGGTTGAAGTATTTCATACACTTGTTCATGTTATAGAGGCACCGGCATTTGTATTAAGTAGAAAAGGGTTAAGAGAAGGTGTTTTCTATGAAGAGTTGACAAAAGATTTGGGGATTTCATATTATCCGAACGTAGTTGAAGAAAGTTTGCATTTACTATCACATGAATACGAAATGGATATGGAATTTGTTATTCAACTTATTAAACATGGAAGACTAATTTGCAAACAACTTGAGGAAATAGGGCTTATTTCTATGTCAGTAAAAGACTGGGAAGTGTTCCATCAAGCAGCGAAAGTATTTAATATAGGCAAATATATAGACGAAGAAGCGAGCCGTTTACATACGTTTTATTTATTAGCGAATAAGACAATTGATGGCATGATGCATAAAGATCGAGTAAGGCTAGCACTTATTGCATCGTATAAATCAAAAATGTTATTTAAACAACATTTATCACCATTTGAAGGTTGGTTTGATAAAAGCGAACAAAAAAAAATCCGCCTGTTAGGAGCTGTTTTACAATTTTCAGCTACTTTAAATGTAAGGCAACGATCGCTTGTTGATACCATATCTATAACAGAAAACGAAGAAGGGTTAACGTTTAAAGTTTTATGCGAACAATCAGCATTAGCGGAAAAAGTGCAAGCTGAAAAACAAAAAAAACAGTTAGAAAGAGTATTAAAAACGAATATTAACTTGTTATTTGAACTAAAACATTAGGTTGTACGGATGTCTTTACAAAAAATTTACACTTTATAATATTGTAATTTGCTAAAATAAAAGTAACTAAATTATAGTAAAAAAGTTTCAAGGGGAAGTGTGAAGAGAATGGAATTATTGAAGGGGAATGCAGTAAATTTAAATGATACAGCTTATTACAATAATCGAGAGTTAAGTTGGTTAGCATTTAATGAACGTGTCTTACAAGAAGCGCAAGATGCAAATAATCCACTTTTGGAAAGATTGAAATTTATTAGTATTTTTAGTTCGAATTTAGATGAATTTTTTATGGTGCGTGTAGCGGGATTAAAGGATCAAGTGAGTGCTGGATTTAATCAACCAGAAAATAAAGCTGGCTTAACACCAAAAAAGCAATTAAATAAAATTGCGATAAAAGCCCATGCACTAATGACAGTACAATATGATACATTTAAAAATTATGTATTACCAGCGCTTGAGTTAGAGGGAATTGAACGTTTAACATTCAATGATTTGACGAAAGAGCAGCGAGAATTTATAGAAGAGTATTTTGATGAGCAAATTTTTCCGGTGTTAACTCCTGTAGCTATTGATGCATATCGCCCATTTCCAATGTTATTAAACAAAAGTTTGAATTTGGCTACTCTTTTATATGATGAGAAGCAAGCGGAAGAAGAAAACAGGACGAAATTAGGAATTGTGCAAGTTCCTTCATTACTTGAGCGCTTCATAATTTTACCGAGCGAAGGGCAAAAGCATAAATTTATTTTATTAGAAGACGTAATTAGTAGCTTTACTCATAAATTATTTACGGGATATACAGTATCATCTGTTACTCGTTTCCGTATTACACGCAATGCAGATTTAACGATTCATGAAGAAGGTGCGAGAGATTTATTAAAGGTAATTGAAAAAGAATTAAAAAAGCGTAAGTGGGGGGCTGCTGTTCGTTTAGAGGTTGGGAAAGAACACATTGATGAAAGAGTATTAGCGTTATTATATGAGGTTCTAGAAGTAAAAGATGAAGATGTATATATAATGGATGGTCCATTAGATTTAACATGTTTGTTTTCTTTATATAAAAAACTAGCTCCTTTATATGAACATCTTGTATATCCAGCTCTTATTCCGCAACCGCCTCAAGATTTAGGTGATGAAGAAGATGTATTTGAAAAAGCAATTGAGCATGATATTTTATTACATCATCCTTTTGAATCCTTTCAGCCGGTAGTTGATTTTGTTCGTGATGCGGCAGACGATCCGAATGTACTTGCGATTAAACAAACGTTATATCGTGTAAGTGGTGATTCACCGATTATTCAGGCGTTAAAGATAGCGGCTGAAAAGGGAAAACAAGTGACGGTATTGGTTGAATTAAAGGCAAGGTTTGATGAAGAAAACAATGTTCATTGGGCTAAAGAATTAGAACAGGCAGGCTGTCATGTTATTTACGGTGTAAGTCACTTGAAAACACATAGTAAAATTACGTTAGTTGTAAGAAGAAAAAACGGAAAAATTGAAAGGTTCGTACATCTTGGAACTGGAAACTATAATGATGCAACAGCGAAGTTATATACTGATTTTGGATATATTACATCAAGAAAAGACTTTGGGGTTGATGCAACCAATTTCTTTAATTATTTAAGTGGTTATACAACAAAGCCACATTTTCATCATTTATCGGTTGCTCCATTTGATATAAGAGAACAATTTATGGATTTAATAGATGAAGAAATCCGTTATCATAGGCAATACGGAAATGGATATATTATCGCTAAGATGAATTCATTAACAGATAAACCATTAATTAAAAAAATGTACGAAGCATCACAAGCTGGAGTAAAGGTAGAGCTCATTGTTCGAGGAACATGTTGCCTACGACCTGGTATTCCAAATGTAAGTGAAAATATTCGTGTAGTTAGTGTTGTTGGAAGATATTTAGAACATAGCCGTATTTATTATTTCCATCATAATGGGGAGGAGAAAATATATTTATCTTCAGCTGATTGGATGACGCGAAATATGGAGAAGCGAGTGGAAATATCTTTCCCGATATTAGATATTGAAATGAAGGCACGAATTAAGGCGATTTTACAGCTTACATTAGCTGATAATGTGAAAACACGTGAACAAAATAAAGATGGTGATTACTATTATGTTATTAATGGTAGTACAGAAGAAATTGATAGCCAAGTGAAGTTGTTTAAGATGGCATATCAAAATACAGACGCTGAATAATGAAAAAAGTAAAAACCTCTTATGTCCATAAGAGGTTTTTACTTTTTTCTACTCATATGCTCCCAAAATGGAAGGATGAGTAGAAACAATAGTTTTATTATAAGCGTGTAATAAGGTGGTTCGTTGAGAGAATAACATTTGAAAGAATTGTTATTTTAACTTAGTAGTAGTATGGTTGTTGACAGGGTCCACCGTAACAAGGATAAGGTGCTGGCGGCGGGAAAGGTGGTGGATAAGGTGGATAAAACGGTCGAGGGCCGAAAGCTAATGCTCCGCCGAGCAATCCACCAGCAATTCCAGCTAGAAAGGGAACGCCAAAAAACGGAAAGAAGCGTGAGTCGCCTACTGGACCAATAGGTGCTGAACGGACTGGGATTGGTTGATAATATGGATACATGAACATACCTCCTTTATTGGACTCACTTTCATCATATGGTAAATGAAACATGGATGAGCGCGTACAAGAAAGGATATGCAAGAAAATAGGCGAATTATTACGAATGTTGAAGTATAAAAAGTGTAATTTCAGGTTTTGACATAAAACGGAATGGGACACGTGTTCTTCCGAGGCCTCGATTGACATAGAGAGTTAAATCCTGAATTGTATAGAAGCCTTCAATATAGTCTTGGGCGAGTGCTGGTGTAATAATAGGTCCTAAAAAAGGAATTTGTACTTGTCCGCCGTGACTATGACCAGAAAGTTGCAAGTTGATTGGATATTTAGAAACTTTGGGCGCGATATCTGGTTCGTGAACAAGAACAATGTTATAAGTACTTTGCCGTGCATGCTCTAATGTTTTCTCTATTTTTGGTCTGCCTAGTAGTATATCATCGAGACCGAAAATAGAAATTTCACTATTATCCATTAAACGAATTCTTTTTTCACTATTTAGCAATAGTTCAAATCCAGATTCACGCATGATGTGCTCATAGTATTCAGTTCCATATCCACCGTGATCATGGTTACCATAAATAGCGAATTTACCGAAGGGGGCTTGTATATTTTTTAAAATGGATGCAACGAAAGGAGTGTCAGTATACGTTTGATAATTATCAATGAGATCTCCGGTAAAAAGGACAATATCTGGATTTACAGCATTAATTTTAGAAACAACTTTAGATAAATGTTGAAGCGAGAAATAGTATCCGAGATGTAAATCGCTGAATTGAAGAATTTTTATACCATGAAAACTTTTTGGGATGAGTTGTGATTTTAATGTGTGCTGTGTAAAAGAAATGAAATGGGGCTCTATATATTTAGCATAGTAGTATCCGATGCTACTGGTTATAAATGAATAGAGACAAGTACGCATACCAATTTTTAAAAAATTTCTTCTTGTAATGTGCTTCATAAAAATATGAGTATACCTCAATGTTTTTATTCCATTTATAGGCTACTCAAATCTCCTTTCAGTTTATTTAAAATATACTTTACATAATAAAAAAGTAGTATAGATTACGAAAAAAAATGAATAAAAAGAAAGTTCTTTACGTTAAAATATCAGAAAAGTTTAAAAATATAAAGATTTCTATTAAATAAAGTGATAAAATGAATGTGTATTCATTTTTTGGAGGGGATGTATGTGAAAGAAAAGGTAGTTATTATAACAGGTGGATCGAGTGGAATGGGAAAAGGAATGGCGACTCGTTTTGCAAAAGAAGGGGCACGAGTTGTTATTACCGGACGTACAAAGGAAAAACTAGAGGAAACAAAGTTGGAAATTGAACAATTTCCAGGGCAAGTATTACCTGTACAAATGGATGTAAGAAATACGGATGACATTCAGAAAATGATTGAACAGATTGATGAGAAGTTTGGTAGAATTGATGTTTTAATAAATAATGCAGCTGGAAACTTTATTTGTCCAGCAGAAGATTTATCTGTGAATGGCTGGAATTCAGTCATTAATATTGTGTTAAACGGTACGTTTTACTGTAGTCATGCTGTCGGAAAATATTGGATTGAAAAAGGTATAAAAGGGAATATCATTAACATGGTAGCAACGTATGCATGGGATGCAGGTCCAGGAGTGATTCATTCGGCTGCAGCGAAGGCAGGGGTATTAGCGATGACGAAGACGCTCGCTGTTGAGTGGGGGCGTAAATATGGAATACGAGTTAACGCTATCGCGCCAGGACCAATTGAACGTACGGGCGGTGCTGATAAATTATGGATTTCAGAAGAAATGGCTAAGCGTACGATACAAAGTGTTCCGCTTGGAAGGCTGGGTACGCCAGAAGAAATCGCTGGTCTAGCTTATTATTTATGCTCAGATGAAGCGGCGTACATAAATGGAACTTGCATGACAATGGATGGAGGACAACATTTACATCAATATCCATTTTAAAAGGGATAAAAAATGAATGTTTGATTCATTTTTTATGGTTAAATGTGACGGAATTGTGACATATGAAAGAAAAGTGTTTACAAGAGGTCATATATACGTTATATTTAAGACCTCTTTTTTCTTCATAGTAGAATTGCTAATTCCCCTTAGCATTTTACCCCTCTAATCCCTTCAGGAAAACTGAAGGGATTTTTTATTATTTTTCCGTAAATATCATGTTATAATTTTTGAAAAGTAAAGGGAGGGAAGCACGTTGATAGATGCATTAGATGTAATGAGTAACTTGGATAAAGTCCTTCCTTATTATCAAGCTATTTTTAGTGCTGATGAGCATACTGTAATTGGATATGAAGTAGTAGGACGTATTCAAACAGAAGAGGGCATACAAAGTTTAGCTTCTTTCTTTCACGATGATTCGATTCCAAGTGAATTTCAACTGGAAGCGGATAATATTATAGTAGAAAAAGCTTTAAATCGTTATTTAGAAAGCGATCAAAAATTATTATTATTTATACATCGGAATGCTAATGTATTAATGAATGATGATGAAGAAAGCTTGCTTCAACTTTTATTGAGGTATGAAGAACAAGGTTTAAATTTAAAACAAATTGTTTTAGAGATTACAGAGCATGAATGTAAAGAAGATATAGAGCAATTTAATCATTTGCTTATGTATTATCGTACATATGGTATTCAAATTTCGATTAATAAGGTCGGAACGGGCACAAGTAATTTAGAGCGTATTAGCGTGTTAGCACCTGATATTTTAAAAGTAGATTTAACGAACTTAAGGCAAACAGCACTTTTACAATCTTATCAAGATATTTTATATTCTTTATCATTACTTGCTAGAAGAATTGGTGCAACTTTGTTATATGAAGAAATAGATGCTTTTTATCAACTGCAATATGCTTGGAAGAACGGCGGAAGATATTATCAAGGTAATTATTTGAAAGAATGTTTACCTGATTTTATTGAAACGAATGTTTTGAAAGAGCGACTTGGTAATGAATGTCATCAGTTTATTCAACATGAAAAGAAGAAGTTACAAAAAATTTATAATTTAACAGAGATGTTACGCGATCGCATTGGCGATGTTTTATCAAAACAAAAAAAGAATGAAGATATCAATGATTGGTTATTACAATTTAGTCAAAGTGTATCACAGTATAGTTTTCGCATATTTATTTGTAATGAAGATGGTTTCCAACAATCAGGAAATGTTATGAAAAAAGATGGAGAATGGATTGTGATGCCGGATTATTATATGAAGAACTGGAGTTGGCGCCCGTATTTTCTCGAGAATATCATGAAAATGCGTTTTGAGAATAAGGCAAGGCTTTCAGATTTATATGCAGATATCGAAACGGGCGAAATGGTACGAACATTTTCTTTCCCAATAGATGATGACAACTTTTTATTTATAGATTTATCATATGAATATTTATATGAAGAAGATGTTTTATTTTAATGCACGAAGAGATTCGTGCATTTTTTGTTTGTTTTTATCATAAATTGGTAATAGTGAAAATGGTGATGAAAATGCTGTCTATCGTTGTAAAGATTTTACGAACGAAATCTGTCCTTTCTTTGCATAATCATTGTTACAATGAATACTACAAAGACAAGTTCTTTTAAAAGGAAGGTGAAAAAATGAGGAAATATGGAATATGGCTTGTTCTATTTGTATGTGTTGCCTTTCTAGTTGGTTATAGTGTTACGACTGTTTTAGGGAAAGAGGAAGTGGAAGTGGATCGGAAAGAAGTATTTACAACGATACAAAAAGGCTATGAAACCCAGTTTTCAATTCGTGGGAAGCATTTGCCGATGAATAAGATGATAGAGACGTTATCACCGTATTTTACAGATAATTTCCTTCAAGTATTTACAGATGAAAATAGCAGAAGTGATAAACAAAGTGGTGAATATTTACTTCCGGCAAAAGAAGCGCCGTTTTCTTTTAATTCAGAAACGAAAATGTCGTATGATCAAGAGCATAAAAATTTATATGTATATGAGCGGACAAAAAGTGGACAATATCAAATTGTAACATTGAAAAGGGATCAAGATAAATGGAAGTTAGCAGGATATCATGAAAGTCAGGAACTTTTAACTGAAATAAAAAGGTTGCAACAATTATAAAGTGAAACTTTTAATTAGTGGGAGTTTTACTACCTACAAACAGCGGGATAAGAATAGGAATAGGTATTTACCTATTCCTATTCTATATTGAGTAGTTGTTGTAACTTTTCAATTTGAAAACCTGCAACTACTTCGCCATCAATTACGACTGTTGGAGTTGAATAGGAATCATAGTCGTTTAAAAGACGGTTGCGAGCAGCAGCGTCTTTTTTTACGTCAAATTCTTCATATGCAACGTTATTATGCTTCAAAAATTCTTTCACAATAACACATGGCGGACAATCAGGTTGTGTATAAACCTCAATTTTTTTCATTGTAATCCCTCCCTTTTTCTGTTTTTTATTATATTCTTCCAGTATAAAAACCGCAATAAAGAAGGGGAAATATGTTCTTTCTGTTTTTTCCTTCGCATTTCGACAAATTTTAGTTGAGTTTCTGGCTAATAACCTTTATCCTAGAGTGTGGAACATTTTTTCTGTTATGACGGATAGAATGAGTATAGCTGTAAAACCTATTGGTAGGAAGATCAGAGAAAGGAGAGATTTCATGTCTCTACTCCAAGGAATTTTAACTCGACTTGTTAGTCTACAAGAACAAGCTGAAAGCGGTGAAGTAGCACAACGCTATTTTGAAGTGAACGGTGAGCGCAAATGTAGCGTGAAATTTTTCGATAAAAGTGAAATGTATGAGTTAGAAGTGTATCAACAAGGTGAAAAACCTCAAGTGTACCAATTCGATAATATCGACATGGTTGCAATTGAGATTTACGATATCATTTCTTGATACATATAAAAAAGGTACTGCCATATGGCAGTACCTTTTTTAGTTCTATTACTTTCCAGCGTAATGTATAGAAGTTTTTTATTTTTCCTACAATGGTATTAAAATGAAAATTTAATCCGTGCAAGTTTGCTTATCCATGTGGATAAGTAGTCCCGTCAACCGGGTGAATATGTGAAGCTAAACTTCTCACAATTGCTGGGTTCTGCAAATAGCGGGAGAAATATAACTAGGAGGTTATCGTATGGAACGTTTACCAGTTGTGATTTGTCCTAATTGTCAAAGTTCTGCTGAGATTATTCATGTATTAACGGCTCAATCTAATCAAAATGTAATTTATACGTGTCAAGTTTGTCACTTTGTAATTCGAAATATTGAAACGAATAAAGGATAGGAAGTTATAATTTTAGTTTTTGTCCCATACAATGAGAATACGAAAAGTCTGTCTAATTGAAAGGACGTGACTCTGTGGACGGTGCACATAAATTTTACAATGTTTCAGAGAGACATTTAAATTTTGATATGGTCTTTAACCGTATTTGTAGTTTCATTGAAAAGGATCCGCGAAATTTGTATCGATTATCCATTGGGACAGACTCGCAAGCGCATCAAAAGGATACGAGGTTTATTACAGCAATCCATATTCATCGTGTTGGAAAAGGTGCCTGGGGTTGTTTACACCATAGATCAGTAAAAGATAAGCCAGCGACCTTACGTGAGAAAATATATTTAGAAACGCAGTTTAGTCAAGAAATCGCATGTCTATTTACGCCTACTCATATACAAACAATATGGGAGTTATTGCATCCTTATGCTCAAGATGGGGCTGGATTCATAATGGAAATTCATTTAGACATTGGGAATGATGGTTTAACAAGAGAATTTATTTTAGATATGACAGAAAAAATTCGAGCGATGGGATTAACTGCAAAAATTAAGCCGGATGCTTATGCGGCGTTTAGTTATGCAAATCGATATACGAAATGATTTTTTGTATGTTTATAATTGCTACATATCTTTCGGCAAAAACTGAATATTACATCTATTAAATAGGTTAAATTTTTTATATAATAAGAGTGAGTAACGATGCGAGTGTAAGGAGAGGGGTATATGCAAAGGGAAGTTGTTTTAACGAAGGAAGAAGAAAGTTTACTACTAGATATTTTATTTCAGCAAAATTATGCAAGTGAAATTTTAGCTGTGGAACTTACGGACATTGAGAATGGTTTGAAACAGACAGATGTGATGCAATATAAAAAAATCACAAGGTTATTTTACAGATTAAAAAATAAAGGGTATTAAGCGCTACCGGAATGGTAGTCTTTTTTTTGTGCTGTATGCTAAAATAGCTGTGTGATTGTATTTTTATTGAAATAAATTTAGGACAAAATAATAATATGAAAACGCTGTCATAAAATGTGAATAGAGTTATGAACATAAGCAGGAAAAAGGGAAAATGGGGGATGTAATATGATTAGTATTCCGAAAGACGAATTTCAACAAATTCTTGTGAAGGATTTAATGATTTCATCGGAAAAAGTAGCTCATGTCCAAATTGGAAATGGTTTAGAACATGCTTTACTCGTTCTTGTGAAATCTGGATATTCGGCGATACCTGTCTTAGATCCAATGTATAAATTACATGGTTTGATTAGTACGGCCATGATATTAGATGGTATGTTAGGATTAGAGCGTATTGAGTTTGAAAGACTTGATGATATGAAAGTAGAGCAGGTGATGAAGGAAGATATACCTTTTCTTAAATTAGAAGATTCATTTGCAAAAGCTTTAGAAATGACAATTGATCATCCTTTTATTTGCGCTGTTAATGAAGAAGGCTATTTTGAGGGGATTTTAACACGTCGGGCTATTTTAAAATTGTTGAATAAGAAAGTAAGGCAACATAATCGATAACGTGAGAAAAGTGACTTCATAGAAACGAAGAAGTCACTTTTTTTTCGTGCATATCACTTGTGTATGTATTATATTAAAAAAGACATAAAACATAAGGGAAGTTTGCGCTGAAAAATTGTATTTTCTGAATGAAAGCTTAATGGAATAAGGTGTATGGAAGCTAAGGAAAGAGGGAGAAAGTTGCAAATTGATGATTTTCAAATGATGGTTGTGTTAGCTCAGGAATCAAATATGAGAAAAGCGGCGGAACGTTTATTTGTTTCACAACCTGCGCTGAGTCAACGATTACAATCTATGGAGAAACAATGGGGAATGAAGTTTTTTATTCGCTCACAAAAAGGATTGACAATTACACCTGAAGGGGAAAAAGTTGCAAATTATGCCAAAGAAATGTTGCAAAAGGAAGAGGATATAAAAAGTGAGCTAGCTGTTTTTAGAACGGAAACTCATGGAACTTTAAAAATAGCTGTTGCATCAGTTATTGGTCAATATTGGCTCCCTCCTGTTTTGAAAAAGTTTGTGCATAAATATCCTTCTGTAAAGATATCGCTGTTTACTGGATGGAGTAGTGAAGTGCAAAAGCAGTTTTATGAAGGAGACGTTCATGTTGCTATACTGAGGGGAACACAAGAATATAAAGGTCAAAAGCAACAATTATTTGAAGATGAACTGTATTTAGTTGATAAAGAAATAAAAGATATTTCGATGCTAAAAGAAACAAATAGACCGTTCATTCAATTTAAAAGTGACTCAACTTATTATGGACAAATACAAAATTGGTGGTATGGTTTATTTTCTAATCCGCCTAAGCGAACGATTGTAGTTGACCAAATTGAAACATGCAAACAACTTGTTTTAAATGGTATAGGTTACGCCCTTTTACCTTCTACTGTTTTAAAGGAAGTACAGGAAAATATGTATAAAACACCTGTTCAACTGACGAGAGAAACATGGTTGTTAACAAGTGACTCGGCAAGGCAGTTGAAGCAAGTACAAGCATTTTTAGAAATTATAGAAGAAATTCAAAGGGAAAAATAAGATTATTATCTTGCTACTCGCTCTTTCGTTTGGTAGAGTAACATTATAAATGGATTTAGGAGGCAACAAGAATGAAAATGATGGACGCTAACGAAATTATTTCGTTTATTCAAAAAAGTGAAAAGAAAACTCCTGTAAAGGTATACATAAAAGGGGATTTAAAAGAAGTAACATTCCCTGAAACAGTACAAGCATTTGTGAATAAAAAATCAGGTGTATTATTCGGAGAATGGTCTGAAATTAAGACAATTCTTGATGAAAATAATAAGCACATCGTTGACTACGTTGTAGAAAACGATCGTCGTAATTCTGCAATTCCAATGCTTGATTTAAAAGGTATTAAAGCTCGCATCGAGCCAGGTGCTATTATTCGTGACCATGTTGAAATTGGTGACAACGCTGTAATTATGATGAATGCAACAATTAACATTGGTGCTGTAATTGGCGAAGGTTCTATGATCGACATGAACGCAGTACTTGGTGGACGTGCAACAGTCGGTAAAAACTGTCACGTAGGTGCAGGTGCTGTACTTGCAGGTGTTATTGAGCCACCTTCTGCAAAACCAGTTATCGTTGAAGATGATGTAGTAATCGGTGCAAACGTAGTTGTTTTAGAGGGTGTTACAGTAGGTAAAGGTGCAGTTGTAGCAGCAGGAGCTGTTGTAACAGAAGATGTGCCTCCATACACAGTTGTTGCAGGTACTCCAGCACGTGTAATTAAAGAAATTGATGAGAAGACAAAAGCAAAAACAGAAATTAAACAAGAGCTTCGTCAATTAAACCCAGAGAAATAAAAAGTAAAAAAAGCGTAAGAGCGTAAATGGGCTCTTACGCTTTTTATAGATAGAGGTGCAAAAATGACAGTAAGCAAATTTGTCCAAATTCGTAGAGATCTACATAGAATTCCAGAAATCGGATTTAAGGAATGGAAAACACAACAGTATATTTTAGATTATATAGGAACACTTTCTCATGAATTTGTGGAAGTGAAGACATGGAAAACGGGTGTAATCGTTAAAGTAAATGGAAAAAATCCAGAAAAAATAATAGGTTATCGTGCAGATATAGATGGTCTGCCAATTACAGAGGAAACTGGATATGAGTTTGCTTCTATTCATGAAGGAATGATGCATGCATGTGGCCACGATGTACATACAACAATCGGTTTAGGCCTTCTAACGAAAGCTGTGAGCGAAAGAATAGATGATGACCTTGTATTTCTATTCCAGCCAGCAGAAGAAGGACCAGGCGGTGCTCTTCCTATGTTAGAAAGTGAAGAGTTAAAAGAATGGAAACCAAATATAATTCTTGGTCTTCATATTGCACCAGAATACGCTGTAGGGACAATTGCAACGAAAGAAGGACTGTTATTTGCTAATACTTCAGAATTATATATTGATTTAAAAGGGAAAGGTGGCCATGCTGCCTATCCGCATACTGCAAATGATATGATTGTTGCAGCGAGTCATCTTGTTACACAGCTTCAATCCGTTATTAGTCGCAATGTAAATCCTCTTGATAGTGCAGTAATTACAATCGGGAAAATTACAGGTGGTACGGTTCAAAATATTATTGCAGAAAAATCTCGTTTAGAAGGAACGATTCGAACATTATCAGTGGAATCAATGAAGCGTGTGAAAAGCAGAATTGAGGCAATTGTTGCAGGTATCGAAGCTTCTTTCCAGTGTGAGGCGATTATAGATTACGGAGCAATGTATCATCAAGTATATAACCATGAAGAGTTAACAAGAGAGTTTATGCAATTTGTACATAAACAAACAGATATGAATGTTATTACATGTACTGAGGCAATGACAGGTGAAGATTTTGGTTATATGCTTCGAGAAATCCCTGGATTTATGTTTTGGCTTGGAGTAAATTCAGAATATGGTTTACATCATGCAAAATTAAAACCAGACGAAGAAGTGATTGAAAAGGCAATTACATTTTTAAGCCAATATGTAAAGTGGAAAGGGAATAGAAAATAAAACTTCCGCTTTATTGAAGGTTCCAAAAAACTTTTTGTTATGAGGTGTAAGTAACGCTCGTATAGAGTGATTTTAGACATTTACATACAAATGAAAGAATAAAGTTAATTGGACTGTTTTAATAATGAGCAGGGGGGTTTTTAGCCACTGCTCATTATTAATTATTTGACTAACTTATATATGTTTACTTTTAGTATGAAAAGTGTGTAAAATCAATGTGAAACATAGAAAAAAGGGTGGGGAATTACGTGCAAATTAGCAGTGCGATTTTATGTTTCGTCTTATATGCGTATGTTATTATTGCGGCGGTTTATTTTGGGATAAGTTTTTATGCCTATCGTTTAGTAGATAATAATGAATATGACGAAACATACAAATGGGTGAAGAGATATTTATCACCTGTACTAGAAATTATGAATGGGTTTGTGCTCTTTTTATTTATTGGATTAATTGCTTTCTCAACGAGTTTAGTAGGGAATAAAACTACGTTATTTGTATTGGGTATCATTATTTTTATGTTGTTAGGAATAAGGATTGGTAATACGGTCTTTTGGAATGAAAGAAAAGTAGATGGTTGGACGGGAATGTTAATTCCATGCATGTTAGCTGCAATCGTGACAAATATAGAACATGAATATTATCAATTACATTTTTGGCTTATTATCGTTTTAACAATTCTTTCTGTTTTGTATATAAGCACAGTAGTACTAACATATATTGCACATGAAAAAGGTGATGTTAAAGGCACTCGTTTCTTTAGAGGACGGGCATTATTTTGGAGTGTGCCGACGATGGCAGTTATCGCGCTTATTGCGATATTAGTAAATGGATATCAATTTTCTAGTTGGCAACTATTTTTAGAAAATTGGTGGATCTTTATCTTTTCGTTTATTGCTTTTTTAGGTGCAACGCATTATTTATTCCATCAACATCATTACATATGGGCGTTGTTATTTGCATTCATACAGCTTCTATTTGCCTTTTTTGGTCAAGAAACATTATTATTCGTTTTTGAAACATTTAGTTCGTTTGGAAATATATTTGTATTTGCTATGTTACTTGTTGGTATCGCTTTTTACTTGCAACAATATTTTTATATACAAAAACAAAAATAAGAGCTAATTACAGTTTTTGTGACGCATATAAAGTGTGTTACACTGAAAATAAATAGTACTTGAAGTTATTGGAGGAATTCCTGTGGGTGAGAAAGAAAAAGAATTTGCTGTCATTGGACTTGGTCGCTTTGGTGGAAGTATTTGCCGAGAACTAGCTCAATTAGGTATGGAAGTAATGGCAATCGACTCAGATGAGGATAAAATTAATGAATTTGCAAATATAGCTTCGCATGCTGTAATTGCAGATTCAACAGATGAGATGGTATTAAAAAGCCTTGGTATTCGAAATTTTGATCACGTAGTCGTTGCTATTGGAGATAATTTAAATTCAAGTATTCTAACTACTTTGATTTTGAAAGAATTGGGTGTAAAAAATATTACTGTAAAAGCTCAAAATGATTATCATGAAAAAGTGTTAAGTAAAATAGGTGCAGATCATATTGTGCATCCAGAACGTGATATGGGAAAAAGGATTGCTAATAATATTGCATCAAGCAATGTGTTAGACTACCTTGAGCTTTCAGATGAGCATAGTATTGTAGAGATTATTGCGAATAAAAAAATTGATGGGCACTCTTTAATTGAATTAGATATTCGTGCGAAGTTTGGATTGAATATTGTAGCAATTAAACGAGGTAAAGAAGTTATCGTATCCCCTCGGGCTACGGAGAATATTCAAGCAGGAGATATATTAATTGTCATTGGTCATGACGATGAAGTGGATCGATTTAAACATTTTTTAAGATAAGAGAAAAGAAAAGGACAATGCCTTCATAGCATTGTCCTTTTTCTTATATTTCCATAATGATTGGTAAAATCATTGGACGGCGTTTCGTTTTCTCATATAGGAATGGAGCTAATGTGTCTGTAATTTCATTTTTAATTTCAGACCATTGTGTTGTTTTACGCTCCATTACTTTTTCTAAATGAGTTGTAATTAATGTTTGTGCATCATTGATTAAATCGCTGCTTTCACGCATGTAAACGAAACCGCGTGAGATGATATCAGGTCCTGCTGCAACTTTAAATTCTTTCATATCAATGCTTACAACTACAATTACAAGTCCTTCTTCAGAAAGGATACGACGATCTCGTAATACGATATTGCCAATATCTCCAATACCGTTTCCATCAATGTAGACCGAACCAGATGGGATTTTTCCAGCTACGCTAGCTTCATCCGAACGTAAAGCAAGAACATCGCCATTATCCATAATGAAGCAATTTTCTTCAGGGATACCACAATCATTTGCTATGTTCATGTGCATACGCTGCATACGATATTCACCATGAATTGGCATGAAGTACTTCGGTTTAATTAGACGTAACATTAACTTTTGTTCTTCTTGTCCACCGTGTCCACTTGTATGGATATTTGAAAGTTTCCCGTGAATTACATCAGCGCCAGCGCGGTACAACATGTTAATTGTACGACTTACGCTAATTGTATTTCCTGGAATTGGTGAAGAAGAGAAAACAACTGTATCTCCAGGAATAATTTGAATTTGGCGGTGTGTACCGTTTGCAATACGTGAAAGTGCTGCCATCGGTTCACCTTGACTACCTGTACATAAAATAACAACTTTATTAGCTGGTAAACGGTTTAGTTGAGATGCATCTATGAATGTATCTTTCGGGCAACGAATATAACCAAGGTTTTGTCCGATTTCAATCGCTGCTTCCATACTTCGACCAAACACAGCTACTTTACGGTTGTTTTCAACAGCAGCTTCAATAACTTGTTGTAAGCGGTGAATATTTGATGCAAAGGTTGCGAATATAATCCGTCCGTCTACTTTACGGAAAATGTCTTGAATGCTATCACCAACGCGACGCTCAGACATAGTAAAGTTTGGAACTTCACTGTTCGTACTATCAGATAATAGACATAGCACGCCATCTTTACCGATTTCAGCCATTTTTGTTAAATCAGCTGGTTCACCAACTGGTGTGAAATCAAATTTGAAATCACCTGTATGAACAACTTGACCTTGAGGTGTTTTCACAACAACGCCGTACGAATCTGGAATACTGTGAGTTGTACGGAAGAAGGATACAGACGTTTTTTTGAATTTAATAACGTCATCTTCTTGAATTTCGTAAAGTTTTGCTTTACGAAGTAAGCCGTGTTCTTCTAATTTGTTTTTGATGAGTGCAATTGCTAATTTTCCGCCGTAAATCGGGATGTTCACTTGACGTAATAGGTAAGGGATTCCGCCGATATGATCTTCGTGACCATGTGTAATGAATAACCCTTTAATTTTATCTTCGTTTCGCACAAAATAAGTGTAGTCTGGTATTACATAATCGATTCCGAGAAGTTCGTCCTCTGGAAATTTAATTCCAGCATCAATTATAATAATTTCATCTTGAAATTGAACAGCGTATGTATTTTTACCGATTTCACCAAGCCCACCGAGAGCAAATACAGCAACTTGGTCGTTTTTTAGAAATTTCATATCGCTATACGATTTCCGCTAATGTTAAATCAGCGTTTTCTTTTTCATATTCAAGATGAGCGCCAGTAACAGACTGAACAAACTCGATATTATATGCGAACTTATTTAATTTTGTACGAACATCCTTTTCAGACGTAGCCTCTAAATATAAAACTTTTGTATTTTCACGTACTGGAACCTCAGTTAATTTTTCTTGATAAAATACTTTAAAAATCATTTGGAAAACCTCTCCTTGTCTATGTTTTGCATTATCTGTTACTTATTATAAAGCAAACAGTCACGATTTTCATGTTTTTTCGAATGAGAATGAAGAAAAAGCCCGAAATGGGCACAATTTAAGCGATTGTCTTTTTACGGACTAGACCGTTTAAATAACGCTTGAGCTTTTTCTTCAGCTTCTTCAGCATGATTACTCCTTCCTTTCCTTATTTTAAACATGCATATTACTAGTGAAAATTCTATCTCTGATATAAGAGATAGGACAAAAGTGAATGGTGAGTCTTGTCCTTTCCCATACAGTGAAAGTTATTCTATAGTAACGATTAGTAGCCGTTAGTTATAGGTATAGTATGAGGAAGAATGGAAAAGAAAATTCATCCGAACAAGTATCCACATGTTTTACTAATATATATATGCAAAGTTTACAAATAAGGTCAGAAAGGGAACGCTTTCTTCACAGATGTTTAATATGTTATACTTTTTTTTAGAATTTGAAAAGTGATATTCAAAATAGGAATATAGAGTGCCAGAAAGGATTTTGACAAATGAATGATAAAATTGTCTTTTTTGATATTGATGGAACATTATTAGATCATGATAAAAAAATTCCACAATCTACACGAGATGCAGTAAAACAGTTACAAGAAAAAGGTGTACATGTAGCAATTGCGACAGGGCGCGCGCCATTTATGTTCGAAGATATTCGTAAGGAACTTGATATACATAATTATGTTAGTTTTAATGGACAATACGTTGTCTTTGAAGATGATGTAATATTTAATAATCCGTTACATCCAGATGCTTTACATAAGTTTACTCAGTTTGCAAAACAAGAAGGATATCCACTTGTATATCTTGACCATCAAGATATGAGAGCATCAGTGGAATATCATGATTATGTGAAAGAAGGCTTTGGAAGCTTAAACTTTGAGCATCCACCATATGAGCCTAATTTTTATGAGGAACGTAATATTTATCAAACACTACTTTTTTGTGAAGTAAATGAAGAGGAAAAGTTTATTAATCATTATCCAGATTTTCATTTTATTCGTTGGCATGCATATTCAATGGATATCATTCCGAATGGTGGTTCTAAGGCAAAAGGAATTGAGAAATACATTGAAAAGTTAGGTTTTAATCGTGATCAAGTGTATGCATTTGGAGATGGTTTAAATGATTTAGAAATGATCGAAGCCGTTGGCACAGGTATTGTGATGGGAAATGGCCATGAAGACTTGAAAAAACTTGCAAATCATGTGACAAAGGATGTTAGTGAAGACGGTATATATCATGGACTAAAGTGGGCTGGATTGCTATAAGTGAATATGGAACCCATTTCATAATAAAGAGGCGGAAGATTAACTTCCGCCTCTTTATTATTATCGCTCTAGAGGTTTGGAATCATCAGGAGCGGCAAAAGGATTTTCTTTATTGATATGGTCATAGAACATAACGCCATTTAAATGGTCAATCTCGTGTTGGAATACGATTGCTGGTAAACCTTTTAAACGCAATTTTACTTCTTCGCCGTTAATAGAAGTTGCTTTTACTGTAATTCTTGTATAACGAGGAACATAACCAGGTACTTCGCGGTCTACAGATAGACAGCCTTCACCACCCTGTAAATATGTACGTTCAACAGAATGGCTAATGATTTTTGGATTGAATAATGCATGGCTATATAATGTACCATCCGCATCGGTTACATGAACTGCAATCATTTTTTTTGAAACACCGATTTGCGGAGCCGCTAATCCGATTCCAGGGCGTAAACTATATTTTTCAGCCATTTCAGGATCTTGGCTATTTATTACGAATTCAATCATTTCTTTTAAGGTAGTTGTATCTTCTTCGCTTGCCGGTAATGACACCTCTTCTGCAACGTTGCGCAAAATAGGATCTCCTTCGCGAATAACATCTTTCATTGTAAGCATATGTAATCTCTCCTTTCCTCTTTAGTCTACCAAAGGAGATGGAAAAAGTCATCGGCAAGAAAGGGTAGGCATTTTGGAAATCGTACTATTATAGAGTAGTTATGTATGTGATAAACAGAAAAAGACGGCAAAGCCGTCTTTTTCTTTCCATAGTTGTTTCGTTTTACATTAGCGAATGCAAGCAGCACCAACGATAATTAAAAGAATAAACAACACAACGATTAAGGCGAAGCCGCGTCCAGACCCGCCACAAGAACCGCCATAACCGTAGGAAGGATATGAACAAGTTGGATAGCAATATGAGTATCCGTACATGAGATGACCTCCTTTATCATTTCCCGCTAATACTGCGGTTACTATAATGTATGGAAGAGAGGGTGGAAATGTATAGGTATTTACCTAAAAAAGGAAGAGTAGTTTGTATATTTTTGTTACGAAGAGAGAAAAACTAAAGAGAATTAAATCGTTTACATATTATTCTAAGAGAAAAAATAAGTGAAAAAGGGAATAATATAACAGTAGGTCAATGCTTACTAATACAGATGTAAAAAATAAAAACACGTTTGTGTAGTAGAAACCTGCATATTATTTATAAAAAAACGTATTCAAAGTAATTGACATCGTAATTAGAATAGTTGTAAACTAAAAAACGTGATCAAGATTGTATTAATATGTTTCTGAAAAAACATTAGTACAGATTGTTAGGTACACAAAATTATTCTCAACCGACAGACAAACATGTTGGTTTACATCGTTGCGCTTTTTAAACTGGAAAATAGCCAGTGAAAGCGTTTCAGAATATGGTTCAAGAGAGGAAGAGGTGAACGGAATGGGTACTAAAACAAAAAAGACCCTATTTAATGTTGATGAGCAAATGAAAGCTATCGCAGCTCAATTTGAAACATTACAAATTTTAAATGAAAACGGTGAAGTTGTGAATGAAGCAGCTATGCCTGAATTATCTGATGATCAATTAAAAGAATTAATGCGTCGTATGGTGTATACACGCGTATTAGATCAACGTTCTATTTCTTTAAACCGTCAAGGACGTTTAGGTTTCTACGCACCTACAGCTGGACAAGAAGCTTCTCAATTAGCGAGTCATTTCGCACTTGAAGCAGAAGACTTCATCTTACCAGGGTACCGTGATGTACCACAATTAGTATGGCACGGATTACCATTATACCAAGCATTCTTATTCTCTCGTGGACACTTCATGGGTAACCAAATGCCTGAGAATGTAAATGCATTAGCTCCACAAATCATTATCGGTGCGCAAATCATCCAAACTGCTGGTGTTGCGTTAGGTATGAAACTACGTGGTAAAAAATCTGTTGCAATTACTTACACTGGTGACGGTGGTGCTTCACAAGGTGACTTCTACGAAGGTATGAACTTTGCAGGTGCATTCAAAGCTCCAGCAATCTTCGTTGTTCAAAACAACCGTTATGCAATTTCTACTCCAGTAGAAAAGCAATCTGCAGCTAAAACTGTAGCACAAAAAGCAGTAGCAGCAGGTATTTACGGAATTCAAGTAGACGGTATGGATCCATTAGCTGTATACGCAGCAACTGCTTTCGCTCGTGAGCGCGCAGTAAATGGCGAAGGCCCTACTTTAATCGAGACTTTAACATTCCGTTACGGTCCACATACAATGGCTGGTGATGACCCAACTCGTTACCGTACAAAAGATATCGAAAACGAATGGGAACAAAAAGACCCAATCGTACGCTTCCGTAAGTTCTTAGAAGCTAAAGGCCTATGGTCTCAAGAAGTTGAAGAGACAGTAATCGAAGAAGCAAAAGAAGATATCAAACAAGCAATTGCTAAGGCTGACCAAGCTCCAAAACAAAAAGTAACTGATTTAATGGAAATCATGTACGAAAAAATGCCTTACAACTTAGCTGAACAATATGAAATTTACAAAGAAAAGGAGTCGAAGTAAGCCATGGCTCAAATGACAATGATTCAAGCAATCACTGATGCTTTACGCGTTGAAATGAAAAATGATCCTAACGTACTTGTATTTGGTGAAGACGTTGGTGTAAACGGTGGTGTATTCCGTGCTACTGAAGGTTTACAAGCTGAATTTGGTGAAGATCGTGTAATGGATACTCCACTTGCAGAGTCTGGTATTGGTGGACTTGCAGTTGGTCTTGCACTTGAAGGATTCCGTCCAGTTCCAGAAATCCAATTCTTCGGTTTCGTTTTTGAAGTAATGGATTCAATTTCTGGTCAATTGGCTCGTATGCGTTACCGTTCTGGTGGACGTTGGACTGCTCCAGTAACAGTTCGTTCTCCATTCGGTGGTGGTGTTCATACTCCTGAACTACATGCTGATAGCTTAGAAGGATTAGTGGCTCAACAACCTGGTCTAAAAGTTGTTATTCCATCTACTCCATACGATGCTAAAGGTCTTTTAATCTCTGCGATTCGTGACAACGATCCAGTTATCTACTTAGAGCATATGAAATTGTACCGTTCATTCCGTCAAGATGTACCAGAAGGCGAATACACAATTGATTTAGGTAAAGCTGATATCAAACGTGAAGGTACAGATGTATCTGTTATCGCTTACGGTGCTATGGTTCACGCTGCATTAAAAGCTGCTGAAGAACTTGAAAAAGAAGGTATCTCTTTAGAGGTTGTTGACTTACGTACAGTTCAACCATTAGATATCGAAACAATCATCGCTTCTGTTGAAAAAACAGGTCGCGTAGTTGTAGTTCAAGAAGCTCAAAAACAAGCTGGTATTGCAGCTAACGTTGTAGCGGAAATTAACGACCGTGCAATCTTAAACTTAGAAGCTCCAGTTGTACGTGTTGCAGCTGCTGATACAGTATTCCCATTCTCTCAAGCAGAGAGCGTATGGTTACCAAACCACAAGGATATTGTTGAAGCTGTAAACAAAGTAATGAACTTCTAATTTTTAGTTTTTCATGTGCAAAAGAAATCAGCACATGCTGGTTTCTTTTGTACATATTCCATAATAATGAAATGAATCAGGGGGCTGAATTCCGTGGCATTTGAATTTAAACTACCAGATATCGGTGAAGGTATCCACGAAGGTGAAATCGTAAAATGGTTTATTAAACCAGGCGATGAAGTAAATGAAGACGATGTACTTCTTGAAGTGCAAAATGATAAAGCAGTAGTAGAAATCCCTTCTCCTGTTAAAGGTAAAGTACTTGAAGTACTTGTAGAAGAAGGAACAGTTGCAATCGTAGGAGATACATTAATTAAATTTGATGCTCCTGGATACGAAAACCTTAAATTTAAAGGTGACGATCATGATGAAGCTCCAAAAGCTGAAGAAGCAGCAGTAGAAGCTCCAGCAGCGGAAGCTACTCCAGCAGCAACTGCAGAAGTAGTAAATGAGCGCGTAATCGCTATGCCATCTGTTCGTAAATACGCTCGTGAAAAAGGTGTAGACATTCATAAAGTAGCTGGTACTGGTAAGAACGGCCGTATCGTAAAAGCTGACATCGATGCATTTGCAAATGGTGGACAAACTGTAGCAGCAACTGAGGCTCCAGCAGCAGTAGAAGCTACTCCAGCAGCAGCGAAAGAAGAAGCACCAAAAGCACAACCAATTCCAGCTGGTGAATATCCAGAAACTCGTGAGAAAATGAGTGGTATCCGTAAAGCGATTGCGAAAGCAATGGTTAACTCTAAGCATACAGCTCCTCACGTAACATTAATGGATGAAGTTGATGTAACTGAGCTTGTTGCTCACCGTAAGAAGTTCAAAGCAGTAGCAGCTGACAAAGGTATTAAATTAACTTACCTTCCATACGTTGTTAAAGCTTTAACATCTGCATTACGTGAATACCCAATGTTAAACACTTCTTTAGACGATGCATCTCAAGAAGTAGTTCATAAACATTACTTCAACATCGGTATCGCAGCTGATACAGACAAAGGTCTATTAGTACCAGTTGTTAAAGATACAGATCGTAAGTCTATCTTCACTATTTCTAACGAGATCAATGATCTTGCTGGTAAAGCACGTGAAGGTCGTCTAGCTCCAACTGAAATGAAAGGTGCTTCTTGCACAATTACAAACATTGGTTCTGCAGGTGGACAATGGTTCACTCCAGTTATCAATCACCCAGAAGTAGCAATCCTTGGTATCGGCCGTATCGCTGAAAAACCAGTTGTGAAAAATGGTGAGATCGTTGCAGCTCCAGTATTAGCATTATCTCTAAGCTTTGACCATCGTTTAATTGACGGCGCAACTGCTCAAAAAGCGTTAAACCAAATTAAACGTCTATTGAATGACCCACAATTATTAGTAATGGAGGCGTAATAACAATGGTAGTAGGAGATTTCCCAATTGAATTAGATACAGTCGTTGTTGGTGCAGGTCCTGGTGGATACGTTGCGGCAATTCGTGCAGCACAATTAGGTCAAAAGGTAGCAATCATTGAAAAAGCTAACCTTGGTGGCGTATGCTTAAACGTTGGATGTATTCCTTCAAAAGCGTTAATCAATGCAGGTCATCGTTATGAGAATGCAATGCATTCTGATGACATGGGTATCACTGCAGAGAACGTAAAAGTTGACTTTACAAAAGTTCAAGAATGGAAAAACGGCGTAGTTAAGAAATTAACTGGCGGTGTTGAAGGCCTTCTTAAAGGTAACAAAGTTGAAATCATTCGCGGTGAAGCTTACTTCGTAGATGCTAATACATTACGCGTTATGACTGAAGATGCAGCTCAAACTTATACGTTTAAAAATGCTGTTCTTGCAACTGGTTCTACACCAATCGAAATTCCAGGATTCAAATACTCTAAACGTGTTATCAACTCTACAGGTGCTTTAAGCTTACCTGAAATTCCTAAAAAACTTGTTGTAATCGGCGGCGGTTACATCGGTATGGAATTAGGTACTGCATATGCTAACTTCGGTACAGAAGTTACTGTAGTAGAAGCTGGCGACGAAATCTTAGCTGGTTTCGAAAAAGCTATGAGCTCTGTTGTTAAACGTGCTCTACAGAAAAAAGGTAACGTAAATATCCATACAAAAGCTATGGCTAAAGGCGTTGAAGAAACAGAAACTGGCGTAAAAGTTAGCTTTGAAGTTAAAGGTGAAATCCAAACTGTAGAAGCAGATTACGTATTAGTAACTGTAGGTCGTCGTCCAAACACTCAAGAAATCGGTCTTGAGCAAGTTGGAGTTAAAATGACTGACCGCGGCATCATCGAAATCGATGAGCAATGTCGTACAAATGTACCAAACATCTATGCAATCGGTGATATCGTTCCTGGACCACCATTAGCTCACAAAGCTTCTTACGAAGGTAAAGTAGCTGTAGAAGCAATTAGTGGCCATGCATCAGCTATCGATTACATCGGAATTCCTGCAGTATGCTTCACTGATCCAGAATTAGCATCTGTTGGTTACACTAAAAAACAAGCTGAAGAAGCTGGAATGACTGTAACTGTATCTAAGTTCCCATTCGCTGCTAACGGTCGTGCATTATCATTAAACAGCACTGACGGTTTCCTACAACTTGTAACACGTAAAGAAGATGGTCTTCTTGTAGGTGCTCAAGTTGCAGGTGCAGGTGCTTCTGATATTATCTCTGAGATTGGTTTAGCTATCGAAGCTGGAATGACAGCTGAAGATATCGCTCAAACAATCCATGCTCACCCAACATTAGGTGAAATCACAATGGAAGCAGCTGAAGTTGCTCTTGGAATGCCAATTCACATTGTAAAATAATTTAAGTAATGTAAATAGCCCCTCTCTTATTGTAAGAGAGGGGCTATTTTTATTTTCATCAAATGACTTGCAAGGTCTTTAAACGTACTTGTCGAATGAATATATAATACTTTAACAAATGATTTAGGCGTAACTTACTTCAAAGGTAATATATATCATCCTATAATATGTAATTGATTCAAACTTAACCCCATATATTAATAAAATAGAGCATGTCAAAGGAGAAGGTTCCATGAAAATATTACATGTTATATTTTATCATTTACTACTATGGAGTGGCTTTTCCACTGTATTAACATTATCGAATGGTGATAAGTTTCATTATAAAGTTATTCTTTTTTTCGTATTCCTGTATTTAGCCTATGTAATAGCGTATTTTGTATTACACGTAAGAAAGCAAGCGTTATTTCTTACATGTTCGAATTGTATACTATTTTTAATCGTATTATTTATTTTTTAAATTAACGTTTATAAAAATACATTGTTCTTCCATTAAATAATTGTAACTCTCCTTCTAATTTCTTCGCTAAAAAACGGCAAAATTCATTTGCTTTCCCTTTGTCACCATATGTTGCATTAGGTGGTAAAGAAACTTGGATGAAAAATTGTTCATTTTCTATACCAACACCAATATAAATTGAGTCATACCGGTCGTGATTGGATTGAAGTTTTAATGTTGTTGTAGATGTATCTAAAATTTCATAAGGAAAAGCGGTATTTGTATACGTGTAATTAATTTGGGCACCAGTTTTAGAAGTAACTGTTTTATAATAATGAAAAAGTTGTTTTATATCATCTATTGAAACAGATTGTTGTTTGGATTTTGGTACAAGCGTAATAAAGGCGTGTTGCATATAAGTTCCCCCTAACTTAGTAGAATACTATCATTCTACATCCTACTGAATTTTTTGACAATTAAAAGGAGTATTACATGTTTTGTTTAATATACTATTAATGAAACGTGATGTAGAAAGGTGGAAACCAATGTTTGAAAAATTGTATGATGAGCATGAAAGTGTGAAGGTACGATTTTTAGGGTTTATGACACATGATACACGTTATGATTTTGGTGTTATTTATACAAATATGTTTTTTGGAAAACCGCTCATTGTTTGTATGCAAACAGGAAGGTCTACTTTACTCGGAAGAGATGATGTAGAGAATGTTCAATATATACAGGAGATTTTTAAATTAGGATCAGAAGAGGAAGCGAAGGAGTTAGCTCAGTTTTTCAAATTTCTAGTTCCGTCAACTTCTTTACATGCGGAATATGAAGAATAATTAATGTGAAACAGTCGTACTTATAAATATGGCTGTTTTTTATTTGAATATCGCATACTAATTAAAATTTAAAATATTTAATGTGTTATACTAAAAACCTATTGACGTAAAAAGTATAACATATTAAAATAAAGACAGAAAGTTAAGCGGTTACAAAAAAGTTTTTGGGATTATAAACTTAGGGGGAAATGAAAAATGGGAACAATCGTATGTCAAGATTGTGAAGGTACAATTGCACACTTCGAAGATGAGAAAGTAACGGTACTTTACGGGAAATGTGGATCTTGCGGATGTGATCACACAGAGCATACAAAAGCCCAATAATTGATAGGAAATGGACAGCTAAAAGTTTTTAGGACCATAAACTTAGGGGGAAATGAAAAATGGGAACAATCGTATGCCAAGTATGTGAAGGAACAATCGGACATTTTGAAGATGAGAAAACCACAGTACTTTACGGAAAATGTGGAACAAATTGTGACTGTGCTAGAAAAGATAATGCGAAAGCTTAATGATAGATAAATAGATTACTATTAAAACTCAGGGGGAAATGAAAATGGGAACAATCGTATGCCAAGTATGTGAAGGAACAATTGGACATTTTGAAGATGAAAAATCAACAGTACTATACGGGAAATGTGGATCTCATTGCGAATGTGACCATAAAGAACATACAAAAGCTTAATAATAAGAAAAAGCGCCTACATGTGTAGGCGCTTTTTTAATAAATTGTAGTTGTATGGCCAACTGTTGCAACGATTGCATCATCTCTAATTGGAATAAAGCTTATGGATGTCTGTGGTGTACTAGAAGAAGCGTATTGGCTCATTATACGGCTATCTATACGGGTAATAGTATCGGTCAAGAAAGCTGAAATAAAAGCGTAAGGGACTCGTCGTTCATTTAATGAATAAATAATTTCTTCTTTTGTTTTTACACCTACGCCATGTCCGTAAAAAAAGAAATTTCCTAAATAGATTGTGTTTTCTCCTTGCCACTCAATCGTAGCTGGATTCACTTGTGGATTTTTAAAGTAAACGAGGTCACCTGGAACAAGATCGCCACCGTTTTTTGTTATGAGTCTTAGATCTTGATCGTAGTCCCATGTATAAAGTAAAAGGTTTGCAAATAGACGATTGAAAGTTTCTTCCTCATACAATGATAATAAAGCTTTATAAAAAATAATGATCATAGCGGTTGCGCATTCAGTTCCATATAGTTTTCCGTTTTTGAAAATATCTTGTATGGCAATAGAAGGTGGTATGTTTGGAAGAAGCTCGAATCCTCCAAGGGATGTTCTTTTCCAATACTGGGGGTTGCAAAAGGATTGTTGAAATGTGCGAAACTGAAATCCACTTTGAAAAAGTTCTAGTGCAGAGATAATAATATTAACTCGTAAATTGAGATCAAAGCTGAGTTCATCAGCTGTTCGGAAGGAATAAACTTCTTGATTTCCTGCCATTATTGATAAAATTTGTTGTTTCTCTGCTGCAAATGGCTCATATTCATTTGTAATATAAGGATGTACAATAGAACGGCCTATTACAATCATAATAGTATCCCCACCTATACGTTACATTCTTTAGTATCGTATGAAGAAAAGGAAAAAAGGTGAAAAAAAAGCCTATCAACTGATAGGCTTGTACTCTTTAATAACACGTAATGTTTGTAATGTCATATCTTCAGGACCTTGTACAGGTAAACCTGCTTCTAAGTTTTTACGAATATACTCTAAGTTTTCTTGTGTAATAATTTCCCCCGGAGTAAAGATTGGAATCCCTGGCGGATAAACCATAACAAAATCAGCTATAATACGACCCGCTGCATTTTCAAATGGAATGACTTCTGTTTCCGAATAAAAAGCATCTCGAGGAGAAAGTGCTAGCACTGGAATTTCTGGAATCTCTACTTGTACTTGAACACCTTTATCTGCCCTATTTCTAAATGTTGCTGCTAAATCTTGTAATGCTGCAATAAGTGTATTTGTATCACTTTCTGTGTCTCCTAAAGTGATAAGACATAGTATGTTGTATAGATCTGAGAGTTCTACTTCAATGTTATATTGCTCTCTAAGCCATACTTCAGCTTGGTGGCCGGTAATACCTAAATCTTTTACAGATACAATTATCTTTGTAGGATCATAGTTAAAGGTAGCATCTGTACCTAACATTTCTTTTCCAGGACAGTAAAGATGCTCAATAGAATTTATAGCATCACGAACATGTTCAGCTAATTGTATTGTTTGTTCTATGAGTGCTGTTCCTTCTGTAGCAAGACGTTTTCTCGCAACATCAAGTGATGCTAACAAGATGTAAGAAGTTGATGTAGTTGTAAGCATGCTAATAATAGATTGGACATGTTTTACATTCACCAAGCCTTCTTTCACATTAAGAATAGAACTTTGAGTTAAAGAGCCTCCTAATTTGTGAACACTTGTTGCTGCCATGTCTGCACCAGCTTGCATCGCTGACATCGGCAATTCATCGTGAAAATGAATATGAACACCATGAGCCTCGTCGACTAGTACAGGGATGTCATAAGAATGTGCTAATTGTACAATCTGTTCTAAGTCTGCAGCAAATCCAAAGTACGTTGGATTAATAACAAGTAAGCCCTTTGCATCTGAGTGCTCTTCAAGTGCTTTTTTGACAGATTGAATTGTGATTCCATGAGAAATACCGAGTTTCGGATCGATTTCAGGATGCATGAAAATCGGTTTTGCACCTGAGAAAATAATAGCTGACATTACTGATTTATGCACGTTTCGTGGTACTAGGATTTTGTCACCAGGACCGCAAACGCTCATCACCATTGTCATAATAGCGCCACTTGTACCTTGAATAGAAAAGAAAGTATGATCTGCACCGAATGCAGCGGCTGCTAAATCCTGTGCTTCTTTAATCATACCTTTTGGATGATGTAAATCATCGAGTGGCGCAATATTAATTAAATCAATTGCTAATGCATTATGCCCAATAAATTCGCGAAATGTAGGATCCATGCCTTGTCCTTTTTTATGACCAGGAATATGGAATTGAATTGGATTTCGCTTACTGTGCTCAACTAAAGCGGTAAACAATGGTGTTTCGTATTGGGACAATCTATACACCCCTTCTTCTTCATAATATTTAATTTGTTTTATATAATCCTGCTCTAAAAAAGGTAAGTCCTTTTTTAGAATGAGGCTTGTTTTTCTGCCATTCAAAAAATCGGTTTTGAGATGGTAGCTTCACTTTATTTTCTATAAAACAAAAGCATTATATCACCAATAATTATAGATGTATAGAAAAAAATATTTTTAAGGTGAGTATGTTTAATAGTTAGCCTCAACTAATGAATGGAGGAAGACAATTCCATTAAAATGAATAAATAGTGTATAATGCAGAGTGGCTATAATGAAGAATAAAACATTCTCTTTAAGATAGCATAATGAAACAAGAAGAAATGATAAATGAGGTGCGAAATGGAATATCAATATCCGTTAGATTATGATTGGTCAAATGAGGAAATGGTTATAATTGTGAAGTTTTATGAAGCAATTGAGAAAGCTTATGAAAAAGGAATTATAAGAGAAGAATTAATGGGTTTATATCGTCGTTTTAAAGAGATTGTTCCATCGAAAGCAGAAGAAAAGAAAATTGATAAAGAGTTTCAAGAAGTAAGTGGATACTCTATATATCGTGCTATTCAAAGAGCAAAGGAAGTCGAAGAACAAAAGCTCGTAAAAATGTAAAAAATATTTTGAAAAATAAAAACTGAAGTGATATAATGTGATAACAACTAAAAACGGACAATATAAATTGTCCGTTTTCTACTATCGATTACAAAGTGCATATAAAGGAAGGAGTGATTGCATCGTAGATTCAATCTTAGCAAGGAATTGTTCGTTGGTCATTGCTGAAAACTCCTCTGGTGATATATGAATACCAACTAATAATTCTGCTTTTTTTACAGTAGCTAGTCGTTCAATCATCTTTTGTAAGTCTTCGGTTTCAAGTGTTTTATGTAATTTCACACTTGGTTTAGTATGGTCAATGGACCAAACGAAGTCATTTGGAATATTTGTTTTTAAATCATTTAAATGTTCTAAGAAGGCATGAGCCGTCTCAACTTTTTGTGGACACTCATAGATTAAACCAAAGTATATGAAGGCATGAGTACCCCATAAGCCGATTTGGAAATGCGGTAGCATTTTATATCCTCGTTTATTTGTTGAAAAAGCAACCCAAGTATCGTTTGGTGGATTGACTTTGCGACGTGCGTGTTTTGCAACATGATAAAAAAAGTTCTCATCAGTGTGTTGGGATAAGTATTCTGCAAATTGTTCCCCTAAAGCTTCTAGCTTAGGATGAATGTTCGTTTTAATTGCACTCATTCGTTCTTCGAGACCATCAACTGTAAAGACATCAAAATCAGTTGACTTGAATGTTTGTATTGTCATGATTGTTCCTCCAACTCCTATTTTGCTTTTATTTTAGCATAGCTTGTACTATTCATAAAAAAAACAGCACAAAAAAATTTAAATAAAAAAATATAATTTTGTTGCATAGATGATTTATCCAACATAGTATAGTATAAAACAAAAAATCAGAAAATTGAATTAATTCTAGTCCGAGGGCAGACGAATATTGGGAGGAGGCAAATAATATGAGACAGGTGATTAATGCGTTAAAGAGAACAGATGCCGAAAAGAGAATACCGGTGCTACGTTTGGAGCTAGATTATGAATTAGCAACTTTATATGATGCGATGATGGAAGATGATAAACAGAAAAAAGAAGAGTGTGTACAAAAGTTAGAAGTGTTAAGACTTGAAATGATTCGTTTAGAAGCGTAATAATAGTATATGTATAAAAAATTAGTTGGTGCGAACCTTATAAAGGGTTCGTTTTTTCTGTGAACAGTAAAGATCGGAGTGTTTAAACATGCAAGAAGTATGGAAAGACATCGATGCACACGCCAAACGGTGGATTCGGGATGCAGGAGAGCATTTAATGGCATCCATGAAAAAAGCACTTATTATAGAAACAAAATCCAATGCAGCTGACTTAGTTACAAATATGGACCGAGAGATAGAACAGTTTTTAATTGGGAAAATTAAAGAAACATTCCCGAATCATAATATTTTAGGAGAAGAAGGTTATGGAGACGAGATAACGTCTTCTGACGGGGTTGTTTGGTTAATTGATCCAATTGACGGCACGATGAACTTTGTTCATCAAAAAAGAAATTTTGCAATTTCAATTGGGATTTATGAGAACGGTATCGGAAAGATTGGACTTATTTATGATCCAGTACATGATGAACTATATCATGCAGTCAAGGGATCTGGAGCTTTTTGTAATGATATATCAATTCCTCCATTGGAAAAAGGAACTGTAGAGCAAGGTATTGTAGCTTTAAATGCGATATGGCTTACAGATAATCCATTGCTTAATATGGAAAGTATGATGGCACTTGTTAAGAAAGCAAGGGGCACGAGATCGTATGGCTGTGCAGCGTTAGAGATGGTGTACGTTGCAACAGGAAGAATAGATGCATATGTAACGCCGAGATTATCACCATGGGATTTTGGCGGAGGACAGATAATTGTAGAAGAAGTTGGAGGGAAGGTAACGACATTTTCTGGAGCGAAACTTTCTATCATAGAGAAGAGCAGTGTGCTAGTTGCAAAACCAGGAGTGTATGAAGAAGTGTTATCTTTTATATCAGAGCCACAAAAAAAGTAAGAGGCTATGTATAAGCTTCTTACTTTTTAGCGTTATTGTGATTTGCGCATTTTTCTTTTTGTTACAAAACCGTATCCAACTGCAACAAATGTACCGATAATGCAAATAATAATACCGATTGGACTATTTTCAGCAATCATAATGCCGATACCGATTAAGAAAATAACACCGATAATTGCGGTTAATAAAAAGCGATATTGAATGTGTTCCATTTCTTCACCCTCCAATCTCATTTTACTTTCACAAAAGTGAGAATACAACTATATTTTCATTCTTGCTTTTATTTTAATTGCTATTGTATCCCCTTCGCTCTTATAATAGAGAAGGATTAAAAAGACATTAGGAGTTGGACATGTTGAAAAAACGACAAGATTTACGTAATATAGCAATTATTGCCCACGTTGACCATGGTAAAACAACACTTGTTGACCAGTTATTACGTCAAGCGGGGACATTCCGTGCGAATGAACATATTGAAGAACGCGCAATGGATTCAAATGATCTAGAAAGAGAACGCGGTATTACAATTTTAGCGAAGAATACAGCGATTCACTATGAAGATAAAAGAATTAACATTTTAGATACACCAGGTCACGCTGACTTCGGTGGAGAAGTAGAACGTATCATGAAAATGGTTGATGGTGTTCTACTTGTTGTTGATGCATATGAAGGTTGTATGCCACAAACACGATTTGTTTTAAAGAAAGCTCTTGAGCAAAACTTAACTCCAATCGTTGTAGTAAACAAAATTGACCGTGACTTCGCTCGCCCTGATGAAGTAGTTGATGAAGTAGTTGACTTATTCATCGAACTTGGTGCAAACGAAGATCAATTAGAGTTCCCAGTTGTATTTGCATCAGCAATGAACGGAACAGCAAGCTTGGATTCAAATCCGGCAAATCAAGAAGAGAATATGAAATCATTATTCGATACAATTATCGAACATATTCCAGCACCAGTTGATAACAGCGAAGAGCCACTTCAATTCCAAGTAGCACTTCTTGATTACAACGACTACGTTGGACGTATTGGAGTTGGACGCGTATTCCGCGGTACAATGAAGGTTGGACAACAAGTTGCTTTAATGAAAGTTGACGGAAGTGTAAAACAATTCCGCGTAACGAAATTATTCGGTTACATTGGATTAAAACGTCAAGAAATTGAAGAAGCAAAAGCTGGAGATTTAGTAGCTGTTTCAGGTATGGAAGACATCAACGTAGGTGAAACGGTATGTCCGGTTGAGCATGAAGAGGCTTTACCATTATTACGTATTGATGAGCCAACGCTACAAATGACATTCCTTGTAAATAACAGCCCATTTGCAGGTCGTGAAGGTAAATTTATTACATCTCGTAAAATTGAAGAGCGTCTTCGTTCACAATTAGAAACAGATGTAAGTTTACGTGTAGATAATACAGATTCTCCTGATGCATGGATCGTATCTGGACGCGGGGAATTGCATTTATCTATCTTAATTGAAAACATGCGTCGTGAAGGTTATGAACTACAAGTATCTAAGCCTGAAGTAATTATTAAAGATATCGATGGCGTAAGATGTGAACCTGTAGAGCGCGTACAAATCGATGTTCCTGAAGAATACACTGGTTCTATTATGGAATCAATGGGTGCACGTAAAGGTGAAATGTTAGATATGGTGAATAACGGAAACGGTCAAGTTCGCCTTACTTTCATGGTTCCGGCACGTGGTTTAATTGGTTACACAACAGAATTCCTAACATTAACTCGTGGTTACGGTATTTTAAACCATACATTCGATTGCTACCAACCAGTACATGCTGGACAAGTGGGTGGACGTCGCCAAGGTGTTCTAGTTTCACTTGAAACAGGAAAAGCATCACAATACGGCATTATGCAAGTTGAAGACCGTGGTGTAATCTTCGTTGAACCAGGTACAGAAGTATATGCTGGTATGATCGTAGGAGAACATACTCGTGAGAACGACTTAACAGTTAACGTTGTGAAAATGAAACAACAAACTAACATTCGTTCTGCAACGAAAGATCAAACTTCAACAATGAAAAAACCACGCTTAATGACTCTAGAAGAGTCATTAGAGTACTTAAACGATGACGAGTTCTGTGAAGTAACTCCAGAATCAATTCGTTTACGTAAAAAGATTCTTGATAAGAGCGAACGTGAAAGAGCTGCTAAGAAAAAGAAATCTGTAGAAGCATAAAAAATAAAACAGCTACCTTTAAGGTAGCTGTTTTATTTTTTATGTTTATTTTTTAGAATATTTACTCTTTTTAGTGGACAGTATTTTTTTCGCAGGTTACTCTTGTATTAAGTACATAAAGAAATTTTGTTTTTTATGAGAAGGGGGGATAAATAGTGTTAGAAAGAATGTCTTTTTTTGCGAAATTATGTAAAGTTGATGAAAATCCAGAGTTAGGAATGTGGTTACTTTATGGGACGATTATTATATTAAGTGCTCTCGTCTATAATTTAGGATTTGCTAGAAAGTTGTCTGTACTAAAAAATATAGTAATATACATATCATTAGCAATTGGATGTACAGTATTAACCTTTTTTGCTGTATTTTTACCTGTTGGAGAAGGGCTTGTTGTAGCGGCAATTGTACTTGGAATTTATAGATTGCGTTTGCGTCAAGCGAAACAACAAAAAGCAGGGTGAGGGGGCGAAGTTTTATGCGTTCAGTACAAGATGCACTATATAATTGGTTAACAATTAAAACAGTTGCGGAAGCACGTCCGGATGATAGTGCTGCAAAAGAAACGTATTTGTTATTTCAAAATATGATATATGAAGAACATAAATTAAAAGATGTGGAAGTTAAAAAGAACGAGGAAATGTATTTAATTACATATGAAATGAATGGGGAAAGGAAATCTGCAAGGTTTCCGCTAGAAGCCATTGATTGTTTCTTGGATCAGATGAACCGCGAGCCAGAAAAATATAAATAAGTCCTTATCTATATGAGTAAGGACTTATTTACATTTTACCAATCGTCTTCGACTTTTTTATCACGATATAATCGAAAATTACCACTTGCATGACGTTCCATTGTACGCTCTGCAATTCGTTCCGAACATTCCATGCACATATATGTATGAATAGGGCGATTACGCAGTTTTTTTGCCGTAGGATTTTCATCATCTAACATATCTTTTTTATCACAAATCATACATTTGACTCTCATTTCGTCACCTCAATACGAATTCTATCAGTATAAGTATATCATG
Source organism: Bacillus sp. CCB-MMP212 (assembly GCF_022748145.1). NCBI lineage: Bacteria > Bacillati > Bacillota > Bacilli > Caryophanales > Bacillaceae > Bacillus > Bacillus sp. CCB-MMP212. The sequence continues at coordinate 425,585 of NZ_JALDQE010000002.1, forward strand.
GAAGTATAATGTTTTTGAATAATAGTGGGAAAAAATAATATTTTCGCAATTCGAAAAATAAGTTATGATAAGGATATACCAAGTATGTTTGGAGGTGAAAATATGGCGAATGTAGTAGAGCCTACTTTAACAGAGGGTTTAGTACAAACGTTGCGTAAAGAGTGTATTGTGATGATAGCAACGACAGATTTCGAAAAACAAGTTCCTAACGTAAGTGCTATTTCTTGGGTGTATGCAGTGAGCAAAACTAGTATTCGATTTGCAGTAGATCAACGTTCACGTATTGTGGAAAATATAAGGCATAATACAGGTGTAGTATTGACTATAATGGCGAATGAATCCGTATTTTCTATAAGTGGTGCAGGTGAAATTTTGACAGATAGAATGGAAGGTATTTCTTTGAAATTAACTGTAATAGAAGTTAATGTGCAAGAAGTACGTGATGTTATGTTTTATGGAGCGAAACTTGCAATTGAACCAACATATGAAAAAACATACGATCTTCGGGCGGCCAAAAAGCTGGATAACGAAGTACTAGTAGGAATAAGAGAATTATAAATGTGCTAAATAAGAAATTCGTTTATTCACTTTTGTAATCGGTTATTGTGATTTAACGTTAATAATTATAATAAAAAGTAATATATTGAATAGAAATGAATAAAGAATAAATAAAAGGTTTAATGACTATGATTTTCGATTCTACCTCGTTTACACGGTACATATAATTATAACAATGGTTCGTCCATATTTTATGGATGAAACCCTTGTTCTACAAATTTAAAAGTGGAGTCAGGGGGTAACAGGTTGGATAAAATTTATGTGTTAGATACGAATGTACTTTTGCAGGATCCTTTATCTATTTTTTCATTTGAAACCAATGAAGTAGTGATTCCAGCAGTTGTATTAGAAGAGGTTGATTCGAAAAAACGTTATATGGATGAAGTAGGACGAAATGCTCGTTATGTATCTAAGTTAATAGATAAATTTCGTGAAATAGGAAAGCTGCATGAAAGTATCCCGCTAGAAAATGGCGGAACATTTCGTATTGAATTAAACCATCGTTCATTTGTGCAACTACAAGATATTTTTGTAGAAAAAACAAATGATAATCGAATTTTAGCTGTAGCAAAAAATCTATCTTTAGAAGAACAGGAAAAAGAGGACGGGAAGTCTGTTATTTTAGTAAGTAAAGATGTACTCGTAAGGGTAAAAGCTGATGCAATTGGTTTGAAGGCTGAAGATTATTTAAGTGATCGCGTAATTGAAGTAGAAAATATATATTCTGGCTTTTTAGAAGGATATATATCAAAAGAACAATTGGATTATTTTTATGAGAAAGGTGAATTGCCTCTATCTGAAATTGCGAATCACCCTTTTTACCCAAATCAATTTGTAGTAATGAAAGATGCATTAGGGGGCTCTAGTTCTGCGCTTGGCATTGTGGATCACTTAGGTAAGAAGGTAAAGAAACTTATTTTTCACAATGAACAAGTGTGGGGGATACGACCACGAAACGTGCAGCAAATTATGGGATTAGAATTGTTGCTTCGTGAAGATATTCCGCTTGTAACATTAACGGGGAAAGCCGGCACAGGAAAAACGTTACTTGCGTTAGCTTCGGGACTTATGCAAACAGAAGACTTAGGGTTATATAAAAAATTACTCGTTGCAAGACCAATTGTCCCAGTCGGAAAAGATATCGGTTATTTACCAGGAGAAAAAGAAGAAAAGTTAAGACCATGGATGCAACCAATTTTTGATAACCTAGAGTATTTATTTAATACGAAAAAGCCAGGAGAGTTAGATGCTATTTTAGCTGGAATGGGTTCGATTGAAGTAGAAGCCCTTACTTATATACGCGGGAGAAGTATTCCAGATCAGTTCATTATCATTGACGAAGCACAAAATTTAACAAAGCATGAAGTGAAAACGATACTAACTAGGGTAGGGGAAAAGAGTAAGATTGTATTGATGGGAGATCCTCAGCAAATTGATCACCCATATTTAGATGAATATAATAATGGCTTAACGTATGTTGTAGAGAAGTTTAAAGAACAGCGCATTAGTGGTCATGTGAAGTTTGTTAAAGGGGAGCGATCTAATTTAGCTCAACTAGCAGCAGATTTATTGTAAAAAGGAGTGAGCTTAAGCTCACTCCTTTTCTTTAAATAATTGTAAATTTACGGATGTTCCGGATTGGATTTTGTCGATTAGATCCATCATTGAAATAGAGATGAACAGGTCCGTCTTCTTTTAATGGCTTTCCTTCTTTTGAAAAACCTAGTATAGCATTTTTGACAGTTTCTAATGGAAGTGTCATTGTATGATCTACAGTTTCAATTTCAACTTGCGTAGCGTCCTCTAAAATTTCAGCGTTAGCAAGGAATGGATGAAATGATATACCAAATGTTCCAGTAATTAGCTGTTCTTTTTTATATTTCTTTACACTTTGTTGTATCGGCGGGAAGGCAGCACCATCACGAATTTCACGATCCCAATGTTCTGAAGTGTTTTTTAAATAAGTTTCTAGTTCAGACGTGTTTTCTCTAGTTTCATCAAAGTAAGTTGTCAAATCTACTTTTCGATCATCAAAGATCCAAACAGTTGGATCAATAGTGATTGGAAAACGTACTTTTCCGTTAATAAATAAAATTTCGCTCATTGTTGTTCCCCCATTTGTGTTATACTCCCACTTTTCAGTATAATAGCATTAGACACTGTTGTCACAAAAAATGTTTCTATTGCAATTTATTAAAACTATCGCTAATATTAATAGATAGGATAGAGGAGAGTAGGACGGAAACGGAGGGAATCAATTTGGCGTCTGAGACAGTAGCAAATCATCAGGAAAAGGCACTAGCCCTTCTACAAGCGGATGCAGAGAAGATTTTAAGACTTATTAAGGTGCAAATGGACCATCTTACAATGCCGCAATGTCCATTATATGAAGAAGTGTTAGACACACAAATGTTTGGACTATCCCGCGAGGTCGATTTTGCAGTTCGCCTTGGTCTTATTGCAGAAGAACAAGGGAAAGCAATGTTAGGTGAGCTCGAACGTGAGTTATCTGCACTTCATGAAGCGTTTACAAACAAACAACAATAACGGGTTCAAATAAGGGGGCTCAAACTAAATTAGTTTGGGCTTTTTATTTGTATAATAAAGCAGGAAGAATCAATGTACATATGGAATACAACAATAATTAAATTGAAACAGAAAGAGGAAATGAAATGAAAAAAGTATGGAAATCAATGGATTATTCATTGTTACTTCCTCTTGTTATCTTATGTGTGCTGGGAGTAATAATGGTATATAGTTCTAGTTCCATTGTTGCGATTTCGAGATTTGATAAACCAGCAAATTTCTTTTTTAAAAGACAATTAATTACTTTAGTTGTTGGGACAATAGTATTAATAATTATTGCTACTATCCCATATAAAGTTTGGAGAAAACGAATTTTTTTGTTGGGGAGTTACGGTGCTAGTGTTGCCTTATTAGCTGCAGCTGCCTTTTTCACTAAGAAAGTAAACGGTGCAAACGGCTGGATATTTGGAATACAGCCTGCAGAATTTGTTAAGATAACAGTTATTCTTGTCTTAGCTCATTTCTTTGCCAAAAGACAAGAAACGAATACACCTGTTTCCAAAGGGTCAGGTCCAGTACTTATTGGTGTTGGTATAATCATGTTTTTAATATTAAAGCAAAATGATTTAGGTACTGATTTGTTAATTGCAGGAACAGTAGGAATTATGTTTCTTTGTTCGGGAGTACAGGTTAACTTATGGATTAAACGAATTGCTTTAACTTCTATAGTATGGATTCCGGCACTATACCTTCTTGGTAATTATGCATTAAATCCATATCAAAAGGCGCGTTTTTCTGTTTTCCTTGATCCGTTTAATGATCCTCAAAAGGATGGGTTTCAATTAGTGAATTCATTTATTGGAATCGCTTCTGGAGGGCTTAATGGTAGAGGATTAGGGAATAGTGTACAAAAATATGGTTATTTACCAGAACCGCAAACGGATTTTATAATGGCAATTATATCTGAAGAACTTGGTTTTATAGGTGTAGCTATCATTTTAATCTGTTTATTACTTATTATTATTCGGTCATTTAGAGTTGCACAAAAATGTACAGATCCATTTGGAAGTTTAATAGCTATCGGAATTGCAAGCTTGTTTGGAGTTCAAACGTTTATTAATGTTGGTGGTATGTCTGGAGTAATACCACTTACAGGAGTACCATTACCGTTTGTCAGCTATGGTGGTAGTTCTTTATTAGCTAATCTACTTGCGATGGGAATACTACTTAATATTGCTAGTCATGTAAAACGAGAAGAAAAACAGCAGAATGAGGTAATAAAAGAAAGAGAACAAAATGGACCACATCTTGTAGTTGTAAAATAAAAAACACATCGTGCTTTAGAGCAGGATGTGTTTTTTATTTTCAAGTAGTTTTAAATATGATGTATTAATTTCTCTTTCAGTTAAAAGATATATCACATTTGTTTAAATGTGATATACAATTAAGTTGTTAGAAAAGGAAGAGGTATGCTATACTATTTTTGTGAAACAAATTGCACAGAAAACTTATCATTTGTTAAAAAATAAGGTATGATGGATAAAAATAAAGTGAAGCTTTCTAAGTATAATATAATGTGGAAAGTGAAGAACTTCACGCTTTTTAAGGTGTGTATATATTTTATCTCTAGAGTGGTAGGAAAGTAGAGGGGGAAAATCATGACAAAGCTGCAACGTATTCAAAAAGTATTGGTAGCTAACCGTGGAGAGATTGCAATTCGTGTGTTTCGAGCTTGTTCGGAACTTGGATTAAAAACAGTTGCAATCTATTCGAAAGAGGATAGTGGTTCTTATCATCGCTATAAAGCCGATGAGTCCTATTTAGTTGGGGAAGGAAAAAAACCAATTGATGCTTATCTAGATATTGAAGGCATTATTGAGATTGCAAAAAGTAATCATGTAGATGCAATCCACCCTGGATATGGTTTCTTGTCAGAAAATATTCAATTCGCGAAACGTTGCGAAGAAGAAGGAATTATCTTTATCGGTCCGAAAAGTAAGCATTTAGATATGTTTGGAGATAAAGTGAAAGCAAGAACACAAGCGCAGCTAGCACAAATTCCAGTTATACCTGGTAGTGATGGTCCAGTAGATTCATTAGAAGAAGTCGAAAAATTTGCTGAAAAGTATGATTACCCGATTATTATTAAAGCGTCCCTTGGTGGTGGCGGTCGTGGTATGCGTATTGTGCGTACTAGTGAGGAATTAGGAGAATCATATAATCGAGCAAAATCAGAAGCGAAAGCAGCCTTTGGTAATGATGAAGTTTACGTCGAAAAATTCGTTGAAAAACCTAAACATATAGAAGTACAAATTTTAGCAGATGAAGAAGGCAATGTTGTTCATTTATACGAGCGTGACTGTTCTGTACAACGTCGTCATCAAAAAGTTGTAGAAATAGCACCGAGTGTATCACTTTCAGATGATCTGCGTCAGCGTATTTGTGATGCTGCTGTGAAGTTAACGAAAAATGTAAACTATTTAAATGCAGGGACAGTAGAATTCCTTGTAAAAGATGATGAGTTTTACTTTATTGAAGTAAATCCACGTGTTCAAGTAGAACATACGATTACAGAGATGATCACAGGAGTCGATATCGTTCAATCACAAATTTTAATAGCTGATGGACATGCATTACATAGTAAAATAGTAGGTGTTCCGAAGCAAGAGGAAGTGGTTGTACACGGATTTGCAATCCAATCTCGTGTAACAACTGAAGACCCACTAAATAATTTTATGCCGGATACAGGAAAAATTATGGCGTATCGATCAGGCGGTGGTTTTGGTGTGCGTCTTGATACAGGAAATAGCTTCCAAGGTGCAGTTATTACACCATACTACGATTCTTTACTTGTAAAAGTTACAACTTGGGCACTTACTTTTGAGCAAGCTGCTGCAAAAATGGAACGTAACTTAAAAGAATTCCGTATTCGTGGTATTAAAACAAATATTCCATTCCTAGAGAATGTAGTAAAACATAAAAACTTCTTATCAGGAGAATATGATACTTCGTTTATTGATGTGTCACCTGAACTATTCTTGTTCCCGAAACGTAAAGACCGCGGAACGAAAATGTTAAATTATATTGGTTCAGTAACAGTAAATGGCTTCCCAGGAGTAGGGAAAAAAGAAAAGCCAATATTCCCAGATGCTCGTATTCCATGTTTAAAACATTCAGAGCCAATCCAAAATGGAACGAAACAAATTTTGGACGAGCGTGGAGCAGATGGATTAGTAAAATGGGTACAGGATCAAAACCGTGTACTTTTAACGGATACAACATTCCGTGATGCACATCAGTCATTACTTGCAACTCGTATTCGTACAAAAGATTTACATCAAATTGCAGAGCCAACAGCAAGAATGTTACCAAACCTATTCTCAGCTGAAATGTGGGGCGGTGCAACGTTTGATGTCGCGTATCGTTTCTTAAAAGAAGATCCATGGGAACGATTACTAGATCTTCGTGAAAAAATGCCGAACGTTTTATTCCAAATGTTACTACGTTCGTCAAACGCAGTTGGCTACAAAAACTATCCAGATAATTTAATTCAAAAATTTGTGGAGTGTTCTGCTCAAGCAGGCATTGATGTGTTCCGTATTTTTGATAGTTTAAACTGGGTAGAAGGTATGAGAGTTGCAATTGATGCTGTACGAGATACTGGTAAAATTGCAGAAGCAACAATGTGCTATACAGGAGATATTCATGATCCATTACGTAGTAAATATGATTTGAATTATTATAAAAACTTAGCAAAAGAGTTGGAAGCATCGGGAGCTCACATTTTAGGTATTAAAGATATGGCTGGCTTACTAAAACCAAACGCAGCATATGATTTAGTTTCAGCATTAAAAGAGACGGTATCGATTCCGATTCACCTGCATACGCACGATACGAGTGGAAATGGTATATTAACGTATACGAAGGCAATTGAAGCAGGTGTTGATATTGTCGATGTAGCAGTGAGTTCTATGGCTGGTCAAACGTCACAACCGAGTGCGAACACATTATTCTATGCACTAGGTGGAAATGAAAGACAACCAGATGTTAATATCGATTCTTTAGAAAAGCTATCTCATTATTGGGAAGATGTACGCAAATACTATGCACCGTTTGAAAGTGGAATGAATGCACCTCACACAGAGGTATATATGCATGAAATGCCAGGTGGACAGTATAGTAATCTTCAGCAACAAGCGAAGGCGGTTGGTTTAGGAGATCGCTTTGATGAAGTGAAAGTAATGTACCGTCGTGTGAATGACATGTTTGGAGATATTGTAAAAGTAACACCGTCATCAAAAGTTGTTGGCGATATGGCGTTATTTATGGTTCAAAACCACCTGACAGAACAAGATGTTTTAGAGCGTGGACATGCTTTGGACTTCCCTGGATCTGTTGTTGAAATGTTCTCTGGTGATTTAGGTCAACCGTACGGTGGTTTCCCGAAAGAATTGCAAAAGATTATTTTAAAAGGGAAAGAGCCGTTAACAGTAAGACCAGGTGAACTACTAGAGCCAGTAGATTTCGACGCGTTAAAAGAAGAATTATTCCATAAACTTGGACGCGAAGTAACAATTTTTGATGTAGTTGCATATGCATTATATCCAAAAGTATTTATGGACTATGAAAAAGTTGCTGAGCTTTATGGAAATGTATCTGTACTTGATACACCGACATTCTTCTATGGTATGAGACTAGGTGAAGAAATTGATGTGGAAATTGAACAAGGTAAGACATTGATGGTTAAACTTGTATCAATTGGAGAACCACAGCCGGATGGAAATCGTGTCCTTTACTTGGAATTTAATGGTCAACCACGTGAAATTGTCGTGAAAGACGAGAGTGTGAAAGCAACAGTTGCACAACGTGTGAAAGGAAACCGTGAAAATCCAAATCACATTAGTGCAACAATGCCAGGAACGGTAATTAAAGTAGTTGTAAAAGAAGGCGATGAAGTGAAAAAAGGCGATTCTATGGCAATTACAGAAGCGATGAAAATGGAAACGACAGTTCAAGCGCCGTTCAATGGTAAAGTGAAAAAAGTATATGTTAACGATGGTGATGCAATTCAAACGGGTGATTTACTTATTGAATTAGATCACTAAAATAAAAAAAAGAGCTGTGTAAATACAGCTCTTTTCTTTATTGCAAAAAATCCCTTGCCGAATTGGCAAGGGATTTTAGTTTTAAATTATATTGTTTGTTTAGAAGTTGATCCGGCTTCTTTTGCATTCACTTTACTTCTTGTTCCTAACATAACTAAATAGCATAGTACGGCAAACAAGCAAGAAATGAATAGAGAATGTAACAATGCCATTGCTAAACTAGCGTTTGTAAATACAACTAAAATCCCTACTACAGCTTGAAGTGTAACAAGGATAAATGAAATGATCCATCCCCAATATACTACAGGTTGCTGTTTGTAATGACGAATAGCGAGAATCATCGCGTAAAGTATCCAAGCGAAAATTAACATTGCTGCAACTCTATGGCCCATTTGAACCCATTCATGTAGTTGAGTTGGCATAGGTCTGTTTTTGCTACATAAAGGAAAGTCTGGACAGGCTAAGCTAGCTCGTTCGTGACGTACTAAAGCACCTGTGTAGACAACGATATAACTGTAAATTGTTACACCATAAATATGAAATTTCATTTTTTTGTCCATAATAAGAGAACGTGCATCAAATTTTTGGTCAATTTCAAAGATAAGACACGTTAATAAAATGACAGAAGCAAATGAAATTAAGGAAATACCGAAATGGATAGCAAGTACAGCTGGCATTTGTCCCCAAACAACTGCTGCTGCTCCCATTAATGCTTGTGCAACTAAAAATACGAAGGATAAAATTGCTAACGTTTTTGTTTCACGCACATGTTTATAATATTTCCAGGACAAAATACAAAGGAGAGTGACAAGAATTCCGGCTGATCCTGATGTTAATCGGTGGCTAAGTTCAATAATAGTTTCCATTGATAAATTAGATGGAACAAATTCACCGTTACAAAGTGGCCATGATTTACCACAACCTTGACCAGAACCTGTTTTTGTAACTAAAGCGCCTCCTAATAAAACTATTAATAAATCAAGGCTTGTAATGACTGCTAACCATTTAATAAAGCGTTGCAATCTCTTTCACCATCTTTCTGCTATGAAGTTATTGCGAAATATTTTCATTCCATTATGTATAGAATAAAACGCGCTAGTTCCTATGATATATAAAAAATAATAAAATAGCAAAGAAATGGAGGGGAAAGGAAATGGGGAGAAAATAGGTGTAAAAACAGGGTTCCTAAGGAAAAATTTAGGTGAAAAATAGGCTATTTTGAAAAGAAATGGGGAGAATACGTGTTAAATAGGATAAAATAGTTTATTATAGAAGGTAACATCATGTTATGATAAGGACAAGTCAGAATGAAGTTTTTTATATTCGACACAAAAAGTTCATGTTTTCTTCACAAAATGTTCGGGAAATATGATTTAATATATTGGAGTATGGGCGTAGATTAGTAGTAGAATGGGTTAACAATGTTTCTACTGTAATAATATTGCTATATAGAAGCGAAATATTTCATTTGAAATAGGCGCAAAAAGAAAGATGAAAGTTTTAAGAGGGGGTTAGAGTGATGAACCATGCAACAAGTGAGCTGCATGATGAGTCCGCTGTTACAAGTGTACCGGAAACAACTCGGATACAAGATTTAAAAGCACTCGTTAAAATGGGGATTGTAAACTCAAATACACTTACTGTATTTACAGGATTTTGGTTGGCATTACACTTTAATGGATTAAGTGTAATGGAGAATCTGGATAAGTTATTCTTTACAATCGTTGGTTCTGGATTAGTTATGGCAGGGGTATGTTGTTTAAACAACTACATTGATCGAGACATCGATCCATTAATGGAAAGAACAAAGACCCGTCCAACGGTTACTGGAAAGTATAAACCAGGATTTGCACTTACATTTGGACTAGTCATATTACTTCTTGGTTTTGTATTTTTATTATTAACAACACCAATGGCAGTCTTAATGGGATTTATTGGTGCTTTCACATATGTTGTTCTATATAGTTTATGGACAAAGAGAAAGTATACACTAAATACTGTTGTAGGTAGTATATCTGGTGCAGTTCCACCTTTAATTGGATGGGCAGCAATCGATCCATCTTTAGGTCATCCAATTGCTTGGATGTTATTTTTAATTATGTTTATTTGGCAAATCCCACATTTCCTTGCATTAGCGATGAAACGTGTTGATGAATATCGAAATGCAGGAATTCCAATGCTTCCTGTAGTTCATGGATTTGAAATTACGAAACGCCAAATTATGATTTGGACAGTATGTTTATTACCACTACCATTTTATATGAGTGGACTAGGGATAACATTTATGGTAATTGCAACACTGCTTAACATCGGATGGATCGCTTTAGGATTTTATGGATTCCGTAAGAAAGATGACATAAAATGGTCCGTGCAAATGTTTGTTTATTCCCTAAATTATTTAACAATCTTATTTGTATCAATGATTGTAGTTACATTCTTCTAAGACAACGACATAATTGGATTTCTTTACGTTGAGATTTACTTTACTTAACTATAAAGTACAATCTAATTCACAAGGAAAGTGGGGGTTGTTTGTATGAAGAAACAGTGGCGACTGCTTTCGTTCGTTTCACTGCTGGCTTTACTGTTAGGGGGATGCGGTAAAGCCTTTCAATCTACTTTAATTCCGCAAGGAGAAGTAGCAAAAATGCAATATGATTTACTTCTACTGGCGAGTGCAATCATGGTAGGAGTAGTACTAGTAGTTACTATTATTTTCTTGTATGTAATTGTGCGTTTCCGACAAAAGAAAGGTCAGGAAGATTATATTCCAGAGCAAGTTGAAGGAAATCACAAGCTAGAAATTATATGGACAGTTATTCCGATTATTCTTTTACTAATCTTAGCTGTTCCAACGGTTACATATACATTCAAACTTGCTGATGTAAGTGCGATGGAGAAAAAGAATATTGATAAAGATACTATCGTTGTTGATGTAACAGCGAATCTTTATTGGTGGGAATTTTCTTATAAATCAGAAAAGATAGTAACTTCGCAAGATTTAGTCATCCCCACAGGTAAGAAAGTGTATTTAAATTTGAAGGGTGCCGATATTAAACACTCATTTTGGGTTCCATCTTTAGCTGGGAAAATGGATACAAATACAGACAATGTGAACAAAATGTGGTTAAAGGCAGATAAATCGGGCACTTATAATGGTTTTTGTACAGAATTTTGCGGCCCATCACATTCTTTAATGCAATTTAAAGTGAAAGCTTTAGATGAAAGCGAGTACAAAAATTGGCTTGCTGATATGAAGAAGATTGATGGGAAGAAAGAAGTAGCTTCAACAAAGGCGCAAGAGGGCCAAGAAATATTTAATAAAAGCTGTATTGGTTGTCACGCAGTTGGATCTAATGATAGTAGACCACCTTCCGCTCGTATCGCACCAAACTTAGCAAACTTTGCGGATCGCGATATGGTTGCCGGTATTGCCGAAAACAATGAAGAAAACTTAAAAAAATGGCTGAAAGATCCTGAAAATATGAAGCCAGGAAACAAAATGACTGGCAAATATGGCAACTTAACGGATGATCAAATTGATGCATTAAATGCATACTTACAAACGTTAAAAGTTGAAAAGTAAAGAGGGATTATTCGCGAAGGGGAGGTTGAAAACGTGAGTTCTGTAGCAAAAAAACAGGGGATGGGTGCTGTCATATGGGATTATTTAACGACAGTAGACCATAAAAAGATTGCCATTCTCTATTTAATTGCAGGTGGATTGTTTTTTGTAATAGGCGGAATAGAAGCTCTATTTATTCGCCTTCAATTAGCGATTCCTAACAACGCTTTTCTTGTTGGGGATGCTTATAATCAAGTATTGACGATGCACGGTACAACAATGATTTTCCTCGCAGCTATGCCACTCGTGTTTGCATTTATGAACGCCGCTGTACCACTTCAAATTGGTGCACGTGATGTAGCGTTCCCGTTTTTGAATTCACTCGGATTTTGGTTATTTTTCTTTGGTGGAGTATTTTTAAATTTAAGTTGGTTTTTAGGTGGAGCACCTGATGCAGGATGGACATCTTATGCATCTTTAGCTTTAGCCTCTAAAGGTCATGGTGTTGATTTCTATGTACTCGGTTTGCAAATCTCAGGTATTGGTACATTAATTGGAGGGATTAACTTCCTTGTCACCATTATTAATATGCGTGCGCCAGGAATGACGTATATGCGTATGCCGATGTTTACATGGACGACATTTGTAACATCTTCGCTTATATTATTCGCTTTTCCACCGTTAACTGTAGGATTAGGACTTTTAATGTTAGATCGTTTATTTGGAACAAGTTTCTTTAATCCAGCATTGGGTGGGAATACAATTATATGGGAGCATTTATTCTGGATTTTCGGTCATCCAGAAGTATACATTCTTATACTCCCAGCTTTCGGAATATTCTCAGAAATCTTCGCGACATTTTCGAAAAAACGATTGTTTGGTTATTCATCGATGGTGTTTGCGACTGTATTAATTGGATTTTTAGGATTTATGGTATGGGCGCATCATATGTTTACTGTTGGACTTGGTCCAGTTGCTAATGCTATTTTCTCAGTTGCAACAATGGCGATTGCGGTTCCGACTGGTATCAAAATATTCAACTGGCTCTTTACAATGTGGGGCGGAAATATTCGTTTTACGACACCGATGATGTGGGCAGTAGCTTTCATTCCATCATTCGTCATGGGTGGAGTTACAGGGGTTATGCTAGCATCTGCACCAGCTGATTATCAATTTCATGATAATTATTTCGTAGTAGCACATTTTCATTATGTAATCGTTGGCGGTGTTGTATTTGGTTTACTTGCAGGAGCTCATTATTATTGGCCACTGATGTTTAATAAAGTATTAAATGAAACATTAGGAAAGATAACGTTTTGGCTATTCTTTATCGGTTTCCATTTAACGTTCTTTATTCAGCATTTCCTTGGCTTGATTGGTATGCCGCGCCGTTACTACACATATCTTGAAGGGCAAGGGTTGGAAATGGGGAATATGATTAGTTCTATCGGAGCGGTGTTTATGGCTCTTGGGACGATTGTTCTTCTATTCAATGTAATTAAAACGACAGTATCAAAAGAAAAAGCTGGTCGTGATCCGTGGGATGCACGTACATTAGAATGGACGATGCCAGCACCGACACCAGAATATAACTTTAAACAACTACCATTTGTTCGCGGATTAGATCCGTTTTGGATTGAAAAACGTGAAGGTAATAAAGAGATGACAGCAGCGGAACCAATTGGTGATATTCATATGCCAAATCCTTCGTTTTCACCATTTGTCATTTCTTTCGGATTGTTTATAGCGGCATTTGGTGCAATGTATATGCAGGGCGGAAAAGATAAGTTCTGGTTATTAGTAGCAATTATTGGTTTAATCATTACATTTGGCGCAATGTTCCTACGTTCAGTAATCGATGATCATGGATACCATATTCATAAGGAAGATTTAGATGATAAGGGGGGCAAGGCGTAATGCATGTAGATGAAAAATTAACGAATGAAACATTTCCAGCAGAGCCTGAAAAAGCAACCCTTGAAGGGAAAAATAAGTTTGTCGGTTTTTGGTTATTTCTTGGAGGCGAAACAGTGTTGTTCGCTTCCTTATTCGGAACATATTTAGCATTAAAGAATTCTACAAATGGTGGACCAACATCTCAAGAAATGTTCCAAATGCCACTCGTTTTCATTATGACGATGCTTTTATTAACGAGTAGCTTAACAAGTGTATATGCGATGTATCACATGAAAAACTTTAACTTTAAGAAAATGCAACTTTGGTTACTAGTAACTGTATTGCTAGGTTTAGGATTTTTAGGGTTTGAGATATATGAGTTTTATCATTATACACATGAATTTAAGCATACTATGAGAAGTAGTGCGTTTGGCTCTGCATTTTATGCTCTTGTTGGTACACATGGACTCCACGTATTGTTTGGGTTGTGTTGGATTTTAACATTAATCTTTAGAAATGCGAAGAGAGGTCTAAATTTATACAATGCACCGAAGTTTTATGTTGCATCAATTTATTGGCACTTTATTGACGTAGTTTGGGTGTTTATTTTCACTGTAGTATATTTAATGGGAATGGTGGGATAAACAATGGCGATAAAGCAAACAAATAATCCTAAAGTTGATCTTGTTTATCGGAAGAGAAAAAGTGCGGAGGAAATGAAGCATCAAGTTATTACGTTTGCATTAATGATTTTTTTAACATTAGTTGCATTTGTAGCAGTGGCGTATCCAAAAACTTTTAGTCCGACTTTCTCTGTGCCATTTATTTTACTATTAGCAGTGGTACAAGTAATTTTTCAATTGTATTATTTTATGCATATGAGCCATAAAGGACATGAAGCAGCAAGTTTCTTTCTTTACTCTGGCCTGCTAATAGGTTTAATTACAATTTTAGCTTTTATGACAATTGTGTGGATTTGAAAAGTGAAATATAAGGGAGCTTGTGTTGTCACAGCTCCCTCTTCATATTATGGGATAACCTTACGAAGGTAGGTGTGAAAATGAGTAACTTGTGGATATTTGGTTTTCAGGCTTTATGGAGTCCAATTTTTTTATTATTTATGCTTTCGATTCTTATTGGGTACTTCTTAATTATTGGACCTTATAGAATGCGATTTGAAAATGCGACGAAGGTAAGTAAGAAGCAAATTTTTTATTTTACGACTGGTATTGTTCTTTTGTATTTTGTAAAGGGAGGGCCTATTGATTTAATTGGTCATATTATATTTAGTGCTCATATGTTTGAAATGGCAGTCATGTATATTGCAGTTCCACCGTTACTGTTGCTTGGTATACCAACTTGGTTATATCGTTACATTACTTCTTTTAAGTTCGTTCAAATTATATTAAAGGTATTTGCTAAACCACTTATTGCGTTGTTTGTATTTAACGGCCTGTTTTCTTTTTATCATTTACCAGTTGTTTTTGATACGGTAAAACAAAGTCAAATTGCTCATCCTATTTGTCTCGCTATATTGTTTTTTACAGCAATCATGATGTGGTGGCCGATGTTAAATCCATTACCAGAATATCAAACGTTAAGTGATATAAAGAAACTTGGTTACATGTTTGCTAATGGTATATTATTAACGCCAGCTTGTGCGTTAATAATTTTTGCGACAGCCCCGTTATTTGCAACGTATACGGATCCGGCTGCTTGGATGAAAGCGATGGAACTATGTGTACCAGCGGGCACTTTATCAGATTTAAATATAACGGGACCGGAATTTTTGCACTGGATGCCAGTAGTACAAGACCAGCAAACTGGTGGTATCATAATGAAAATTGTCCAGGAAATAGTGTACGGTACAATTATAGGCTATGTATTCTTTAGATGGGCACGTAGAGAACGTGAAAAGGATAAGGAGCAGTTACAGCAATTGCCGCCGTATTTACAAACTAAGTAAAAAAAGTGTATGGGATTCCATACGCTTTTTCTTTTTTAGTTTTAGCTTTTTGTAAAAAATTGAATTTTCTAATTATTTATGTTAAGTTAGTGTAGGCGTGTACTAAAAGTGGATATAAAATTTACTACTAGCTTTCATACGCAATAATTCCATATGTAGTGCAAGTTTTTTAGAGAGTTACAAATATATATTGTTATCTTTAATAAATACGAACTATTTTAAGGGGGAATTTAAATGGGTAGTAGTGGAAGTATGGTAAAGCCGATTAGTGGTTTTTTGACAGCGCTAATTCAATATCCAGTACCAGTAGTAGAGTCACGTGCAGACATTGATAAACAAATTCAACAAATCATAAAAACAATTCATTCGACCAAATCAGGTTACCCTGGATTAGAATTGATAGTATTTCCTGAATATAGTACACAAGGGCTCAATACAAAAAAATGGACTACAGAAGAATTTTTATGTACAGTGCCTGGGCCAGAAACAGACTTATTTGCTGAGGCATGTAAGGAATCTGAAGTATATGGTGTTTTTTCAATAATGGAAAAAAACCCTGATGGTGGAGAGCCATATAATACAGCAGTTATTATTGATCCACAAGGTGAAATGATTTTGAAGTATCGTAAGCTAAATCCTTGGGTGCCAGTCGAGCCTTGGAAAGCTGGAGATTTAGGCTTACCTGTTTGTGATGGACCTGGAGGAAGTAAATTAGCTGTTTGTATTTGTCATGATGGCATGTTCCCTGAAGTAGCTCGTGAAGCGGCCTATAAAGGTGCAAATGTCTTGATTCGTATTTCTGGGTATAGCACACAAGTTAGTGAACAATGGATGCTAACCAATCGTTCAAATGCATGGCAGAATTTAATGTATACATTGTCGGTAAACTTAGCGGGTTATGATGGTGTATTTTATTACTTTGGTGAAGGACAAGTATGTAATTTTGATGGGACTACTTTAGTACAGGGGCATCGAAATCCTTGGGAGATTGTTACTGCTGAAGTATATCCAGAACTAGCAGATCAGGCTAGATTAGGATGGGGATTAGAAAATAATATATATAATCTAGGTTCAAGAGGATATGTAGCAACTCCTGGTGGGGTGAAAGAAAATCCATATACGTTTGTAAAAGATTTAGCTGAAGGTAAATATAAGGTTCCTTGGGAAGATGAGATTAAAGTAAAAGATGGATCTATTTATGGATATCCAGTAAAAAAAACGATTCATTCTTAGGGGAGGGAAAAAACAAGCGCATCATATTGATGCGCTTGTTTTTGTTAATCAATAATTTGAAGTTCTTTTAACTCTTTTTCGACATTTTGTAGGAGTTGTTCACTTTTTTGAAGTACATTCGTTGGGAAAGTCTCATCATCGCCATATTCAACGCCGTGAGGATAATAATGTTTTCCTAATAAGGGAGGGAGTAGTTTTACTTCAGCGTGTCTACTGCCAATGTCACCTTCAACAGCAACGCCTTGCACTCGCAAATAATAAACATCCTTTAATATTTCAAATTTATAATCGTATGTAACCCGTTCATAATCCCACTGTCCAGCAAGTACGAAGTGGTTGTTTTCCATGATTTCAGTTAAAAGAGTTAATTCAACGACGGCTCCATTAAATTTCGTATTTGTAAATTGCATATAATACCTCCTTTTTTAATGTTACACCATTATTTTTATAATAGTATGAATAATAAGAAAGTGCAATTCATATTGAGAGAAAAGGGATAATCCAGACTTTTTTCACAAAAATATGATATAGTGAAAAGAGTACGGTACACACAAAAAGAAAGAAAAGGATTTGTGTATATCTCAATTTTATGTTTTGTTCAGGAGGTATATCGTTTGAAGAAATTATTGCGTATCGTAATGATTACAATTTTAATTTTAGCTGTTGATTTATACGGGAAATTACTCGTTTCACAATATATATTAACCCCATCTCAATCAAAGCAAGAAAATAAAATTGTGAAAAAGAAAAAGCAAATTAAGGAAGACTCCTCAGACACTGTTTTAAATATGATTGGTGAAGACTCTGAAAATTTATTAGCGAAGTGGGGAGAACCCTCTCGAATAGAGCCATCTGCATACGGATATGAATGGTGGGTATACAATCAGGATTTAACTCAGTATGTTCAATTCGGAGTTTCTGAACGTAAAGTTATAACGGCGTACGCTGCTGGTGAACAAGTTAAGGTTCCACCTTATTATATAAATGAAAAATATGAAGAAGTATATAAAAAAAGTCCGCTTTCGCATGAAATTTCATTAAAAAGAGGGAAAAATAGTTATCAATTTGAACTATCTGATACCGAAGTCATGGAACAACCGTTAATACCTGTAGAAGATGGATGGGCGCAATTGTATTTTGATCAATTTACACATGAGCTTGTGGGTGTTCGTTATATGGATGACGAAACTTTATTACGCCAAAGACCATATCAGCTCGTTTATTCAGGTGAATTAATAGCAGAACAACCATTGACTCCAGAAAAGATAAAACAAGTAGAAAATGGGAATATGCAACAAATTTTTGATTTAACAAATATCATTCGAAGTCGTCATAAATTACCATTATTAACATGGGATCAGGAAACGGCAGATGTTGCTGTTGGTCACAGTAAAGATATGAAAGACAATAATTATTTTTCTCATGACTCACCTACATTAGGTACGCTAGGAGATCGTTTGCAGCGCGGGAAAGTAGGATTTCAACTTGCTGGTGAGAACATAGCGGCGCAACATAGTGATGGAATTGCGGCAGTGCAAGGTTGGTTAAATAGTGAGGGGCATAGAAAGAATTTATTAAATGAACAATTTACAGGATTAGGTGTTGGTGTATACGATAAATTTTATACACAAAACTTTATTCGAAAATAAAGCGAAACTGTAAGCGGTGGGGTGTTACATCACCTAATTAGTTACTTCGTATTCACTGAATTGTAGGTGGGAATCTGACCGTATGCAAATAGCAGAAAAAAAGGTGCATGAATCGTCTAAAAATAGGCGAACCATGCGCCTTTTTTTTCTTACTATATAGTAGATATACATGGAGAGGTGAGGATTATGCCAACAACAAAAGGGCCGTTACATCCATCGGTTCAACAGTTTAAAGAATTTGTAAACCATCACCCTAAAATGGTTCATGAGGTTAGAAGTGGTCACAAAACTTGGCAACAATTTTATGAAGAATGGTACTTACTTGGTGAAGAAGATCCAATATGGGCAACTTATAGACCGGATGGAGCGCCTGCGTTTTCTTCGGTAAAAGAAAATAAAAAAGAAAAAGATAATCGAACTGAAGAGGAAAAAACTGCTGATGTGATGGGGCAAATGCTTTCTTTTTTTAAAAAGTTGGACGTGGAACAAATGCAGAACCATTTAGCTAATGTGACGAGTGCTATTGGGAGCGTGCAACAAGTTATTCAGCAATTTCAAGGTAACCGTACGCAGCAAGAACAAAGTACTTCAGAAAATAACCCGTTTTTCTTTCAAAAGGATTAGGGGGGAAAGATGATGAGAGCAGAAATTATGGAGTTTATAAAGGCTGATGAGGATTTATCTCGCTATATTAGAGAGCAACCGTACTGGTATAGAAAATTAACACGAAATCCTGAAGAAAAAGAGGCTTTTGAGTTAGCGGCGATGCAACATTTCAAAAAAACAATACCAGATAAAGTGGAAAAATTTCAAAATCAATTGGCTGTTGCTTCGATCATGATTGATATGTTTCAGTATATGAAGCAACAAAATGCAACCTAATTACAAGTGAAAAATATGTCCGTCATGCAGAACTTTTGTTACAATAGAGATTGATTATTTAAAAAGGAGTTGCAGCATGACGGAAATTTGTTTAGTACGACATGGACAAACTGATTGGAATTTTCAAGAAATTATTCAGGGGCGAGAAGATATTCCGCTTAATGAAGTTGGTAAGAAGCAAGCGAGTCAAAGTGCAGCTGCTTTACAAGAAGAAACGTGGGATATCATTATAAGTAGCCCGTTAATTAGAGCGCAAGAAACGGCTAATGAAATCGCAAAGGCGGCTGGATTACAATCGATTTTATTAGATGATCGATTTGTTGAACGGAATTTTGGAGAAGCTTCAGGGAAGCCAGTTGCGACTGTTAGAGAGTTGATTGCTGAGGGTAAAGTAGAAGGTATGGAGCAAGATGAAGAGATTGTAGCTCGTTGCTTTGCTGCTTTAGAAGATGTTGCAACAACTCATTTTGGCAAACGTATTATTATTGTTGCTCACTCACACGCGATAAAAGCAATTTTACATGCCATTGAACCAGATGAAATTACATTTAAGACACCATTAAAAAATGCGTGTATTAGTTATGTGAAACAAAATAGTGGGAAATGGGATGTTCTTAAATATAATATAGCGGAACATATTACTGTATAAGTGTGTACGGATATAGTGTGAAAATAGTTTCATTATATCTTTCTTTTGAGTAAGTCACTTCAATTAGTAGTTCTAATCTAAATGTGGTATGATGGATACTCGGAGGTGTCTCTCATGATTGTAGCGACGCTAGAAAGCGTATTAATATTAGATAAGGCAGAGCAGCTTGCAAAAGCGATTATCTGTTCAGATATAGCAGAAGATTATCGTAAGTATTATAGAGAATTACATGAAGATATGGAACTTCAGACGTTAATTCAGCAATTTACAGCGATGAAAGAACGGTATGAGGAAGTACAGCGTTTTGGAAAATACCATCCTGACTACACTACCGTATCGATGAAAATGAGAGAATTAAAGCGTTCTGTGGACTTACATGATAAGGTTGCAGCTTTTAAAAGAGCAGAAACTGCTTTGCAGAAGTTATTAGATGAAGTTAGTGTAGCAATCGGTTCGGAAGTGTCTTCTTCCATTAAAGTGCCAACAGGGAATCCATTCTTTGATGCTGGTGGCTGTGGTGGAGGTTGTGGTACTGGCGGAGGTTGTGGTTGTAAAAAAACGGGGTGATGTACCCCGTTTTTTAGAAGTTGGAAGAAAACGTATACAGAGTTTGTCCTGTAATGTTATAAATTTCTGATTGGTTTTCATAGAATATAAAATATATGTTTTTAAAAGGAGAAGATGGAGAAGATTATGTTCGGGCAACGACAAAGTATGATTGTTTATTTACATTCATTGAAACATGCCAAGATTTTAAGGAAATATGGTAACATACATTACATATCAAAACGATTAAAATATGCTGTAGTATATTGTGACATGGAACAAATTGAGCATATGATGCATAAATTGAACAAACTTCCTTTTGTGAAAAAGATAGAACAGTCGTATCGCCCGTATTTAAAAACGGAATTTGAAAATTCCCGTCCTGATCGAGCAAAAGAATACGATTATAGTTAATAGAAAAAATCCCCTGCTAAATTTAGCGGGGGATTTTTTAATTGAAATAAAGTGTTATTTCATCGGAGGAATGAAATTGTTCATTCGTAAAATACCAATTAAATGATTAAAAAATAGTTCTTTTTCTGGGAAAGTT
Organism: Bacillus sp. CCB-MMP212; assembly: GCF_022748145.1. Taxonomy (NCBI): domain Bacteria; kingdom Bacillati; phylum Bacillota; class Bacilli; order Caryophanales; family Bacillaceae; genus Bacillus; species Bacillus sp. CCB-MMP212. The sequence goes on from NZ_JALDQE010000002.1 coordinate 446,710, forward strand.
GTAGATGGCTTTACAGTAAAAGTAGCCACTTTTTTTCCGAGTTGCTCTGCCGTTTCTTCAAATAAAATGACACGTTTACTTTTTTTATTTTCAAATACAGGAATGCCTTCACGACATATGTATAATGGTTGGAAATCACCAGTAGTAGTTGGTTTTAATATTACAACAAGCGAACACACTTTTTTATCGTTTTTTATCGTTTCAAATTGTAACATATGTGCTATACGTTCTTGATTTGTTTTGGCAATTTCAAGTAATTCATATAAATCAGAGTAGCCTTCTCCGAGTTCTATAAAGCGTTGAATCATATTTTTTCCTCCTCTTTCTTTTACTGTACCATTTCACTTTTTAAATGAAAAGCACACAAAGAAAAAAAACCCTGCATAGCAGGGCCCTTCTTATACTAGCATGTACTAGTAAGAAGGCAAAGGGAGAGGAGAAACCGGAGGAAGAACTTATGGGGAAACGTAAGTCTTCTCCGCGGTTGGCAACAACATCGAAGGTGATGTTGTTATAATTATTTATGTCCAATCTAAATGAAGATATACATAATGAAATTAAATTTTATGTCAGGCTTTTTATTTTTCTTTTTTTTATTTTGTGATAGGATAAAAAAGATAAAGTGGAACTAATATACATATTGGATTCATATTAGTGAATGATGAGATGAATACATAAAAATAATGAGTGGTTATTTGATGCTGAGTTTTCTAATATTTTGGTGAATGTAATTTGTTAACGGTTACCGAAGTGGGAATGGCTTTCTATAATCGCTCGATAGATTGAAATAAAGGTAGTGACAACAGATGAGAGTAGTTTCAGGAAAATGTAAAGGACACCCACTTAAAGCGGTTCCTGGTAATACAACACGTCCAACGACAGATAAAGTAAAAGAATCTATTTTTAATATGATAGGTCCTTATTTTGATGGTGGTATCGCCCTTGATTTATTTGGTGGTAGTGGTGGCCTTGGAATTGAGGCTTTGAGCAGAGGGATCGATAAAGCGATTTTTGTTGATAGGGATAGTAAAGCGATAAAAGTAATTCATCAAAATTTAGAAAGTTGTAGAATACAGGAACAAGCTGAAGTATATCGAAATGATGCGGAACGTGCAGTAAAGGCGCTTATAAAACGTGAAATGTCATTCGATCTTATATTAATAGACCCACCATATAAAGAGCAAAAAATTGTATCTTTAATTAGTGTAATGGATCAACATGGATTGCTACATAGTGATGGATTAATTATGGCAGAGCATGGTAATGATGTGGTTTTACCTGATTCAATAGGAAAGCTTGTAAAAGTACGAGCTGAGAATTATGGGATTACTGCAATATCGATTTATAAGTATGAAGGTGAGGGGACAGAATGACAAGTATAGCTATTTCTTCAGGAAGTTTTGATCCAATTACCCTTGGGCATCTGGATATTATTAAAAGGGGAGCAAAAGTATTTGATGAGGTGTACGTAGTCGTTTTAAACAATTCATCTAAAAAACCATTCTTTTCAGTTGAAGAGCGATTAGAACTAATTCGAGAAGCGACAAAGGATATCCCGAATGTAAAAGTAGATTCGCATAGTGGGCTGTTAGTAGAGTATGCAAAAATGCGTAATGCAAATGCAATATTACGTGGTTTACGAGCAGTTTCTGATTTTGAATATGAGATGCAAATTACTTCTATGAATCGAAAATTAGATGAAAATATTGAAACATTTTTTATTATGACAAACAACCAATATTCATTTTTAAGCTCGAGTATTGTGAAAGAAGTTGCGAGGTATGGAGGAAGTGTAGTAGATCTTGTGCCTCCTATTGTAGAGCGTGCTTTAAAAGAAAAGTTTCAAACCCCGTTAAAGTGAACGGGGTTTTTCTTTATACGTGCGAAAAAATAATAAAATAACATATAAATATAGACAAAATAATGTAAAAATTGGTCCGTAATGTATAAAAGATGTCCAAATTTCATGTAGTATAGAAGGGTGCTTGGATAAAAATACAGGAATATCTTTTTGCATAGGTGAGAAAGAACTTACTTTCTCATAAAATGGTGTCCAAAATATAAATGTAAAAATAGGGGCAAGAATACTTTGAATAATTCGTGCGAAAAAATAGGGTTTAAATCGGATGTCTGTTTCAGCTAATATGCTAGCAACTTGTGCCTGAATAGAAAGACCGCTAAATGCTAAAATGAAGCTTGTTACCATAGCTTGTTGTAAGAGGGGTGTTTCATTTATTTGACTAATCATTTGGCTTCCGAGTGTCATTTCGAAAACACCTGATAATATAGGTATACTAAAATCTGTACTTAGTTGGAAGAATGATAAAATATGTTGCATAATAAAAGAAAGAGCTGCTGTAATGTGGAATACAGTAATCATTTTATTTAACACAGAGAATAAAATAATAAATCCGCCAATCATAAGTAATGTTTGAATAGAAGAAACGATAGCATCCCCAAGTAATTTACCGATTGGTCTTTTTTCTTGTAAGCGTGTCTCGTGAAGAATTAAAAAAGGGTTTTGAAAGCGGCGTTTTTTTGTAGTGTGTGTATTATTTTTGTAAGCGATATTATGGCCGTAAAAACGCATAATTAATCCGACAGCAAAGTTACTTAAATAATGGGCAGCCGCTAATATAATCCCTAATTTCGGATTATTAAAAAAACCGATAGACACAGCACCGAAAATAAAAAGTGGATTAGAAGAATTTGTGAAAGAAACGAGGCGCTCCGCTTCAATCTGAGTTAAAAGGTTGCTTTTTCGTAGTCTAGCGCTTAGTTTGGCGCCTGCAGGGAAACCTGAAGCCATTCCCATTGCCCAAACGAATCCACCTATCCCTGGAACGCGAAAAAGTGGGCGCATGAGTGGTTCTAATATAACGCCAATAAATTTTACAACACCGATACTAATTAGAAGTTCCGCAATGATGAAAAACGGTAGTAGTGAAGGGAATACAACTTCCCACCATATATTTAACCCGCGAATAGAAGCTTGTAAAGCGGCTTGGGGGTGGAGTACAAGAGAAAAGGTTAAAAAAAGCGTTGATATGGTAAGGAAAGCGGTTTTCCATTTTTCATACATGTAAGTAAATCCCCCTTTGTCCCAAAAAACGTTCATTTCAGTATACGTGGATACGTAGTGAATTTAGACCATAAGTATGAAAAAGGAATGAAAAAAATTAAAGGGTGAGAAAAATGAAAGAACCAAAGATTGGTTTAGCACTTGGGTCTGGAGGAGCGAAAGGGTTTGCTCATATTGGTGTAATAAAGGTTTTAAGGGAAGCTGGTATCCCTATTCATATGATTGCAGGAAGTAGTATGGGGGCGCTAATAGGTACGTTTTATGCGGCAAGTAGTAACGTTGAAAGATTGTATAAATTGGCATCTGTTTTCAAGCGGAAGTATTATTTAGATTTCACGGTACCGAAAATGGGATTTATTGCTGGAAAACGTGTCAAAGATATGATTAAAATGTTTACATATAATAAAAATTTAGAAGAGTTAGATATCCCAACGGCTGTTGTGGCTACTGACATATTGAAGGGGGAAAAAGTGGTTTTTACAAGTGGACCAGTTGCAGATGCGGTGAGGGCTAGCATATCTGTTCCTGGAGTGTTTGTACCAGAAAAAATAGATGGACGATTATTAGTGGATGGTGGGGTTATTGATCGTATCCCAGTATCGGTTGTGAAAGAATTAGGGGCCGATATTGTTATCGCTGTGGATGTGTCTCCAATTAAGGTGAATGGCGATGTTACGTCCATTTATGACGTAATCATGCAAAGTATAGAAATTATGCAGCATGAGCTTGTAATGAATCGGCAAATTGCATCGGATTTAATGATGCGACCAGCTGTAGAGCAATTTAGTTCACGTGCTTTTACAAACATTGAAGACATTATTCGAGTTGGAGAAGTAGAAGCGGAAAAACATGTTTCAAATATTTATTTATTAATTGAGCAGTGGAAGGAGAAACATAATGTTTAAGCGTTTTCGGTTTATATATGCAATCTTAATAGGGGTTATATTGGCGATGTTACTTGTTTACGTGCGTTTACCGTATTATGTAACAAAACCAGGAATGGCTGCCAAATTAGAGCCTTACGTTCAAGTTGAGGGTGGAACGAAAGAATCTGGTGATTTTATGCTTGTTACGGTTTCAATGGGACCAGCAAATGTGGTGAATTTAATAGCGGCACAGTTTAATAAATATACACATATTTCAAAAGCGGAAGAAATATTGCAAAAAGGTGAGAGTAATGAAGAATATCAATTTCGCCAAAATTATGCGATGAAAGATTCACAAAATGCAGCAATTTATAATGCATATAAACGTGCAAATCGCTCCGTTTCTTTTGAAAATAAAGGTGTATTAGTTGCTGGTGTGGCAAAAGGAATGCCGTCAGAAGGAAAGCTTAAGCTTGGTGATGTTATTATAGCTGTTGATGGAAAAACATTTGAAAAGACGGAGCAATTTATTGAATATATGACTGGGAAAAAAGAAAGCGATGCTGTAAGTATTGAGTACATGAGAAATGGAAAACAATTGAAAGAAAATTTAAATGTAAAGACGATTCCTAATGGGAATGGACGTGTCGGTATAGGTGTTTCTATCGTTACGGAAAGAGAATTAGTGGTCGATCCGAAAGTGAAAATTAATTCTCATGAAATTGGTGGACCATCCGCAGGTTTAATGTTCACATTAGAAATATATAATCAACTTGTGGAAGAAGACTTAACAAAAGGACATGAAATAGCTGGAACAGGTACAATTAATGAAAAAGGAGAAGTTGGCCCGATTGGTGGTATAAATCAAAAAGTGGTGGCTGCTAGCGATGCTGGGGCCGAGGTGTTCTTTGCGCCAAATGAAAAAGGAGCGGAGAAATCGAACTATAAAGATGCACTTGAGACTGCAAAGGACATTAAAACAAAAATGAAAATTGTACCAGTGGATACGCTGGATGATGCGTTAACATATTTAGAAAAGATGGATAAGGAAAAAACCTCTCTGAAATAGAGAGGTTTTTTTATAGGAATTTTGTAGTTGTTTCATCATAGCGAATAGGATGGTGTGTTATATCCTGTTTTAATAGTTGCGTGCGTAACGGTTCGTGCATGATGGAGAAATATACAGAGTTTGCTTTTTTCTCTATATCTAAAGCAGCATGGTCAAATGTTTTTGTATGAGTAAGGATTGGAAGTTCGATTTTTTTCTTGTTTTTTGAAAGATAAGTTTGTCCTTTTTGTGACATGCCTAGCAGGCGGATATATGGTGCATGTTGTTCTATATTTGCGCTACGTATTTCCTCTTTTGTTGTGTTTGTTAAAATGTGTGTACAAGCTCTTTGTAGTCTAGTCCATGTATAACGTTTTGTTTTTAATGCTTCCATGAATGAATAGAAGGAGGAACTGTTTTGTATTTTTGATAAAATACGATGCTCTAAACCTTCTTCTATTTCATATATATGTCGTAAGTCTCCTGAAGACATTGTCATGAGTTTATATTTAAAAAATGAAAAGTATTGTTCCCAATTATGTAATATCCCGTAGTTTTGTTTGTAATTTGCTAAAAGCGAAGTGGTTGCCTGTGGGAGAAAAGGTTCAATTGTTGTAAATGATCCTTCTTCGCTAAAGAGTTGTTTCCGAATGCTTGTCGCGCTTGCAATATGTTGGTCATTAAATGTTTCATCATGATAATGAGAGGCGAATCTTTTTATAGTTTGAGCTTGTATAGAGCTATTTTGTGACAGAATTGCTTTCATATATTGGAAGCCTAAAATATTATTTGGTTGTGACATATCTATGTTTTTTTCGGATGTTAAAATGTGTGAGAAAGCATCCGATGTTGCTTTTGCATAACTATTTCCAGCGTCCATGAATTGTTTTACAAGGCAGTTAAAAGTCTCTTCTTCGTTTTTTTGTACGGAGATGGTATTATAAAAATTTTCGATTTGTCCATCCTCACTACCGAAACAAATTTCAGAAACACGTAGGGCATTTAAAATGGAAATAGCACCATTTGCGAAGGTTTCAGCCTTTTGTGTTGCAAAGACGTATGGAAGCTCTACAATAAGGTCTACGCCGTTTGCTAAGGCCATTTTAGTGCGATACCATTTGGAAATGAGTGCGGGCTCACCACGCTGTAAAAAAGGACCACTCATAACGGCAATTATTATATCGGATTGTGTTAACTTTTTTGTCTCTTGCACATGATAAAGATGACCGTTATGAAAAGGGTTATATTCAACAACAATACCACCAGCTTTTATGGTAATCTCTCCTTTCGATGTAGCATCTTTTTGAAAAACGTGATACTCTATATATTATTTACTATGATGACTTCATTATAGTGTAAAGAAAAAACATTGACAAATATAAAATGGCTAGCTATAATTTTGTTTGTTGCCTTGAGGTGATATGATATGAAATGGTCCATCCATCAATTGAATAAATTGAGAAATAAAGGATTGACATTGGATGAGATGGTAGATGTAAGTGAGCTAAAAGAGGTCGAGAAAGATATTCGTGAAATTAATCCTGTTCATGTAACGGGAAGAGTTGATTTTGGCTCCGGTAAGTTTACGTTTCATCTACATATAACTGGAAGCATGGTTTTACCATGTTCTCGTTCTTTAGTAGATGTGACATTACCATTTGACATTAAAACAACTGAGGTGTTCCAAACTTCACAAGAAGAATTTGAAACTGAAGCTGAAATTCATTGTTTAGAAGGAGAAGTACTTGACTTACTGCCCGTAATCAAGGAAAATATACTTTTGGAGATTCCAATGCAAATTTTCAGTGATGATGTTTCTGGTGGAGCACCGACGCAAGGTCAAGACTGGCAAGTGATTTCGGAAGAAGACAAAGAAAAGACTGTTGATCCAAGATTGGCAGGACTTGCAAAGTTTTTTGACAAATAATCGGAAGACTGGTTCAGGCCTTCATATGAAAATAACTATTTCTTTTAAGGAGGTGGGAAGAATGGCTGTACCTTTTAGAAGAACTTCTAAAACAGTAAAAAGAAAGCGTCGTACGCATTTCAAATTATCAGTACCTGGTATGGTAGAGTGCCCAAGCTGTGGTGAAGCGAAATTAGCTCACCGTGTATGTAAAGCATGCGGTACTTACAAAGGTAAAGAAGTAATCAGCAAGTAATTGCAGGAAAATAAACGCAGAAGATATCTTCTGCGTTTATTTTTTTTGTCTTAATCTTTAGTTGTTGTATTCTATCTTTTCTAGTAACTGCATATGCTTAATAAAAAATGCATAGGGAGGACTAGAGAAATGGCGACAACAAGACAAGATGCTTGGACTGATGATGAAGATTTGCTTCTGGCAGAAGTAGTACTCCGGCATATTCGAGAAGGTGGAACACAACTTTCTGCCTTTAAGGAAGTGGGGAAAAATTTATCTCGTACACCAGCAGCATGTGGATTTAGATGGAATTCTTACGTAAGAAAGCAATATAAAGAACGTATTGAGGAAGCGAAGCAACTTCGTAAAGTAGAAAATTATGAAGTGAAAGAGACAAAGGTGTTAGAACCTACGTCAATTACGTTGAATGATGTTATTGATTTCTTGCAAAATTATAAAGATGAAAACTCTTTAACGGTGTTGCAACAACAAGTTGAATCATTACAAACAGAAAGAGAGCGTCTTCTGGAGCGATTATCAGTATATGAGGAAGAGTATAGAACATTGCTTGATTATATCGATCAAAAAAGAAGTGTAATGGTAGCGGAAAGAAACAATGCTCGCTCGACTGAGAAGTTAGAGAAGCTTAAGAAATAAAAAAACAGCTGTTATACAGCTGTTTTTTTTTATTTCTTAAGCCGATTCTTCATTTGTAACCGCATTCAAATTTGTTTCTGGATGCCAAATATAAAAATCTCCATCAGTTACTGATACGGGGCTGAAATTTAATTTATCCCAAAAACCAGCTGAATGAATACGCGCTATCGTTTTAATAGGAAATTGCAGTTGTTTCGCATGATTTACAAGCATTTGTCCGAATCCTTGTTTTTGAAAAGTTGGTAATACTTCAAGTTTATAAAGTTCTAGGTAAGGACCTGTAATTTCGAATGGTTCTCCGCCGTTTCTTTTCATATATAGACTCATACGTGCGATTAGTGATCCGCCATAATAAATACCGTAAAATGGAGATTCACTGTCGTTTTCAATAATGTTTGCTTGCAATTCTTCCAGCATAGATAGTTCCTGGGCTCCGCACCCTTTAAATTTTTTGAATTCATCTAACGTTTTATAATTGATGAGCAAGCGCTCAACTTTTGGGAATCCCATTACATCACATCCTTTTCTTATCTCGTTGAATGCAGAAAAGTAAAAATATTTATAATAATAGTATAACTCATTTTTTTATTTTTATGAAGAAGATAGTATATTTCTTTTATTATTTTTTTGAGGATTTGCTAAACTAAGAGTATAAGTGTATTAATAGGCAGTATATACATAGTGAAAAATGAGAGTGTATTTGTTTGGCAGAGGACAACGAAATTATAGGGCGTGCTCATGTACTTTAAAAAGATATGAAAAAGGGGGGAGGCAAGGGCACTTAATGTGAATCCCTTGTGTGAAAATGAAAATTGGAATTGTCGGACCAGGTGCTATTGGTCTATTGTATACATTTTATTTACAAAAAAGTAACCAAGATGTTACGTTGTTTACAAGAACAGCTAAGCAGGCTGAAGAATTAAATGAAACAGGTGTAACTTGTATTAGAGATGGAAGATGGGAAACAGTATATCCGCCTGTTTTACCGATAGAAAGTATGGTAGCGCAAAATTTAGATTATATATTTATTGCTGTGAAGCAATATCATATAGATGACATACTACCGTTTGTGGAAGGTGCATCATCATTAATCTTTTTGCAAAACGGAATGTCGCATCTCCCAAAGATGCTGCAAATAGGGAGTGAAAATATAGCTGTTGGTATTGTAGAACATGGTGCGAAAAAAGAGGGAGGGCACATCGTTCATCATACTGGAGTAGGTGTAACGAGATTTGGAGTGGTTTGTGGCCAATCTATACATTTTAAAAAAATATTTCATTCTTTTCCTGTTGCTTATTTTCCAGTTCAAATAGAAACAGATTGGGAAGAGATTATGCGCAAAAAATTAGTAGTAAATGTATGTATCAATCCGTTGACGGCGTTATTGGGAGTAAAGAATGGTGAATTAATCACGAATCGTTTTTTTTATCAAATGATGGAGCAAGTGTTTCAGGAGGTCGCATTTCTTATTAGAGGAGAAAAAGAAATGGTATGGCAAATGGTACGAAATGTGTGTGAAGGAACGTCTCGTAATACATCCTCTATGTTAGCGGATGTAAGAGCGAATAGACAGACGGAAATTAATGCGATTGTTGGGTATGTATTAGAAGAGGCTAAGAAACAGCAACGACCAGTTCCGACACTTCAATTTTTGTTCGATGCAATAAAGGGGTTAGAAACAAGAGTATAAGTGTTATTCTTTGCTTTTAAGTGAAACATTGACTACAATGTGGATTGGTGAGAGAACTGGATACGAAAGGAAGAATTATATGGAGATAAAAGAAATCTCTGTTCCGCAACAAGGTGTTGTAGCGGACTATATGAACGGTAAAAAAGAGATACAGTCATGTTTTGATTATATGTTAACAGAAGATGCTTTTAAACAACGTTTACATGATTTGCGTGAAAGGGAGTTTTTCCGCCAAGATTTAGTAGCGCATTTATTAGAATATAATACAAAATTACAAGCGGGAGAATCTACACTTCAAAATGTAAAAGCGCTTGGAGATGAAAATACATATGTTGTTATAGCTGGACAACAAGCGGGGTTATTAACTGGACCGCTTTATACAATTCATAAAGTTATTTCAATTTTACAGCTTGCAAAGGAAAAGGAAGAAAGTTTAGGAGTTAAAGTTGTCCCTGTCTTCTGGATTGCGGGTGAAGATCATGATATGGATGAGATTAACCATACTTTTGTAGCGAAAAATAAAAAGATGAAAAAAACTATTTTTTATGATCGTAATCCGAAAAAGGCGAGTGCTTCTGAGTCTGAACTTTCTGTTGAAGATTGTAGAAGTTGGATTGAAGAGATTTTTAAAACATACCCAGAAACAAATTTTACAAAGGATGTATTAAAATTTGTTGATGATGCTTTGAAAAAATCGAATACGTATGTAGATTTCTTTGCTCATCTTATTACGAAAATCTTTGCTAATTCTGGTTTAATCCTTGTTGATTCACATCATCCTGAATTAAGAAAGTTAGAAATTCCATTTTTTAAGCGAATTATAGGTAAGTATAAAGAGGTGCAAGAGGGGCTTCGTAATCAGCAGGAAGTAATTAAAGAACTAGGATACAAACCGATTATTGAAACGAAGTCTCATGCAGTGCATATATTCATGGAAATAGATAATGAACGAGTATTGCTTGAAGAGCATCAAGGTAAGTTTGTTGGAAAGGATGGGGCGCATTCCTTTTCATATGAAGAGTTGATTGAAGAAATGGAGAGAAATCCGGCACGTTTTAGTAATAATGTTGTAACGCGTCCTCTTATGCAAGAGTATGTATTTCCTACGCTCGCATTTATTGGAGGTCCAGGGGAATTAGCTTATTGGAGTGAATTACAACAAGTATTCCATACTGTCGGTTTTCAAATGCCACCTGTCGTTCCTCGTCTTACAATTACTTATGTGGAGAGAGATATAGCGACAGATTTATTCGATCTGCAATTGAGAGAAAGTGATCCGTTTTTAAATGATGTCGATAAACTGCGTGAAAACTGGTTGTCTAATCGAGTAGAGGAACCGATTGATGATCATTTTGAAAAGGCGAAAAAAGAAATTGCCGATATTCATATATCTTTACAGCAATTTGTAAAGAAAATAGAGCCAGGATTAGGTGCGTTTGCAGGGAAAAACGAATTGAAAATTAATGAACAAATTGAACTGCTGGAAAGAATGTTGAAAAGAAATGTTGAGAAAAAGTATGAGGTTCAGCTAAATAAATTCCGCCGTATACAATTCGCACTTCGTCCATTAGGTGCGCCGCAAGAACGTGTGTGGAATGTATGTTATTATTTAAATCAGTTTGGTTTGGATTTCGTTGATCGTGTAATGGAAAACCCTTTTTCTTGGGACGGAAAACATCATGTTATAAAACTATAAAATCTTGCTCTTTGGAGCAGGATTTTATTTTTATTCCGTTGAATTTACTGTGAAGTGATTTTTTTCTGAATTATCAATCAAAAAGTGTTGGATATGGTAATTGTGTTGGATACTTAAATATATGACAAAATAGCACAAAATGTAAACGTATTATTCGCTTTTTCGACAGTTTTTTATTTAAATTCCCGCAAAAGATGATAAAATTTAGTATATAATAAAAGAAAATAGCGATTTGTATAGTATGTTGCCTTTGTTGGTAAGTTAAATGAGTCGTTCTTTCGTATTATTTCATTCTCTAAGCGTGAAATATGTGCTTAGAGGAAGGGATACATTCAACATAATTAATTGGAAAAAGAGTAGGTGCAACAATGTTTAAACACGTAACAGTGCTTTTAAAGGAAACAGTAGACGGCTTAGATATAAAGCCAGATGGTACATATGTAGATTGTACACTGGGGGGAGGAGGACATAGTTCTTATTTATTATCCCAATTAACTGAAGGTGGAAAATTAATAGCGTTTGATCAAGATGAGATAGCGATTCAAAACGCGAAAGAAAAGTTCTCTTCATACGGTGAACAGTTTATAACAGTAAAGAGTAACTTCCGTTATTTAGCTGAAAAACTGCAAGAAATAGGTATAACAGAAGTAGACGGTATTTTATTTGATTTAGGTGTTTCATCCCCACAATTAGATACACCAGAGCGAGGCTTTAGTTATCATCATGATGCACCGTTAGATATGCGGATGGATCAAGATGCCCCATTAACAGCATATGATGTTGTAAATAGCTGGTCATATGAACAACTTGTAAGGATTTTCTTCCAATACGGTGAAGAGAAATTTTCAAAACAAATTGCAAGAAAAATTGAAGCTTATCGTGAGAATAAAGCTATTGAAACGACAGGAGAATTAGTAGAGCTAATTAAAGAAGGTATTCCGGCTCCTGCTCGTAGAACTGGTGGGCATCCTGCTAAGCGAGTGTTTCAGGCAATTCGTATAGCTGTAAATGATGAATTAAAAGTATTTGAAGAAGCATTGGAATCTGCTATTGAGATGGTTAAGCCAGGTGGAAGGGTTAGTGTTATAACATTCCATTCATTAGAAGATCGTATTTGTAAAACAACGTTTAAGCGAAATAGTACAACGCCACAATTGCCGCCAGGATTACCGATTATTCCTGATGAATTTAAGCCGAAATTAAAGCTTATTACAAGAAAACCGATTTTACCTTCTGATATAGAGCTAGAAGAAAATAATCGTGCGCGTTCTGCGAAGTTGAGAATCGCTGAAAAACGATAAAAGGGAGAGAGAGGTATGACTAATTTAGCTGTAAAGTACAAACAACAAGCGCAAGAAGAGGTGCAAATTCAAACGCCCCCACAGCAGATGGCTAAGCCGAAGGTTAAAGCGAAAATTACAAGAATCGAAAAACTGTTGTATGTAGCGTTTATTGGCTTTTTATTGTATGCCTGTGTCGCGTTTATTGGAAATAAAGCAGGCCTTTATCAAGTTAATGTAGAAGCAGCGACGATAGAAGAAAAAATTGTACAGCAGCAAAAAGAAAATCAAGAATTACAAGCTGAAGTAGAGAAGTTAAGTCGCTATGAACGAATCGCTGAAGTTGCAAAAAAACACGGGCTAGAAATTAATGCGAATAATGTGAAAGGCCTCAAATAAGGCAATAGGTGTGAAGGAACGATGAAGAAGAATATGACTAAATTTCATACCAATAAGGGAGCAGGTTATTTTATGATATTTTTCCTCCTGCTCTTTTTGCTGTTATTAGCCCGATTTTTTTACATACAATCAACAGGAACAGTTCATAATCAGGATTTAGATGCGCTTGCTAAACAAAAGCATAGTAAAAAAGGAGTTCTTGAAGCGAACCGAGGAACCATTTATGATCAAAACGGTCATGTGTTAGCACAAGACGCAAACTCTTATAAAATAGTAGCTGCGCTAAAAGGCGCTAACTCTGTTGAGAATAAAGAAGATACTGCAAAGAAAATTGCAGGAGTACTTGGAAAAGGCGAAGAGGATATTTTAGCTTCTTTAAATAAGGAAGGTAGAAGTCAAGTCGAATTCGGAACGTTAGGCAAGGATTTGACGAAAGAAAAGAAGGAACAAATAGAGGCGTTGAAGTTGCCGGGAATATCTTTTATTACAGAAAATGCAAGGGTGTATCCAAATGGTGATTTTGCATCTTATGTTATAGGTCATGCAAAACCAGATGAGAATGGAACCTCGGTAGGTCAATTTGGCATAGAAAAAAGCTTAGATAAATACTTAAGTGCTTCTAATGGAGAAGTAGCATATACAGGTGATCGTAAAGGTGTATCCCTTGATGGTGGAAAAGTTAATGTAAAGGCACCGAAAAATGGAGATAACGTTTATTTAACGATTGATCAACGTGTCCAAAGTTATTTAGAAGACGCGATGAAAGCAGCAAGTAAGCAATATGAGCCAGAAAGTTTAATAGGGATTGTTGCAGATCCGAAAACCGGAAAAATATTAGCGATGTCTACTAAACCTAGTTATGACCCTAATGATCGTCAAATTAAATATTTCTTCAATGACGCAATTGCCAATGCATTTGAACCTGGATCAACAATGAAAATTTTCACGTTAGCGGCAGCTATTAATGAAGGTGTGTACAAAGGGCAAGATTATTATCAGTCAGGGACATATCAAGTCGGAGATAGGAAAATAAAAGACCATAACGGCGGTGCTGGTTGGGGCTCTATCACGTTTGATGAAGGGGTAGAGCGTTCTTCAAACGTAGCGTTTGCAATTTTAGGAGATCAAAAACTTGGTCCAGAACGTTTCCGAAAATATATTCATAGTTTTGGATTAGATGAAAAAACGAACATTGATTTATCAGGTGAAGGATCGAATACAATTTTATTTGATCAGCAAATACAACAAGTGACAACAGCTTTTGGACAAGGTTCCACTGTAACACCAATTCAGCTTGTACAAGCTGCAACGGCCATTGCAAATGATGGGAAAATGATGAAACCTTATGCAATTGATAAAATTGTAGATCCGATAACAGACAAAGTAAAATTAGAACATAAGCCAGAAGAAGTAGGAAAACCTGTTACAAAGGAAACAGCAGCGCAAGTAAGACAGTTATTAGAACGTGTTGTTACATCTCCGAAAGGTACAGGGACAGCTTATAAAATTGATGGATATTCAGTTGGTGGTAAAACAGGTACAGCGCAAATTCCGGATGGAAAAGGCGGCTATATGACAGGAAGACAGAATTATATATTCTCATTCTTAGGTATGGCACCAATGGACGATCCACAACTTGTTGTGTATGTAGCTGTTAAACAGCCGAAATTAAAAGATGATGAGAACGGCGCACAACCTTTAGCTGATATTTTTAAATATGTAACAAAAAATAGTTTAGAGTATTTAAAGATTAAGCCAAATGAAGTGAAAGATCCGAAAAAACATCTGAAAGAACAACAAACTACTGTTCCAGATGTAACTGGTAAAACGATGGCTGAAGCGGGGAAAGCGATTGATAAAGCAAAACTTCGTCCAATCGTACTAGGTGAAGGGAAAGTACAGCAACAAGTACCAAAAGCGACTGAACAAACATTGAAAGGCGACCGAGTCTTCTTGGTAGGAGATAAGCCTACAATGCCAAATATACAAGGATGGGCACTGCGTGATGTTATGAATTTAGCGAAGACATTACAGCTTAACTTGAAGCCTTCTGGTACAGGATACGTAACAGAGCAAAGTGTGGCGGAAGGAACATTATTACAACCTGGTACAGAATTAGGTGTCACACTCGTACCGCCACTCCAACCACAACAAGAAGCAGAAAAGCCGTAATGGTAAAAGAGAAGAAGTTCTAATTAAATAAGTACAAGCATATATTGGAACAAGCTAGGCGTAAGGGAGGCTTGTTCCGATATGCGTGTATCAAATGTAACAGTTAGAAAACGACTTATTTTTATACTTATATCAGGTATACTTATTTTCACTATTATCGATATTCGTCTTGGATATGTGCAATTTTTTCTTGGGAATATGTTAACGGATCGTGCGAAAGATTCATGGAGTCGTAATATTACTTTTGAACCCGAACGTGGGAAAATTTTAGACCGAAATGGTGTGGAACTTGCCACGAATAAAAGTGCTCCAACTGTCTTTGTTGTACCAAGGCAAATTGAAAAACCAGCAGAGACTGCAGAGAAGTTAGCTGCAGTATTAGGTGTGGAAAAAGATGAGATTTATAAAAGAATTACAAAAAAAGAATCGATTGTAAGGTTAGATAAAGGCGGAAGGAAAATATCACATGACAAAGCGAAAGAAGTACGAGGATTAAGTTTGAAGGGCGTGTATATCGCAGAGGATTCTATCCGGTACTATCCATTTGGAAACTTTTTATCACATGTATTAGGTTTTGCTGGTAGCGATAACCAAGGTCTTATGGGACTAGAAAAATATTATGATAAAGAGCTAAATGGAGACAAAGGTCATGTGCGTTTTTTTGCAGATGCGAAAGGGCAAAGGATGCCTAATGTTGGTGATGATTTCAAAAAACCAGAAGCCGGTTTAAATTTAGGATTAACAATCGATGCGCGTATTACAAGGATTATGGAAAGAGAAATGAATATTGCGGAGTCAACTTATAATCCAGACGGTATGATTGCAATTGCAATGAACCCTAAAAATGGTGAAATTTTAGGGATGTCTAGTCGGCCGAGTTTTGATCCAGCGGATTTTCAAAGTGTCTCTCCAGAAGTGTATAACAGAAATCTACCTGTGTGGAGTACGTATGAGCCTGGTTCAACATTTAAGATCATTACACTAGCTGCAGCATTGAATGAAAATTTAGTAGACTTAGAGAAGGATACGTTTTATGATGATGGAGCAGCTGAAGTCGGTGGAGCTAGATTGAAATGCTGGAAAGCAGGAGGTCATGGCAGTCAAACGTTTTTAGAAGTCGTTCAAAACTCATGTAACCCGGGATTTATTGAACTTGGTGATCGCCTTGGTAAAGACCGATTATTTAAATACATTCGTAATTTTGGTTTTGGACAGAAGACTGGGATTGACTTGCAAGGTGAAGGCAGTGGGATTTTATTTAATTTAGATAAAGTTGGTCCAGTAGAGCAAGCGACAACTTCATTCGGCCAAGGGGTTTCTGTTACACCAATTCAACAAGTAGCAGCTGTAGCGGCGGCTGTAAATGGTGGAACATTGTATCAGCCGTATATAGCTAAGGAGTTTATTGATCCGAAAAATAATCAAGTTGTTAGTAAAAAGACACCTGTTGAGAAAAGAAAAGTTATTTCCAAGGAAACTTCAGAAAAAGTTCGTTATGCATTAGAGAATGTTGTAGCGAAAGGTTCTGGTAAAGGTGCTTATATTGATGGATATCGTGTAGGTGGAAAAACGGGTACTGCTCAAAAGGTGAAAGATGGTAAATATTTAGAGAATAATTATATTGTATCTTTTATCGGATTTGCTCCAGCGGATGATCCAGAGATTGTTGTGTATGTTGCTGTTGATAATCCAAAAGGGGTTACACAGTTTGGTGGGGTGGTAGCAGCTCCAATTGTCGGGAATATCCTTCGAGATGCGCTTCCTGTTATGGGAGTGAAACCGAGAAAAGAACAAGTTGAAAAAGAATATAAATGGGGCGATACACCAACTGTGGAAGTTCCGAATTTAATTGGAATGAAAAAGAAAGATTTACAAACACAACTCGTCGATTTGCAGCTTGATATAAGTGGAGATGGAGAGAAAGTAATTAAGCAATCACCAGAAGCGGGAGCTAAAGTAAAAGAAGGCTCAAAAATTAGAATTTACTTCGGGAATTAAAGGTAACATAGTACGTTTTATGGTACAATTGGTGGAAGTGAGTTCTTTATAGAACAGTTACTTAACTTGAGACAATAAGTGTCTCAGTCATAAATAGGCCAGTAGCACTTACCTCCTTATATAGGAGGTAATGTGTTGCTTACTGAAAAAAAGATAAATAAACAATGTAGAGAGGGTTTAGTGAAATGAAGTTGCATACACTTTTATCATGTTTGCATGATTTTCCAGTTGTTCCAAAAGAAAATCCAGAAATCACATCTATAGAAGCTGATTCACGTAAAGTGAAAGAAGGAAGCTTATTTGTATGTATGAAAGGATATACGGTTGATAGCCATGATTTTGCTAAGCAAGCAGCGGCACAAGGAGCGGCTGCTATTGTTGCGGAAAGACCAATTGATGTTGACGTTCCAGTTGTACTTGTGAAAAATACTTTTCGTTCGTTAGCGGTTTTAGCTGATTATTTTTATGGTCAACCGACACACAAGTTACATTTAATCGGAATTACAGGTACAAATGGAAAGACAACAACATCGCATATTATGGATGAGATTATGCGAGCACATGGTCATAAAACAGGGCTAATTGGAACGATTAATATGAAAATCGGTGATGAAACATTTGAGGTGAAAAATACAACACCAGATGCACTAACACTTCAACAGACGTTTTCAAAAATGGTTGAACAAGGTGTGGACAGCACGGTAATGGAAGTTTCGTCACATGCGTTAGATCTTGGTCGTGTACACGGATGTGATTACGATGTAGCGGTGTTTACGAACTTAACACAAGATCATTTAGACTATCATAAAACGATGGAAGAATATAAACATGCAAAAGGGTTACTATTTGCACAGCTTGGCAATAGTTATAATCATAATCGTGAAAAGTACGCTGTGCTGAATAGCGATGATAATGTAACAGAAGAGTATATGAGAAGTACTGCAGCAACTGTTGTAACATATGGTATTGATACAACAAGTGACATTATGGCAAAAAATATCGTTATGACGAGTGGCGGAACTACATTTACCCTTGTCACACCGTATGAAAGTGTAAATGTTACGATGAAATTAATAGGTAAATTTAATGTATATAACGTACTTGCAGCAACAGCAGCAGGACTTGTTTCGGGTGTGAAATTAGAAACAATCATTGCTGTTATAAAGGAACTAGCTGGGGTTCCAGGGCGTTTTGAAGTTGTTGATGGAGGACAAAATTATACAGTTATTGTTGATTACGCACATACGCCGGATAGTTTAGAAAATGTATTAAAAACTGCAAAACAATTTGCAAAAGGTGATGTGTATTGTATCGTTGGTTGTGGTGGCGATAGGGACCGAACGAAGAGACCGATAATGGCAAGTGTTGCAACAAAATATGCAACTCATGCAATTTACACATCAGATAATCCAAGAAGTGAAGATCCAGCGGCTATTTTAGATGATATGGTACATGGTGCAAGTGGAAATAATTATGAAGTGATTATTGATAGAAAAGAAGCGATACACCATGCAATCACTAAAGTAAAAGCAGATGATATCATTATTATTGCTGGTAAGGGTCATGAAACGTATCAAATTATTGGTAAAGAAGTTCATCATTTTGATGATCGAGAAGTTGCGAAAGAAGCAATTACAGGGCGTTTAAACAACGAAGAGTAACAACGTGAGAGGAGGACTACATGTGCTTGAGCAAGGTTTATTAGTAACGGCTGGGGTAGCATTCTTAATTTCTGTTGCCCTTTCGCCATTGTTTATTCCATTTTTAAGAAAATTAAAGTTCGGACAGAGTATTCGTGATGAGGGACCAAAGTCACATCAAAAAAAATCAGGGACACCGACAATGGGTGGTATCGTCATATACGTATCTATGATGGTAACTTCACTTATTATGGCGATTAAGTTTAATTATTTAGGTGCAGAGGTTTCGTTATTACTATTAGTGACGTTTGGTTACGGATTAATCGGATTTTTAGATGACTACATAAAGGTAGTTAAGAAAAGAAATCTTGGTTTAACATCAAAACAAAAATTAGTAGGGCAGCTTGTTATTGCTATTGCATTCTTTTTAATTGGAAAAGGGCAAGCGTTCCACACATACATCATGATTCCGGGAACGGATGTTAAGTTTGAATTAGGTTGGGCGTATTTTGTACTTGTACTATTTATGCTTATTGGTGGATCAAATGCAGTTAACTTAACTGACGGTTTAGATGGTTTATTATCAGGAACAGCTGCTATTGCATTTGGAGCATTTAGTATTATTGCTGTGGCACAAGAGCAATTTGGAGTAGCGATATTCTGTATGGCAGTGGTAGGAGCTGTACTTGGATTTTTAGTATTCAATGCGAATCCAGCAAAAGTGTTTATGGGAGATACAGGTTCATTAGCTTTAGGTGGAGCCATTGCAGCTGTAGCGATTCTATTAAAACAAGAATTGCTACTTGTAATTATTGGCGGAGTATTCGTCATGGAAACTTTATCGGTTATTATTCAGGTCATTTCATTTAAAACAACAGGAAAACGTGTCTTTAAAATGAGTCCATTACACCATCATTATGAATTATGTGGTTGGTCAGAGTGGCGTGTTGTTGTGACGTTTTGGTCTGCAGGATTTTTATTAGCTGTGTTAGGAATTTATATCGGGGTGTGGATGTAATTGAAAACTGTAACTGAATTTCAAAATAAGAATATTCTTGTATTAGGCATTGCAAAAAGTGGTTATGCAGCAGCTACATTGTTACAAAAGTTAGGGGCGAATGTCATTGTAAATGACGGAAAGCCTTTAGCAGACAATGTACTTGCTGCAGAATTACAAGCAAAAGGAATGGACGTTGTATGCGGTGGCCATCCTTTAGAATTATTAGAGAGAAATATTTCTCTTGTCGTTAAAAATCCAGGAATCCCGTATTCTAATCCAATATTAGTTGCTGCGAAAGAAAAGCAAATTCCAATTGTTACGGAAGTTGAATTAGCATATCGTATTTCAAAAGCGCCATTTGTTGGAATTACAGGATCTAATGGTAAAACGACGACAACAATGCTGACATTTGAAATGTTAAAAGAAGGACAAAAGCATCCTGTTATTGCAGGGAATATAGGAACTGTAGCTTGTGAAGTAGCACAGGATGCAAAAGAAAATGAAGTTGTAGTTACAGAACTTTCATCGTTCCAATTGATGGGAGTAGAATCGTTCCAGCCTAAAATTGCAGCGTTCTTAAACTTATTTGAAGCCCACTTAGATTATCATGGGACGAAGAAGGAATATGGTTTAGCAAAAGCAAATGTTTTTAAAAACCAAACAGAAAACGATTATAGTGTAATAAACGCGGATGATGCAGATGTGATGGCTTTATCTGCGGATACTAAAGGTCAAAAAATCTTGTTTTCGACAACGAAAGAAATTGAAGATGGCGCGTGTATAAAAGATAACGCTCTTTATTTCAAAGGTGAAAAAGTTGTTGAAGTAAGCGATATCGTTTTACCTGGTCAACATAATCTAGAAAATATTTTAGCTGCGATGAGTATTGCGAAATTATTAGGTACTTCTAATGAAGCAATTACGGTCGTGTTAAAACGTTTTACGGGTGTAAAACATCGTTTAGAATATGTAACAACGATTAACAACCGTAAGTTTTATAATGACTCAAAAGCAACGAATATGTTAGCGACTGAGAAAGCACTATCTGCGTTTACACAACCGATTGTGTTACTAGCAGGTGGGCTTGACCGCGGAAATGAATTCGATGATTTAATTCCGTATTTCAAAAATGTAAAAGCGATTGTAACATTTGGACAAACAGCTCCCAAACTAGTAAGAGCGGCAGAAAAAGCGGGATTAGATATAATTGAAAGTGTCGATACTTTAGATGAAGCAGTGGTGAAAGCTTATGCTCATTCTAAAGAAGGTGATGTTGTTCTTCTTTCTCCAGCGTGTGCAAGCTGGGATCAATTTAAAACATTTGAAGAAAGAGGAGACATTTTTATACAAGCTGTGCATAAACTTATATAAAGTAAATCAAAACATCAGTAGGCTAACACCTACTGATGTTTTGTTACATAGGGCAAAAGGTTCTGCCTAAAGAGGTGGTGTTTGTGGGTAATGAAGAAAACGCCTGATTTTATGCTCATCATCGTAACACTTTCATTGTTGACAATCGGAATGATTATGGTTTATAGTGCGAGTGCAGTTTGGGCCTCTTATAAAATGGGGGACTCATTCTTTTTTGCAAAAAGACAATTACTGTTTGCGGGTCTTGGTGTAGTAGCTATGTTTTTTATTATGAAAATTGATTATTGGGTGTGGCGTACGTATTCAAAAGTAATTTTGCTAGTTTGCTTCATTCTTCTTATTCTCGTTCTTATTCCTGGAGTAGGTCTTGTTCGAGGAGGAGCACGAAGTTGGATTGGGATCGGAGCATTTTCGATTCAACCATCAGAATTTATGAAGTTTGCGATGATTATTTTCTTGGCAAAGTTTTTAGCAGAACGGCAAAAATTGATCACATCTTTTAAACGTGGTTTATTACCGGCTCTTAGTTTTGTGTTTCTTGCTTTTGGGATGATTATGTTACAGCCAGACCTTGGGACAGGAACGGTAATGGTTGGGACATGTATCATTATGATATTTATTTCGGGAGCGAGGGTCTTTCACTTTGCAATGTTTGGTTTGATTGGTGTAGCGGGATTTGTAGGATTAATTGCATCAGCGCCGTATCGAATGAAACGCATTACATCATATTTAGATCCGTGGTCAGATCCGCTTGGAAGTGGATTTCAAATTATCCAATCATTACTCGCAATTGGACCTGGTGGATTATTCGGGCTTGGACTTGGACAAAGTAGACAAAAATTTCTTTATTTACCTGAACCACAAACTGACTTTATATTTGCGATCTTATCCGAGGAATTAGGTTTTATTGGTGGTTCATTTGTGTTATTATTATTTAGTCTATTATTATGGCGCGGGATTCGTATCGCATTAGGAGCGCCAGATTTATATGGTACGTTTTTAGCAGTAGGTATTGTGGCGATGATTGCGATTCAAGTAATGATTAATGTTGGTGTTGTAACAGGACTGATGCCTGTTACGGGTATTACCTTGCCGTTTTTAAGTTATGGTGGATCAAGTTTGACATTAATGTTAATGGCAGTAGGTGTATTATTAAATATAAGTCGCCATTCTCGCTACTAAACCCTGTTTATAAGACAGGGTTTTTCGTATGTGTGTAAAAATGCAATATGTATATAGAAATAAATATAATGGAAATAAGAAAAGAGAAGCGGAGGAGTTAGTAGTGCGTGTATTAGTTAGTGGTGGGGGTACTGGTGGTCATATTTATCCAGCTCTTGCTTTAATTAGAGAAATAAAAAAGTTAAATCCAGAAGCAAGATTTTTATATATTGGTACGGAAAATGGACTAGAGAGTACAATCGTTCCAAAAGCAGGTATACCATTTCAGTCTATTGTTATAAGTGGATTTAAACGAAAAATATCATTAGATAATGTGAAAACAGTAATGCGTTTTCTAAAAGGTGTACAGGATAGTAAACGATATATTCGTCGTTTTAATCCGGATATCGTAATTGGAACGGGTGGATATGTATGTGGACCAGTTGTATACGCTGCAGCCAAATTAGGTATTCCAACTATTGTACATGAACAAAATAGTGTACCAGGTGTAACGAACAAATTTTTAAGTCGTTATGTTGATAAAGTTGCTGTTTGTTTTGAAGCAGCTACAGAGCATTTTCCAGAGTCAAAAGTGGTAATGACAGGTAATCCGCGAGCATCAGAGGTAATGGATCAAAATGGAATGAAAGGGAAACGTTCAGTTGGGCTTTCTCTTCCTAAAAAGTCTGTACTTATATTTGGTGGAAGTCGTGGAGCTAGACCGATTAACGATGCCTTCGTTGAAGCAATTGAACAGTTTGGGAACAAAAGCTACGAAATACTATATGTAACAGGTGAAGTACATTATGACAAAGTGATGGAAGCCGTGAAGCAAAAAGGGAACCCGAACAATGTTATTATTAAGCCGTTCATTCATAATATGCCAGAGGTACTAACTGGTGTAGACCTTGTTGTTTCAAGGGCTGGGGCAACAACACTTGCAGAATTAACAGCGTTAGGAAAACCAAGTGTGTTAATACCGAGTCCGTACGTAACAAATAATCATCAGGAAAAGAATGCACGTTCAGTTGTTGATAAAGGAGCGGCAAAAATGTTACTTGAAAAAGATTTAACAGCTGAAACGCTTATTCGTGATATTGATGAGATTTTATTGGATGCACAAACATTACAAAATATGAAGCTAGCTGCTAAGCAACTAGGTATTCCAGATGCAGCAAATAAGCTGTATGAAGTAATGAATAAGCTTGTAAAAAAATAAAGTGAGGCTTTAATCGGTGGGGAGTGATTCTTTCTCGTTGATTATTACCTTTCACTAATCGTATGTTTACTGGCATCCCGATTCTCGCCTAACTTCTTTGTTACCGCCGAATTTTGATTTAGGAGCTGTACTGCCCGTAAATAGAGGGATAACGTTAGGTGAACGCCCTGCATATTATTGTCATAAGGAGACTTAATATGGGGGAGATTGTCTATGGAACAATTAGTAAATGAGCTTATAGAAGCAGACGTTGGTCGTGTTTTAGTTAACGAGTCGTTAGCACGTTATACAACTATGAAAATAGGTGGACCAGCGGATATTTTAATTGTGCCAAAGCATGTAGCCGGTATTGAAAAAACATTACAGTTAGTAAAGCAATACAAAACGAAGTGGACTGTAATTGGGCGCGGTTCAAACCTTCTTGTATCTGATCAAGGCATAGAAGGTGTTGTTATTCGTTTAGGAGAAGGATTAGATCACTTAGAGGTCGAAAAACATAAGGTAAGAGTTGGTAGTGGATATCCTCTTATTAAATTGTCAACTTTACTTAGTCGTCAAGGGTTAGCTGGATTGGAGTTTGCAAGCGGTATTCCAGGAAGTGTCGGTGGTGCAGTATATATGAATGCAGGTGCACATAAATCGGATATATCGAGTGTATTATCGAAGGCTCTCATTCTGTTTGAAGACGGTACAATTGACTGGTTAATGAATAAAGAACTGGAGTTTTCTTATCGGGCATCTGTATTGCAAACGAAACGTCCTGGTATTGTTTTAGAGGCGGAGTTTCAATTACAGGCGGGAAAACGTGAAGAAATTGTACGTAGCATGCAAAATAATAAAGATTACCGCCGTGAAACGCAACCATGGAATCACCCGTGTGCAGGAAGTGTATTTCGGAATCCAATCCCACATTTTGCAGGAGATTTAGTAGAAAAAGCAGGGCTTCGTGGTTATAGGATTGGTGGAGCTCAAATTTCTGAAATGCATGGCAATTTTATTGTTAATACCGGGGGAGCTTCAGCGCAAGATGTATTGTCCTTAATTGAATTAATAAAACATACAATTAAGGATAAATTTGATGTAGATATGCATACAGAAGTAGAAATCATTGGAAGATAACGGTTATTCGTTCCGCTCATTATCATTTATGTTATAATAAGAAGATAAGAACGGCATGAGGAACATGCCGTTCTTTATGTTACATAGGGGGATCGTACATGAATAATAGTAAAGTGATTAAACTACAAGATCGTGTACCAAAATTGAAAAATCAAAAGAAAAAAAACAAAAAAAATGTTAATCATCGATTGATTTTATACATATCAATTTTATTTTTATTAGTGCTCTTTTTAATTTATTTTCGGTCTCCGCTTAGTAATATAAAAAAGATTAGTGTGTTTGGAAATCACTATATGACGGATGAGCAAGTAATGAAGGATTCAGGCGTGACATATGATACAAGTTATTTCCGAGTGACAGCACATAAAGCTGAAGAAAACTTAACGAAGCGAAAAGAAATTAAAGCAGTAAATGTAAAAAAACGTTTTCCAAACAAGATTGATATTCATATCGAAGAATATTTAACGATTGGCTATATAAATAAAGAGGGAAAATTACAACCGTTATTAGAAAATGGAAAAACGCTTGATGTACTACCTAATGGAAAACTTCCTGTTGCAGCACCGATTTTCGAACCTTTTAAAGAAGAGAAAATGAAGGAGTTAATCGCTGAACTAGAAAAATTAACACCAGCTATTTTAAAATCTATTTCGGAGATTCGCTATTCACCAACGAATGCGAATGAAGATCATCTTACTTTATATATGAATGAAGGTTATGAAGTGAGCACTACGATTCAAAATTTTGCAAAACGTATGGAAGCCTATCCGCTTATTTTAAAAACAATTGAGCCAGGTAAGAAGGTATTAATTGACTTAGAAGTAGGTGCATATACGAAAGAATTAGGTGCGGAAGAAAAAAAAGAATAGAATGGTAGTTTTCGTTGATTATAGCAGAAAAAACGAAACGAATGTTCTATTATATGTATACGAATTTAGAAGAATGGTTCATTTGATGAAAAATATGTAAAAATTCTTAGATTCATACTAGTATTGGTACAAGTTTCACTTTTCTATGAGTACATCTTAGTGTAGACTTATACTTGGCGGTAAACTTTACACTCGAAATAGAATTATTTCAAGATAAGCAGTTATTCATAGTTTACTGCGATATTCTTAATTGAATGCTAAATAAAAATAAGAAAAATATAGGGTTAAAAAAGGGAAACGTATAAAGACGTTGAATATTTTTCTTATAAATAGTAAAGTTGCGATTGTTGTTCCATATATTGAGTTGTATGGTATAAATAAAGAAGGAGGTGCCAAAGAATGAACAGCAATGAAATATATGTTAGTCTTGACATCGGTACATCCAATGTTAAAGTCATCATTGGTGAAATGGTTAATGACAGCTTAAACATTATTGGTGTTGGAAATGTAAAATCAAATGGTTTAAAGAAGGGATCGATAGTTGATATAGACGAGACTGTTCGATCAATTAAAAAAGCAATTGAACAAGCTGAGCGCATGGTGGGAATCCACATTGAGCAAGTTGTAGTAGGTGTCAATGCAAACCAGGTACAGCTACTTCCTTGTCACGGAGTAGTCGCTGTTTCAAATGAAGATCGTGAAATCGGGAATGAAGATGTCTTACGCGTTCTAGATGCAGCACAAGTTGTGTCAATTGCTCCAGAACGTGAGTTTATTGATGTGGTACCTCGACAGTTCATCGTAGACGGTCTTGACGAGATTAACGATCCACGCGGGATGATCGGTGTAAGATTAGAAATGGAAGGTACACTTATTACAGGCTCGAGAACTTTACTACATAACCTACTTCGTTGTGTAGAAAAAGCAGGTCTTGAAATTGTTGATATTTGTCTTCAACCTTTAGCGGCTGCAACAGTTGCTATATCTTCAGATGAAAAAAATAGAGGAGTAGCCCTTGTTGATATGGGGGGAGGATCTACAACTTTATCTATTTTTAAAGATGGAGAGTTACAAGCGACGAGCGTATTACCATTAGGTGGAGACCATATAACGAAGGATATTGCGATTGGGTTGAAAACTTCAACAGAAAATGCAGATCAAATTAAGTTGAAATATGGACATGCTTTTTATGATACAGCATCTGAAGAAGAGATGTTTACGGTTCCTATTATGGGAAGTGATCAAACAGAACAATATTCTCAGTTGGAATTATCGGATATAATAGAGGCTCGTGTAGAGGAAATTTTAATGTTTGTTCAAGATGAAGTGCGTAAGTTAGGAGTAAAGCAAGTGGCTTCTGGTTATGTACTAACTGGTGGAATTGCTTCTATGCCAGGTGTTCTTGACCTTGCATATGATATTTTACATGAAAATGTTCGTGTAGCAACTCCTGATTATATTGGTGTGCGTGAGCCCCAATATACAAGTGGAGTTGGATTAATTAAACATTCTTATCAAAAAGCTAAATTACGTGGGAAAAATGTGCAGGAAAAGCAAGAGCATTTTGAACCAGTACCAGCACCAGCACCAACGCCGGTACAACAGCAACCTGCAAAACAAAAAACTCGTAATCAAAACAATAATAATCAAAATGATGACCGCATGATGTCAAAAGTAAAACGTGTATTCCGTTATTTATGGGATTAAAATTGGACACGAAAAATGAGGTTCTAGGGGGATTTCGACATGTTAGAGTTTGATACTACTCAAGATCAATTAGCGAATATAAAAGTTATCGGTGTCGGCGGTGGCGGAAACAATGCTGTAAACCGTATGATTGAACACGGTGTACAAGGTGTAGACTTTATCGCTGTGAACACTGATGCACAAGCATTAAATCTATCAAAAGCTGAAACGAAAATGCAAATTGGTGGAAAATTAACGCGTGGACTTGGTGCAGGCGCAAACCCTGAAGTAGGGAAAAAAGCTGCAGAAGAAAGTAAAGAACAGATCCAAGAAGCACTTCGTGGTGCGGATATGGTCTTCGTAACTGCCGGTATGGGCGGTGGAACTGGAACTGGTGCAGCTCCAGTTGTTGCTCAAGTTGCAAAAGAATTAGGTGCTTTAACAGTTGGTGTTGTAACACGTCCATTTACTTTTGAAGGACGTAAGCGTGCGACGCAAGCAGCATCTGGTATTGCAGCATTTAAAGAAAATGTAGATACTCTTATTGTAATTCCAAACGATCGCTTATTAGAGATTGTTGATAAAAATACGCCAATGTTAGAAGCATTCCGTGAAGCTGATAACGTATTACGTCAAGGTGTTCAAGGTATTTCGGATTTAATTGCAACGCCAGGTTTAATTAACTTAGACTTTGCAGACGTAAAGACAATTATGTCTAATAGAGGTTCTGCTTTAATGGGTATTGGTTCTGGTAACGGGGAAAATCGTGCTGCAGAAGCTGCGAAAAAAGCGATTTCTAGTCCATTACTAGAAACATCTATTGATGGAGCTCAAGGTGTTATCATGAACATTACGGGTGGCGCTAACTTAAGCTTATATGAAGTACAAGAAGCGGCAGATATCGTAGCTTCAGCTTCAGATCCAGAAGTAAATATGATCTTCGGTTCTGTTATTAACGAAGGATTAAAAGATGATATCGTTGTAACTGTAATTGCAACTGGTTTTGATGATAGCATTGCAACTCAACCACCAAAACCAATTATTCGTCCGAATGCGAACCACACGCAACAACAGCAACAACCAGTAGCTCAACCTTCAAAACAACGTGAAGTAAAACGTGAAATGAAGCGTGAAGAGCCAGTTGTACATGAGCGTCATTCAGATTCAGATGATATCGATATTCCAGCATTTTTACGTAACCGTCGTAGACGATAAAAAAAGGAGCTTTCATGCTCCTTTTTTGTTTTTTAAATGGAAAAGACCTGCTAAGCAGGTCTTTTTTTATTTCGTATATTTCAATATATTTTGTTGGTGAAAATAAGAGTATATCATTCTATGAATTTGTACTTTTATTTTTTACCGACAGATTATGTCTAGAAATCACAAAATAACAAAAAAACACCTCCGCAAATTGACACACTTTCCTATTGGATATGCATTATACTAGTCTCAACTTGAAAAAAGAGGTGAATTGTTTGGTTGTTTACGCCGACGTTGTTTGGTTGTTAAACGCCTGCATTGATTTTCTTTTGCTTTTATTAACAGCTACCGTGTTAAAAAAGAAGATCAAAAGATGGAGGCTTGTGTTAGGGGCATTTATAGGTTCAACTATTGTTATTTTTGCCTTTACTCCTTTTGCTTCTATGATGACACATCCAATTATGAAACTACTGTACTCGTTACTTATTGTGTATACAGCATTTGGGTTTACAACATTTAGAAATTATGCACAAACTGTTTTTACTTTTTACTTTGTAACCTTTATGGTTGGCGGAGGATTAATTGGAACTCATTTCTTTTTGCAAACGAATGAAATGGTAAATGGATTGGTTCAATCTCAGTCAATTTCTTACGGCGATCCAATTAGTTG
This sequence comes from Bacillus sp. CCB-MMP212, assembly GCF_022748145.1. Lineage (NCBI taxonomy): Bacteria > Bacillati > Bacillota > Bacilli > Caryophanales > Bacillaceae > Bacillus > Bacillus sp. CCB-MMP212. Next base: position 475,674 of record NZ_JALDQE010000002.1, read on the forward strand.
GTTATTTGTTATTTTTGGTTTTCCGGTAATTTATTATTTTTCTAAAAAGCGTATTGAAAGCGTAGAGGTCACGAAAATACACTATGACCAAATTGTGAAAGTAAAAATTCAATTAGCGGAAGAAGAACTAGAACTGGCAGGTCTTATTGACAGTGGGAACCAACTTTACGACCCATTAACAAAAACACCCGTTATGATTATGCATGTTTCATCATTAGAACATTGCTTACCATCTTGGTTAACAGAACAAATTTATTCCAAAACAGAAATTCCTCAAATACCAGAAAATGATTCTGGTTGGGCGACAAAATTACGTTTAATTCCTTTCCGTGCAGTAGGAGTAGAAAGTCAATTTTTGTGGGCAATTAAGCCTGACAGTGTGCAAGTTGATCATGAAGGTAGTTCTATTGTTGTAAACAAAGTATTAATTGGATTAAATACACAACAACTGTCTACTAATGGGGAGTATCAATGTATTGTGCATCCAAAAATGTTGATTTCACAAAAAATGGTGATCGCTTAATAATGAGAGGCGGGATAATATGATGAAATTAAAATTTTATTTAGTATACCTTTGGTATAAAGTATTGCTGAAATTAGGAATTAAGACCGATGAAATTTATTATATTGGTGGAAGTGAAGCGTTGCCACCACCGTTAACGAAAGAAGAAGAGGAAGTTCTTTTGAATAAATTGCCAAAAGGAGATCAGGCAGCAAGGTCATTACTTATTGAACGCAACTTAAGGCTCGTTGTATATATAGCAAGAAAGTTTGAAAATACAGGGATAAATATTGAAGATTTAATTAGTATAGGAACAATCGGCCTTATTAAAGCGGTAAATACATTTAATCCAGAAAAGAAAATAAAATTAGCAACATATGCATCGCGTTGTATAGAAAATGAAATTTTAATGCATTTACGTCGGAATAACAAAAATCGTTCGGAAGTTTCTTTTGATGAACCGCTAAACATTGATTGGGATGGGAATGAACTATTGTTGTCTGACGTGTTAGGTACAGATGATGATATTATTACAAAAGATTTAGAAGCTACTGTAGATCGTCACCTTTTAATGAAAGCATTACACCAATTAAATGATCGTGAAAAACAAATTATGGAACTTCGGTTTGGGCTTGCTGGAGGAGAGGAAAAGACGCAAAAAGATGTGGCGGATATGCTTGGGATTTCACAGTCATACATTTCGCGTTTAGAAAAAAGAATTATAAAAAGATTACGAAAAGAATTTAATAAAATGGTGTGAAGAATAGGACCAGCCGTTATGTAGGCTGGTCTTATTCTATTTAGTTGTATTAGGAAAGATAATTTAAATGAAAAATCGTGAAAAAACCATATGCATAAAATCCCCTTCAAAGGAAATACTTTACACTGTACAGCAACTCCCGATAGGAGGGAACACTTTGACGAGAAACAAAGTAGAAATTTGCGGTGTTGATACAGCTAAACTTCCAGTATTAAAAAATGAAGAGATGCGTAAATTATTTCGTGAAATGCAAAGTGGAGAGATAAGCGCAAGAGAAAAATTAGTGAATGGAAACTTACGTCTTGTACTGAGCGTCATCCAAAGATTTAATAACAGAGGAGAATATGTTGACGATTTATTCCAAGTTGGTTGCATCGGACTTATGAAATCAATTGATAATTTTGATTTAGGCCAAAATGTAAAATTTTCAACGTATGCTGTGCCGATGATTATTGGGGAAATACGCAGATATTTGCGTGATAATAATCCGATTCGCGTATCGCGCTCATTGCGAGATATTGCGTATAAAGCTTTGCAAGTAAGAGAGAAGTTAATTGCAGAAAATTCAAAAGAACCAACAGCAATGGATATTGCAAAAGTGCTAGAAGTAACTCATGAAGAGATAGTATTTGCTTTAGATGCAATTCAAGATCCAGTTTCATTATTTGAACCGATTTATAATGATGGAGGAGATCCTATCTTTGTTATGGATCAGTTAAGTGATGAAAAACAAAAGGACGAGCAGTGGGTTGAAGAACTAGCATTGAAAGAAGGAATGAAGCGTTTAAATGATCGAGAGAAAATGATTATTAGAAAACGTTTCTTCCAAGGAAAGACACAGATGGAAGTTGCAGAAGAAATTGGGATTTCCCAAGCTCAAGTATCACGTTTAGAGAAGTCAGCCATTAAACAAATGAATAAAACGATTCAAGGATAAGGTCTCACCAATTATGGTGAGACCTTTTTATATGTAATATGGTTTGTGCTCATAGTAGGGGATTAGTGTTCATATAATGAAACTAGCATGGTGTTTCGTATAGGTGGCTTCCTGTAAATATGAGAAACAGCTTCCAATTCGTCATATAAGGGAGAGGGTAAAAATGGTGATACGAATTTCAGAGTTACAGATGAAGGATGTTATAAATATTTCAGATGGAAAAAGGATTGGGAATATTGGAGATATTGAAATTGATATGAACACAGGGCAAGTTTGTTCTGTTATTATTTCCAAACAGACACGTATGCTAGGTATTTTTGGAAAAGATGTTGAGATTGTAATTCCTTGGAAGGAAATTGTGAAAATTGGGGAGGATGTCATACTTGTAAGAGTAGATCCTGTTAATACTGTAACAGAATCAATACAAACACCGACAATTTCATAAAGAATATTACAAATTCCTCTTTTTTTTCTGTTAGGATTATGAAAAAATAAAAGTATGGTAAAATAGACAGGAAGTACCATGCTTTTTTCTGTTATTTTAATTAAAAGGAGCCGCTTTATTATGAGAGAACCATTTGAATATGTGGACGGTATACTGTATTTACAAGCGTGGAAAGAACTTGGAAACATTACTGCTGGATTTACGACAAAAGATGGTGGGATAAGTACGGGCTCCTTTCATGCGATGAATTTAGGATTACATGTGAATGATATCGTGGAGAACGTTCATGAAAACAGACGCATTTTAGCAAATAAGTTACAAAAACCATTAGAAAACTGGATTTGCTCTGAACAAGTTCATGATCATCATGTTGAAAAAGTAGGGCAACAGGAAAAAGGAAGTGGCGTTTATTCATATGAGGACGGCATTTCAAAAACAGATGGCATTTATACGAGTAATGAAGATGTTCTGTTAACGTCTTGTTACGCGGATTGTGTTCCGCTCTATTTTTATGCACCATCACATGGTATGATAGGACTTGCGCATGCTGGATGGAAAGGCACTGTACAAGAGATTGCAAAGGAAATGATTCAAAAGTGGAATGCAGAAGGTATTTCAAGTGATGAAATTCATGTTGCAATTGGACCGTCGATTGGATCTTGTTGTTATGTTGTGGATGATCGTGTATTAACAGCAGCACAGAAAGTAATTAACGGTGCTGTTCCTCATCAAAAAATTTCTGACGGGCAGTACGCAATTAATTTAAAAGAAATTAATCGTATATTATGTGTACAAGCAGGCATAAAAGAAGAGCATATTGTAATGTCATCTCTTTGTACAAGCTGTGAAGAGCAACTATTTTTCTCTCATCGTCGTGATCAAGGTAAGACAGGAAGAATGTTGAGTTTCATAGGTTTTAAGGAGGAAGGAAGCAAGTGACAGTACAAGAAAATTTAGTAATTGTAAACGAAGCTATTAAAGAATCTTGCGTTCGAGCTGGACGTTCGTTGCAAGATATTAAACTTGTTGCAGTGACAAAAACTGTAGGGATTGAAAAAACAAACGAAGTAATTGAAACTGGAATTATCGATTTAGGTGAAAATAGAAATGAAGGTTTCTTACAGAAATATGAGCATTTCGGTTCAAAAGTTAATTGGCACTTTATTGGCTCATTACAAACGAGAAAAGTAAAAGAAATCATTAATGAAATTGATTATTTACATTCGTTAGATCGTCTTTCCCTGGCGAAAGAAATTCAGAAACGTGCTGATAAGAAAGTGAAATGCTTTATTCAAGTGAAAACCTCATCTGAAGAATCGAAGCAAGGATTAGCAATAGAAGAGGTTGTTTCTTTTATTCAAAGTTTGCAAGAATTCGATAAAATTGAAGTGGTTGGACTAATGACGATGGCTCCATTTACAGAAGAAGAGGAAGAAATCAGACGCTGTTTTAAGGAATTACGTATGTTGCAAACAAAGGTGCAGGAGCTAGAGTTATTACATGCGCCATGTAAAGAATTATCAATGGGAATGTCCAACGATTACACGATTGCAATTGAAGAAGGGGCTACATATATTCGTTTGGGAACGATTTTAGTAGGAAAAGCGTAAAAGGAAGGAGAATCTTATTATGAGTTGGTCAAAAGTAAAATACTTCTTTTTTGATACACCGGAAGAAAAAGAAGCAGCTCAATATGGTTATGAAAAGGAGCAAACAGACATGAAAAAGCAGCAAGATCCACCAGAACAACAAGATGTTACGTTTCCAAAAGCGCAACCGAAGCAAAATGTTGTGAGTATTGAAACAGCAAAACAATCTTCAAAAGTTGTTTTATTAGAACCACGCACATATTCGGAAGCACAAGGGATTGCGGACCACTTAAAAGGTAGACGAGCTGTTGTAATTAATTTGCAGAGAATGTCTACTGATCAAGCGGTACGTATCGTTGACTTTTTAAGTGGTACTGTATACGCTATAGGCGGGGACATTCAAAAAATAGGACCGAAAACATTTATGTGTACACCTGAAAATGTTGATATTGTTGGTGCAATTTCAGAGTTATTCGGTGAAGAAGAAGAAACAAATATAAAGAGGTGGTAATACGCCATGACAACAGTTTTAATGGTGTTAAGTTCTGCTATCGAGATTTACTCGTGGGCACTGATTATTTACATTCTCCTATCATGGTTTCCTGGTGCAAAGGAATCATCTTTTGGAGAGTTCTTGGCGCGAATTTGTGAACCGTATTTAGAACCATTCCGCAGATTTATTCCGCCGCTTGGTATGATTGATATTTCTCCACTCGTTGCGATTTTTGCGTTAAAACTTGCTAAAAGTGGTTTGTTCAGTTTGTTCAGTTATTTCTTATAGTAAGAGGTTAAATACATGAGCATTTACGAACATTTTAGGCCTGATGAAGAGGTCTTTGTAGATAAAGTGCTGGAGTGGAAGCGAACAGCGGAGTACCATCAAGTGAAATTAACAGATTTCCTTGATCCAAGACAGCAACAAATTGTTTCTATGGTAATTGGACAAGGAGATGTCGCTGTGCAATTTGGTGGTGCAACGCCTAATGCAGAGCGTAAAAGAGCACTCATTTATCCAGACTATCTAGAATTAAATGAAGAAGAATTTCAAGTAGAAGTATTAGAAATTGACTATCCTTCCAAGTTTTATACGCTAGAACATAGGCAAATATTAGGTACATTTATGTCTCTTGGTTTAACGAGAGAAAAATGTGGTGATATTTTGCTGCAAGAAAATCGTGCCCAAATTGTAGTTGCGAAAGAAATCGTATCGTACATTGAGATGAACTTACAAGCAATAGGAAAAGTAAAAGTCTCCTTATCAGCAGTACAAGGAGAACAAATTCTACAAATACATGAAACGTGGGGGGAGAAATCTGGAACGGTTTCTTCACTTCGTTTAGATGTTATGTTAGCTGAAATGTTACATTTATCTAGACAGAAAGTACAACCTTTCATAAAAAATGGTTTAGTAAAAGTCAATTGGAAAACAGTGGAGCAAACTTCTTATGAATGTTATCCAGGAGACGTTTTTTCTGTTAGAGGATATGGCCGAAGTAAATTATTTTCTGTGGAAGGTAGAACAAAACGCGACAAATGGAGAATTTTGTATGGTATACTAAAATGATTGGTTTTTTAGAAGGAAATCCTCCTATTTTGTCGAAGAAAAGATATAATTGAAAGAGGAAATTTAGATAACTACTTGGAGGTGGCGTTGTGCCGTTAACACCATTAGATATTCATAACAAAGAATTTGGTCGCGGATTCCGTGGCTATGATGAAGATCAAGTAAATGAGTTTCTTGATCAAATTATCAAAGATTATGAATTGGTCATTCGTGAGAAAAAAGCTTTAGAAGAAAAAGTTGCGCAGTTAGAAGGGAAGTTAGATCATTTCTCTAATATTGAAGATACGTTAAACAAATCTATCGTTGTTGCGCAAGAAGCAGCGGAAGAAGTAAAACGTAATGCGCAAAAAGAAGCGAAATTAATTGTGCGTGAAGCTGAAAAGAATGCTGATCGTATTATTAACGAAGCATTAGTAAAATCAAGAAAAGTTGCTTTTGATATTGAAGAGCTAAAGAAACAAGCGAAAGTATTCCGAACTCGTTTCCGTATGTTATTAGAAACACAGCTTGAAATGTTAAACAACGATGATTGGGATAAACTAATTGAGTTAGAAGACGAAGTAGATGAACTGTTGAAAAAAGAAGAAACAGTGTAAGCTTGACGTTTTTCTCATTATTACATATAATTTTAAACAACATATTTATTAAGAAAAACGAAGATAGGGATAAGTACCTTTTCAAACCTTATATAGCGAACTGAGGATGGTGTAAGCTCAGGATAAGGAGATAGTGGGAATATCACCCTGGAGTTCCGCGCTGAACAAATAGAGTAAGCGTAGGCGTGTATTCGCGTTAAGAATATAAAGAGGATTCTATACATATGTATATGATCTACTAGGGTGGTACCGCGGGAGACTTTCTCGTCCCTTTTTGGGATGAGAAAGTCTCTTTTTTATTCCGTTTTTTAAGTATTTCTTTTATACATGTAAGGAGGAATTGAGCATGGAGTACAAAAATACATTACTGATGCCGAAAACAGAGTTCCCAATGCGTGGGAACTTACCAAAACGTGAGCCTGCAATGCAAGAAAAATGGGCTGAAATGAATATTTACGAAAAAGTACAAGAACATACAAAAGGTCGTCCTTTATTTGTATTGCATGATGGACCTCCATATGCGAATGGTGACATTCATATGGGACATGCATTAAATAAAGTATTAAAAGACTTTATTGTTCGTTATAAATCAATGACTGGTTTTAGTGCGCCATATGTTCCAGGATGGGATACGCACGGTTTACCAATTGAACAAGCTTTAACAAATAAAGGCGTAAAACGTAAAGAAATGACAGTTGCTGAGTTCCGTAAGTTATGTGCAGAGTATGCATATGAACAAGTAGAACGTCAACGTGAACAATTTAAGCGTTTAGGTGTACGTGCAGATTGGGATAATCCATATATTACTTTAGAGCCAGCTTATGAAGCACAACAAATTAAAGTGTTTGGTGACATGGCGAAAAAAGGTTATATCTATAAAGGTCAAAAACCAGTTTACTGGTCTCCAACGAGTGAATCTGCTTTAGCAGAAGCTGAAATTGAATATCAAGATAAAAAATCAGCATCTATTTACGTAGCATTCCCTGTAAAAGATGGAAAGAATGTATTAGAAGGTGATGAAAAGTACATCATTTGGACAACAACACCTTGGACATTACCTGCAAACTTAGGTATTTCTGTTCACCCAGAGCTTGAATATAGTATTGTAAAAGTAAATGATGAGAAATATATCATTGCTTCTGAGCTGTTTGAGACAGTTGCAAAAACGTTAGAGTGGGAAAATGCTGAAGTTGTGAAAACAGTAAAAGGTAGCGAACTTGAGTACACAGTTGCAAAACATCCATTCTACGATCGTGATTCATTAGTTATGCTAGGAGATCACGTAACAACAGATGCAGGTACAGGTTGTGTTCATACAGCACCAGGACACGGGGAAGATGACTTTGTTGTTGGTAAAAAGTATGGATTAGAAGTACTTTGCCCAGTCGATGATAAAGGTGTATTAACAAATGAAGCACCTGGATTTGAAGGCTTATTCTATGATAAAGCTAACAAGCCAATTACAGAAAAATTAGAAGAAGTAGGCGCGTTACTGAAACTAACATTCATTACACATTCATACCCACATGATTGGAGAACGAAAAAACCAATTATTTTCCGTGCGACAGCACAGTGGTTTGCATCTATTGAAGCATTCCGTAAAGAATTAATAGAAGCTGTAGCGGAAACGAAATGGGTACCAGCATGGGGAGAAACTCGTCTTCATAATATGGTTCGTGACCGTGGTGACTGGTGTATTTCTCGTCAGCGTGCATGGGGTGTGCCAATTCCGGTATTCTATGCTGAGAATGGTGATCCAATTATTACGGATGAAACAATTAACCATGTAGCAGATTTATTCCGTGAACACGGTTCTAACGTATGGTTCGAGCGTGAAGCGAAAGATCTATTACCAGAAGGATTTACACATCCGGGTAGCCCAAATGGCGAATTCCGTAAAGAAACAGACATCATGGATGTATGGTTCGATTCAGGTTCTTCTCACCAAGCGGTATTAGAAGAGCGCGAAGATTTACAGCGTCCAGCTGATTTATATTTAGAAGGATCTGACCAGTATCGTGGTTGGTTTAACTCTTCATTATCAACAGCAGTTGCTGTAACAGGTAAAGCTCCATATAAAGGCGTATTAAGTCACGGTTTCGTACTAGATGGTGAAGGACGTAAAATGAGTAAGTCGATTGGAAACATCGTCGTACCGAAGAAAATTATGGATCAATTAGGCGGAGACATTTTACGCTTATGGGTATCTTCTGTTGACTATCAATCTGACGTACGTATTTCAGATGATATTTTAAAACAAGTAGCAGAAGTGTATCGTAAAATCCGTAACACATTCCGTTTCTTATTAGGAAACTTAGACGACTTTAAGCCAAGTGAAAATGCAGTAGCTGTAGCTGAACTTCGTGAAGTAGATCGTTACATGTTAGTGAAATTAAATGACTTAATTACAAAAGTTAAAGAAGCATATGAGACATACGACTTCGCTGCTGTGTATCATGCAATTCATAACTTCTGTACAATTGATTTAAGTTCATTCTACTTAGACTTTGCAAAAGACATTTTATACATTGAAGGTGCAAATCACGAAGATCGTCGTGCAATTCAAACTGTATTATATGATGTTCTTGTTGCGTTAACAAAACTTGTAACACCAATCTTACCGCATACAGCTGATGAAGTATGGCCATACATTCCAGGCGTAACAGAAGAAAGTGTACAATTAACTGATATGCCAGAAGCTGTACAATTAGATGACGCGGAAGCGTTAAAAACAAAATGGGATGCATTTATGACATTACGTGATGACGTGTTAAAAGCACTAGAAGTAGCTCGTAATGAAAAAGTAATCGGTAAGTCATTAAATGCAAGCATTACGCTATATCCAACTGCAGAAATGAAAGCTATGTTAGAGTCTATTAGCGAAGACTTAAAGCAATTATTCATCGTTTCTGAGTATAAACTTGGTGGTATGATGGATGAAGCGCCAGCAGATGCACCGAAGTATGAACATACAGCGGTTGTTGTTGCTCAAGCAACTGGTGAAACATGTGAACGTTGTTGGGTAGTTTCAGAAACAATTGGTAAAGATGCTGAACATGAAACATTATGTGAGCGTTGTGCAACAGTTGTTAAAGAAAACTATGTAAAATAATAAAAAACTGACTGCTATTCATGCAGTCAGTTTTTTTGTTGATGGCATATCAAAAAAACTTTTCAGACTCTTTCCTGTGAAGGAAAAATGTGTGTGAGGTAAGCAAATAAATTTCGGACACACTAACTGTACATTACAGCTAGGAGGAATGTACACGTGAATGAAATTTACATGGAAATAAAAGAAGAATTGCAATTGATGAGAAAAGAGTTGCAAGAGAGACTAGCTAAAGAAGTAATGCACAAATATGATGTCGAGTTCAGCCAAGAGCTTGGATATGAAATTAAGGAAGAGATAAAGAAAAAATTGCTATTACATGATATAAAAGAGGATTTAAAGGATGTAGAACGCGCATTATTTAAAATGGAAATAGACATGTACGGTATTTGTGAAGAGACGGGGAGATTAATTTCGACAAAGCAAATGAAGACAATGCCGACTGCTCGTACGATTCATGAATTCTTCTATGAAAAGGTAAATGTATGAATACGCACAACGATATTATATTACCTTTTTTAAATTTATTTTATTCTTCTATAAAGGTTCATTGTGAAAAGGTAGCAGCTATGCTAAAATTTTGAGGTACACTGTCTTTGTGGGGGAAATGAAAATGATATATTATGTAATAGCGTTATTTGTCATTGCTATCGATCAAATATCGAAGTGGTTAATTGTAAAGAACATGGAATTGGGTACGAGTATTCCGATTATCGACAATGTATTATACATAACATCACATCGAAATAGAGGCGCTGCTTGGGGTATTTTAGAAAATAAAATGTGGTTCTTCTACATTATTACAGTTGTTTTTGTAGTGTTTATCGTATTTTATATGAAAAAGTATGCGAAAACAGACAAGCTTCTAGGTATTTCGTTAGGTCTAATTTTGGGCGGGGCAATTGGTAACTTTATTGATCGTGTATTTAGACAAGAAGTAGTGGATTTCATTCACGTGTATATTTTCTCGTACAACTATCCAGTATTCAATATAGCTGATTCAGCATTATGTATTGGTGTTGTATTAATTATTATTCAAACATTATTAGAAGGCAAGAAAGCGAAGGAGTAATTGAATGAGTGAAGTAGTACAAGTAACAGTTGCAGCAGAGCAAAAAAACGAGCGAATTGATAAATTCGTTACAGGGATAAATAACGAATGGTCACGTTCACAAGTACAGCAATGGATTAAAGATGATGTTGTGACAGTGAACGGGAAAGCAGTAAAAGTGAATTATAAAGTAAAAGAAGAAGATGAAATTACAGTAACGATTCCTGAGCCAGAAGCGCTAGATATTCAACCAGAGGATTTAAATTTAGAAATTTATTATGAAGATGCAGATGTGCTTGTTGTAAATAAGCCACGTGGCATGGTTGTACATCCAGCACCAGGGCATACAAGTGGTACACTTGTAAACGGCCTTATGCACCATTGTACAGACTTATCAGGCATTAACGGTGTAATGCGTCCAGGTATCGTGCATCGTATTGATAAAGATACATCTGGACTATTAATGGTTGCTAAAAATGATATGGCACATGAATCGCTTGTAAATCAGCTTGTAGCCAAAACAGTAACGAGACGTTACAAAGCGATTGTACACGGTGTGATTCCGCATGATAAGGGAACTATCGATGCACCAATTGGTCGTGATAAGAAAGAGCGTCAAAGTATGACAGTTGATGAAAATGGTAAGAACGCTGTTACACACTTCCAAGTGTTAGAACGTTTTAAAGACTTTACACTTGTAGAATGTCGCTTAGAAACGGGACGTACGCACCAAATTCGTGTTCATATGAAATATATTGGCTATCCACTTGCAGGAGATCCGAAGTATGGTCCGAAGAAAACGTTAGATATGAATGGACAAGCACTTCATGCGGGTATTTTAGGCTTTGATCATCCTCGTACTGGTGAATATATTCAGTTTGAGGCACCGATTCCAGAAGTGTTTGAAGACGCATTAAATATTTTACGAAAATAGTATTGACAAATCATAAGAAAACTGAGATACTGACAACAGTTAAATAATGATCCTTTAACACAGCCCCGTGAGGTTGAGAAGGTAACGGTTTGAAATACTTAGGGTATGTTGTACCCTTTTTTCAAAAGTCCTCTCGCACACGCTGAGAGGACTTTTTTTATACCATTACTCTCACGCAAGAAAAAAAGCTTGGAGGTGTAGAGCATGCAAGAGAAAGCTGTCGTTTTAGATGACCAAATGATTCGCCGCGCTTTAACACGAATTAGTCATGAAATCGTGGAACGAAATAAAGGTGTCGATAATTGTGTTCTTGTCGGAATTAAAACTCGTGGAATTTTTATCGCACAACGTTTGGCAGAACGAATTGGTCAAATTGAAGGAAAAGAAATGGAAGTTGGAGAGTTAGACATTACGTTATATCGTGATGATTTAACACTACAATCCAAAAATAAAGAACCACTTGTAAAAGGTTCTGATATCCCTGTAGATATTACGAAGAAAAAAGTTATCCTCGTTGATGACGTATTATATACAGGAAGAACAGTTCGAGCAGCAATGGATGCTCTTATGGATTTAGGTAGACCATCTCAAATTCAATTGGCGGTTCTTGTTGATAGAGGTCATCGTGAATTACCAATTCGCGCTGATTATGTAGGAAAGAACATTCCAACATCAAGTGAAGAGCGTATCGAAGTTGATTTGCAAGAGACAGATCAACAAGATCGAGTAAGCATATACGATAAGTAAAGCCCTTTTAAATGTAGTCCTGTGAGGCTGCCAAAGGGTCTTGGCTTTCATATGTCAAATTTGGCATACGAAAGTATAGGACTCTTTGTGCACAGGCACAAAGAGTTTTTTTATTGCAAAGATTTAAACTGAAGGAGGATGTAACAATGGAACAAAAGCCAGTGTTAGACGTTAATGAAATACCGAAACCGGGAAAATGGTTATTTTTAAGTATACAACATTTGTTCGCGATGTTTGGATCAACAGTGCTTGTTCCGTTTTTAACAGGATTGAATCCATCAGTAGCATTAATATCAAGTGGATTAGGAACGCTAGCGTTTCTTCTTATAACGAAAGGTCAAGTACCAGCATATTTAGGATCATCATTCGCCTTTATCGCACCGATTATAACAGCGAAAACGGCAGGTGGGCCGGGAGCAGCAATGCTTGGTGGTTTACTAGCAGGGCTTGTGTACATCTTAATCTCACTCGGAATTAAGAAATCAGGATCAGAGTGGATTATGAAACTACTACCACCAATCGTAGTTGGTCCAGTAGTAATGGTAATCGGTCTAGCTTTAGCACATACAGCGGTTAACATGGCGATGAACGGTGCGGATGGCAAATACAGCTTTACACATTTTTCAGTAGCATTAGTAACATTAGCAATTACAATCATTTGCTCGATATTCGGAAGAGGATTTTTCAGTATCATACCAGTGTTACTTGGCATTATCGGCGGATATATCTTCGCTTACTTCCAAGGGCTAGTAGACTTAAAGCCGGTAGCTGAGGCAAAATGGTTTGTTGTACCAGATTTCACAGTACCATTTGTAACATACACACCAGAGTTTACATGGAAGATTGTACTCTTGATGGTACCAGTTGCACTAGTAACAATATCAGAACATATCGGACATCAAATTGTACTTGGAAATGTTATTAAAAGAGATTTAATTGAAAAACCAGGTTTACACCGTTCGATCTTCGGTGACGGAGTAGCAACATTAATTGCATCACTAATCGGTGGGCCACCGAATACAACGTATGGTGAAAACATCGGTGTGCTAGCAATTACGAGAGCATACAGTGTATACTTATTCATCGGTTCAGCAGTATTCGCAATCATGTTCGGATTTATCGGTAAGATTTCTGCACTGATTCATTCGATCCCAACACCAGTTATGGGCGGGGTATCAATCTTACTATTCGGTGTAATCGCATCAAGCGGATTACGCATGATGGTAGATGATAAAACAGATTTAAGTGACAAACGAAACTTAATGATTGCATCAGTAATACTAGTAATCGGTATTGGTGGAGCGGTACTTCACGTAGGGGATTCATTCCAAGTCGAAGGAATGGCGCTTGCAGCAATTGTAGGTGTACTGTTAAATCTACTACTACCAGAAACAAAACAAGAAAAACATACAAAACAATCTAAGCAGATTGCTTCATAAAAATAACCTTTTAATTCAGTCCTGTGAGACAGAAAAGGGTGGCTTCTTCCTTGCACCCTAGTCTTACATGACTAGGGTATTTTTATGCAAAGGTTGTTATAAAAATACAAAAGTGGTAACATAAAAATCAGAAAGATGAGGGATGACGATGAGCCATTTGTTAACGATGAGTGAATTATCGGAAGTAGAAATTTCAGAAATCCTAAAAGACGCAGAAGATTTTGCGAATGGAAAAGAGAGCAAAACGACAGAGCAAACTTTTGTTGCAAACTTGTTCTTTGAGAATAGTACGAGAACGAGATTTAGCTTTGAAGTTGCTGAGAAGAGATTAGGACTAGATGTTTTAAACTTTTCAGCTGATGCATCTAGCGTACAAAAAGGAGAAACTTTATACGATACGATAAGAACACTAGAATCAATCGGAACAAAAGCAGTGGTCATCCGCCATGAGCAAGATCGCTACTTCGATGAACTAAAAGATCAGGTGAATATCCCGATCTTAAACGCTGGAGATGGATGTGGAAACCACCCAACACAGTGCCTACTCGACCTTCTTACAATTAAACAAGAGTTTGGAAGATTTGAAGGTTTGAAGATTGCAATAGTAGGAGATGTTCGTCATAGCCGAGTAGCACGTTCTAATGCAGAAGCATTAACGAAGCTTGGTGCAACAATTTACTTTGCAAGTCCAGAAGAGTGGAAAGGTGAAGACAACACATTTGGAACATACAAACCATTAGATGAACTTGTTCCAGAAGTGGATGTAATGATGTTACTCCGTGTACAACATGAGCGTCATGATCATTATGAAACAGACATTATGAAAGAATATCATGAGAAACACGGATTAACAGCAGAAAGAGAAAAGCGTATGAAAGAAGGAAGCATTATTATGCATCCAGCTCCCGTAAACCGTGATGTTGAAATTGCAAGTGAACTTGTTGAGTGTGAGCGTTCACGCATATTTAAACAAATGGAAAATGGAGTTTACGTAAGAATGGCTGTACTAAAACGCGCCTTACCAAATGTATTAGGAGGAATGAAACATGAATTACTTGTTTAAAAATGGTCGTTATATGAATGAAGAAGGAAAAATTGTAGCAACAGATCTTCTCGTACAAGACGGTAAAATCGCTAAGGTAGCAGAAAATATTACGGCAGATAATGCTGAAGTAATCGATGTGAACGGAAAGTTAATCGCACCTGGATTAGTAGATGTACACGTACATCTTCGTGAACCAGGTGGTGAACATAAAGAAACAATTGAAACAGGTACACTAGCAGCGGCAAAAGGTGGATTCACTACAATTTGTGCAATGCCAAATACACGTCCAGTACCAGATTGCAGAGAACATATGGAAGACTTGCAAAATCGTATTAAAGAAAAAGCGCATGTCAACGTACTACCATACGGAGCAATTACAGTACGTCAAGCTGGTTCTGAAATGACAGATTTCGAAACATTAAAAGAACTTGGAGCATTTGCTTTCACAGATGACGGCGTAGGCGTACAAGATGCGAGCATGATGTTAGCGGCTATGAAACGTGCAGCAAAATTAGATATGGCAGTAGTTGCGCACTGTGAAGAGAATACGCTTATTAATAAAGGTTGTGTACATGAAGGGAAGTTTTCTGAGAAACACGGATTAAACGGTATCCCATCAGTATGTGAATCTGTACATATTGCAAGGGATATATTGCTTGCGGAAGCAGCAGATTGTCACTATCACGTATGTCACGTAAGTACGAAAGGTTCAGTACGTGTAATCCGTGATGCGAAACGCGCTGGAATTAAAGTAACAGCAGAAGTAACACCACATCACCTAGTGTTATGTGAAGATGATATCCCATCAGCTGATCCTAATTTTAAAATGAACCCACCGCTTCGTGGAAAAGAAGACCATGCAGCATTAATTGAAGGTTTATTAGATGGAACGATCGATATGATCGCAACTGACCATGCACCGCATACAGCGGAAGAGAAAGCACAAGGAATTGAAAGAGCACCATTCGGAATTACTGGTTTTGAAACAGCATTCCCGCTTCTATACACAAACCTTGTGAAAAAAGGAGTTATTACGCTAGAACAATTAATTCAATATTTAACAGAAAAGCCAGCTGATACATTCGGCTTAGAAGCAGGTCGCCTGAAAGAAGGTAGAACAGCTGATATTACAATCATTGATTTAGAACAAGAAGAAGAGATTGATCCAACAACATTCTTATCAAAAGGAAAAAATACACCATTCGCAGGTTGGAAATGCCAAGGATGGCCGGTAATGACAATCGTTGGTGGTAAGATCGCATGGCAAAAGGAGAGTGCATTAGTATGAAAAGACAACTTATCTTAGAAGATGGAACAGTATTAATTGGAAAAGGTTTCGGAGGAGAAATCGAAAAGTCAGGTGAGGTTGTATTTACAACAGGAATGACTGGATATCAAGAAACATTATCTGATCCATCATATTGCGGTCAAATCGTAACATTCACGTACCCATTAATCGGAAACTACGGCATTAACCGTGACGATTTCGAATCGATTCACCCATCTGTAAATGGTTTAATCGTAAACGAAATTTGTGATCATCCATCAAACTTCCGTAATGAAATTTCGTTAAATGATTACTTAAAAGAAAGAAACATCCCGGGATTAGCAGGAATTGATACGAGAAAATTAACGAGAAAAATTCGTCAATACGGTACATTACGCGGACGCCTTTGTAACATGGATGCAGATGTAGAATACATCGTGAGCCAATTAAAAGCGACAGTATTTACAGATCACGTGAAACGCGTATCAACGAAAGATCCATACCCAAGTCCAGGACGCGGACACCGAGTTGTACTTGTAGACTTCGGAATGAAACATGGTATTTTACGAGAATTAAATAAGCGTGACTGTGATGTAATTGTAGTTCCTTACAACACAACAGCAGAAGAAATTTTACGCCTTAGCCCAGATGGAATTATGTTAAGTAACGGACCTGGGGATCCAAAAGATGTACCAGAAGCAATTGAAATGTTAAAAGACATTATCGGTAAAGTTCCTTTATTCGGAATTTGCCTAGGACATCAATTGTTCGCTCTAGCATCTGGTGCAAATACAAGTAAGTTGAAATTCGGTCACCGTGGTTTAAACCATCCAGTAAAAAATCTTGCAACTGGAAAAGTAGCAATTACATCTCAAAACCATGGTTACGCAGTAGAAGAAGAATCAGTTGAAAATACAGAGCTTGAAATTACACATGTTGCTTTAAATGATGGAACAGTAGAAGGTCTTCGTCATAAGAAGTTCCCAGCATTTACAGTACAATACCATCCAGAAGCTTCAGCAGGACCTGAAGATGCAAATGATTTATTCGAAGATTTCTTAGCAATGATTGAAAACTTCAAGAAAGAAGGGGAAGAGTTATGCC
This sequence comes from Bacillus sp. CCB-MMP212, assembly GCF_022748145.1. NCBI lineage: Bacteria > Bacillati > Bacillota > Bacilli > Caryophanales > Bacillaceae > Bacillus > Bacillus sp. CCB-MMP212. The sequence goes on from NZ_JALDQE010000002.1 coordinate 492,763, forward strand.
AAAACGCCTAGACATTAACACAATTTTAGTAATCGGATCAGGACCAATTGTAATTGGGCAAGCAGCGGAGTTTGACTACTCTGGTACACAAGCTTGTCAATCTCTAAGAGAAGAAGGTTACAAAGTAATCCTTGTTAACTCTAACCCAGCAACAATTATGACAGATACTGCAACAGCAGATAAAGTATATATCGAACCATTAACATTAGAATTCGTAAGCCGTATTATTCGTAAAGAACGTCCAGATGCAATCTTACCAACATTAGGTGGTCAAACAGGGTTAAATATGGCTGTTGAACTTGCGAAATCAGGCATACTTGAAGAATGCGGAGTTGAAATTTTAGGAACGAAATTATCAGCCATCGAGCAAGCGGAGGATCGCGATTTATTCCGTACATTAATGCAGGATTTAAATGAACCAATTCCATCTAGTACGATCATTCATACGCTGGAAGAAGCACATGAATTTGTAAAAGAAATTGGTTATCCAGTTATTGTTCGCCCAGCATTTACAATGGGAGGAACAGGTGGCGGAATTTGTAGTAATGAAGAAGAACTAATTGAAATCGTATCCGGTGGATTAAAACATAGTCCAGTAACACAATGTTTATTAGAAAAGAGCATTGCTGGTTGTAAGGAAATTGAATATGAAGTAATGCGTGATTCGAATGATAACGCGATTGTAGTATGTAACATGGAAAACATCGATCCAGTTGGGGTTCACACAGGTGATTCTATCGTAGTAGCACCAAGCCAAACATTAAGCGACCGTGAATATCAAATGTTACGAAACACTTCATTACGAATTATTCGTGCATTAGGAATTGAAGGTGGATGTAACGTTCAGCTTGCACTAGATCCACATAGCTTCCAATACTATGTAATCGAAGTAAACCCACGTGTAAGTCGTTCATCTGCACTAGCATCTAAAGCGACTGGATATCCAATTGCAAAATTAGCAGCGAAAATTGCAGTCGGCTTAACATTAGATGAAATCATAAACCCAGTAACACAAAAAACTTACGCTTGCTTCGAGCCAGCATTAGACTATGTTGTTTCAAAAATTCCACGCTGGCCATTTGATAAGTTTGAATCAGCAAACAGAACACTTGGTACACAAATGAAGGCAACTGGTGAAGTTATGTCAATCGGACGTAACTTAGAGCAATCATTATTAAAAGCGGTTCGTTCTTTAGAGCTTGGCATTTATCACTTAGAATTAGACCACTTAAAAGAACTTGATAAAGAAACAATGAAAAAACGCATTATTAAAGCAGACGATGAGCGACTGTTTATTGTAGCAGAAGCAATTCGTCAAGGTGTAACGAAAGAAGAAATCAACGAATGGTGTGAAATGGACTTCTTCTTCTTACAAAAAATTGAAAACATCGTAAATATGGAACGCGAAGTAAAAGCGAATGTAGGAAATATGGAAGTACTACAAGCTGCGAAAGAAATGGGCTTCAGTGATCACTACATTGCAGCTGCTTGGAACAAAACGGAGCGTGAAATTTACGATATGCGTAAAGAAAGCAATATAACTCCTGTTTATAAAATGGTAGATACTTGTGCGGCAGAGTTTGAATCTGCAACACCATACTACTACAGCACATATGGTGATGAGAATGAATCGGTGATAACAGATCGTAAGAGTGTTGTTGTACTAGGGTCTGGTCCAATCCGTATCGGTCAAGGGGTTGAGTTTGACTATGCAACAGTTCACTCTGTATGGGCAATTAAAGAAGCTGGATATGAGGCAATCATTGTTAATAACAATCCAGAAACAGTTTCAACAGACTTCAGTATTTCTGACAAATTATACTTTGAACCATTAACAATTGAAGATGTAATGCACATCATTGATTTAGAAAAACCAGAAGGCGTTATTGTTCAGTTCGGTGGACAAACGGCAATTAACTTAGCGGCGAAATTAGAGGCTCACGGTGTGAAAATCTTAGGAACATCACTTGAAGACTTAGACCGTGCAGAAGATCGTGATAAATTTGAAGCTGCTTTAACAAAACTTGGTATCCCGCAACCAGTTGGTAAAACAGCAACGACTGTAGAACAAGCGGTAGCAATCGCAGAAGAAATTGGTTATCCAGTATTAGTAAGACCATCTTACGTACTAGGTGGACGTGCGATGGAAATCGTATATCGTCAAGAAGAACTGCTGCACTACATGAAAAATGCAGTTAAAGTTCATGCAGATCACCCAGTATTAATCGACCGTTACATGGTTGGTAAAGAAATTGAAGTAGATGCAATTTCAGATGGTGAGAATGTATTCATTCCAGGTATTATGGAACATATTGAACGCGCTGGAGTTCACTCTGGTGACTCAATTGGAGTATATCCACCACAAAGTTTATCTGAAAAACTAAAAGAACAAATCATTGAACATACAATTGCACTTGGAAAAGGATTAAACATTGTTGGATTACTAAATATCCAGTTTGTAGTATTCAAAGATCAAGTGTACGTAATTGAAGTAAACCCACGTGCAAGCCGTACAGTACCGTTCTTAAGTAAAATTACAGGCGTACCGATGGCGAATGTTGCAACGAAAGTTATTTTAGGGCAAGACCTAGTAGAGCAAGGATACGGAACGGGCTATCACCCAGAAGAGAAAGAAGTATATGTAAAAGCTCCGGTATTCTCATTCGCGAAACTACGTTCAGTTGATACAACATTAGGACCTGAAATGAAATCAACAGGGGAAGTAATGGGTAAAGACTTAACGCTTGAAAAAGCATTATATAAAGGATTAGTTGCTTCAGGAATTAACATCCCAACGCACGGATCAGTAATCATTACTGTAGCGGATAAAGATAAAGAAGAGGCGATGGAAATTGCAAAACGTTTCCACGAAATCGGCTATAACTTATTAGCAACAGCTGGAACAGCACAATCATTAGAAGAGCAAAATATCCCAGTACAAGTTGTAAACAAAATTGATTCTGAAGACTACAACTTACTAGATATCATCCGTCAAGGAAAAGCACAGTTTGTAATTAACACATTAACAAAAGGTAAACAACCAGCGCGTGATGGTTTCCGCATTCGCCGTGAATCAGTAGAAAATGGTGTGGCTTGCTTAACATCACTTGATACAACAAGAGCAATCTTACGAGTATTAGAATCTATGACATTCTCAGCTCATTCAATGAAAGAAATTACGCAAACAAAGCGTCACGAGGTGGTACATGCATGATGCAAAAGCAAAATATGATCGTCGTTAATCAAAAAGAAATCGCAAAAAACATTTACGAGTTAGTGCTTCAAGGAACTTTAGTACAGCAAATGAACGAACCAGGGCAGTTTGTACACATTAAGGTAGCAGAGGGCATTGCGCCCCTTCTGCGCCGCCCGATTAGTATTTGTAATGTAGATCAAGAGAAGAACGAATTTACAATGCTATATCGTGCGGAAGGACAAGGGACAAAAACATTAGCAACTAGAAAACAAGGTGAAATGGTAGACGTACTAGGACCACTAGGACACGGTTTTCCTGTAGAAGAAGCAGAAGCTGGTCAAACAGCTTTACTAGTAGGCGGGGGGATTGGTGTACCACCACTTTATGAACTATCACAGCGCCTCGTTGCAAAAGGTGTACGTGTAATTCACATCTTAGGTTTTCAAACGAAAGATGTAGTTTTCTATGAAGAAAAATTTGCAGAACTTGGTGATACGTACGTTGCGACAGTAGATGGTACACACGGTACAAAAGGATTTGTCACAGATGTAATTGATAATTACGGAATTGACTTTGATATTCTTTATTCATGTGGTCCGTTAGCGATGCTTCGTGCATTAGAAGGACGTTACAAAGAGAAAAAAGCCTATATTTCATTAGAAGAACGTATGGGCTGCGGTATTGGAGCTTGTTTCGCATGTGTATGCCACTTACAAGAAGATCCAAGTGGACATTCTTACAAGAAGGTGTGTAGCGACGGACCAGTATTTCCAATCGGGGAGGTTGTACTATGAACAGATTGCAAGTTGAATTACCAGGATTATCATTAAAAAATCCAATTATACCGGCATCTGGATGCTTTGGATTTGGTCGTGAATATGCACAGTTTTACGATTTAAGTGTACTAGGATCAATCATGATTAAAGCGACGACAGAACAACCACGCTATGGAAATCCAACGCCTCGTGTTGCTGAAACACCGGGCGGCATGTTAAATGCGATCGGACTTCAAAACCCAGGGTTAGAAAAAGTAATGAATTCTGAATTACCATGGTTAGAACAATTTGACCTTCCAATCATTGCGAACGTTGCAGGCTCACAAGCTGAGGATTATGTAGCGGTTGCAAAGGAAATTTCTAAAGCGCCTAATGTCCATGCACTAGAATTAAATATTTCTTGTCCGAACGTAAAAACAGGTGGTATCGCCTTTGGTACAAATCCTGAAATTGCTGCTGATTTAACGAAGCGAGTAAAAGAGGTTTCTGAAGTACCTGTATACGTGAAGTTGTCACCAAACGTGGCAAACATAGTGGAAATTGCAAAAGCGATTGAAAATGCAGGTGCAGATGGTTTAACGATGATTAATACATTGCTTGGTATGCGTTTAGATTTAAAAACAGCTAAACCAATTTTAGCAAACCGTACAGGCGGATTATCAGGTCCTGCGATTAAGCCAGTAGCAATTCGTATGGTACATGAAGTAAGCCAAGCGGTTAACATTCCAATTATCGGAATGGGTGGTATTGAAACAGCGGAAGATGTAATTGAATTCTTCTACGCTGGCGCAAGCGCAGTTGCAGTAGGTACAGCGAACTTTATCGATCCGTTCGTATGTCCGACAATTATTGAAGAGTTACCAGCATTACTAGATGAATTAGGATTTGATCACATTTCGGAATGTCAAGGAAGGAGCTGGAAGCAAACATGTCACAGTCGTTAATCGTTGCACTAGATTTTCCAGGGAAACAAGATGTAGAACAATTCTTGCGCCACTTTGAAGGGGAAGAGTTATTTGTCAAAGTTGGTATGGAGTTATTTTACAAAGAAGGCCCTGCAATTATTACGTACTTAAAAGAAAAAGGACATAAGATTTTTCTAGATTTAAAACTTCATGATATTCCGAATACAGTAAAAAGCGCTATGCGTAGCCTAGCTAGTCTAGATGTTGATATGGTAAATGTTCATGCTGCTGGGGGAAGCAGCATGATGAAAGCTGCGATTGAGGGATTAGAGGAAGGTAAGCAAGAAGGAAAAGAGAGACCGATTTGTATTGCAGTTACACAACTAACAAGCACTTCGGAAGCTATGATGAAAAAAGAGATTGGCATTGAGAAGACGTTAGAAGAAGCGGTTGCTCATTATGCAAAACTAACGAAAGAAAGTGGACTTGATGGCGTAGTTTGCTCAACGCTTGAAGTTCCAAAATTACGTGAAGTATGCGGGAATGAATTTGTAACAGTAACACCGGGGATTCGTCTTGCAAGCGATGATGTAAATGACCAGGTGCGCGTAGCAACACCGAAACGTGCGAGGGAACTTGGCTCAAGCTACATCGTAGTTGGACGTAGTATTACAAAAGCAGAAAATCCGCTTGAAGCGTATAAAACAGTAAAACAACAGTGGGAAGGTGTAACAGTATGAAAAAAGAAATCGCATCGCATTTATTAGAAATTGGAGCAGTATTTTTACAACCGAATGATCCATTCACATGGTCTTCAGGTATGAAATCACCAATTTATTGTGATAACCGTTTAACTTTATCTTATCCAAAAGTACGTCAAGCGATTGCAGCTGGATTAGAAGAGTTAATTAAAGAGCACTTCCCAACTGTAGAAGTTATTGCAGGAACAGCAACTGCTGGTATCGCGCACGCTGCATGGGTAAGCGATCGTATGGATTTACCAATGTGCTACGTACGTAGTAAAGCAAAAGGCCACGGTAAAGGGAATCAAATTGAAGGAAAAGCTGAAAAAGGTCAAAAAGTTGTAGTAGTAGAAGACTTAATTTCAACTGGCGGAAGTGCAATTACATGTGTAGAAGCACTTCGCGAAGCTGGCTGTGAAGTATTAGGAATCGTATCAATCTTCACATACGAGCTAGAAGCAGGAAAAGAAAAGCTAGAAGCAGCTAACGTAGCATCATATTCTTTAAGTGATTACAGTGCATTAACTGAAGTTGCAGCAGAAAAAGGTATGATCGGACAAGCTGAAACGAAAAAATTACAAGAGTGGCGTAAAAATCCAGCTAACGAAGCTTGGATCACAGCGTAACATGAAAAAAACGACCGCGGGGGAACGCGGTCGTTTTTTATATTATTGTTAAAACTTCATGTAAAGAACAGATAGTAGGAATATCGTACTTGAGTTGTGAGTTATCTCGATTTAACCATATCCCTTGCATCCCAGCTGCTGTACTATTAATCGCATCAGTCTCTAATCGATCGCCAATATAATAGCAATCTTTCATTTCAAGGTTCGATTGTAATACGGTTCTGTGAAAAATTTCAGGATCTGGTTTCGATATACCAAGTTCACTAGAAGTAAATATATATTTGAAAAAAATCTATAATACCATTTCTTTCAGCAGCCTCATAATCAAGTAAAGTTCCATCAATATCAAAGAAAATCATATTGCTGTCTCCTTGCTAACAACTATTTAGCGTTTTCAGCAACCTCATATCCTTTCACAAACAATAGCGTCATATAAGAAACGATAAACGAGAAGATGCTGTACATGCCAACCCAAAAGAAAAATTTTGGAGTAAAGGCGATAACACCTATTATTAAAAAACTAGCAAACGTTACAATCGGCATTACGTAATACGTTTTCGTTTTGCGTGTTCCAATAACAGATACGATAAAGATAAATAATGGACAAATTAATAAGACGAAAATCAATTCATTCATAGGTATGTCCCCTTTTCTAATTGCAGTAATCTGTTTCTCGTAAACGTTTTGAAATAATTACTCTCCTAATATAATTTCGCTAAGTAATAACGAATCCCTCTTGAAAACTGATAATTCATGATGAATTTTACAAGCAAAAAACGTAAGCAAGAGAACACTTGCTTACGTTATAGGATAAACATCGCAACGATCGTGGTGACAATTAAACCGATAACAACCGGTAAAAAGTTTCGGCGTGCAAGTTCAAATGGATCGACTTTACAAATCGCAGCAGCAGGAATAAGTGCCCAAGGAATTAACGTCCCGCCCCCGGTCCATATAGCTGCAATTTGCCCGAGTGCTGTTAATGTAGCTGTTCCATGGCCAAGTGCTGTTCCAAAAAGATTGGCAATGGAACCAGCAAGTGATATACCTGAAAAACCTGATCCATCTAAGCCGGTAATGACACCCACGATGGTTAATGTCCCTGCCGATACATATTGATTTAAAGGAACAGTTTGAGATAAAGCGATGCCTAAGTCGTTAATGATTCCGTGTGAACCTTTCGGTAAATAGTCTCCGATAATTTTCACAAAGCCACTATCTCCTAAATAAAAGAGTGCAGCGATAGGAATAACTGGTCCGAAAATTTTAAAGCCAAATTGGAGCCCTTCTATGAAATAATCGGTCGTTTTATTCAGTCCATTACCTTTGTAGGCGATGAGAGAAATGATGATAATCATAATAACAGTTGTTCCGCCGATAAGTGCAGTTGCGTCGCTTCCTTGTAGTTGAAATTGAATCATGCAAAGGATATCAATGATATATACGATAGGGATACAAATAGCGAGCCATTTCTTTGTGCGAGGAGATAATGAAGTGAGCGTTTTAGAAGACTCAGTTGATAGAATAGATTCTTGTATAGCTAAGCCTGTATGAAACTCTTTTCGTAAGAAGAAAAAAGCGACGCAAGTTGTCACAACGCCCATAACGATAACGAGTGGAACACTTGCAGATACGACGCTGGAAACAGGGAGATCAGCAGCGTCTGCGGTTAATTTTGGTGCGCCTTGTATAACGAAGTCGCCGGATAAAGCAATCCCATGACCGAATAAGTTCATAGCAATTGCTACTCCAATTGGAGGAAGACCGACACGTACAGCAACCGGTAATAAAATAGCTCCCATTAAGGCGACAGCGGGAGAAGGCCAAAAGAAGAAAGAAATTGTCATCATCAAAAGGCCAATAATCCAGTAGGCGAGGGTAGGGGTACGGATCATCTTTGTAAATGGTGAAATCATTGTATCATTTATACCGGTATGAACGAGTAAATTGCTCATGGATACAATAATAGAAATGATTAATATAGTTGGTAATAGCTCAGTAATGGCGTAAATAAAACTTTGAAAAATGCCGCTAACGGCAAGAGGGATAGAACTTGTAGCAGTTAATGCTAATAAAAAGATAAAAACGATACAAATAATTGTAGTATCTTTCCGGAGAATAAAAAAGGTAATAATAGTGAGTAAACAAATAACATAGAGAGCGTGTAATAGCGTTAATTCAACTCCCATAACATTCACATCCTTAGGCAATCGTGTAGTTTATTGTATGAAAGTAGGGAAAGTATGTGAGTATAAGAAACAGAAAAAAAGGTAAAATTTCATGTACTGCAATGGTAAGGATAAAAATGGATGTTAAAATACAATTAATCCTAAAAATGGAATTCGAGGAGGGCTTATGCACAAAAAAATTGGATTTTTGGGATTTATCATATCTTGTAGTCTATTAATCATTTTAAAGCTATTTACAAACAATGAATGGATAAGTATTATACCTGTTTTCGGGTTTGTATTTATACTTTTATATAACTGGGATGGTATGAAACAATACAGTAAAAAGTATCGGAATTATGATAGGTATCATCGTTGTTTGCTCATTGTTCGCAGGGGTTATTTTAATAGAGGGTCAGAAACAAATGGAGAAAATGTCTATTTTTCAAGAATGGATGTCTTCTGCAAACGGTCTTTATCTTGTAATAATAGTTGTTATTTTTCTAAGAATTGTTATAAGTATAGCAAGTTACATATTAAAGGAGAAGTAGAATGGGGGAGTACGAATGAGAGAAAAAATAGGATATTATGGTGTGCTAGTTTGTTTACTATTATCAATTATTTCAGGACAATTTCTTAACAGTGAATGGGTACCAGTTATATTATGTATAGGAGTATTGATTTTTGCTCCTATGTATCGCTGGAATGAATGGAAAGCATATAGTCGAAAAAAGAAAATGGTTTTCAGCATCGAATTTGTCATTATAATCAGCACAATTCCGTTTTTGTTATGGAAAGGAAATGAGATAATAGATGGAATTGTAATGTTTCAAGGGTGGTTGTTTATTGCGAAAATGCTATATTTAATATGCATTTTAATGTTGGTAGTGGTAGTCACTAAAATAGTAAACGAAAAGCTATTCGTTAATGAATAAAAGAAAATGCCACCTTATTCGGTGGCATTTCCTCATTTTACTGCATGAGCTTTTTGCATCTTTTTAATTAAACGAATTTGTCCACGATGATTGATTTCATCTTCAAAAACGTGAAACCACTTAAAATAGTTATTTGCTGGTTTGTCATACCAAAAGTCTGTCGTTTTAAATAACCATTCATCAGGTAACGATTGAAAAGTCTCGATTGTTTTGGAACGTACTTCTTGTAATGTATTTATGTAAAATTCTATAGCGTTTCCTTTTATTTTCTCACGCCCAAGATCGCCTAATTCAATGCCAGGTAACCAGCGTTCTAATTCAGCCTCCGTTGGTTCACGGTCTTCAAAAGTATGAATCTGGTAGTAAAATTCAATAGCAGCCATATGATACAATAACATGCCAATTGAATTTGCTTCCTTATCATATAAATAATCAAGTTCTTCAATTGTTAAACTTTCCACTGCTTGCATTGTTGTATAGCGAGCGTAATTCATCATGGAAACAAGCTTTGAAAATTCTACATGTAAACCCTCCAATTTATCAATTACAAAATTCAATTAAAATTCCCCCTCTTTAAATGAATACTCCAGAGAAGGAATTCTATGTGCAAAAAAAGTTTTGTTTAAACCTTCATAATATTAACAAGGGATTATAATTAGTTCTCTATTTGATTTTGTAATAACGTCATAACCATCTTTGGTGATGACAATATCATCTTCGATTCTACAACCGCCCCAGTTCGGTATGTAAATGCCCGGCTCAACTGTAACAACCATACCTTCTTGTAAAGTTGCCTTGCTTTCTTGGGATAAGCGAAGTGGTTCATGTATTTCTAACCCAAGACCGTGCCCGGTAGAGTGGCCAAAGTATTGACCGTATCCATGTTCTGTAATGTAATTCCTCGTTATATCATCGATACTTTTCGCAGTTTCTCCAGGCTTAATTGCTTCAGTCCCACGCTTTAACGCTTCTCGTACAACATTGTATATTTTTTGGAATTCTTCCGATGGTTCCCCGATTGCTACGGTACGTGTTATATCGGAACAATATCCGTCGTAAAGTGCACCGAAGTCTAATGTAACGATATCGCCTCGTTCGATTATTTTATTTGATGCAACTCCATGGGGAAGTGAAGAACGAACGCCTGAGGCTACAATGATTTGGAATGAAGAAGATGTAGCCCCTTTTTTTCGCATGAAAAATTCTAACTCATCTCGAACGTCAGTCTCGCTTATTCCAGGCTTTAGAAATGTAACAATATGGTGAAATGCTTCGTCAGCGATTGTAGCTGCGATTTTCATTGTTTCTATTTCAGATGTGTCTTTAATAAGTCGAATATCTTCAATAATCTCACACACTGGAACCATTTCTGTATGTATATATTTTTGTAGTTTCTTAAATTGTTGCAAAGTCATATTATTGTCTTCTATACCAAGTTTTTGAATGTTTAATTTTGATACTTGATTTGCAACTTCTTCTTCTAAATTTCCTTTATGCATAATAATTTCTGCTGCTTTTATTTCCTTTTTTGCTTGATCTACGTAACGGAAATCAGTAATGAAAATAGCTTTATGCGCAGCGATTAAGACAACGCCTGCGCTACCTGTAAAGTTTGTTGCGTATTGACGGTTTTCTTTTTTTGTAATAAGTAACCCGTCGATTCCGTAATTATGTAGTTGTTTTTGGATGTTAGTTATTCTTACATTCATTTTAATTCCTCCTTTTTACATTAATAAAGCAAGAATTGTGCCAGTATATTTATTTAGAATAAAAGAGAAGAGGGTAGCTGTGTGTCAAAAAAACTAGACGAATGTAAAATAAATATATATAAAATTTTTACAGTAAGTTTTTATGTGACTGAACAATAATATAAACTCGCAAACGAAAATCTTTTTAATTTAAATATTATATTTTTTGTATAAATAAATTAAGTTAATTGGTATAATAAGGGATTGTTACGTTTTTTATAGGTAAAGAGATGTAACGAAAAAAACTGGGTTAAGGAATGTGAGTGTATGAAGAAATTAAGTAAAGTAATGTCATTTTGTTTGGGCGCTAGTATGCTTGTTATAACGGGGTGTGAAACAAGTGAACACAAAGTTCAAGTAAATGAAACGATTGAACAGCTTGATGAAGCGCCAGAAGTGACAGAAAAAGAAGCGAAAAAGATTGTAAGAAAGAGTGTAGATGGAATAGCAAATGCGTTTAGTGAGATGGAAAAAGAAAATGGATGGAGCCGAAATAATCCTGGGGATTTAGAGACAGCTAAAAAAGGAGTTAAAGGATTGGTTTCAGAAAAGTTTGTAGAGAATCAGCTTCCTGAATTGCTTGCTAACTTTAATAGATCGAGAGAGACTGATATGTTACCATTCCCAAATTATTTTCAAACTGAAATAAGATTTTCTTCTTCACAAGATAAAGAAAATTTAACGGTACATACATTAAGTTTAGAAGATGAAATAGGTCATGCGGCCCAAGATTGGGAATTTCATTTGGTGTATAAAGAAGGGGAATGGTTAATGGATAAATGGTCATTCGTTTTTCCTGAAGATTTAAAACTTACAAAAGAAGAAGCAAATAGAATTTTAAAAATGCCAGACGATAAGAATGTGTCATTTGTAAGTGAAGAAAATAGTGGCGATAAGAAATACATATTCAAAGATAGTAACGGATTAATTACTGTAAATGCGAAAACATCTCTTATTTCATACAATGTAGATAAAAATAGGTATGAAAAGGTAACGAAAGAAAGAAATATTCAAGAAACAGAACAAGTACAGAGAAAGGATTCGAGTGCGTATACAGGCTCAAAAGAAGAGAAACAATCGCAAAAAGAATCTTCTTCAAAGATAGATAGAGCAAATGTTTTAAGTGAATTAGCTGCTATAGATAAACAAGAAAAACATACGAATGCTATGTCAACCAATGATATAGTAAATGAAATAGAAGGAAATTATGAACTGTGGGATAATAAACTAAATGAAATTTACAGTACATTAAAAAGTACGATGTCACCTGATGCGTTTCAGTCGTTAAAAACGAAACAAATTGCGTGGGTTAAAGAAAAAGAAAGTAAAGTTAAAGCAATTGGTACTGATACAAATAACGGAACGATGAGGCGTATAGAAGCTTCAGAAGAGAAATATAAGATGACAAAAGCAAGATGTTATGAATTAGTAAATGGGTATATGAACTAGTGTGAACGAATATAAAAAATGCGTTGCTTATAAGCAACGCATTTTTGTATTTACGCTTTTAATTTCATTACAATATCAGCATCTGGTGTTACATATACGGTTTGCTGATTGTCGTACGTAACAAAACCAAGTTTTGCACCACTCGGTTTTTTCACATGGCGTATTTTAGTGAAATCAACAGGTACAGAGCTAGACTCTTTCGCTTTACTGTAATAAGCGGCAATTTTGGCAGCTTCTAGTAAAGTTTCTTCAGCAGGCTCTAAAGAACGAATGACAACGTGAGAGCCAGGTATATCTTTCGTATGTAACCAAATTTCATCACGGCGGGCAAACTTCGTTGTTAAATAATCATTTTGTTTATTGTTTTTACCAACGAAAATCTCTGTGCCATCACTTGCTAAATATTTATCTAATACTGGCTTAGTAGGCTTTTTCTTTGCGTTTTTCGTTTTGCGATTGCGCACATAACCTTCTTCAGCTAATTCCTCACGAATTTCTTCAATATCTTTTGAAGAAGCAGCTTCCATTTGTTGAAGTAAGCTATCAAAATAAAGAATTTCTTCATTGGTTTTTTCGATTTGTTCTTCTACAACAACAACTGAATTTTTTGCTTTTTGATACTTTTGGAAATAGCGTTGTGCATTTTCAGATGGTGTTTTTAAAGGATCTAATGTGATTTTTACAGTTCCGCCATTTTCATCGTAATAATTAACAACCTCAATATCTTTATCGCCTTTTTTCAAAGCGTACATATTAGCTGTAAGTAGCTCTCCAAATAGTTGATATTTATCTGCTTTTCCAGCATCTTGCAGTGTTTTTTCGAGTTTAATGAGTTTTTTCTCGTTTTTATTTTTTTCATTTTGCATAAAGCGTTCTAAATCATGAGCTTGTTGTTTTACACGATCGCGCTCTGCTTTTCCGAAAAAGAAACGATCAAGCAATTCACTAACAGATGAGAACGTCTTATCTTCTCCTTGCAAGTGTGCAAGAGGGAAAAGATAAAAGAATTCTTTCCCATTTGAAGTAGTCATCGCTGGTGAATATGTATGAGTTAATAATGGTTTTTGTATGGAGAAAAATGCATCCGCTAATGCTTTTTCATTTACCATACCAGCTTTTTTCACTACTTCTTTTGCGAATAACGGGGATATTCCCGTAAAGGTGCCGACAAGCTGTTTATCCATGTTTCCAGATAGAAAGTCTAGTGGTCTAATAAATTCATCATTTGTTTCAATCTGAAGTGGGTTAATTTTATGTTGTGCTGGTGGTGCAATATATTCAGCTCCAGCGTATACAGTACGATGGCGGTTTACCGCTAAAGATATGTGTTTTAAGCTATCTAAAATAACATTTGTTTTCGTATCTACTAAGATAATGTTACTATGTCGGCCCATTATTTCGATTACTAATGTTTTTAATGATTCGTCTCCAATTTCATTCCGACTGCGAACTGTAATTTGAATAATACGTTCTAAGTCAATTTGTTCAATTTTTTCAATAAACCCACCTTCTAAATGTTTACGAAGAAGCATACAAAACATTGGCGGTATTGCTGGTGAATCGTAGTTTTGATTCGTTAAGTGCAGACGCGCATATGTAGGGTGAGACGAAAGAATTAGTTTTTGGTTCTTTCCGTTTGCTCGAATATGTAATAAAATCTCATACTTTGAAGGTTGATATATTTTGGAAATTCTTCCTGTATAAAGAGAATTTGCAATTTCATGTGTAATTGCTCTTGTAAATAATCCATCGAATGCCATAAATGAACACTCCTTTCTAACTAAAAGTTAATTATAGCATTTTTTTGGACGAGGCTGAATAAGCTTTCAATAGAGTATGTCTGGAATCAGGAGGTCGATGGCAGGATGAACTGGTATGGAATGCGGGCACATGAAGTGGAAGAAAGAACGAATACGAATGTAAAGGTTGGACTTACAGAGAAAGAAGCAGAAGGGCGCGTAAAGAAATTTGGTACTAATGAATTAGAAGAAGCAAAAAGGCCTTCTGCACTAATGGTATTTTTAGCACAGTTTAAAGATTTCATGGTACTCGTTTTGTTTGGAGCAACAATTGTTTCTGCGTTTTTAGGTGAATACATTGATTCTATTGCTATTGTTGCCATTGTTATTATCAATGGTATTCTCGGATTTTTTCAAGAAAGAAAAGCTGAAAAATCATTGGAAGCTTTAAAGGAACTAGCCGCTCCACAAGTTACTGTAATGCGGAATGGAAAGTGGGTAAAAGCACCATCTAAAGCACTTGTTTTAGGTGATATTATTAAGTTTTCCAGTGGTGATCGTATTGGGGCTGATGTGCGTCTTGTTGAAGCATCAAGTTTATATATTGAAGAGTCTGCTTTGACAGGGGAGTCCGTACCTGTACAAAAGAAGGTAGAAGCATTGCAAGGGCAAGATGTTGCAATTGGTGATCAAAAAAATATGGCTTTTATGGGGACAATGATTACGCGAGGATCTGGTACAGGAGTCGTTGTAGCAACTGGTATGAATACAGCGATGGGGCAAATTGCAAATATGTTACAAAATGCAGAGCAAATGGAAACACCACTGCAAAGAAGGTTAGAACAGCTCGGAAAAATATTAATTATTGTGGCTCTTATTTTGACAGCACTCGTTGTATTAGCTGGTGTGTATCAAGGGAATGAAGTATATCATATGTTTTTAGCTGGTGTGTCTCTGGCTGTTGCGGCTATTCCAGAAGGGTTGCCGGCAATTGTTACAGTAGCTTTATCACTTGGTGTACAGCGTATGATAAAAAAGAGAGCAATTGTACGAAAGTTACCAGCCGTAGAAACGTTAGGTTGTGCTTCCGTTATATGTTCTGATAAAACGGGAACAATGACGCAAAACAAAATGATGGTAACACATATGTGGTCAGGCGGAGAATTGTGGAAAGTGACAGGGCAAGGATATGAACCTAATGGCTCTTTTATGAAAGGTGAAAAAGAAGTGAATCCAGCTAAGACAAAAGCACTTTATCAGCTACTTACATTTGGTTCACTATGTAACAATGCAAATATTATTCAAAAGAAAAAGGCGTACGTATTAGATGGAGATCCAACAGAGGGAGCGCTTGTAGCTGCAGCAATGAAAGCTGGGATAACACGTGAGGCATTGAAAGGGAAATTTGAAGTTATTCGTGAATTTCCATTTGATTCAACTCGAAAAATGATGAGTGTTATTGTACGAGATCGAGAGGGGAAAAAGTTTATTGTTACGAAGGGAGCACCGGATGTTCTTTTACAAATGAGTCAAACGATTTTATGGGGGGATAAGCAACAGCCGTTAAGTGAGCTATATAGAAAAGAAGTACAGGCGGCTATTCATAGTTTAGGTAGTCAAGCGCTTCGAACAATTGCAGTTGCGTTTAAACCTTTAAAAATAACGGATTCTATTGAACATGAAAGAGACGTTGAAAAAGATTTTATGTTAGTTGGGATACAAGGTATGATTGACCCACCAAGACCAGAAGTGGCGCAGGCGGTAAAAGAGTGTAAAGAAGCTGGTATTCGAACAGTAATGATTACAGGTGATCATAAAGTGACAGCAATGGCGATTGCTGAACAATTAGGAGTTTTGCCACCAGATGGACGCGTTGTTGAAGGAGTAGAACTCGCGAATATGGATGTGGAGGAATTAGAAAATGTTGTAGAAGATACGTATGTATTCGCTCGTGTATCACCTGAACATAAATTAAAAATTGTTAAGGCACTGCAAAATCAAGGGCATATAGTAGCGATGACAGGTGATGGAGTGAACGATGCTCCAGCTATAAAAACAGCTGATATTGGGATAGCGATGGGGATTACAGGGACAGATGTTGCAAAAGAAGCCTCTTCACTTGTTTTACTAGACGATAATTTTGCTACAATTAAGTCAGCGATTAAAGAAGGAAGAAATATATACGAGAACATACGTAAGTTCATCCGATATTTATTAGCATCAAATGTTGGAGAAATTTTAGTTATGTTATTTGCGATGTTACTTGCATTACCCCTGCCGATGGTTCCTATTCAAATTTTATGGGTGAACTTAGTTACTGATGGTTTACCAGCGATGGCATTAGGTTTGGATAAGGCTGAAGGAGATGTGATGAAGAGAACGCCGCGCCACCCGAAAGAAGGGGTATTCGCTAGAGGGCTTGCGTGGAAAATAATAAGTCGAGGTTTTTTAATTGGGGCAGTGACGTTAGTAGCGTTTATTATTGCGTATAACCAACATCCAAATGAACTGAAATATGCACAAACTGTAGCGTTCGCGACGTTGGTACTTGCTCAGCTTATTCATGTATTTGATTGTCGTAGTGAGCATTCTGTCTTTCATCGTAATCCATTTGGGAACGTGTATTTAGTAGGGGCGGTTATCATTTCATTACTACTCATGCTAGTGGTGATATATTATCCACCGTTACAACCGATTTTTAGCACAATGCCGATACAAGCAAGAGATTGGTTATTAATTGGAGGTTTGTCATCAATTCCGACTTTCTTACTAGTAGGTTCTTTATTAACAGGGAAAAAGGCGAAAAAGAAAAAGCCAATGTTATATAAGAAGGGATTAAACTTGAAATAGTCAATGTTATGAAAATGTGATATAATTTACAGAAGGTAGTAGAGCCTTGTCTCTATTACCTTTTTCATTGAGTTATTTTATGGCTTGGATGTGATAAAAATGATTTCTAGTATGACAGGGTTTGGAAGATCGAAAGTAGAAAGTGATACTTTTCAAATTACAGTAGAAATGAAATCGGTGAACCACCGTTTTTTAGAGATGAGTATTCGACTTCCTAAGCAAATGATGGTATTTGAGGACAAAATTCGTAAAATAATTGCACAGCAAGTTCGACGTGGACGCATTGAAGTGTCTATTAGTATAGCAGGTGAAGGACTTGTTGAAAGAAAATTAAGTGTGAATTGGTCACTTCTTGAGCAGTACCAATCGATGATGGAAGATATAAAAGGAAAGTTTCAATTACAAGATTCTATTACACTCGAGCAATTAATGGCAATGCCAGAAGTAACAGCAATTGAAGAAATAGAAAATGTAAATGAACATTTTGAGAACAGTTTATATGAGGCTGTTCGTCAAGCTGCTCATATGTTGAAAACGATGAGAGATGACGAAGGAGAACGATTACATAAAGATATAGCGTATCGTTTACAAGAGATTAGCAATTGTGTAAATGCAATTATTCCACATGCACCAATTGTTACACAAAAATATCGTGAACGATTAGAAAATCGCTTAAAAGAATTACATAATCAAGAGTTAGATGAACAAAGATTGCTAACAGAAGTCGCAATCTTTGCAGAGCGTTGTGATATTCATGAAGAGTTAGTTCGTTTGCAAAGTCATTTAGAGCAATTTCGTGAAACATTGCAGATTGAAGAGCCTGTTGGAAGGAAAATGGATTTCATCGTGCAAGAGATGCATAGAGAAATTAATACGATTGGTTCTAAGGCAAATGACTTAACAATTTCAAAATATGTTGTAGAAATGAAAAATAACCTTGAAAAAATTCGTGAACAAGTACAAAATATTGAGTAGCTTTCAAAAAATATATAAAGTTATACGTGGTGGAGAAATCGGATAGACTTACTAGGAGGCGCAAACTATGGCCATGCGGTTTTTAAATATTGGATACGGAAATATTGTATCTGCTCATCGAATTATTGCTATTGTAAGTCCGGAGTCAGCTCCTATTAAACGAACAGTACAAGAAGCACGCGAACATAATGCTTTGCTTGATGCTACGTATGGGAGAAAAACAAGGGCGGTTATTGTTATGGATGATGGGCATGTTGTATTAAGTCCAATTCAACCAGAGACGATTGCACATCGTTTGAATAATAAAGAAGATTTAAGTGAGGAAGGGTAGGTTTTACATATTTATGAGAAGTAGAAGAGGATTGCTCATCGTTCTTTCAGGGCCTTCTGGGGTTGGAAAAGGAACGGTTCGTAAAGAGCTGTTTAGCCATGAGGATACACGTTTTCAGTACTCTATTTCAGTAACGACACGTAAGCCGCGTGAAGGTGAAGTAGATGGTGTGGATTATTTCTTTAAAGAAAGAGAAGAATTTGAGGAAATGATTCGTAATGAAAGATTACTTGAGTGGGCTGAGTTCGTAGGTAATTATTACGGAACACCAATTGACTATGTTGAAAAAACATTACAAGAAGGAAAAGATGTATTCTTAGAAATTGAAGTGCAAGGAGCAATTCAAGTTAAGAAAGCTTTCCCAGAAGGTGTATTTATTTTCTTAGCACCTCCAAGTTTATCTGAACTAAAGAGCCGTATTGTCGGACGTGGTACAGAGACTGAAGATGTTATTGAAAATCGTTTAACTGTAGCGAAAGAAGAAATCGAGATGATGGACGCTTACGACTATGTAGTAGAAAACGATCAAGTTGAATTAGCTTGTGATAGAATTAAAGCGATTGTGGTTGGCGAACATTGCCGCCGCGAAAGGGTAGCAAAATATTATAAAGAAATGACGGAGGGTCTATAATTATGTTAAATCCATCAATTGACTCATTACTACAAAAAATCGATTCTAAGTACACATTAGTAACAGTGGCTGCAAAACGCGCACGTGAAATGCAACTTGCTAATAACTGTGTTGTAGAGCAACCTGTTTCTCATAAATGTGTAGGTAAAGCATTAGAAGAAATCGATGCAGAAGCATTAAGCTACGTACCAAGTGAAGATAAAGTAGCTGAATAAGCCTTTGCCTTCGACAAAATAAAACATAGACTTTATAATTTTCTATGTAACGGTAACAACCTATTTACAAGTAGGTTGTTATTTTTTTACGAAAGGAATGAAATATTGGTACTGACGAGCTGGGAATTCTATTTCAGTATTATAAGTTTGAAAAAGAAAGAGGACGAGTCATATGCTAAAAGGGAAAAAGATACTTCTATGTGTAACAGGAGGCATTGCGGTTTTTAAAGCAGCTGCGTTAACGAGTAAATTGACACAATCTGGCGCGATTGTAAAAGTAATGATGAGTGAGTCGGCAATGAAGTTTGTTACGCCTCTTACATTCCAAGCGCTTTCTCGCCATGATGTATATACGGATACGTTTGATGAGAAAGACTCGGCTGTTATTGCTCATATTGATTTAGCAGATTGGGCGGATGTTGTACTTGTCGCACCTGCTACTGCCAATTGTATTGGAAAGTTAGCTGGTGGTATTGCAGATGATATGATTACAACTACTCTGTTAGCTACTACAGCCCCGGTATGGATTGCGCCTGCTATGAATGTGCATATGTATGAAAATAAAATTGTTCAAAAAAATATGATGACATTGAAAACGCTAGGATATACATTTATTGAGCCTGGGGAAGGCTTTTTAGCATGTGGATATGTAGCGAAGGGACGACTAGAAGAACCTGAAGCGATTATTGCACGGTTAGAGGAAGCTTTCTCAGAACACAAACCATTGCAGGGAAAAAGAATATTAATAACTGCTGGCCCAACACGTGAAAAAGTTGATCCAGTTCGTTTTATGACGAATTTTTCTTCTGGAAAAATGGGGTATGCGATTGCAGAAGTGGCGGCGAATTTAGGCGCTGATGTTATACTCGTTTCAGGACCGACAGCATTAAATCCACCGTTACATGTAACGACAGTGCAAGTGGAATCTGCACAAGATATGTTAGAAGCAGTTCTTCAACATTATCAAAACATAGACGTTGTCATTAAAACAGCAGCAGTTGCAGATTATCGTCCGAAATATGTTCATGATAATAAAATGAAAAAGCAAAATGGTGATGCTGTCATTGAACTCGAAAGAACGGTGGATATTTTAAAAACGTTAGGTCAGAAAAAGGATCAACAGTTACTTATCGGTTTTGCTGCTGAAACGACAAATGTAGAGGAATATGCAACGAAAAAACTACGTGAGAAAAATGCAGATATGATTGTCGCGAATGATGTAAAAGCGCAAGGAGCTGGATTTGGCACGGATACGAATATTGTAACAATGTATAGAAAAGATGGAAAAGTTATTGAGTTACCACTTTTACTGAAAAAAGAGGTAGCTCGTGAAATATTAAAGCAAATTGAAATGATGTTAGAAGATGATCGTTTATGAAATTTGCAAGTGTAATTGTTGATGTACCTGCCCGTCAGACAGATCGACCATTTGATTACATTATCCCTGAAAAATGGGAAGATATTGTACAGACAGGAATGCGTGTAGTAGTTCCGTTTGGGCCAAGGAAATTACAAGGTTTTATTATTGGGATTAAAGATTCGGTGGATGTAGAAAGTAAGAAGTTAAAGATAATCCATGAAATATTAGATGTAACACCGGTTTTAAATGATGAATTATTAAAGCTTGGATATTGGCTTACAAGTGAAACGTTATGCTACATGATTTCAGCTTTTCAAGTGATGCTTCCAACTGCGATAAAAGCAACGTATAAAAAACGTCTACAACTTTGTAAACAGGAAGAAATAGCATCTGAAATACTATATTTATTTCAGGATAAAGAAGCAATTGATTTTGAAGTAATAGAGCAGCAGCCACATTTATACCGGACTATTCAACAAGAAATTAAAAATGGTACGGTTGAAGTCGTTTATCAAGTGAAAGATAAAGTACAAAAGAAGAAGCAAAGAGTTGTTCAGCCGGAGTTGCCAGAAGATAAATTGGAATTAGCGGCATTTGAACTGAAAAGTAAAAAACAACAAGATGTACTTTATTATTTTGTGGAAAATTATAAAAGTGTACCGTTGAAAATAATTACAGAAGAGTTACAAATAACAGATGCTCCAATAAAAGCACTTGTTAAAAAGGGCTTCATTTCAGAAAAGTATGTGGAAGTATACCGAAATCCGTATGACGATGATGATTTTGAACAAACGAAACCATTTCCACTTACGGAGGAACAAAAACAAGTTATTACACCGATTTTATCATCAATTACAAATGAAACTTATAATCCATTTTTACTATATGGTGTTACAGGAAGTGGAAAGACAGAAGTATATTTACAATCTATAGCAGCAGTGCTCGAGAAAGGAAAAGAAGCTATCGTTCTTGTTCCTGAAATTGCACTAACGCCCCAAATGGTGGATCGTTTTAAAGGTAGGTTTGGCTCGCAAGTTGCAGTTCTTCATAGTGCGTTGTCTGTTGGAGAAAAGTATGACGAGTGGCGTAAGATTTTAAGAAAAGAAGTGAAAGTTGTAGTTGGTGCGCGTTCAGCCGTTTTTGCGCCTTTTGAGAATTTAGGGATTATTATTATTGATGAAGAGCATGAATCAAGTTACAAACAAGAAGATAATCCGAGGTATCATGCAAGAGATGTAGCTGTCTGGAGAGGGCAATATCATAAATGTCCTATCGTTCTTGGTAGTGCGACACCAACACTTGAATCGTTTGCAAGGGCGAAAAAAGGTGTTTATAAACTACTAACAATGGAAAAACGTATGAATGAACAAGCTTTACCAACGGTAGAGATTGTTGACATGCGAGAAGAACTTCGTGACGGGAATCGATCAATGTTTTCTAAGGCGCTGCATGAAAAAATAGCAGATCGATTAGAAAAGAAAGAACAAATGGTACTCTTTTTAAATAGAAGAGGTCATTCTACATTTGTTATGTGCCGTGATTGTGGGTATGTTGTACAATGTCCGCATTGTGATATTTCATTGACATATCATAAAATGAATCATCGTTTAAAATGTCATTATTGTAGTTACGAAGAGAATATGCCAACTGAGTGTCCAGCTTGTCAAAGTACATACATTCGTTTCTTTGGTACAGGTACACAAAAGGTAGAAGAAGAAATTACAAAACTATTTCCAGAGGCGCGAGTCATTCGAATGGATGTAGATACGACAAGTCGAAAAGGAATGCATGAAAAATTATTAAAGGCGTTTGGGGAAGAAAAAGCAGATATACTACTTGGAACACAAATGATTGCTAAAGGATTAGATTTTCCGAAAGTAACGCTTGTTGGGGTTTTAACTGCAGATACGATGCTTCACTTACCTGATTTTCGGGCAAGTGAAAAGACATATCAGTTATTGACGCAAGTAAGTGGACGAGCGGGTAGACATGAATTGCCAGGGGAAGTTGTGATTCAAACGTATACGCCAGAACATTACAGTATAGAGTTAGCGAAGAACCAACAATATGATGTGTTTTTTGACCAAGAAATGCAAATGAGGCGAACAAGACAATATCCCCCATATTACTATGTTGTACTCATAACCGTATCTCATCCAGAATTATTAAAAGCGGTGCAAGTGACGGAAAAAATTGCCTCGTATTTGCGAACGCATTGCTCACAGCAAACAATGGTGTTAGGACCAGTTGCTTCAGCAATTCCAAGGATAAAAGATAGATATCGTTATCAATGCATGATAAAATACAAACGGGAACCAAACTTAAAGAACGTGCTCAAAATGGTAAATGAACATTATCAAGCAGAAATGCAAAAAGAGCTACAAATCTCAATTGATTTTAATCCAACAATGTTAATGTAGCGGAGGGAAATATGGCAGTTTTAGAAATAATAAAGCATCCAAATGAAGTGTTAGAAACACCATGCGAAAGAGTAATTAACTTTGATAAAAAGTTAGTGAAATTGTTGAAAGATATGCATGAAACAATGTTAATTGCGGACGGAGTCGGTTTAGCTGCGCCTCAAGTAGGTGTAAGCTTGCAAGTAGCGGTTGTTGATGTCGATGATGATACTGGGAAAATCGAGTTAATCAATCCATCAATATTAGAAAAACGTGGTGAACAAGTAGGTCCCGAAGGCTGTTTAAGCTTCCCGGGACTTTATGGTGAAGTAGAACGTGCCGATTATATTAAAGTAAGAGCGCAAAATCGCCGTGGGAAAGTATTTTTATTAGAAGCGGAAGGATTTTTAGCGCGTGCAATTCAACATGAAATCGATCATTTACACGGTGTTTTATTTACATCGAAAGTGACAAGATATTATGAAGAAAACGAACTAGAATAGGTGTTAAAAGGAGCGGTTTTTAAATGATAAAAGTAGTGTTTATGGGAACACCGGACTTTTCAGTGCCGGTGCTTCGTCGTCTTATTGAAGATGGCTATGAGGTAGTAGGTGTTGTGACGCAACCCGATCGTCCAGTAGGTAGAAAAAAAGTATTAACACCTACACCTGTTAAAGTTGAAGCGGAAAAACATGGTATCCCTGTGTTACAGCCGTTAAAAATTCGTGAAAAAGATGAATATGAAAAAGTATTGGCATTAGAGCCAGATTTAATTGTAACAGCTGCATTTGGTCAGATTGTACCAAATGAAATTTTAGAAGCACCGAAGTATGGATGTATTAATGTCCACGCTTCTTTACTTCCTGAACTTCGTGGTGGTGCACCAATTCATTATGCAATTATGGAAGGTAAAGAAAAAACTGGTATTACAATTATGTATATGGTAGAAAAATTGGATGCTGGTGATATCTTAACGCAAGTGGAAGTGGAAATTGAAGAGCGTGAAACGACAGGCTCATTATTTGATAAATTAAGTGAAGCTGGAGCACACCTTTTATCTAAAACAGTACCTTTATTAATTCAAGGTAAGTTAGAACCGATTAAACAAAACGAAGAAGAAGTAACGTTTGCTTACAATATAAAACGTGAACAAGAGAAAATTGATTGGACAAAAACAGGTGAGGAAGTATACAATCACATTCGCGGATTGAATCCATGGCCAGTTGCTTATACAACTTTAGCAGGACAAGTTGTTAAAGTATGGTGGGGAGAAAAAGTGCCTGTAACTGAACCGGCTGAAGCAGGTACGATTGTTGCAATCGAAGAAGATGGTTTTGTTGTAGCAACTAGTAATGAAACAGGTGTTAAAATTACTGAATTGCAACCTTCTGGTAAAAAGCGTATGAGTTGTTCACAATTTTTACGTGGAACAAAACCTGAAATTGGAACGAAGTTAGGAGAAAATGCATGAGACAAAATGTTCGTGAATTAGCTCTTGATGGTTTAATTCAAGTGGAAAAAAGTGGTGCATATAGCAACTTACTTTTAAATAATCTAATTGAAAAAAGTGCAATTGATAGAAAAGATATTGGTTTATTAACTGAAATTGTATATGGAACGATTCAACGTCGTGACACATTAGATTATTATTTACAGCCTTTTTTAAAAAAGAAGGTTGAGGCGTGGGTAAGGGTATTGCTTCGCTTATCTTTATATCAAATGATTTATTTAGACCGAGTGCCAGAAAGAGCGGCTATTCATGAAGCGGTTGAGATTGCAAAGCGTCGCGGGCATAAAGGAATTGCTGGTATGGTGAACGGTGTATTACGTTCGATTCAGAGAGAAGGTGTACCTTCTGTAGATGAAATCAAGGATCCAGTAGAACGTCTTGCAATTGCGACGAGTCATCCAGTTTGGCTTGTACAAGAGTGGACTTCTGCATATGGCTTAGAAACTGCAGAGAAAATGTGCGAAGTAAACATGTTACCACCTGTACCAACAGCACGTGTGAATGTTGATAAGGTAACGGTAGAAGAAGCGATTGAGTTGTTGGCAAGTGAAGGTATAGAAGCAAAACGTGGTGACTTGTCAGATGATGCAATTCAGATTGAAAGAGGAAATGTAGCGCATACAGAAGCGTTTAAAAAAGGATTTCTTTCTATTCAAGATGAAAGTTCTATGCTTGTAGCACGCGCTTTAGAACCGGATACGGGAGATGCAGTTCTTGATAGTTGTGCTGCTCCAGGCGGAAAAACAACGCATATCGCGGAACGATTAAAGGGAACTGGTAAGGTCATGTCCCTTGATTTACATGCACACAAAGTACGTTTAATTAAACAGCAAGCAGAGCGACTTGGTCTAGAAAATGTCGAAACAAAAGCGCTAGATGCTAGAAAAGTGCAAGAGCACTTTGCAAATGAAACGTTTGATAAAATATTGGTAGATGCACCGTGTTCTGGATTTGGTGTAATTAGACGTAAGCCTGATATTAAGTTAGGAAAAGATAAAGGCGATAGTGAAAGATTATCGACGATTCAACTTGCGATACTAGAAAAAATAGCACCATTATTAAAACAAGGCGGTCGTCTTGTTTATAGTACGTGCACAATTGAGAAAATAGAAAATGAACAAGTAATAGATAAATTTTTAAAAGAACATCCTGAATTTGAATGGGATACTACGATAAAAGAACGTATGCCAGAAAAATTAAGTCCGTATATTAATGAAGGTCAAGTACAAATTTTACCGCATTATTTTGCAACGGATGGCTTTTATATTGCTTGTTTAAGGAAGAAGGTGTAGCATCATGGAAACAACTGTAAGAAAACAAAAGAAAAATGTAGAAACGAAGAAACCATCAATTTACTCTTTACAACTTCATGAAATGCAAGATTGGTTAAAGGAACAAGGAGAACCGAAGTTCCGCGCTGGACAAATTTTTGACTGGCTATATAAAAAACGTGTAAAAAATTATGAGGATATGTCAAACCTTTCTAAAGGATTGCGTGATAAATTGTCGAATTCCTTTGATATTACTACTTTAAACACGTTAGTAAAACAAACGTCTTCAGATGGAACGATTAAATTCTTATTCCAATTATATGACGGATATTCTATTGAAACGGTATTAATGCGACATGAATATGGAAATTCCATTTGTGTAACAACGCAAGTTGGTTGTCGTATTGGATGTACGTTCTGTGCTTCGACACTTGGTGGACTAAAACGAAACCTAGAAGCTGGAGAAATCGTAGCGCAAGTAGTAGAAGTTCAGCGTGCGCTTGATGAAACAGAAGAACGTGTAAGTTCTCTTGTTGTTATGGGAATTGGAGAACCATTTGATAACTACGATAATTTAATGGGATTCTTACGCATCACTAACCATGAAAAAGGACTTCATATTGGTGCTAGACATATGACTGTTTCGACGAGTGGAATTATCCCGAAAATTTATAAGTTTGCTGAAGAAGAACTACAAATTAATTTTGCGATTTCATTGCATGCTCCAAACTCAGAATTACGTTCAAAATTAATGCCGATTAACCGTGCTTATAAATTACCGGATTTAATGGAAGCTATTAAATACTATGTAAATAGAACAGGGCGCCGTATTACTTTTGAATATGGATTATTTGGAGGAGAAAATGACCAAGTTGAGCACGCTGAAGAGCTTGCTGCGCTCTTAAAAGGTGTAAAATGTCATGTAAACTTAATCCCGGTAAACTACGTACCTGAACGTGATTATGTACGTACACCACGTGAGCAAATTTTCTTGTTCGAGAAAACGTTAAAAGATCGTGGAGTGAATGTAACGATTCGCCGTGAACAAGGTCATGATATTGACGCAGCCTGCGGTCAGTTGCGTGCGAAGGAGCGCAAAGAAGAGACGAGGTGACGAGATGAAAGCCGTATTTCTATCGGATAAAGGAAAAGTTCGTCAACATAATGAAGATAGTGCAGGAGTTTTTCACAATTTAGATGGAAATGTTTTAGCGGTAGTAGCAGATGGAATGGGAGGTCATCGAGCTGGTGATGTAGCTAGCTCGATGGCCATTCAATTATTCCATGATTATTGGAAGCAAACGCATAATATGAATGAACCGAAAAAAGTAGAACAATGGTTACATACTAGTGTTGGGATTATTAATGAGCGCATATATGAATACGCTCAGCAAAATGTAGAATGTAATGGTATGGGAACAACGCTTATAATAGCTGTTTGTACACCAAGTTTTGTGACGATAGGGCATATAGGAGATAGTCGTTGCTATATGGTATCAGAAGGAGAAATGACGCTTGTAACGGAAGATCATTCGCTTGTAAATGAGCTTGTGAGACATGGTGAAATTTCAAAGGAAGATGCAGAGTATCATCCGAAAAAGAATGTGTTATTAAGAGCGCTAGGAACAGAAGAAAAAGTTGGATTAGATGTTAAAACGTTGGTGCTTGA
Organism: Bacillus sp. CCB-MMP212; assembly: GCF_022748145.1. Taxonomy (NCBI): domain Bacteria; kingdom Bacillati; phylum Bacillota; class Bacilli; order Caryophanales; family Bacillaceae; genus Bacillus; species Bacillus sp. CCB-MMP212. The sequence continues at coordinate 520,259 of NZ_JALDQE010000002.1, forward strand.
GGAAGATGATCAATTACTTCTTTGCTCTGATGGGTTATCAAACAAAGTTTCTATTGATGATATGCACCAAATTTTACAGTTAAATGAACAGCTTGAAGGTAAAGGGCAGCGTCTCATTCAATTGGCGAATGATCGCGGTGGAGAAGATAATATCACACTTGTTCTTATTGATTATGCGGGTTCGACAAACGAAAGTAGGTGAAGTGCAACGTGCTGATTGGAAAACGCTTAAATGACCGTTATAAGCTGCTGAAAATGATTGGTGGTGGCGGAATGGCCAATGTATATTTAGCTCATGATGATATACTTGGCCGAGATGTAGCGGTAAAAATATTAAGACTCGACTACTCAAATAACGAAGAGTTTATTAAACGTTTCCATCGAGAAGCGCAGTCTGTTACAACGTTGTCGCATCCAAATATTGTGAATATGTATGATGTCGGAGAAGAAGATGGTATATATTATCTTGTCATGGAATATGTACCCGGGCAAACATTGAAGCAATACATAATTGAGCGAGGTATGTTACCTATAGGAGAAGCTCTTGATATTATGGAGCAGTTAACATCCGCCATGGCACACGCCCATCATTTTGAAATTGTGCATCGTGATATAAAGCCGCACAATATTTTAATTCGAGCTGATGGAATAATAAAAGTAACAGATTTTGGAATTGCGACAGCTACAAGTGCAACAACAATTACACATACAAATTCAGTACTGGGTTCAGTCCATTATTTATCACCAGAACAGGCACGTGGCGGGATAGCAAATAAACAATCGGATATTTATTCTCTTGGAATAGTTATGTTTGAATTGTTAACAGGAAGACAACCGTTTTCTGGCGAATCTGCTGTTGCTATAGCTTTAAAACATTTACAAAGTGAAATCCCATCACCAAAAAGATGGAATGAAAATATTCCGCAAAGTGTTGAAAATATTATATTAAAGGCAACTGCAAAAGATCCTTTCCATCGATATCAATCTGCCAATGCTATGAAGCGAGATATTGAAACTGCGCTATATCCAGAGAGGATAAATGAGCAACCATTTTACATACCAGAAGATATGGAAGCGACGAAAGCGATTCCGATTATTCAACAAGAACAATTATTTGAAAATGTAAGTGATGAAACGATTGTTTTAAAAGGGAGTAAAGTGGAAGAACCGATAAGAGCAGAAGCAGCTGAGTTAGATAAGAAGAAAAAACGGAGTAACAAGTGGCTTAAAGTTTTAATTTCAACATTTTTATTTTTAGCAATAGGAATAACATTAGCGCTTACGGTTATTCCAGGATTATTTATTCCGAAAGATGTGAAAGTTCCTGATGTGGCTGGTATGAAATACACGACAGCTGTAAATACGTTAGTAGAAAAGGGCTTTGAGGTGACGGAGCCTAATATTGTATATACAGATGATATTGAAGTTGGGGATGTAATAAAAACGGAACCTGTAGCAGGAAGAGTCGTAAAAGAAAACGCTAAAATTACTATCTATCAATCAGGTGGAAAAAAGAAAAGTAAGATGGCGAATTTCACAGGGCAAAACTTTGAGAGTGTAAAAGCTGAGTTAGAAGAAAAATATAAACAAGTTACAGTAAATTATATTGAAAATGATAAGCCGAAAGGTGAAATTGTAGAGCAAATTCCGACGCCTGATCAAATGGTTATAGAAGCGGAGCAAGAACTGAAAATCTGGGTAAGTAAAGGTCCTTATCAAATTAGACCAGGTGACTTTTCGGGATGGACTGAAAATAGTGTAACTGGTTATTTGAATGAGAGAAAACTAACGTCAGATATAAAACGAGAGTATTCAGATTCAGTCGAAAAAGGACTTGTAATTTCGCAATTTCCAAAACCAGGTACACCATTAAAAGAGGGAGATAAAGTAACTATTATTATCTCTGATGGTCAAAAGCCTAAAGTGACTAAAACGGTAAAAGTGGACAATATCTCTATCCCATATGAGCCTGCTGTAACAGGTGAAAAAAAGCCGCAAACAATAGAAATTTATAAAGAAGACATGCAGCAAAAAATGGATAGACCGGTTGAAACGAGAACAATTACTGAATCAGCGACTATTTCTTTAGAATTTGTAATTCAAGAAGGTTCAAAGGGACACTATAAAATTGTACGAGATGGAGTAACGATTATTGATAAAGAAGTACCATATCCAACTCAATAATAGTGAAAGTCTACTTATTATTATTATTATTATTGCCTGTTATGCTGTCTACAAAGTGGACGGTATAGCAGGCAAAAATATATGATTCAAAAAGCTAGTAAAGTGATGCAGCTGTAAATATTTTTTTGCATTTAATGGGAAATTTAATATATATTAGCGAAAGTATATATGGTAGGTTTTGAAATCGTTATTTGGAAAATTTAAATCCATTCATTTTTAAATTCAGCATCACCTTATACAAAAAAAGGAGAATTCTATGCCAGAAGGAAAAATTATAAAAGCTTTAAGTGGGTTTTATTACGTGCAGCATGAAGAAGGGGTTACGCAATGTCGTGGGCGAGGTGTATTTAGAAAAAATAAAATTACACCACTTGTAGGAGACCAAGTTGTTTTTCAGGCAGATAATCCAACTGAAGGTTATGTGCTTGAAGTGTTTGATCGAAAAAATGAACTTGTTAGACCTCCTATTGCTAATGTCGATCAAGCGATCCTTGTGTTCTCTGCAGTAGAACCAGATTTTAATCCTGGACTGTTAGATCGATTTTTAGTGCTGATTGAATATCATAACATTAAGCCAATTATTTGTATTAGCAAGATGGATTTAGTAGATGAAAAGATGAAAGCAACTGTTGAAGCTTATGCGAATGATTATCGTGAGATGGGTTATGATGTTTTATTTACTTCTATTAATACGTCAGAAAGTATTGATATATTAAAACCATACTTAGAAAATTGTGTTTCTGTCGTTGCGGGTCAATCTGGTGTTGGGAAATCTTCAATGCTTAATGTGCTACGTCCAGAATTAGAGCTGAAAACAAATGATATTTCCTCCCATTTAGGACGCGGGAAGCATACGACAAGACACGTAGAATTAATTGCAATTGGGAGTGGACTAGTAGCAGATACACCGGGTTTTAGTTCACTAGATTTCATTGATATAGAAGTAGAAGATCTTACATATTGTTTTCCAGAGTTGAAAGAAGCGAGCCAATACTGTAAATTTAGAGGGTGTACACATCTTTCTGAACCGAAATGTGCTGTGAAAGCTGCGGTTGAAGAAGGGAAGATTACAGAATATCGCTATAAGAACTATAAACAATTCGTAGAAGAAATTAGAGAGAGAAAGCCGAGGTATTAGTTATGATTAAAATTGCACCATCGATTTTATCAGCAGATTTTTCAAAATTAGGGGAAGAGATTAAAGATGTAGAAAAGGGCGGAGCGGATTACATTCACGTTGACGTAATGGATGGACATTTCGTACCAAATATTACGATTGGACCATTAATTGTAGAAGCTATCCGTCCAATTACATCATTACCATTAGATGTACATTTAATGATTGAAAATCCTGATAACTATATCCCGACTTTCGCACAAGCGGGAGCGGATATTATTACTGTTCACGTAGAGGCGTGTCCACATCTGCATCGTACAATTCAGTTAATTAAATCTCACGGTATTAAAGCGGGCGTTGTATTAAATCCACATACGCCAGTTTCAGTGATTGAGCATGTATTAGAAGATATAGATATGGTATTACTTATGACAGTAAACCCTGGATTTGGTGGACAGAAGTTTATCCATTCTGTATTACCGAAAATTAAACAAGTTGCAGACATGGTGAAAGAGCGCAATCTAGAAGTAGAAATTGAAGTTGATGGTGGTGTAAATGCTGAAACAGCAAGACTTTGTGTGGAAGCAGGAGCAAATGTACTTGTAGCTGGATCAGCAGTATACAATCAAAAAGACCGCGGTGAAGCAATTCGCGTAATTCGTGGGTAGTGATGAACTTTTATCCTAGTAAGGTATTCATAGGATAGGGTAAAAATATGTAAAAAGGCAATCTACCGAATGGCAGATTGCCTTTTTACAATGGAAGGGGAAGAAAAAATGATTATTCATATTTTGGCAGGAGGACCTTCGGAATATTGCGCAGATTTTGCTCGATATGAGAATGAGGAAGTAGTGTGGGCTGCGGTTGATAGGGGAGTATACCGTCTATTAAAGAAAGGGATTACCCCGGCTGTTGCGTTTGGAGATTACGATTCAGTTACTGAAGAAGAATTAGTATGGATGGGACAGCAAACAAACGAATTACATATTGTTCCGCGGGAAAAAGATCAAACGGATTTAGAAATTGCAATCAACTGGGCATTAGGACAGAAGCCGGCACTAATTCGTATTTTTGGTGCTACCGGTGGAAGACTTGATCACGGTTTGGCAAATATACAAATGCTTTTAAAAGGGTTAGAAGTAGAGATAGAAATGTGTATTGTGGACAATAAAAATGAAATAACAGTTAAAAAAGTGGGTACACATATAATTGAAGAAAATAAAAATTTTCCTTATGTATCTTTTGTACCAGTTACTGAAATAGTGGAAGGGATTACATTGTTTGGTTTTAAGTACCCTCTTACTAATAAAACAATAGAGTGGGGATCAACACTTTGTATTAGTAACGAACTCGTTGAGGAAAAAGGTACTTTTTCATTTACTTCTGGCATATTAATGTTGATAAGAAGCACTGATTGAAGAAACAATTTTGCTCCTTACATCATATAGTGACCAAGTGGAGTAATGGGGATTAGGAGGGAAACCATGAGATTTTATACAATTAAGTTACCTAAATTTCTTGGTGGAATTGTTCGTGCAATGTTAAATACCTTCAAAAAAGATTAAAAAAAGCACCTATCACCGGTGCTTTTTCCATTGTTATAGTAAAAAAAGAGCCTATCGGCTCTTTTTTTTATTATTAAACACGTTCGATTTTGCCAGATTTTAATGCTCTAGCAGAAACGTAAACACGTTGAACTTTTCCGTCGATGCGTACGCGAACTTTTTGAAGGTTAGCGCCCCACTTACGTTTTGTAGCGTTCATTGCGTGAGAACGAGAGTTACCAGAACGAGCTTTTCTTCCAGTAATAGCACAAACACGAGCCATTTATATTTCCCTCCCTTGATACCTTACCATACGTAATTTTTCAATGTTAGTCTTTTATGCGATGCTAAAAACACTACTATAATTTAACACAACTAAAAAGAGAATGCAACACCGTAGAAAAAAGAAATCAAGAAAATTTACTTGACACTATATGTCAATGAAGAAAAGTTAAAATCCATAAAAATTGCTTGACATATTATAGTGGTACATGTTGTATAATAACAATGGACTATTTTGCTCATCATAAAAAAGTGTAATTTAAAACATAAAATATGAGAGTGAAAAGAAAGAACGATGGAATTTTCTTTAAAAAGATTATATGATAGTAACTAAAGTAGTCTAGCTCACTTTCACCATTTATGAAGGGGGAAACGAGATGTCAATTGAAATTAAAACGAAGTACGGTCAAATTGATATTAGTACAGATGTAATTGCAACAATTGCTGGAGGTGCCGCGGTAGATTGCTACGGTATCGTAGGTATGGCATCAAAAAATCAGTTAAAAGATGGATTAACAGACATTTTACGAAAAGAAAACTTCACTAGAGGTGTTATTGTTCGTAAAGATGAAGATGAAGTACATATTGATATGTATATTATTGTGAGCTATGGTACGAAAATTTCAGAAGTGGCACATAATGTGCAGACGAAAGTGAAATATACATTAGATCAAACTGTAGGACTAGCAGTAGATTCTGTAAACATCTACGTACAAGGAGTTAAAGTAATAAACTTGTAATGTGCATTAAGGAGGAAAATCTGTGTCAATTCAAAAAATTGATGGAAAACGTTTATCACAAATGATCATGCAAGGAGCGAATAATTTAACAAATAATGTTCAGCTTGTTGATGCATTAAACGTATTTCCAGTTCCAGATGGCGATACCGGTACAAACATGAACTTATCTATGACTTCAGGTGCGCGTGAAGTGAAAGCAAATCCTTCACAGCATGCTGGTAAAGTCGGCGTAAGTTTAGCCAAAGGATTATTAATGGGAGCTCGTGGTAACTCTGGAGTTATTCTATCTCAGTTGTTCCGTGGTTTCTCTAAATCCATTGAACAAAAAGAAGAATTAACAACAGTTGATTTTGCTGCAGCACTAGAAGCTGGAGTAGAGGCGGCTTATAAAGCGGTTATGAAACCGATTGAAGGAACGATTTTAACGGTTGCAAGAGAAACGGGTAAATATGCAGTAACAGTTGCGAAAAAACAGCGCGACTTTGTTTTGTTTATGGAAGACGTTGTGAAAGAAGCAAACGCATCGTTAAATCGTACGCCAGATTTATTACCTGTATTAAAACAAGTTGGCGTTGTAGATAGCGGTGGTAAAGGTCTTGTAGTAGTATACGAAGGATTTTTAGCTGACTTAAAAGGAGAAACGATTTCTTCTGATGCACCGACGCAAACATCTATGAATGAGATGGTACGCGCAGAACATCACCGTAGTGTACAAAGCCAATTGAGTACAGAAGATATTAAGTATGGATATTGTACGGAGTTCATGGTGAAATTAGAGGCTGAAAAGGTGAAGGAGCATAATTTCTCTGAACAAAAATTCCGTGAAGATATTAGTGTATATGGTGATTCTCTACTAGTTGTGTCTGATGATGAAATTGTAAAAGTTCATATCCACGCAGAACATCCTGGAGACGCTATGAACTACGGGCAAAAATACGGTAGTTTAATTAAGATTAAAGTAGAAAATATGCGTGAACAGCATACTGCTTTATTAGATGAACCTGCTATGGTTCCTGAACAACCAGCTCAATCGAAAGAAAAACAACCATATGGTATCGTAACTGTGGCAATGGGGTCTGGTATTAAAACTTTATTTGAGAGCATCGGCGCAACGAAAGTTATCGAAGGTGGTCAAACGATGAATCCAAGTACGGAGGATATCGTGAAGGCAATTGAAGAAGCAAATGCTGAAAAAATCATTATTTTACCGAATAACGGAAATATTGTAATGGCAGCAGAACAAGCGGCATCAGTTGTAGATCAAGAAGTTATTGTTGTTCGTTCGAAAACAGTTCCTCAAGGTATGGCAGCAATGTTAGCATTTAACCCAGTTGGAACGTTAGAAGAGAATGAAGAAAACATGCAAGAAGCTTTATCTCATGTGAAAACAGGTCAAATTACGTATGCTGTACGTGATACGGAAATTGATGGTGTAGCAATTCAAAAAGATGACTTCATGTGTATTGCAGATGGAAAAATTGTATCTACAAATGCTGAAAAAGTAGGAGCTGCGAAGCAATTACTAGAAGCGCTTATTGATGAAGATTCTGAAATCGTAACGATTCTACAAGGTGAAGATGCAACTGACGAAGAAGTAGCGGAGTTAGTTGAATTTGTAGAAGAGAAATTTGAAGATGCAGAAGTAGAAGTGCATTCTGGAAACCAACCAGTGTATTCTTTCATCTTCTCTGTAGAATAAGATAAGATTCGTTTTGAAAATAAATGGATTACTTACTTGCTAATGGATAAGAAGTAGTAATATGAAGTTTATTACTAGTTTTTATTCAAAAGGCTAGCATATTGAAGAGAGAAAAGAGCCTTGCTGCTAATAGTGAGGCTCTTTTTTACTTGTTTTATATAAGGGATTTGAGTAGTTTCTCTTAGAATGCCTATGATAGAATATATAAGGTGAAAGAGAGCGATTACAGATGCTAATTGGTACTCAAATAAAATGCAATAAAGAAAATAATGTGACGGGGTGTGAGAATCTTGAATGATGTTTTACAAGTTCCTGTTACGGATGTAAAGGGGATCGGAGGAGAAACATCTGAGTTACTACATGAGATGGGGATTTATACAGTTTCTCATCTATTAGAACATTTTCCGTACCGTTATGAAGATTATGCGATGAAAGATCTTGCTGAAGTAAAGCATGATGAACGTGTAACGGTTGAAGGGAAGGTTCATAGTGCTCCTTTGCTGCAATATTATGGTAAGAAGAAATCGCGTCTAACAGTTCGTGTTCTCGTCGGTCGTTATTTAATTACGGCGGTATGTTTTAATAGGCCTTACTATAAGCAAAAATTAACGTTAGATGAAACGGTAACGATTACTGGTAAATGGGATCAACATCGTCAAACAATTGCTGTATCAGAACTTCATTTTGGGCCAGTTGTACGTCAACAAGAAGTGGAGCCTGTTTACTCAGTAAAGGGGAAACTTACAGTAAAACAGATGCGTCGTTTTATTGCTCAAGCGTTAAAGGAATATGGAGATTCTATAGTCGAAGTGTTACCGGATGGTTTGTTAGGCCGGTATAAATTATTACCAAGATATGAAGCACTTAAGGCTTTGCATTTTCCGGTAGGACAGGAGGATTTAAAGCAAGCGCGTCGCCGTTTTGTATATGAGGAATTTTTCTTATTTCAGCTGAAAATGCAAACACTGAGGAAAATGGAGAGGGAAAATTCAAAAGGGACGAAGAAAGAGATTCCGTCAGTAGAATTACAAGAATTTATCGATGCATTGCCGTTCCCGTTAACTGGTGCGCAGCGCCGAGTTGTAGATGAAATTTTAAAAGATATGACATCTCCTTATCGGATGAACCGACTATTACAAGGTGACGTTGGTTCTGGGAAAACAGTTGTTGCTGCGATTGGCCTTTATGCATCGAAATTAGCTCATTATCAAGGTGCTTTAATGGTTCCTACAGAAATTTTAGCTGAGCAACATTATCAGTCGCTTGCTGAAACGTTTTCGCATTTTGGTATGAAGGTGGAACTGCTAACAAGTTCTGTTAAAGGTGCAAGACGCCGAGAAATTTTAGCGAAGTTAGAACAAGGAGAAATAGATATTCTTGTTGGAACGCACGCTTTAATTCAAGATGAAGTTATATTTCATAGGTTGGGTCTCGTTATTACAGATGAACAGCATCGATTTGGTGTAGCGCAGCGCCGAGTTTTACGGGAGAAAGGTGAAAGTCCAGATGTATTATTTATGACAGCGACACCAATTCCGCGTACGCTTGCAATTACTGCATTTGGAGAGATGGATGTTTCGATAATCGATGAGATGCCAGCAGGTAGAAAGGTGATTGAAACATACTGGGCAAAACATGATATGTTAGATCGCGTCCTCGGTTTTGTTGAGAAGGAAATAAAAAAAGGAAGACAGGCATACGTTATTTGTCCTCTAATTGAAGAATCTGAGAAACTTGATGTGCAAAATGCTATCGACTTACATAGTATGCTGACGCATCATTACCAAGGGAAATGCCAAGTTGGATTGATGCATGGGAGATTATCGTCTCAGGAAAAAGAAGAGATAATGGGCCAGTTTAGTGAAAATAAAGTGCAAATTCTTGTATCGACAACAGTTGTTGAGGTGGGTGTGAACGTACCGAATGCGACTGTGATGGTTATTTATGATGCAGAACGTTTCGGTTTATCGCAGCTTCATCAGCTTAGAGGGCGTGTCGGGCGTGGTAGTGAACAATCATATTGTTTATTAATAGCAGACCCTAAATCAGAAACAGGAAAAGAAAGAATGCGCATAATGACTGAAACAAATGATGGATTTGTATTGTCAGAAAAAGATTTAGAATTACGAGGTCCTGGAGATTTCTTTGGGAGTAAGCAAAGTGGCTTACCAGAATTTAAGGTTGCTGACATGGTACACGATTATCGAGCGTTAGAAACAGCAAGGCAAGATGCGGCGATACTAGTAGATTCAGAAGCATTTTGGCACAATGATCAGTACGCTGCCTTGCGTACGTATCTTGATGGGACAGGTGTGTTCCAAGGAGAGAAGCTCGATTAAAGGGAGTCAACAAAAATTTTTGTTGCATTCTACTTTTAATGATTATATACTACTGTTAGTACCTAGTCATAAAAATGGATGGTGCGGTATGAAGAAAAGAAGAAGTAAAAAAGAAAGACAAGAATTATTACAACAAACAATCGAATCAAATCCTTTTATTACGGATGAAGATTTAGCGGAAAAATTTCAAGTGAGTATACAAACAGTACGACTGGATCGTATGGAATTGTCTATTCCTGAATTAAGAGAGAGAATTAAACATGTAGCTACAAAGCAACATGAAGAAGATGTGAAATCTTTACCGTTAGAAGAGGTTGTCGGAGAAATTATTGATATTGAATTAGATAGACATGCAATCTCTATCTTTGAAGTAAAGGTAGAACATGTATTTAAAAGAAATCAAATTGCCCGTGGGCATCATCTGTTTGCGCAAGCAAACTCACTAGCTGTTGCGGTTATTGATGAAGAATTAGCTTTAACTGCAAAGTCTACCATTCGATACATTCGCCCTGTAAAATTAGGAGAGCGTGTTGTTGCAAAAGCGCGCGTTGAAGATGTAGAGAATGATAAGGGACGGACGGTTGTCAAAGTGCGTAGCTTCGTTGGAGAAGAACTTGTTTTTACAGGCACTTTTGAAATGTATCGATCTAGTAATTATAGTGAGGAAGGTAACAACTTATGAAAATCGCAATAGATGCAATGGGCGGAGATCACGCTCCAAAGGCTGTAGTATTAGGGGCAATGAAAGCTATTAAGGAATATTCTGATTTACATATTACGTTAGTAGGGAAAGAAGAGGAAATTCGTCAATATTTAACGAGTGATGAACGAATTACTATTCTTCATACAGACGAAAAAATAGAATCGACGGAGGAACCAGTAAGAGCGGTTCGTCGAAAAAAACAAGCTTCAATGGTACTTGCGGCACAGCAAGTAAAGGATGGAGAAGCAGACGCTTGTATATCCGCAGGTAGTACAGGAGCTTTAATGGCAGCTGGATTATTTGTTGTCGGTCGTATGGAAGGAATTGAGCGACCAGCTTTATCGCCTACAATGCCAACTGTAGATGGAAAAGGTTTTGTTATGTTAGATGTTGGAGCAAATGTTGATGCAAAACCAATTCATTTATATCAATATGCAGTAATGGGATCTGTTTATGCTGAGAAGGTAAGAGGAATTGAAAATCCTCGTGTTGGACTATTAAACGTTGGAACAGAGGATGGAAAAGGAAACGAGCTTTCAAAGCAAGTATTTGCAATGCTTAAGGATGCGCCAATTAATTTCGTTGGGAACGTTGAATCGAGAGATTTATTGCAAGGTGTAGCAGATGTTGTTGTATGTGATGGTTTTACAGGGAATGTAGCGTTGAAATCATTAGAAGGAACAGCACTTGCGCTATTCTCTATGTTGAAAGAACAACTAATGAGTTCGTTTACGAGCAAATTAGCAGCGGCGGTATTAAAGCCAAAACTTATGGTATTAAAAGATAAAATGGATTATTCGGAGTATGGGGGAGCTGCATTATTTGGATTGAAAGCACCTGTCATTAAGGCTCACGGTTCTTCTAATGACCAGTCGATATTTAGTGCGATTCGTCAAACGAGAGAAATGGTAGCGAAAGAAGTAATTCCTACAATTTCAAGCGTAATGGAGAAAGAGTCACTCCAATAAGAGGAGGATTTGAAATGGGAAAAATAGCATTTCTTTTTCCGGGCCAAGGTTCACAGGCAGTTGGAATGGGTAAACAATTAGCAGAGAATAATAAAGAGGTTGCAAAAGTGTTTGCAAAAGCAGATGAGGTGTTACAAGATTCACTTTCAGAAGTGATTTTTGAAGGACCGCAGGAAAAGCTTACATTAACAACAAATGCTCAGCCTGCATTATTAACAACGAGTTTTGCTATTTTGACAGCTTTGAAAGAGTATGACATTACACCTGACTTTGTCGCTGGTCATAGTTTAGGTGAATATAGCGCTCTTGTAGCAGCTGGTGCATTAACTTTTGAAGATGCGGTATATGCTGTAAGGAAACGCGGGGAATATATGGAAGAAGCTGTTCCGGGCGGGGAAGGTGCAATGGCAGCTATATTAGGTGCTGACCCACATATGCTGAAACAAGTTACAGAAGAAGTAACAAGTGAAGGATATGCAGTGCAAATCGCTAATATGAATAGTACGAAGCAAATTGTAATTTCTGGAACGAAGCAAGGCGTAGAGCTTGCTTCTCAAAGAGCGAAAGAAAATGGTGCAAAGAGAGCAATTCCACTAAAAGTAAGTGGGCCATTCCATTCCTCACTTATGAAGCCGGCAGCTGAGAAGTTCCAAAGTGTTTTGAATGAAATTACAATTCATGATACGAATATTCCTGTTATTGCAAATGTTACGGCGGATGTTATTACACGTGGTGCCGACATTCAAGAAAAGTTAATCGAACAGCTTTATTCGCCTGTATTATGGTACCCGTCTATTGAATGTATGGTGAAGCAGGGAGTAGATACATTTATTGAAATTGGACCTGGAAAAGTACTTGCTGGACTTATGAAGTCAATTGATTCATCAGTGAAAGCATATGCGATATATGATGAAGAGACATTAAAAGATACCATTTCAAATTTGAGAGGAGAAAACTGATGTTAAAAGGGAAGGTAGCATTAGTAACTGGCGCTTCACGTGGAATTGGTCGCGCGATTGCGATTGATTTAGCGAAACAAGGGGCAAATGTAGTAGTAAATTATGCAGGTAATGAACAAAAAGCAAATGAAGTAGTAGATGAAATTAAGAAATTAGGTTCTGATGCAATTGCGGTAAAAGCAGATGTTGCAAATGCTGATGATGTTACAAATATGGTGAAACAAACAGTAGATACATTTGGACAAGTTGATATTCTTGTAAATAATGCTGGTGTAACAAAAGATAATTTATTAATGCGTATGAAAGAAGAAGAATGGGATACAGTTATTAATACAAACTTAAAAGGTGTATTCTTATGTACAAAAGCAGTATCTCGTTATATGATGCGTCAACGTCACGGTAGAATTATAAATATCGCTTCTGTTGTGGGTGTTATAGGAAACCCAGGGCAAGCTAATTATGTTGCTGCTAAAGCGGGTGTTATTGGATTAACAAAAACATCTGCAAAAGAGTTAGCAAGTCGAAATATTACTGTGAATGCAATTGCGCCAGGCTTTATTGCGACTGATATGACTGATGTACTAGATGAGAATATTAAAGCCGAAATGTTAAAAGTTATTCCAGCTGCTCAATTTGGTGAAGCGCAAGATATCGCGAATGCTGTAACGTTTTTTGCTTCTGATCAAAGCAAATATGTTACAGGTCAAACGTTAAATGTTGATGGCGGTATGGTAATGTAATAAAAGAATCGATTTCACCTAGTTTTTTTGGTCAATATTTAATATAATATTTGAGGGGAGGTGAATGGAATGGCAGATGTTTTAGAGCGCGTAACAAAAATCATCGTTGATCGTTTAGGAGTAGAAGAGACTGAGGTAGTACCAGCTGCAAGCTTCAAGGAAGATTTAGGAGCAGACTCCCTAGATGTAGTAGAACTTGTAATGCAATTAGAAGATGAATTCGAAATGGAAATTTCTGATGAAGATGCTGAAAAGATTGCTACTGTTGGCGATGCTGTGACTTACATAGAGAGTCATCTATAATGCTTAAGTGAAGTCCCGTTTTTTAGCGGGGCTTTCTGGCTTATATCTGGAGGGACCTATGCCGTACCGAAAATATAGAGAAAAAAAATACGAAACAAAATATCGTGAAGCATTTAAAGTGTTTCAAGAAAAGATAGGTATTACGTTTACAGATGAAAAATTATTGATTCAAGCATTTACGCATTCATCGTATGTGAATGAGCATCGAAAAAAACCGCATGAAGATAATGAGCGTCTTGAATTTCTTGGAGATGCAGTATTGGAACTTACTGTATCGCAGTATCTGTTTCAAAAATATCCGACAATGAGCGAAGGAGAGTTAACAAAACTACGTGCAGCTATTGTATGTGAGCCATCTCTTGTTCGTTTTGCGAACGAATTGTCATTTGGTAGCCTTGTTTTATTAGGAAAAGGTGAAGAAATGACAGGTGGACGTGAACGACCAGCTTTATTAGCGGATGTCTTTGAAGCGTTTATTGGTGCCCTTTATCTTGATCAAGGGTTAGAAACAGTTTGGGAATTCTTAAAAGAAATTGTATATCCGAAAATTAATGAGGGTGCTTTTTCTCATGTGATGGATTATAAGAGTCAGTTACAAGAATTGATTCAGCGTGATGGTAGTGGCAATGTTGAGTATCAAATTTTGCAAGAAAAAGGACCAGCTCACAATCGAGAATTTGTGTCACGTGTTACGTTAAATAACGTAGCTTTAGGTCTTGGTAGTGGTAAGTCGAAAAAAGAAGCAGAGCAACAAGCTGCTGCAGAAGCATTGAAAAAATTAAAAGAACAACTATAAGGAATCCCCCTTTGAATGAGGGGGATTCCTTGTGCATAGAATGAAACTTTCTTTTTGTTTGTAAATAAAAAGAAGGTAAATCCGTATAATAGCTTGTTTTTGTATAGAGAACATTTATAACGACGGAGAATAGGAGGAAGGCCTTTCGTGTTTTTAAAAAGATTAGAAATAGCAGGGTTTAAGTCTTTTGCTGAGCGTGTATCTGTTGATTTTGTCCCGGGTGTAACTTCTGTAGTAGGACCTAATGGAAGTGGGAAAAGTAATATTACTGATGCAATTCGCTGGGTACTTGGTGAACAATCTGCAAAATCATTACGTGGTGCAAAGATGGAGGATATTATTTTTGCAGGCAGTGATACGAGGAGAGCGGTTAATGTTGCTGAAGTAACAATAACTTTAAATAATGAAGATCAACGTTTACCAATTGAATACAATGAGGTGTGTGTAACACGTCGTGTATCTCGTTCAGGTGAAAGTGATTTTTATATTAATAAACAATCATGTAGATTGAAAGATATTATTGATTTATTTATGGACTCTGGTATGGGAAGAGAAGCTTTTTCAATTATTAGCCAGGGGAAAGTGGAAGAGATTTTAAGTAGTAAGTCAGAAGAGCGTCGAGGTGTATTTGAAGAAGCGGCAGGCGTACTAAAATACAAACTTCGCAAAAAGAAAGCTGAAGGAAAATTAGAAGAAACACAAGAAAACTTAAATCGTGTACAAGATATAATTCATGAATTAAGTAGTCAAGTAGAACCTTTAGAAAGACAAGCTTCTATTGCGAAAGATTATCTTGAGAATAAAGAAGAATTAGAGAAAGTAGAAGCTGCGCTTATTGTCCATGAAATTGAAGAATTGCATGAGAAATGGGAAGCACTTCGAAATCAGTTTGGGCATAATAAAAACGAAGAAGCTAAAATGTCAACGAATTTACAAAAAAGTGAAGAAGAACTTGAGGAATTACGAGGACAATTACAAGCGGTAGATGAGTCTGTAGACTCGTTGCAAGAGGTACTTCTTCTTTCTAGTAAAGAGCTAGAAAAACTAGAAGGGCAGCGCGAGTTGTTAAAAGAGAGAAAGCAAAATGCTACGACGCATTGTGCGCAACTTGAGCAGTTAATTGTTGAATTAACAGAGAAAGCTAAAATTTACGATGGTGAGATTGAGTCAAGTACAGAAGCTTTAATGCAATTTGTGAATGAAGTAAAAGAGTTGGAGCAAAAATTGCATGATAATGAGCAATTGCTTGCTACTTTTGCTGACAATTTAGAGGAACAGATTGAGAATTTAAAAGGTGACTATATTGAACTTTTAAATCAACAAGCTAGTCATCGCAATGAATTATCTATGATTGAAGAACAATCTAAACAGCAAACGTCTAAAAACGAGCGTCTAGATGAAGAGAATGCGAAATATGTAGAAATGCGTATGGAAATTACAGCGAAAAAGACGAAACTTGTAGAAAGTTACGAACAAGCGAAAGAAAAAGTAGCTGGCATTCTCTCAAACATACAGAAGACAGAGGCGGCACTTGGGAAATGTAAGACGCAGTATAGTGAAAATGAAACAAAACTATACCAAGCATACCAATTTGTGCAACAGGCACGTTCTCGAAAAGAAATGCTTGAAGAGATGCAAGAAGATTATTCTGGCTTCTATCAAGGTGTACGTGAAGTATTGAAAGCTAGAGAAAATAGGTTGCAAGGTATCGAGGGTGCTGTTGCGGAACTGTTAACGGTTCCGAAAGAATACGAAGTTGCAATGGAAATCGCTCTAGGTGCAGCGATGCAGCATATTGTTGTACAAACAGAGGAGCATGCTCGTAATGCGATTGCATTTTTAAAGCAAAATAAACATGGACGTGCAACGTTTTTACCGCAAGCTGTTATTAAAAGCAGATCGTTATCATTTGAGCAATTACGCATTGTAAATCAACACCCATCGTTTGTAGGTGTGGCGGCAGAACTTGTGCAGTACAACAATAAATATGAAAATGTAGTTTCAAATTTATTAGGTACTGTTATTGTTGCGAAAGATTTACGCGGAGCAAATGAGTTGGCGAAACAACTGCAATACCGTTATCGCATTGTAACAATTGAAGGTGACGTAGTGAATCCTGGCGGTTCTATGACTGGTGGGGCGGTAAAACAAGCGAAATCTTCTTTATTAGGACGCCAACGTGAACTGGAAGAGTGGACTCGCAAGTTAACTGATATGGAAGAAAAAACAACGAAGTTAGAAAACTTTGTTAAAGCAGTAAAACAAGAGATTCAAGAAAAAGAAGTGAAAATACGCGAACTAAGGCAAACTGTAGAAGTGGATCGTGTAGAAGAGCAGAAATTAAGAGAAGAGATTAATCGTTTAGAATTAGAAGAACATCGTATTAATGACCGCTTGTCTATTTATGATTTAGAGATTGAAGGGTTTTTACAAGATCGAGTAAAAATGCAAGGGCGTAAAGAGGAGTTAGAAGGGATTTTAGCGAATCTTCAAGCTGATATCACTGAGTTAGATAGTAAAATTGTAGCTTTAACAAAACAAAAAAGTGAGCAACATTCTTCGAAAGAAAAAGTTCAAAAAGAAATGACTGAATTAAAAGTGCTGGCAGCTGAAAAGCAACAACGCTTATCTAATCAAAAAGAAAAAGTTGAACGATTGACGAAGGAAAAAGAAGAAACGGATACGACACTTGTAAAAACGAAAGAGGATTTAGCATTCTTAAAACAAGAAATGACATCTAATTCAAGTGGTGAAGAGCAAATTACGAATATGATTGAGAAGAAAGCGTATGATCGTAATCAAACTTCAGAATTAATTCGCTCTCGTCGTGAACAACGTGTATCGTTGCAAGAGAGAGTAGAACATTTAGAACGCAATTTGAAAGAAACGACAGGTAAACATAAATATATTCTTGAAATGTTGAAAGATCAAGAAGTGAGAATAAACCGACTTGATGTAGAGTTGGAAAATAGATTACAACATTTACGTGAAACATATACGATTTCATTTGAAGCGGCGAAACTAAAATATACAATGACAATGCCTGCAGAAGATGCGCGTAAGAAAGTAAAATTAATCAAATTATCCATAGAAGAGTTAGGTACAGTGAACCTAGGGGCAATTGATGAATATGAACGTGTAGCGGAGCGTCATACATTCTTACTAGAGCAGAGAGACGATCTAGAAGAAGCGAAAACGACATTGCACCAGCTTATTACCGAAATGGATGAAGAAATGAAAAAACGCTTTTCTACTACGTTTGAAGGCATTAGAATGGAATTTCAATCGGTATTCTCTGAATTATTTGGAGGCGGTAGAGCGGATTTAGTAATGACTAATCCAGAGGATTTACTAAATACGGGTATTGATATTGTAGCACAACCGCCAGGGAAGAAATTGCAGAACTTAGGTTTACTTTCAGGTGGAGAGCGTGCTTTAACGGCAATTGCGCTTTTATTTGGTATTTTAAAAGTGCGCCCAGTACCGTTCTGTGTACTAGATGAGGTAGAGGCCGCCCTTGATGAAGCGAATGTAGCTCGTTTTGCACAGTATTTAAAGAAATTTAGTGATGAGACGCAGTTTATTGTAATTACACATAGAAAAGGTACAATGGAAGAGTCTGATGTGTTGTACGGTGTAACAATGCAAGAATCAGGGGTATCTAAACTTGTTTCGGTTCGTTTAGATGCCGGAGAAGAACTTATTGCAAGTGAATAGGAAGGATGGGAAAGTATGAGTTTTTTTAAAAAACTAAAAGAAAAAATTTCAAAACAAACGGATACAGTAACAGAGAAATTTAAACACGGATTAGAAAAAACTAGAAATTCATTTGCGGATAAAGTGAATGATTTAGTGTATCGTTACCGTAAAGTGGACGAAGATTTCTTCGAAGAGTTAGAAGAAATCTTAATTGGTGCAGACGTTGGCGTTGCGACGGTAATGGAATTAATTGATCAATTGAAAGAAGAAGTACAACGTCGTAACATTCAAGATCCAAAAGAAGTACAAGCTGTTATTTCAGAAAAACTAGTGGGAATTTACAAAGGTGACAGCGATTTTAGTAACGAAATTAATATGCAAGAGGACCAATTAACGGTTGTTTTATTTGTTGGTGTTAACGGTGTAGGAAAAACGACAACAATTGGTAAACTGGCGCATAAGTTTAAATCAGAAGGTAAGTCAGTCCTATTGGCAGCAGGAGACACATTCCGTGCTGGGGCGATTGAACAATTAGAAGTATGGGGCGATCGTGTTGGTGTAGAAGTGATTAAACAAGGATCTGGATCTGATCCAGCGGCGGTTATGTATGACGCTGTACAAGCTGCGAAAGCACGTAAGGTAGATGTATTACTATGTGACACAGCAGGACGCTTGCAAAATAAAGTAAACTTAATGAAAGAGTTAGAGAAGGTGAAGCGTGTAATTGAGCGTGAAGTACCAGGTGCTCCTCATGAAGTATTGCTTGTTATTGATGCAACAACAGGACAAAACGGTTTAAGCCAAGCGAAAACATTCCGGGAGGCAACGAATGTAACTGGTATTGTTTTAACGAAGTTAGATGGAACTGCTAAAGGTGGTATTGTATTAGCGATTCGTAACGAAATGGATGTACCGGTGAAGTTTGTTGGATTAGGAGAGCAAATGGATGATTTGCAGCAGTTTGATCCAGAACAATATGTGTATGGTTTATTTGCGAACTTAGTAGAAACAGAAGAAGTATAAGCGAAAGAAGCGGTATTTCCGCTTCTTTTTCTATAAAAATATATGATGTTAAGAAAAAAACTTGACACTCTTTTGGACTCCATGTAAACTAATTCATGTAAAGGGAAATCACTTAACAAAGGATGATCCAACATGCTCGAAAAAACAACGAGAATGAACTATTTATTTGATTTTTATCAATCGTTGTTAACGCAAAAACAAAGAAGTTATATGTCGCTTTATTATCTAGATGATTTATCTCTTGGTGAAATTGCGGAAGAATTTGATGTAAGTCGCCAAGCCGTGTATGATAACATTAAACGGACTGAAGCGATGCTTGAAGAATATGAAGAAAAATTAGTATTACTTCAAAAGTTTCAAGAGCGACAGCGACTTGTTGCAAAGATAAAACAGCTAATCAGCGAAGAAGAGCATGTGAATGAAGAAATGAAACAAGTTGTTGAAGCTATCGAAAAATTAGATTAGGAGGGCGGCAATATGGCATTTGAAGGATTAGCCGACCGACTTCAACAGACAATGCAAAAAATCCGCGGCAAAGGAAAAGTTTCTGAAGCCGATGTGAAAGAAATGATGAGAGAAGTTCGTCTAGCTCTTTTAGAAGCAGATGTTAACTTTAAAGTAGTAAAAGATTTTGTGAAGCGTGTGTCTGAACGTGCTGTCGGACAAGATGTAATGAAAAGTTTGACACCTGGACAACAAGTAATTAAAGTTGTACAGGAAGAACTTACAGAACTTATGGGCGGAGAGCAAAGCAAAATTGCTGTTGCTAATAAGCCACCGACTGTTATTATGATGGTTGGTCTGCAAGGTGCGGGTAAAACAACGACGACAGGTAAGCTTGCGAATTTGCTTCGTAAAAAGCATAATCGTAAACCGATGCTTGTTGCAGCTGATATTTACCGTCCAGCAGCAATTAAACAGCTTGAAACATTAGGGAAGCAATTGGACATGCCTGTATTTTCTTTAGGAGATCAAGTAAGTCCTGTTGAAATTGCGAAACAAGCGATTGCAAAAGCAAAAGAAGATCATCATGATTATGTTTTAATCGATACAGCGGGTCGCCTGCATATCGATGAAGAACTAATGGATGAATTAGCGAAAGTTAAAGAAGTTGCGAAACCGGATGAAATTTTCCTTGTTGTCGATGCGATGACGGGACAAGACGCGGTAAATGTTGCACAAAGTTTCCATGAACAGTTAGGTTTAACAGGTGTTGTATTAACGAAATTAGATGGTGATACGCGCGGTGGTGCTGCATTATCTATTAAGGCTGTAACAAACACACCGATTAAATTTGCTGGTATGGGTGAAAAACTAGATGCAATTGAAGCGTTCCATCCAGAGCGTATGGCATCCCGTATTTTAGGGATGGGCGATGTCTTAACATTGATTGAAAAAGCGCAAGCTACAGTTGATGAAGAGAAAGCAAAAGAACTTGAGCAAAAAATGCGTACGCTTTCGTTTACGCTTGACGATTTCCTAGAACAACTTGGACAAGTGCGTCAACTTGGGCCGCTTGATGAATTGTTAGGAATGCTTCCTGGTGCAAATAAAATTAAAGGGCTGAAAAATGCGCAAGTTGATGAAAAACAAATTGGGCATATTGAGGCAATTATTCGTTCTATGACTAAATTAGAACGAGAACAACCGGAAATAATCAATGCTAGTCGCAAAAAGCGCATTGCCAAAGGTAGCGGTACAACTGTACAAGAAATCAATCGTCTAATCAAACAATTCGATGACATGAAAAAAATGATGAAGACGATGACTGGAATGCAAAAAGGCAAGAAAAAAGGACTAGGTGGATTGAAGTTTCCATTCATGTAAGGAAAAAAAGATGGCTCTGTTAAGAAAAAATACTTTACAAAGCAATAGTCTTTTTGCTAATATAATTATCTGTGTGAAATAAATTCGGAGGTGCTTTATAAATGGCAGTTAAAATTCGTTTAAAACGTATGGGAGCTAAAAAAACTCCTTTCTATCGTGTAGTTGTTGCAGATTCTCGTTCTCCTCGTGACGGACGTTTCATTGAGGAAATCGGAACTTACAATCCAGTTGCTCAACCAGCTGAAGTTAAGATCAACGAAGAAGCAGCATTAAAATGGTTAGGAAATGGTGCTAAACCATCTGATACAGTTCGTAACTTATTCTCTAACCAAGGTATCATGGAGAAATTCCACTTATCTAAACAAGGTAAGTAATTGAGGCAATGACTATGAAGAAGTTAGTCGAGACGATTGTCAAGCCTCTTGTCGATCATCCTGAAGATGTAAAAGTTACACAGGAACTTTACAACGGAGAGATAAAGTATCGATTAACTGTACATCCTGAGGATGTTGGAAAAGTCATTGGAAAGCAAGGGAGAGTTGCGAAAGCGATTCGGATGCTCTTGTATTCAGTGGGACATCATAATGATGAAAAAGTAACACTGGAAATTCAATAAACGTAAAAAGGGCGAGGAGTTATTCCTCTCCCTTTTTTAACATTTAAATAGAGATTGCATGTTCCATCTATGAAATGGAGATGCTTAATTTATATAGAAACCAGGGGTGACATACTATTTATGACAAAGTGGTTTAACGTAGGGAAAATTGTAAATACTCATGGCGTAAGAGGAGAAATCCGTGTTATTTCTCGTACTGATTTTCCAGAAGAGCGATATAAAGTAGGAAACACACTATACATATCGAATGAGAAAGACACAGACTACCTTCCGGTGAAGGTAACTTCTCATCGCCAACATAAGACATTCGATTTATTAACATTTGAAGGATATAACAATGTAGATGAAGTAGAGAAGTTTAAAGGTTCTTTAATAAAAGTACCAGAAGAGCAGTTAGGCGAACTTGCTGAAGGTGAATACTACTATCACGAAATTATTGGTTGCAGCGTTGTAACGGAAGAAGGAGAAGCGCTAGGGACAATCAAAGAAATTCTCTCTCCTGGTGCGAATGATGTTTGGGTGATTAAACGTCCGAAGGGTCAAGATCTTTTAATTCCTTATATTGATGACGTTGTACTTCAAGTTAATATTGAAAATAAATTAGTAACCATTCATGTAATGGAAGGGTTGCTATAATGAAAATTGATATTTTAACGTTGTTCCCAGACATGTTTACCGGTGTATTTGGATCTTCTATATTAAAGAAGGCGCAAGAAAAAGAAGCGGTAAACCTTCGTGTTGTTAACTTTCGTGATTATACAACAAGTAAGCATAATAGCGTAGACGATTATCCTTACGGCGGAGGAGCTGGTATGGTGCTTACTCCTCAGCCTATTTTTGATGCTGTAGAAGATTTGACGAAAGAGACAGAGCGTAAGCCGAGAGTTGTCTTAATGTGTCCGCAGGGCGAAAGATTTACGCAGAAGAAAGCGGAAGAGCTTGCAGAGGAAGAACATTTGATCTTTGTATGTGGGCATTATGAAGGGTATGACGAACGAATTCGTGAGCATCTCGTAACGGATGAGATTTCTATTGGTGACTATGTGTTAACGGGCGGAGAATTAGCTTCTATGGTTATTACTGATAGTGTTGTACGTCTCTTGCCAGGCGTGCTAGGAAATCATGCTTCACAAGTGGAGGATTCGTTTAGTACAGGTTTATTAGAGCATCCTCATTATACACGTCCGGCTGATTTTCGTGGTATGAAGGTACCGGATGTATTAATGTCAGGGAATCATAAAAATATTGACGAATGGCGACATAAGGAATCTTTGCGCCGTACGTATACGCGTAGACCTGATTTGTTAGATGATAGAGATCTATCTAAACAAGAGAAAAAATGGCTTGAGGAAATAAAGCGAGAGCAGTAATAACTTCATATATTTGCTATTGCAACAGGCCTAGTAATATGCTATTATAACATTTGTGCTACTGAAATCAGTAGCCGTATTAACGATGTTCCGCTGTAATTTATTAAGACTTTATAAGAGCATCTGTTTAAAGGAGAGAATTTAATATGCAACAATTAATCGCAGAAATTACAAAAGGCCAATTAAAAACTGACCTTCCTTCATTCCGTCCTGGTGACACTTTACGTGTACACGTAAAAGTTGTTGAGGGAACTCGTGAAAGAATTCAGCTTTTCGAAGGTGTTGTAATTAAACGTCGTGGTGGCGGAATTAGTGAAACATTCACAGTTCGTAAGATTTCTTACGGTGTAGGTGTTGAGCGTACATTCCCAGTTCACACGCCAAGAATCGCGAAAATCGAAGTACTTCGCCGTGGTAAAGTACGTCGTGCTAAGTTATACTACTTACGTAACCTTCGCGGTAAAAAAGCACGTATTAAAGAAATTCGATAAGACATGTATGGGAGCTTGTAAATGCACAAGCTCCCTTTTTCCAATCTATATGAAATTTTGGTATAATACGAACAGCTTACATAACCGTGGAGGGGAAATGCATGAAAAAAGAGAAGAGTTCACTTTGGGAATGGATTAAAGCAATTTTGATTGCTGTTGTATTAGCTGGTGTTATTAGACAGTTTTTCTTTGCTCCAATTCTCGTAGACGGGGTATCGATGGCACCTACTTTACATGATCGTGATCGAATGATTGTGAATAAAATTGGTTATCACATTGGAGATCCAAAACGCTTTGATATTATCGTATTTCGAGCAACAGAAGATAAAGATTACATTAAGCGCATTATAGGCCTGCCAGGCGATGAAATAGAGTATCGTAATGATAAACTGTATGTTAACGGAAAGGCTTATGAGGAGCCGTATTTAGACAAGCAGAAAAAGCAAATTGCTGACGGACCGCTTACATATGATTTTAATCTTGAAGAAATGACAGGCAAGAAAACTGTCCCAAAAGATCAATTATTTGTTTTAGGTGATAATCGTCGTTTTAGTAAAGATAGCCGTTCAATCGGTACGATTTCAAAGGATCAAGTAATTGGTAAAGCTAATATGTTATATTGGCCGTTAGAAGACGCACGTATTGTGAAATAAATGAAAAAGAAGGTGGCAACATGGTAATTCAATGGTTTCCAGGGCATATGGCGAAAGCTAGACGCCAAGTAACGGAGAAATTAAAATTAATTGATGTTGTAATTGAGCTTGTAGATGCTCGATTACCATTATCATCTCGAAACCCAATGATTGATGAAATCATTACACATAAGCCGAGGCTTGTTGTTTTAAATAAAGCGGATATGGCAGATGATCGTTTAACAAAACAATGGATCGCATATTTTAAAGAAAAAGGCCATATGGCAATTTCGATTAACGCGCAAGCTGGACAAGGTATGAAAGAAATTGCAGCAGCTTGTAAAGTGCTTGTTAAAGAAAAATTTGATAAAATGGTTGCAAAAGGTATTAGACCGAGAGCGATTCGCGCATTAATTGTAGGTATACCAAATGTTGGTAAATCTACATTAATTAATAAATTGGCAAAGAAAAATATTGCTAAAACAGGAGATCGTCCAGGTGTGACAACAGCCCAACAATGGATTAAAGTTGGGAAGGAAATGGAATTGTTAGATACGCCAGGTATTCTGTGGCCTAAATTTGAAGATCAATTAGTGGGTCTTCGCTTAGCGACGACGGGTGCAATTAAAGATTCAATTTTAAATTTACAAGATGTAGCTGTTTACGCATTACGTTTTATGGAGAAACATTATCCAGAACGCTTGAAAGAACGCTACAATTTAAATGAGATTCCAGAAGATATTGTGGAATTATTCGATGCGATTGGAAAAAATAGAGGCTGCTTAATGGGCGGCGGAATGATTGATTATGATAAGACATCTGAGCTTGTACTTCGTGAGCTTCGTGGTGGCAAACTTGGAAAAATGACGTTTGAAACACCGGAAGAGTTTGCAGAGCAAGTAGAAGATGTGGAAAAAATAGAAGAAGTATAAGACGTGCGTTTGTGCGTCTTTTCTTTTTGGATACGTTTAAAAAGGAGCTTGTATAAATGCAAACAATGACGATAAAAGAAGCGGAAAATGTATTGAAAGAAATTATGAATGAAGAAGATGATCGCTTTCAACTGTTAATGAAAGATGAGCGAAAAGGCGTTCAAAAGCTCGTTTTGAAGTGGTATAAACAAAAAGAGTTAGAACAGAAAGAAAAAGAGAAGTTTTTTGAAATGTCCAAGTATGAAAATGCTTTGCGTGAAAAAGGGGTCACATATATCGCGGGTATTGATGAAGTAGGGCGCGGGCCATTGGCTGGGCCTGTTGTGACGGCAGCTGTCGTTCTTCCTGAGGATTTTTATATTCCAGGGTTAAATGACTCAAAAAAGCTGAGTGAAGCGAAACGTGAGCGTTTTTATGATGAAATAAAAGTACAAGCGATTGCAATTGGAGTTGGAATTGTATCACCGCAAGTTATTGATGAAATTAATATTTACCAAGCAACGAAACAAGCGATGTTAGATGCTGTTGCAAATTTATCTTATACACCCCAACATTTATTAATTGATGCGATGAAGCTTCCCACACCAATTCCGCAAACTTCAATTATTAAAGGTGATGCGAAAAGTGTTTCGATTTCAGCTGCATCCATTATCGCAAAAGTAACGAGAGATCGTATGATGAAAGAACTGGGAGAGAAGTATCCTGAATACGGATTTGAGCAACATATGGGATATGGCACAAAGCAACATTTAGAGGCAATTGAAGTGCATGGAGTATTAGAGGAACACCGAAAGTCATTCGCGCCAATTAAAGATATGATTCAAAAATAAGCTGTAAATATACAGCTTATTTTTTATTTTGGCATATAAACATTACTATTTCCGAAAAAGAATAAAGCGATTTCAGTTTTCTGACACTTTATTGTAGACAGCGTGCCAATCATCTTATACAATGGCAATGTAATGTTTTTTAAACATTAAAAAACTTTTCGAGTAAAACAGGAAAACAGGGGAGGATGGGACCATGAATATCCATGAGTACCAAGGTAAGGCAGTCCTTAGAAGCTATGGGGTTAGCGTTCCGAACGGGAAGGTTGCATTTACAGTAGAAGAAGCTGTAGAAGCAGCGAAAGAATTAGGAACAGATGTATGTGTAGTGAAAGCACAAATTCACGCTGGTGGACGCGGCAAAGCTGGCGGAGTAAAAGTTGCAAAAAATTTAGATGAAGTTCGTACATATGCAGAAAGCATTTTAGGAACTACACTTGTGACACATCAAACAGGTCCTGAAGGTAAGGAAGTAAAACGCTTACTTATCGAAGAAGGTTGCGATATTAAAAAAGAATATTATGTAGGTCTAGTTTTAGATCGTGCAACTTCTCAAGTTGTTTTAATGGCTTCTGAAGAAGGCGGAACAGAAATTGAAGAAGTAGCAGAAAAAACACCTGAAAAAATCTTTAAAGAATATATTGATCCGGCAGTAGGCTTACAAGGTTTCCAAGCGCGCCGAATTGCATTTAACATCAATATTCCAAAAGAGCTTGTAGGACAAGCTGTGAAGTTTATGATGGGCTTATACCGTGCGTTTATCGAAAAAGATTGCTCTATCGCTGAGATTAACCCACTTGTTACAACAGGTGAAGGTAAAGTTATGGCACTAGATGCAAAATTAAACTTTGATTCTAATGCGTTATATCGCCATAAAGACATTTTAGAGCTTCGTGATCTTGATGAAGAAGATGCAAAAGAAATTGAAGCTTCAAAATACGACTTAAACTACATTCCTTTAGATGGAAATATCGGTTGTATGGTTAATGGTGCAGGTTTAGCGATGGCTACAATGGATATCATTAAACATTACCACGGTGACCCAGCTAACTTCTTAGATGTTGGTGGCGGTGCAACTGCTGAAAAAGTTACAGAAGCATTCAAAATTATCCTTTCTGACAAAAATGTAAAAGGTATCTTCGTTAACATTTTTGGTGGCATTATGAAGTGTGATGTTATTGCAGAAGGTGTTATTGAAGCAACGAAACAGGTAGGTCTTGAGTTACCTTTAGTTGTACGTCTTGAAGGTACAAACGTAGAACTAGGTAAGAAAATTTTAAATGAGTCTGGCTTAAATATTGTTGCAGCAGAATCTATGGCAGACGGTGCACAAAAAATTGTTTCACTAGTGGGCTAATAGAAAGCGGGGGAGAAAAATGAGCGTATTAGTTAATAAAGATACAAAAGTTATTGTTCAAGGTATTACAGGTTCTCAAGGTTTATTCCATACAAAACAAATGATTGAATACGGTACGAAAATTGTCGGTGGTGTAACGCCAGGTAAAGGTGGCACTGATATTGAAGGTGTACCAGTATTTGATACTGTAGAAGATGCAGTGAAAGCAACAGGCGCAAACGCTTCAGTTGTATACGTTCCACCCGCTTTTGCGGCTGATGCAATTATGGAAGCAGTTGATGCAGAAATTGATTTAGTAGTATGTATTACTGAAGGAATTCCTGTATTAGATATGGTAAACGTAAAGAGATATATGGCTGGTAAACATACACGTTTACTTGGACCAAACTGCCCAGGTGTTATCACGCCTGATGAATGTAAAATCGGTATTATGCCAGGATACATTCATAAAAAAGGTCATGTAGGTATCGTATCGCGCTCTGGTACTTTAACGTATGAAGCTGTACATCAGTTAACACAAGAAGGTATTGGACAATCTACTGCTGTAGGTATCGGCGGGGACCCTGTTAACGGTACAGACTTTATTGATGCGTTAAAAGCATTTAATGAAGATGAAGAAACACATGCTGTAATTATGATTGGTGAAATCGGCGGTACAGCAGAAGAAGAGGCAGCTGAATGGGTAAAAGCTAATATGACAAAACCTGTTGTAGGCTTCATTGGTGGTCAAACAGCGCCTGCTGGCAAACGTATGGGCCATGCTGGTGCAATCATTTCTGGCGGTAAAGGAACTGCTGCTGAAAAGATTAAAACAATGGAAGCTTGTGGCATTAAAGTAGCTGAAACTCCAGCAGTTATGGGAGAAACGCTAATCTCTGTTTTAAAAGAAAAAGGTTTATTTGAGACTTGCAAAAACTATTAATCTGTTGAAAGACACCTTCTTACTTGAGGGTGTCTTTTTACACTTTTTCTGTTTACATAATAAAAATTATGGGTAAGGAGAATTGAGATGAAAAGAGAGCGATTATTACACCTTCATTACTTGCTAGCAGATTATTGGAAAGCGGTGGAGAGGCTACTATATGTCGATCCAGAATTAAAGAACATATATACTTTTAACGAAAAACAAATGGAATACTACACTGGAATATCCTCGAAAAAATCTTCAGAACTAGTGAAATTTCTTCAAAGTTCAAATCTTCCGCAATATATATCTTATTTAGAGAAAAATCGTATTTTTTATATAACGATATGGGATGAAAATTATCCGCAATTATTACGTGAAATACAAGACCCTCCCTTCGTTTTATATGGAAAAGGAGAGAAAGATTTTCTCAATAAAGTAAATAAATTAGCAGTTGTTGGAACGAGAGAACCATCATTATATGGTCATGAGAGTTTGAAGTTTATTTTACACCCTTTATTAGAAAGAGAGTGGCTTATTGTCAGTGGGTTTGCAAAAGGGATAGATACAATGTCTCATGAGATTACAGTAAGGCATCATTGCCCGACTATTGCGATATTAGGGCACGGATTGTCGTTTATGTATCCGAAAGAAAATAGACATTTATATGAAATGTGGAAGGAATATATATTGTTATTGACAGAGTATCCTCCGCACTATGCACCGAAAAAATGGTATTTTCCAAAAAGGAACCGGATTGTTAGTGGTATAAGTAAAGGTGTTTTAGTTGTAGAAGCCAAATCGAGAAGTGGAACACTTATTACTGCAGACCTTGCGTTAGAGCAAAATAGAGAGGTGTTTGCGCTTCCTGGACCTATATTTATAGAGGGGGCATCGGGAACGAATCATCTTATTCAACAAGGAGCAAAATTAGTAAGAAATGCAGAAGATATCTTGGAGGAGATTTTAAATTAACCTTATATTTTTAAATTTTTATTAAACAATTATTGACAAATGGTAGATTGGCACTGTATGGTATATTCATTCTTGATTGACAAAAACAAGAGAAATCAATAAGATTAATGAAGACTTGAATCCACCTCTTAAGGAGGCACTAGCATGTCAGATTACCTCGTAATCGTGGAGTCGCCTTCTAAGGCGAAGACCATTGAGAAATATTTAGGGAAAAAATACAAAGTTGTCGCGTCTATGGGACATGTTCGCGATTTGCCAAAAAGTCAAATGGGGATAGAAGTAAAGAACAACTTCACCCCGAAGTATATTACCATTCGTGGTAAAGGTCCCGTCTTAAAGGATTTAAAATCAGCGGCGAAAAAAGCAAAGAAAGTTTATCTCGCGGCCGATCCAGACCGCGAAGGGGAAGCGATTGCTTGGCATTTAGCGAATACGTTAAATGTGGACGTTGAATCAGATTGTCGGGTTGTGTTTAATGAGATTACGAAAGATGCAATCAAAGAATCATTTAAACATCCTCGCGCAATTAATATGGATTTAGTAGATGCACAACAAGCAAGACGCATACTTGATCGTCTTGTTGGTTACAATATTAGTCCTTTATTATGGAAGAAAGTAAAAAAAGGATTAAGTGCAGGGCGTGTACAATCTGTAGCAGTTCGTTTAATCATCGAACGTGAAAAGGAAATTCAAAGCTTTGAACCTGAAGAATTCTGGACAATTAAAACAGAATTTGTAAAAGGAAAAGACACATTTGAAGCAAGTTTTTACGGTGTAGATGGTGAAAAAGTTCAATTAACGAATGAAACGCAAGTGAATGAAATAATTGAACAGATGAAAGACAATGCGTTTTCAGTTGAAAATGTAACGCGCAAAGAGCGAAAACGTAATCCTGCATTACCGTTTACAACATCTTCCTTGCAACAAGAAGCAGCACGTAAGTTAAATATGCGAGCAAAGAAAACGATGATGCTTGCACAGCAATTGTATGAAGGGATAGATCTTGGAAAACAAGGAACTGTAGGTCTTATTACGTATATGAGAACTGATTCAACACGTATCTCAGAAACAGCTCAAACAGAGGCACGTACTTACATCACTGAAGCGTATGGTACGGAATACATAGGAACAGAAAAGAAGAAAGAATCGAAAAAGTCAAATGCACAAGATGCACATGAGGCAATTCGTCCTACTTCGGTAATGAGAAAGCCAGAGGAACTGAAAAGTTTCTTAAGTCGTGATCAACTTCGATTATATAAATTGATTTGGGAGCGATTTGTTGCAAGTCAAATGGCGTCTGCTATAATGGATACTGTGACAGCGAGACTCATTAATAACAATGTTCAGTTCCGTGCAAGTGGATCGGTTGTAAAGTTCCCAGGATTTATGAAAGTGTATGTAGAGTCGAAAGATGATGGTGCGGAAGAAAAGGATAAGATGTTGCCGCCTTTAGAAGTAGGGGAAACTGTATTTTCAAAGGATTTAGAACCGAAGCAACATTTTACACAACCTCCTCCGCGCTATACAGAGGCCCGTCTAGTAAGAACACTTGAAGAACTTGGAATTGGAAGACCGTCGACTTATGTACCTACACTTGAAACGATTCAAAAACGTGGATATGTAGGTTTGGATAATAAACGCTTCGTTCCGACTGAACTTGGTGAAATAGTAATTGAACTTATTTTAGAGTTTTTCCCAGAAATTATTAACATTGAATTTACTGCCAATATGGAGCAAAGCCTTGATGAAGTAGAAGAAGGAAATGCCAATTGGGTAAAAATTGTTGATGATTTCTACGTAGGATTTGAACCGCGCTTAGAAAAAGCGGAAAAAGAAATGCGTGAAGTGGAAATTAAAGATGAGCCAGCTGGGGAAGACTGTGAATTATGCGGACATCCAATGGTCTTTAAAATGGGTAAATACGGGAAGTTTATGGCTTGTTCGAATTTCCCTGATTGTCGTAATACAAAAGCGATTGTGAAAGAAATCGGTGTAACTTGTCCGAAATGTGAAGAAGGACAAATTATTGAGCGTCGCAGTAACAAAAAGAAACGTCTTTTCTATGGATGCGGTACGTATCCAGAGTGTGACTTTGTATCTTGGGATAAGCCAATTGGTCGTAAATGTCCGAAGTGTGAAGGCATGCTTGTAGAGAAAAAGTTAAAAAAAGGCGTGCAAGTACAATGTATTTCGTGCGATTATGAAGAAGAACAACAAATGTGAGCGTAACTGCTCACATTTTTTTCGGGAAGAAAAGGAAAGGTGATATAAATGACAACACAAGTAGTAAACGTCATTGGCGCAGGTCTTGCAGGAAGTGAAGCAGCTTACCAAATTGCAAAACGTGGTGTCCAAGTTAGATTATATGAAATGAGGCCGGTAAGGCAAACACCAGCTCATCACACAGATAAATTTGCTGAATTAGTATGTAGTAACTCACTTCGTGCAAACACTTTAACAAATGCAGTTGGAGTTATTAAAGAGGAAATGCGTTTAATGGATTCTGTAATTATTCGTGCGGCAGACGAGTGCTCTGTACCAGCTGGAGGTGCTTTAGCTGTAGACCGTCATGAGTTCGCAGCTAAAGTAACAGAATACGTAAAAAACCATCCGAATGTAACTGTAGTGAACGAAGAGCTTACTGAAATTCCAGAAGGACCAACAATTATTGCAACAGGTCCACTTACATCTCCTGATCTTGCTGCACAATTAAAAGAACTAACAGGTGAAGATTATTTCTATTTCTACGATGCGGCAGCACCAATCGTAGAAAAAGACAGCATTGACATGAATAAAGTATATTTAAAATCGCGTTATGACAAAGGTGAAGCTGCATATTTAAATTGCCCAATGACAGAAGAAGAGTTTGACCGTTTTTATGAGGCTTTAATTGCTGCTGAGACAGTGCCTTTAAAAGAGTTTGAAAAAGAAATTTTCTTTGAAGGTTGTATGCCAGTAGAAGTTATGGCAAGTAGAGGGAGACAGACACTAGTATTTGGACCTATGAAACCTGTTGGATTGGAAGATCCAAAAACAGGAAAAACGCCATATGCTGTTGTTCAGTTGCGTCAAGATGATGCAGCGGGAACTTTATACAATATCGTAGGTTTCCAAACGCATTTAAAATGGGGACCACAAAAAGAAGTGCTACAGTTAATTCCGGGACTGGAAAATGCAGAGATTGTACGTTATGGTGTAATGCATCGTAATACGTTTATTAATTCACCTAATTTGCTTCGTCCAACATATCAATATAAACAACGTGATGATTTATTCTTCGCTGGTCAAATGACTGGAGTAGAGGGATATGTTGAATCAGCAGCATCAGGATTATTAGCGGGAATTAATGCTGCACGTCTTGTGCAAGGTGAAGAGCCAGTTGTATTACCGTCAGTAACTGCAATGGGTAGCATGGCAAATTACATTACGGCAACGAATGCTAAAAACTTCCAACCGATGAATGCGAACTTCGGTCTATTTGCACCGTTAGAGAAAAAGATCAAAAAGAAAGCGGAACGAAATGAAGCATACGCAACACGCGCTTTAGAAACAATTCAAAATTTTGTAAATATTTAGTTAAATTTCTTGCAAAGGCTACTAAGTTGTGATACGATTTAGTAGCCTTTATTGAGGTGAGTTGTGTGAATGTGAAGAAATTGTTACAATTATTCGTTGGATATTTACAAATTGAAAGAAATTATTCAAAATATACAATTGCAAGTTATCAAAATGATTTAGAACATTTTGTGCAATTTATGGAGCGAGAAGGCATATCCTCTTTTTTAGACGTTACATACGCGGATGTTCGTTTGTACTTAACGACGTTGCACGATGAAAAGTTAGCCCGTAAATCTGTCGCAAGAAAAGTATCAAGCTTACGAAGTTTATATCGTTTTTTGATGCGTGAAGGTTATCGAAAAGATAATCCGTTTGCACTTGCGTCACTCCCCAAAAAAGAATTGTCAATCCCAAAGTTTTTATATGCTGAAGAGTTAGAGGAATTATTTGAAGTTTCTGACATGGGAACACCATTAGGTCAAAGGAATCAAGCTTTATTAGAGTTGATGTATGCGACTGGAATCCGTGTGAGTGAATGTGTCAATTTACAACTTACCGATATTGACTTTGCGGTGGGAACAATTTTAGTAATGGGAAAAGGAAAAAAACAAAGGTATATTCCGTTCGGAAGCTATGCGCAAGATTCTTTAATTACTTATATAGAGAATGGGAGAAAACAGTTAGTTAATAAGACTGACGAAGACTTTCGTATGGTATTTTTAAATGCGAAAGGTACACCGCTAACAAGTCGTGGAGTACGTTATGTTTTAAATGAACTCATTAAAAAGGCGTCACTGACAATGCGGATAAGTCCCCATATGTTAAGGCATACATTTGCTACACACATGTTAGATGAAGGGGCGGATTTACGTACTGTACAGGAGCTATTAGGTCATGAGAATTTGTCGACTACACAAATTTATACGCATGTCTCTAAAGAAAGATTGCGTTCTGTTTACATGAAGCATCACCCGCGGGCATAAATTGCTTTAAAAGCTATAAAAACAAATAAAGGAGTTTTTTCTATGGGGAATTTCCACGCTACAACGATATTTGCAGTTCATCATAATGGAGAATGTGCAATGGCTGGAGATGGTCAGGTGACAATGGGAAATGCTGTTGTAATGAAACATACAGCTCGTAAAGTTCGCAGACTTTTCCAAGGTAAAGTTTTAGCTGGTTTTGCAGGTTCAGTTGCTGATGCATTTACTCTTTTTGAAATGTTTGAAGGGAAATTAGAAGAGTATAATGGCAACTTGCAGCGTGCTGCTGTTGAAATGGCAAAACAATGGCGTGGCGATAAAATGTTACGTCAACTAGAAGCGATGCTCATTGTCATGGATAAAACAACTATGCTTCTTGTTTCAGGTACAGGAGAAGTGATTGAACCGGATGATGGTATTTTAGCAATTGGATCTGGTGGAAATTATGCGCTTTCTGCAGGTCGTGCTTTAAAGCAATATGCAAGTGAACACTTAACAGCGAAACAAATTGCGAAAGCGAGTTTAGAGATTGCTGGTGATATTTGTGTTTATACGAATCACAACATAATTGTTGAAGAATTGTAGAATCGTAAGGGAGGCATTTTATATGCATTTACATTTTACTCCGCGCCAAATTGTGGAAAAATTAGATCAATATATCATCGGTCAAAAAGACGCAAAGAAAGCGGTTGCTGTAGCGTTGAGAAATCGATACCGTCGCAGTAAATTAGCTGAAAATTTACGTGATGAAATAGCACCTAAAAACATTTTGATGATTGGACCGACAGGTGTTGGGAAAACAGAGGTAGCACGACGAATGGCGAAACTCGTTGGAGCACCTTTTATTAAGGTTGAGGCTACAAAATTCACAGAAGTTGGATATGTGGGTAGAGATGTAGAGTCGATGGTACGTGACCTTGTGGAAACATCGGTTCGTATCGTAAAAGAAGAAATGGTAGTGAAAGTTCAAGATAAAGCAGAAGAGCAAGCGAATCAACGTCTTGTTGAAATTTTAGTACCGAGTCCAGAGAAGCAATCTGGATTTAAAAATCCATTAGAGATGCTTTTTGGGGGCGCTCAAAATTCGAGTCAAACGTCTGATACACAAGAAGATGGTGAAATCGAAAAGAAACGTCAAGATGTGGAGAGAAAGCTTGCTGCAGGGCTTCTTGAAGAAGAGATTGTATCGATTGAAGTGACTGAGCAACAGTCGTCAATGTTTGATATGTTACAAGGAACTGGCATGGAGCAAATGGGAATGAATTTCCAAGATGCGTTAGGGAGTTTTATGCCGAAAAAAACAAAAAAACGTAAACTTTCTGTAAAAGAAGCAAGAAAACTCTTGACAAATGAAGAGGCACAGCGCTTAATTGATATGGATGAAGTTACACAAGAGGCTGTTTATCGTGCTGAACAGCTCGGGATTATTTTTATCGATGAAATTGACAAAATTGCTGGTAAGCAGTCGAATAGCGTAGATGTATCACGTGAAGGTGTGCAACGTGACATTTTGCCAATTGTAGAAGGGGCGAATGTTGCGACAAAATACGGATCAGTAAAAACGGATTATATTTTATTCGTTGCAGCTGGAGCGTTCCATATGTCTAAACCGTCGGATTTAATTCCGGAATTGCAAGGGAGATTTCCGATTCGAGTAGAATTAACAAAATTATCGACAGACGATTTTGTTAAAATATTAATCGAGCCTGACAATGCGTTAATTAAACAATATATGGCATTATTAGCGACTGAAGGTATAGAAATTGAATTTTCAGACGAAGCTATTCGTAAGATTGCTGAGATTGCTTATCAAGTTAATCAGGATACAGATAATATTGGAGCAAGAAGACTTCATACGATTATGGAGAAGCTCCTTGAAGATTTATCGTTTGAAGCATCTGAAATTACGTTAGAGAAAATAACGATAACCCCTCAATACGTTGAGGAGAAATTAGCAACAATTGCTAAAAATAAAGATGTGAGCCAGTTTATTTTGTAATAGTGTCATCAGGTGACTCGCCCTAGTTTCCAAGTGATGAAAAAATATGTGAGTAACATGTAGGAGGAACTTTTGAAATGGAATTATTAGCAAAAACAAGAAAATTAAATGCGTTATTACAGAGCGCAGCAGGGAAGCCTGTAAACTTTAGAGAAATGTCTGACACAATGTGTGAAGTAATCGAAGCAAACGTATTCGTAGTTAGTCGTCGTGGTAAATTACTAGGTTATGCAATTCACCAACAAATCGAAAACGAACGCATGAAGCAAATGCTTGCAGAACGTCAATTCCCAGAAGAATATACACAAAGCTTATTCAACATTACAGAAACATCTTCAAACTTAGATGTGAACAGTGCTTACACAGCATTCCCGGTAGAAAACAGAGAATTATTTGGTCAAGGTTTAACTACAATCGTACCGATCGTTGGTGGTGGTGAGCGTCTAGGTACATTAGTATTAGCTCGTCTTGGTCAAGAGTTCTTAGATGACGATTTAATCCTTGCTGAGTACAGCTCAACTGTTGTAGGCATGGAAATCTTACGTGAAAAAGCAGAAGAAATCGAAGAGGAAGCACGTAGTAAAGCTGTTGTTCAAATGGCGATCAGCTCATTATCTTACAGTGAGTTAGAAGCAATTGAGCATATCTTCGAAGAATTAAATGGAACAGAAGGTTTACTTGTTGCAAGTAAAATTGCTGATCGTGTAGGAATTACTCGTTCTGTAATCGTAAATGCACTACGTAAATTAGAAAGTGCTGGTGTAATTGAGTCTCGCTCTTTAGGTATGAAAGGAACATACATTAAAGTACTAAACGACAAGTTTCTACAGGAACTTGCTAAATTAAAAACAAACTAATTTATAAAAAACTCTCCTCGATCGAGGAGAGTTTTTTTGTGCAATGGATTGATGGCGCTTGTGAAAAGTGCTATAAGCGTGTTTTCTGGGAAAACTATTAATTGTGTTTTACTTTTTTGCTTAAAAGAAATGAAGGTTGGTAATACTAGAATTCGAGTATGAACAAAGAAAGTTTTACATTGTTCGCATTTTCGACTTGATTGTAATATTTCAGTATGATATAGTAAGCAGTGGTGTCAGTACAAAGTACACACGTTTACTGATTTAAGTGTTGGTGCTACGTTTGTAGTTTCGCTTAGAGATGAAGTAAACGGAGGATATCAAAAACCATTTAGGAGGAACTATATTATGTCAGTAATTTCTATGAAGCAATTGCTTGAAGCTGGTGTTCATTTCGGACATCAAACTCGTCGTTGGAACCCAAAAATGAAGCGTTACATTTTCACAGAGCGTAACGGTATCTACATCATCGACTTACAAAAAACTGTGAAAAAAGTTGAGGAAGCTTACAGAACGATGCGCGACATCGCTGCTGAAGGTGGAGACATCTTATTCGTAGGTACTAAAAAACAAGCACAAGAAGCTATTAAAGAAGAAGCAACTCGTGCTGGTATGTACTTCGTTAACCAACGTTGGTTAGGCGGAACTTTAACAAACTTCCAAACAATCCAAAAGCGTATCAAGCGTCTTAAAGACATCGAAAGAATGCAAGAAGATGGTACTTTCGAAGTACTTCCTAAGAAAGAAGTTGTTCAACTTAAAAAAGAGTTAGAGCGTCTTGAGAAATTCTTAGGCGGTATTAAAGATATGAAAGGTCTTCCAAGTGCATTATTCGTAGTAGACCCTCGTAAAGAGCGTATTGCAGTTGCTGAAGCACGCAAATTACACATTCCAATCATCGGTATCGTTGATACAAACTGTGATCCAGACGAAATCGATCACGTTATCCCAGCAAACGATGATGCAATTCGTGCTGTAAAACTTCTTACATCTAAAATGGCAGACGCGATCCTTGAAGCAAAACAAGGTGAAGAAACTGTTACTGCGTAACAAAGTTGGAAAGGTGATAAGGGGTTCGGCCTTTTATCACCTTTTTTAAGGTATAAACACCTTTATAAAAGGTATAAATACATATTTTAGGAGGATGAAAAATATGGCAATCACTGCTCAAATGGTAAAAGAATTACGTGAAAAAACTGGCGCAGGTATGATGGACTGCAAAAAAGCTTTAACAGAAACTAACGGCGACATGGAGAAGGCAATTGACTTCTTACGCGAAAAAGGTATTGCGAAAGCTGCTAAAAAAGCAGACCGCATTGCTGCTGAAGGTTTAACTTTCATCGAAACAAACGGTAACGACGCTTTAATCTTAGAATTAAACTCTGAAACTGATTTCGTTGCGAAAAACGAAGGTTTCCAAGCACTAATTAAAGAATTAGCTGCTCACTTATTAACTAACAAACCAGCTAACGTTGAAGAAGCTATGGCTCAAACAATGGAAAACGGTAAAAACGTTGAAGAGCACATCAACGAAGCAATCGCTAAAATTGGTGAAAAACTTACACTTCGTCGTTTCGAAATCGTATCAAAAACTGATGCAGATGCATTCGGCGCTTACCTACACATGGGTGGACGCATTGGTGTATTAACAGTTCTTGAAGGTTCTACTGATGAAGCTGCTGCTAAAGATGTTGCAATGCACATCGCTGCAGTTAACCCTAAATACATCGACCGCGATGCTGTAACAGCTGAAGAAGTTGAGCATGAGCGTCAAGTATTAACACAACAAGCATTAAACGAAGGCAAGCCTGAAAAAATCGTTGCAAAAATGGTTGAAGGCCGTCTAGGCAAATTCTTCGAAGAGATTTGCTTACTTGACCAAGCATTCGTTAAAAACCCTGATATGAAAGTTCGTCAGTTCGTTGAGTCTAAAGGCGGAACATTAAAAGGATTCGTTCGCTACGCTGTTGGTGAAGGTATCGAAAAACGCGAAGACAACTTTGCTGAAGAAGTAATGAACCAAGTAAAAGGTAGTAACTAATACAGATTAGGGAACACATTGTGTTCCCTTTTTTAAAATAAAGATGTAAGCAATTGGAGGTTCATTATGAGTAAACCGAAATATAATCGTGTCGTTTTAAAGCTAAGTGGAGAAGCTTTAGCTGGAGAGCAAGGATTTGGAATTAATCCAACTGTTATTAAGTCAGTTGCAGAACAAGTAAAAGAAATTGCAGAACTTGATGTAGAGGTTGCTGTTGTTGTTGGTGGCGGTAACATTTGGCGTGGGAAAATTGGAAGTGAAATGGGCATGGATCGTGCAGGAGCAGATTACATGGGCATGTTAGCTACAGTTATGAATTCATTAGCTCTTCAAGATAGCTTGGAGAATATTGGAATCCAAACTCGTGTACAAACTTCAATTGAGATGCGTCAAGTGGCAGAGCCTTACATTCGCCGTAAAGCAGTTCGTCACTTAGAGAAAAAACGTGTTGTTATCTTTGCAGCAGGTACAGGTAATCCATACTTCTCTACAGATACAACAGCAGCATTACGTGCAGCGGAAATCGAAGCAGACGTTATTTTAATGGCAAAAAATAATGTGGATGGCGTATATAGCGCAGATCCATCTATTGACCCAACAGCTACGAAATACGAAACGCTTACTTACTTAGATGTATTAAAAGAAGGTTTAGGTGTAATGGATTCTACAGCTTCTTCTCTATGTATGGATAATGATATTCCATTAATTGTATTCTCAGTTATGGAAAAAGGTAATATTAAACGTGCCGTTTTAGGCGAAAATATTGGAACAGTTGTAAGGGGGAAATAAATATGGGACAACAAGTATTGAAGTCTTCAAATGAAAAAATGGAAAAAGCAGTTGCTGCTTATTCTCGTGAATTAGCAACAGTTCGCGCTGGTCGTGCAAGCTCGTCTGTATTAGATAAGGTACAAGTTGATTACTATGGTGCACCAACACCAGTTGTGCAATTAGCGAACATTACAGTTCCAGAAGCACGTTTACTTGTAATTCAACCTTATGATAAAACTTCTATCGGTGATATCGAAAAAGCAATTTTAAAAGCAGATTTAGGCTTAAACCCTTCTAATGATGGAACTGTAATTCGTATTGCATTCCCTGCATTAACAGAAGAGCGTCGTCGTGATCTTGTTAAAGTTGTGAAAAAATATGCTGAAGAAGCAAAAGTAGCTGTTCGTAACGTACGTCGTGACGGAAATGATGATCTTAAGAAGCTTGAAAAAGCTGGCGAGATTACAGAAGATGATTTAAGAGGATATACTGAAGATATCCAAAAAGAAACAGATAAATATATTGCAAAAGTTGACGAAATCGCAAAAAACAAAGAAAAAGAAATCATGGAAGTGTAATAGCGATAACTTCGCAAATATGACCCTCTTCTTAAGGGGGTCTTTTTACACTTTTAGGCATACGTCTGCTTGTTGGAGGGTATGAATGATGTTTAAAAACTTTCCTTTTTTTAAAGGTAAAAAGGACACATCGTTTGATCATCTCGTTGAAGAAGTGAAAAAAGGATATATCCCAGAACATATTGCCATCATTATGGATGGGAATGGAAGATGGGCAAAGAGGAGAGCAATGCCTCGTATTGCGGGACATCATGAAGGTATGCAAGTTGTAAAGAAAATTACAAAATTTGCAAGTAAACTTAATGTGAAAGTGTTAACTCTTTATGCTTTTTCAACTGAGAACTGGAAAAGACCGAAAAAGGAAGTTGATTATTTAATGAAGCTTCCAGAAGAATTTCTAGGTACATTTTTACCAGAATTGATTGAAGAAAACGTACAAGTCCGAGTAATAGGGCAAAAAGATCGTCTTCCTACGCATACACGCAGAGCGATGGAGAAAGCCATGGAAGATACGAAAGAGAATACGGGATTAATTCTTAATTTCGCGTTAAACTATGGAAGTCGAGATGAAATCGTTTCTGCTGTGCAACATATGATGAAAGATAATGAGGAAGGAAAAATTCGTTCTGAAGAGGTAAGTGAAGAAATGCTTTCCTCCTACTTAATGACGAGTTCTTTACCCGATCCAGAGTTGTTAATCCGAACAAGCGGAGAGCTACGTATTAGTAATTTCATGTTATGGCAAATTGCATATTCGGAGTTTTGGTTTACAGATGTGTATTGGCCAGACTTCAAAGAAGAACATTTGCTAAATGCGATTACTGACTTTCAACATAGAGGGCGCAGATTCGGAGGCGTGTAGAAAGAGAGGGTTTGGTAGTGAAACAGAGAATTATTACTGGAGTGGTTGCTGCCGCGCTATTCATTCCCATCGTAATATACGGTGGCGTGCCTTTTACGGTTTTAGTGTATGCACTTGCTTCTATAGGTTTATATGAATTAATTCGTATGAATAAGCTTACGCTTATTTCAGTACCGACAGTTTTAGCTGCAGTATTATTGTGGATTCTTTTAATTCCAAGTAGTGCATCAGAACTGTTTACATGGATTGGATTAGGTAAATTGGAAATCACATTTGTGATTGTTTTATTACTTTTATCATATACAGTCCTTTCTAAGAATACATTTACTTTTGATAATGCTTCATTTTTACTAATGGCAACGACATATGTGGCAATGGGATTCTTATATTTAAATGAAACGAGAATATTAGGAATTAAATATGTGTTTTGTGCATTATTTGTTATATGGGCTACTGATTCAGGCGCATATTTCGTAGGAAAAGCATTGGGCAAGAGAAAATTGTGGCCAGAAATTAGTCCAAATAAAACGATTGAAGGTTCATTAGGCGGCATCGTTTGTGGAATTATTGTGGCACTTGTTTACAACGTGTTCTTCCCAGTCGAATCGAATGTAGTAATTTTAATTGTGCTGACAATTATCATTTCTATTTTTGGACAAATTGGTGATTTAGTACAATCTGCTTTTAAACGTCATTATGGCGTAAAGGATTCAGGTACAATTTTACCTGGGCATGGTGGTATATTAGATCGAACAGATAGTTGGTTATTCGTTTTACCAATTCTCTACTTCTTATTACAATACAATTAATAAATGAACGAGGGGTTGGAGTCATGAAAAACATTAGTTTATTAGGTGCAAGCGGATCAATTGGTACACAAACTTTAGATGTATTACGCTCGCACCCAGACCAATTCCGTCTCGTTGCTTTTTCTGTAGGGAAAAATATTGACTACGCAGTAAAGGTAATTCAAGAATTTTCTCCGCAAATCGTCTCTGTGCAAAGAGAGGAAGATGTTTTAAAATTACAAACTGTTTCTGGTAATACAAAAATTGTATATGGTAGTGAAGGACTTTTAGAAGTAGCATTACATCCAGATGCGGAGATTGTAGTAAATGCTGTTGTAGGTAGCGTAGGGTTGTTACCGACACTTCGTGCGATTGAGGCGAAAAAAACAATTGGAATTGCAAATAAAGAAACGTTAGTAACTGCAGGACATCTTGTAATGGAAGCAGCGCGAAAACATAATGTTTCGTTACTTCCAGTAGATAGTGAACATTCGGCTATTTTTCAATGCTTGAATGGTGAAAATGAAAAAAGAATTTCTCGTCTTATTATAACGGCTTCTGGTGGAAGTTTCCGTGATAAAACGAGAGATGAATTGCATCATGTGACCGTAGAAGATGCGCTTCGACATCCAAACTGGTCAATGGGTTCGAAAATTACAATTGATTCTGCTACAATGATGAATAAGGGACTAGAAGTAATTGAAGCACATTGGCTTTTTGGTATCCCTTATGAGCAAATCGATGTTGTTTTACATAAAGAAAGTATTATCCATTCTATGGTTGAATTTGAAGATCGTAGTGTAATGGCGCAGCTTGGTTCACCTGATATGCGAGTACCAATTCAATACGCACTTACATATCCTGATAGATTGCCTCTTTCAGACACAAAACAGTTAAACTTATGGGAAATAGGGACGTTGCATTTTGAGAAAATGGACCAAGAACGATTCCGTTGTTTACGTTTTGCGTATGAAGCTGGAAAAGCAGGTGGAAGTATGCCAGCTGTAATGAACGCAGCGAATGAAGTAGCTGTTGAAGCTTTTTTACAAAAGAGAATTGGTTTCTTAACAGTGGAAGACCTCATTGAAAAAGCAATGAACCATCACAATGTCATTGCACGTCCGAGCTTAGAGGAAATTCTGGAAATTGATGCAGCCACAAGACGGTTTGTGATGGAACAAATTTAGCAAAGGTGGTTATGGAATTGAATACAGCGATTGCCTTTATATTAATTTTCGGTGCACTCGTATTTTTCCATGAGCTAGGGCATCTATACTTCGCGAAAAGAGCAGGCATTTTATGCCGCGAGTTTGCGATTGGTTTTGGTCCGAAAATATTCTCATTTGAAAAGAATGAAACGGTGTATACGATTCGATTACTGCCTCTGGGTGGCTATGTAAGAATGGCTGGCGAGGATGCAGACACAGTTGAGTTAAAGCCAGGGAAAAAGGTTGGCCTTGTGCTAAATGAAAAAGACGAAGCTGTGAAATTAGTTTTTGATGGATATGAAAAATATCCAAATGTTCGTGTTATTGAAGTCGAACAAGCTGATTTAGAGCATAATCTAACGATTTCAGGCTATGAAGAGTATGAGGAAGAGCTTCAAACATTCCGAGTGAATGAAAAGGCTCGCATCATTACTGCTGGAGAAGAAATTCAAATTGCTCCATATAACAGGCAATTTGGCTCTAAAAAATTGGGTCAACGCGCTTTAACAATCTTTGCGGGTCCTGCAATGAACTTCATTTTAGCATTTGTTATTTTTGTGATTCTTGGATTTGTACAAGGGGTTCCTATTGACAAACCAATGGTCGGAAAAGTGATGGATAATAGTGCAGCACAGCAAGCTGGCCTGAAAGAGAATGATACAATTCAAGCGATTGATGGGAAAAACACAAGTACATGGAAAGATGTTGTTACTATTGTACGTGAAAACCCGAATAAAGAAATTACGTTACAAGTAAAGCGTGATAATGAACAGTTTAATGTGAAAGTAACGCCAACACTTGATAAAGAAGGAAAAGACGAAGTTGGTAGAATTGGTGTTTATTCTCCTGTAGAGAAAACAGTAATGGGTTCTATTAAATCAGGATTTGAACAAACGTACCAATGGACGAAACTAATTTTTGAATCTCTTGTGAAATTAGTAACTGGTCAATTTTCTATTAATGAGTTGTCAGGTCCAGTAGGAATTTATAATCTAACAGATCAAGTTGTAGATTATGGATTTACGCGTGTACTAAGTTTAGCGGCAGTTCTAAGCATTAATCTTGGTTTATTTAATTTATTACCAGTTCCTGCTTTAGATGGTGGCCGTTTATTCTTCTTCTTAATTGAAGCGTTACGAGGGAAACCAATTGACCGTCAAAAAGAAGGAATGGTTCATTTTATTGGTTTTGCATTATTAATGTTATTAATGTTAGTTGTAACATGGAATGACATTCGTAAGTTTTTCTTGTAAAATAGAATGAAACTAATAATGAAATAGAGCTCGTAGAATAAAATCCCTCACCTAATTCGAGGTGAGGGGTTTTACTGCGTGTAAGAGTAAAATGAAGAGGTGCAAATAAATGAAACAAAGTATGGTATTCAGTCCTACATTACGTGAAGTTCCAGCTGATGCTGAAATTAAGAGTCATCAATTATTACTTCGCGCAGGTTTTATGCGTCAAAATGCTTCTGGTATTTATAGTTTTCTACCATTTGGATTAAAAGTATTACACAAAGTAGAACGTATCGTTCGAGAAGAAATGGAGCGTGCAGGAGCTGTAGAATTATTAATGCCAGCTATGCAAGCTGCAGAATTATGGCAAGAATCAGGTCGTTGGTATTCATACGGATCTGAATTAATGCGTATGAAAGATCGTAACGCTCGTGAATTCGCATTAGGAGCGACACATGAGGAAGTAATTACGGATCTTGTGCGTGATGAAGTGAAATCATATAAAAAATTACCGTTAACATTATACCAAATTCAAACAAAATTCCGTGATGAGCAAAGACCTCGTTTCGGTTTATTACGTGGAAGAGAGTTTCTAATGAAAGATGCATAC
Organism: Bacillus sp. CCB-MMP212; assembly: GCF_022748145.1. Taxonomy (NCBI): domain Bacteria; kingdom Bacillati; phylum Bacillota; class Bacilli; order Caryophanales; family Bacillaceae; genus Bacillus; species Bacillus sp. CCB-MMP212. The sequence continues at coordinate 564,776 of NZ_JALDQE010000002.1, forward strand.
TCTTTCCATGCTACACAAGAGAGCTTAGATGAAGTATACGATCGCTTATATAAAGCATACTCTAACATTTTTGCTCGTTGTGGCTTGAATTTCCGTGCAGTTATTGCTGATTCTGGAGCAATGGGCGGAAAAGATACACATGAATTTATGGTATTATCTGATGTTGGTGAAGATACAATTGCATACTCTGACACATCTGATTATGCAGCAAACATCGAAATGGCTCCTGTTGTAGATACGTATACGAAGAGTGACGAAGCAGAAAAAGCTCTTGAAAAAGTAGCAACACCAGACCAAAAAGCAATTGAAGAAGTATCTGCATTCTTAAACATTGCAGCTGACAAGTGCATTAAGTCTATGGTATTTAAAGTAGATGAGAAATTAGTAGTTGTACTTGTTCGTGGTGATCACGAAGTAAACGATGTGAAAGTGAAAAATGTATACGGCGCTTCAGTTGTTGAGCTTGCTTCTCATGAAGAAGTAAAAGAATTATTAAATTGTGAAATTGGTTCATTAGGGCCGATTGGTGTAACAGGTGATATTGAAATTATTGCTGATCACGCTGTAGCATCAATTGTTAACGGATGTTCAGGAGCGAACGAAGAAGGATTCCATTATGTAAATGTAAATCCAGAACGTGACTTTAAAGTAAGTCAATATACAGATTTACGCTTCATTCAAGAAGGAGACCAATCTCCAGATGGAAACGGAACAATTCTTTTCGCACGCGGAATTGAAGTTGGTCATGTATTCAAATTAGGAACTCGTTATAGTGAAGCAATGAACGCGACATTCCTAGATGAAAACGGAAAAACACAACCACTTATTATGGGTTGTTACGGTATCGGTGTATCTCGTACAGTGGCAGCAATTGCAGAGCAGTTTAACGATGAGAACGGCTTAGTTTGGCCAAAAGCTGTAGCACCATTCCATGTGCATGTAATTCCAGTAAATATGAAATCTGATGCACAACGTGAAATGGGTGAAAATATCTACAACTCATTACAAGAACAAGGCTATGAAGTGTTATTAGACGATCGTGCAGAGCGTGCAGGTGTTAAGTTTGCAGATGCAGATTTATTCGGTCTTCCAGTTCGCGTTACAGTTGGTAAAAAAGCAGACGAAGGTATTGTAGAAGTGAAAGTACGTGCTACAGGTGAGTCTGAAGAAGTAAAAGTAGAAGAACTTCAAACATATATTGCAAATATTTTAAAATAAGAAGAGGTACCTCGTAATGGGGTACCTTCTCTTTCTTTGTAAACGTATTTTGTAAAAGAAGAAGGAAGAAATCTTTCTTTGTAGTACGTTTCAATTTATAATAGCAAATGGAAGGAGAGTGCTTATGTCTTTAACAAATGAACAACAAGAGCGATTTCAAATTTTGCTCCAGCAGTTGCAAATACCAGACGACCTTATAAATCAATATTTACAAGGCGGTGGTATTGAAAGGCTCGTTATTGATAAAGCGAATAAAAGTTGGCATTTTGATTTACAAGTGCCACGTATTTTGCCTACAGAATTATATGAATTGCTAGAAACAAAGCTTAAGCAATCATTTTCTCATATTGCAAGAACAACATTTGCATTAGAAACAGAGAATAAACAATTTACAGAAGAAGAAGTAAGGGCGTATTGGCCACTTTGTACGGAACGAATTACATTTTCACCCATGTTCGCGTACTTAAAGAAGCAACTTCCGCAGGTGAATGGAGTGAAGTTGTTAATAAATGTAAATAATGAGCTGGAGTCTACTGCTTTAAAGAAAAACGTTGCGAAACCAGTGGGGGATCAATACGAAGCTTTTGGATTCCCGCGTTTCCAGTTAGACACACATATACAGCAAAATGCAGAAGAAATGCAAAAGTTTCGTGAGCAAACGCAGCAAGAAGACCGCGAGCGTGTTATACAAGCTATGGAAGAAATGGCGAAGAAGCAAGCTGAAGAAAGCAGCGTTGTGCATGAAGGACCGATTACACTCGGGTATCTTATTAAGCCGGATGAAGAGATTACACCGATGCGAGAAATTCAAGATGAAGAAAGAAGAAAAACGGTTCAAGGATATGTCTTCCATGTAGAAACAAAAGAGCTTCGTAGTGGACGTACGTTATTAACTTTAAAAATAACGGATTATACGGATTCTATTATGATTAAAATGTTCTCGCGTGACAAAGAAGATATTCCAATGCTGCAATCCTTGAAAAAAGGAATGTGGGTGAAAGCGCGTGGTTCTGTTCAAAACGATACATTCGTTCGAGATTTAGTAATGATTGCAAATGATATTAATGAAATAACAGGGCCGTCTCGTAAAGATAAAGCGCCAGAAGGCGAAAAGCGTGTAGAACTTCATCTTCACACTCCGATGAGCCAAATGGATGCTGTTACTCCTGTTTCTAGGCTTGTTGCCCAAGCTGGTAAATGGGGACATGAAGCTATTGCGGTTACAGACCATGCTGTGGCTCAGTCGTTCCCGGAGGCATATTCTGCGGGGAAAAAAGCTGGAGTTAAAGTTATATACGGTGTAGAAGCGAATTTAGTTAATGATGGTGTACCGATAGCGTATAACGAGGCGCATCGTTTACTTGCAGAGGAAACGTATGTTGTTTTCGACGTTGAGACGACAGGTTTATCAGCTGTATACGACACAGTCATTGAGTTGGCTGCCGTAAAAGTAAAGGGTGGCGAAATCATTGATCGCTTTGAATCTTTCGCAAATCCACATCAACCATTATCAGCGACGATTATTGAATTAACAGGTATTACAGATGATATGTTAACTGATGCACCAGAAGTGGACGAAGTGTTTAAAAAGTTTGAGGAATGGATGGGTGACCAGACACTTGTTGCCCATAATGCAAGCTTTGATATGGGCTTTATTAACGTAGGTTTTAAAAAGGCTGGGTTAGAAAAAACGAATAACCCCGTTATTGATACGTTAGAACTTGCACGATTCTTATTCCCAGAAATGAAAAATCATCGATTAAATACGATGTGTAAAAAACTTGATATTGAATTAACGCAACATCACCGTGCGATTTATGATACAGAAGCGACGGGATATTTACTTGTGAAAATGTTGAAAGATGTAATTGAAAAGGGATTTGAATATCACGATCAATTAAATGATAGCATGGGACAAGGGGATGCGTATAAGCGTGGCCGTCCAAGTCATATGACGTTACTTGCCACATCAGATGTTGGGTTGAAAAATTTATATAAACTTGTTTCATATTCTCACCTTAATTACTTTTACCGTGTACCACGAGTACCGAGGTCACTATTAAAAAAATACCGTGAAGGAATTTTAGTAGGAACGGCTTGTGATAAAGGTGAAGTATTTGAGGCAATGATGCAAAAAGCTCCTGAAGAGGTAGAAGAAATTGCACAGTTCTATGATTACATTGAAGTAATGCCTCCAGAGGTGTTGCGTCATTTAGTAGAGCGAGAACTCGTTCGAGATGAAGGACAATTAAAAACAATTATCTCTAACTTAGTAAAACTAGGTGAGACGTTAGATAAACCAGTTGTCGCTACAGGGAACGTGCATTACTTAGATCCAGAAGATGCAATGTATCGTAAAATTTTAGTTAGTTCACAGGGCGGGGCAAATCCGTTAAATCGACATTCATTACCGCCAGTACATTTCCGTACAACTGATGAAATGCTAGAGTGTTTTTCATTTTTAGGTGAGGACAAAGCGAAAGAAGTTGTTGTAACGAATACACAAAAAGTTGCGTCATTAATTGGTGATGTTCGTCCGGTAAAAGATGATCTATATACACCGAAAATTGAGGGTGCCGATGATGAAACACGTGATATGAGTTATAAAATGGCACGCAGTATATATGGTGAAGAACTACCAGAAATTGTAGAGGCTCGCTTAGAAAAAGAATTGAAAAGTATTATTGGACATGGATTTGCCGTTATTTATTTAATCTCACATAAGCTTGTGAAAAAATCGTTAGTCGACGGATATCTAGTAGGTTCGCGTGGTTCAGTAGGTTCATCGTTCGTTGCAACGATGATGGAAATTACAGAAGTAAACCCATTACCACCACATTATGTCTGTCCAAAATGCAAGCAATCTGAATTCTTTAATGATGGTTCGGTAGGCTCTGGTTTCGACTTACCAGATAAAGATTGTCCGACATGTAATGTGGCATATGTAAAAGATGGACATGATATCCCATTCGAAACGTTCCTTGGATTCAAAGGAGATAAGGTACCCGATATCGATTTGAACTTCTCCGGGGAATACCAACCACGTGCCCATAACTATACGAAAGTACTGTTCGGTGAAGATTATGTATACCGTGCTGGAACGATTGGTACAGTTGCGGAAAAAACAGCTTATGGATATGTAAAAGGTTATGCAAATGATCACAATTTAACAATTCGGAATGCAGAGATTGACCGCTTAGTAGCGGGATGTACAGGGGTAAAACGTACAACTGGACAGCATCCAGGTGGTATAATCGTTGTGCCAGATTACATGGATATCTTTGATTTCTCCCCAATACAGTTTCCTGCTGATTCAATTGGTGCTGAGTGGAGAACAACGCATTTTGACTTCCACTCGATTCATGATAATTTATTGAAACTTGATATACTAGGACACGATGATCCGACCGTTATTCGTATGTTACAAGATTTAAGTGGTATTGATCCGAAAACAATCCCAACGGATGATCCAGAGGTAATGAAAATTTTCTCTGGTCCAGAAACGTTAGGGGTAACGGAAGAACAAATTAACTGTAAAACAGGTACACTTGGTATCCCAGAATTCGGTACGAAATTCGTAAGACAGATGTTAGAAGAGACAAAACCAACGACATTCTCAGAATTGGTCCAAATTTCTGGACTGTCACATGGTACTGACGTATGGCTGGGTAATGCAAATGAGTTAATTTATAACGGTACATGTACGCTGAGTGAAGTTATCGGTTGTCGTGATGACATCATGGTATATTTAATCTATCAAGGTTTAGATCCATCATTAGCCTTCAAAATCATGGAGTCGGTTCGTAAAGGTAAAGGTGTACCGGAAGAATGGGAAGATGACATGAAAGGTAATAATGTACCAGGTTGGTATATTGATTCATGTAAGAAGATTAAATATATGTTCCCTAAAGCCCATGCGGCTGCTTACGTACTTATGGCTGTGCGTATCGCATACTTTAAAGTACATTTTGCACTTTTATTCTATGCGGCATATTTTACAGTCCGTGCAGATGATTTTGATGTAGAGGCGATGGCGAAAGGTTCAGCATCCATACGTGTGAAAATTGATGAAATAGCTCAAAAAGGATTGGATGCAGCGCCGAAAGAGAAAAGTTTATTAACGGTACTAGAAATGACGCTTGAAATGTGCGAGCGTGGATACTCATTCCAAAAGGTTGATTTATACCGTTCGCATGCAACGGAATTTATTATTGATGGGGACTCATTAATCCCTCCGTTTAATGCAGTGCCTGGTCTTGGTACGAACGCAGCCTTAAGTATTGTGGAAGCGCGCAAAAATGGAGACTTCTTATCAAAAGAAGACTTACAGCAACGAAGTAAGGTTTCGAAAACAATTATTGAGTATTTAGATAGCCAAGGTTGTTTAGGAGATTTGCCGGATCAAAACCAATTATCACTGTTCTAATAGGTAGGAAAAGTCTTTGCAAATCAATATTTGCTATGGTATACTATAAACCGAGATAACCATGTCATGTATATTTTGTGAAAAAGAGAGTGGGGAAACCCACTCTTTCGTGTTACTATCTACATTTTATTCATGTAGATAGTAAAGACATTTCTGTCGTATATACATATTTTGTTACAAGTTTTACTTCTTAAATTTGGTAATACTAAGACAGATATTCCCTGCTTAACGGCAGGGGCTTTTGTTAGCTAACGAGAAAGAATAAGATAGACCGTCTTTATGAACGGGATCTTTTCTTGTAAATGGTACATGGCGGCAGGAAGGAGGCTGTTTATGGATAAGAAAGTCACAGAAGTTGTAGAAGCATTTGCGCAGCCAATCGTTGAAGAGTTAAATCTTGAACTTGTAGATGTAGAGTATGTGAAAGAAGGACAAGACTGGTTCTTACGCGTATTCATCGATTCTGAAAAGGGAGTCGACATTGAAGAATGCGGTGCGGTAAGTGAACGTTTAAGCGAAGCTTTAGATAAAGAGGATCCAATTCCTCACCTTTACTTTTTGGATGTATCATCTCCTGGAGCAGAACGCCCATTAAAGAAAGAGAAAGACTTCCAGCAAGCGGTAGGAAAACAAGTGGCAATTAAAACATATGAGCCGATTGATGGCGAAAAGATGTTTGAAGGAAAGTTACTTTCCTACGACGGTACTACAATTACACTACTATTAACAATTAAAACACGTAAAAAAGAAATCCAAATTCCAATGGATAAAGTTGCAAATGCGCGACTTGCTGTTACGTTTTAGTAAGAAGGGGGATCTTCATGAGCACTGAGTTGTTAGATGCTTTGCTCGTATTAGAGTCAGAAAAAGGTATTAGTAAAGATATTATTATTGATGCGATTGAAGCAGCGTTAATCTCTGCTTATAAACGCAATTTTAACCAAGCACAAAACGTTCGTGTGAGCTTTAACCCAGAAGTGGGAACAATTCAAGTTTTAGCACGTAAGGACGTTGTTGATAATGTGTTTGATCCACGTCTTGAAATCTCTGTAGAAGAGGCAAGACAAATTAATCCAAACTACCAAGATGGCGACGTACTAGAAATTGAAGTAACGCCAAAAGATTTTGGTCGTATTGCAGCGCAAACTGCAAAACAAGTTGTAACACAACGAGTTCGTGAAGCAGAACGTGGTGTTATTTACTCAGAATTTAGTGATCGTGAAGAAGACATTATGGTTGGTATTGTACAACGCCAAGATGCTCGTTTCATCTACGTAAGCTTAGGTAAAGTAGAAGCTTTATTACCTGTAAGTGAGCAAATGCCAAATGAGCAATATAAGCCACATGATCGTATTCGCGTATTTATTACAAAAGTAGAAAAGACAACAAAAGGACCACAAATTTACGTATCACGTACACATCCTGGTCTTTTAAAACGTTTATTCGAAATGGAAGTTCCAGAAATTTATGATGGAACTGTAGAAATTCGCTCTGTAGCGCGCGAAGCAGGAGATCGTTCTAAAATCTCTGTGCATGCAGAAAACATTGATGTTGATCCAGTTGGTTCTTGCGTAGGACCGAAAGGACAACGTGTACAACGTGTTGTAGATGAACTAAAAGGTGAAAAGATTGACATCGTTCGCTGGTCAAATGATCCAGTTGAATATGTTGCAAATGCTTTAAGCCCATCACAAGTTGTTAAAGTACTTGTAGATGAAGATGAAAAAGCAACAACTGTTGTTGTTCCAGACCACCAGCTATCATTAGCTATCGGTAAGCGTGGACAAAATGCGCGTCTTGCAGCTAAATTAACAGGCTGGAAAATTGATATTAAAAGTGAGTCTGATGCGAAACAACTTGGAATTGTAACAGAAGAAGATAGCGTAATCGCATTCGGATTCGATTCAGTTGAAGACGAAATCGAATAGAGGTGATGAGTATGAGCAATCGAAAAGTTCCGTTACGAAAATGTATCGCGACGCAAGAGATGAAATCAAAACGAGAGCTCGTTCGCATTGTTCGTTCCAAAGAGGGCGAAGTGTCTATTGATTTATCTGGAAAAAAATCAGGACGAGGTGCATATTTGTCAAAAGATAAAGAATGCATTATGCAAGCCCAAAAGAAAAACATTTTGGAACATCATCTAAAAGCGAAAATCGACAGTTCTCTGTACGAAGAGCTTCTTGAGCTTGTTGAGAAGGAGTCGAAATAAGTGTCCGATTGGAAATCGTTTTTAGGACTAGCAAATCGCGCTCGAAAAATCATTTCGGGTGAAGAACTCGTTTTAAAAGAAGTACGAAGTGGTAAAGCAAAGCTCGTATTGCTTTCTGAAGATGCGTCAGCGAACACTACTAAACGTATCACTGATAAAACGACGTACTACAACGTACCAATGAAAAAAGTCGAAAATCGACAACAATTAGGGCATGCGATTGGGAGAGACGAGCGAGTCGTTGTAGCTGTGTTAGATGAAGGCTTTGCGAAAAAGCTACGTAGCATGCTCGATACAAATTACCGGGGGTGAAGGTATGAGTAAAATTCGAGTACATGAATATGCAAAAAAAAATAATATCTCAAGTAAAGATCTTATGACAAAACTTAAAGAGATGAATATCGAGGTTTCGAATCATATGACAATGTTAGAAGATGAAGTAGTAAATAAATTAGATAATGAATATAACACTGGAGCGGAAAAACCTTCTGTTGCAGATGAGTTTGAAGTAGAAGAGAAAGTTGTTCGCAGTAAAAAGAACAGCAATAAGAAAAAGAAAAAAGGCAAAGGAAATGAAGACAAACGTCAAGATAACTTTGCTGGAAGACAACAAACGCAAATAGTAGAAACACCAGATAAAATTACTTTCTCTGGAAGCCTTACAGTAGGTGAACTTGCTAAAAAGTTAAGTGAAGAGCCATCTGAAATTATTAAAAAGCTCTTCATGCTTGGAATTATGGCAACAATTAACCAAGACTTGGATAAAGATACAATTGAGTTAATTGCTACTGATTACGGTATTGAAGTAGAAGAAGAAGTAGTTGTAAGTGAAACTGAGTTTGAAACATTCATTGATGAGCAAGATGATGAAGAAAACTTAAAAGAGCGTCCAGCTGTTGTTACGATTATGGGACACGTTGACCATGGTAAAACAACATTACTTGACTCAATTCGTAATTCAAAAGTAACTGCTGGCGAAGCGGGTGGAATTACTCAGCATATTGGTGCATACCAAGTTGAAGTAAATGATAAGAAAATTACATTCTTAGATACGCCTGGTCACGCGGCATTTACAACGATGCGTGCTCGTGGTGCGCAAGTAACTGATATTACAATCCTTGTTGTTGCAGCTGATGACGGTGTTATGCCTCAAACAGTTGAAGCGATTAGCCATGCAAAAGCAGCTGGAGTACCAATTATTGTTGCTGTGAATAAAATGGATAAACCAGCGGCGAATCCTGATCGTGTAATGCAAGAATTAACAGAATATGAATTAGTTCCAGAAGCTTGGGGCGGAGATACAATTTTCGTACCAATTTCTGCAATCCAAGGCGAGGGAATTGACAACTTGCTAGAGATGATTCTTCTTGTAAGTGAAGTAGAAGAATATAAAGCAAACCCAAATCGTTATGCAACGGGTACTGTAATTGAAGCACAGCTTGATAAAGGTAAAGGAACTATCGCGACATTATTAGTTCAAAACGGTACACTTCGAGTTGGAGATCCAATCGTTGTTGGAACTTCATTCGGACGTGTTCGTGCAATGGTAAGTGATATTGGTCGTCGTGTAAAAGTTGCTGGTCCATCAACTCCTGTTGAAATTACAGGTTTAAATGAAGTACCACAGGCTGGAGATCGTTTCATGGCATTCGCTGATGAGAAGAAAGCTCGTCAAATCGGTGAATCACGTGCACAAGAAGCGTTAGTTGCACAACGTGGTGAGAAATCTAAATTAAGCCTTGAAGATTTATTCCAACAAATCCAAGAGAGCGATGTAAAAGAAATCAACTTAATCGTAAAAGCAGACGTACAAGGTTCTGTTGAAGCGATGGCAGCGTCACTTCGTAAAATTGATGTTGAAGGCGTAAAAGTTAAAATCATTCACACTGGTGTAGGTGCGATTACAGAATCTGATATCATTTTAGCTTCTGCATCTAATGCAATTGTAATTGGATTTAACGTACGTCCGGATGTGAACGCGAAGCGTACAGCTGAATTAGAGAACGTTGATGTTCGCTTACACCGCATTATCTACAAAGTAATCGAAGAAATTGAATTAGCAATGCAAGGTATGCTGGATCCAGAATTCGAAGAAAAAGTAATCGGTCAAGCGGAAGTTCGTCAAACATTCAAGGTAACAAAAGTTGGAACAATCGCAGGTTGTTACGTAATTGACGGTAAAATTACACGCGATAGTGGCGTTCGTATTATCCGCGATGGTATCGTAATTTTCGAAGGACAACTTGATACGTTAAAACGTTTCAAAGACGACGTAAAAGAAGTTGCACAAAACTATGAGTGTGGTATTACAATTGAGAGATATAATGACCTTAAAGAAGGGGACATCATTGAAGCATACGTTATGGAAGAAGTGAAGCGATGATTGTCGCTTCACTCTCATTCGAGTGTATGATTTACGATGTGCATTCTTTAAAAGAGAAACGGGCAATTTTGCAACGAGTGCTAACTCGTGTGAAACAGCGCTATAATGTAGCTGTTTCTGAAGTTGGGCATCAAGATGTATGGCAACGTACAGAAATTGCGATTGTTTCCGTATCCTCAAATCGTGTTATCTGTGAAAAAGAAATGAATCGTGTACTGGAGTACATCGATTCATTTCCTGAAATTGAACGTACGATAACACAATTGGAATGGTATTGAATGAGGTGAAGAGTTATGAAATTACGTGCAAACCGTGTAGGCGAGCAAATGAAAAAAGAATTAGGCGACATCATTAGTCGTAAAATTAAAGACCCACGTATCGGATTTGTTACAGTAACAGATGTACAAGTGAGTGGTGATTTGCAAATTGCCAAAGTATATATTTCTGTTTTAGGTGACGAAGAACAGAAAGAAAATACGTTAAAAGGTTTAGCGAAGGCAAAAGGCTTTATTCGTTCAGAAATTGGCCAACGTATTCGTCTTCGTAAAACACCGGAAATTACCTTTGAGTTTGATGAGTCTATCGGATATGGTCATCGAATTGATACACTTTTACATGAAATTAATAAAGACGGTAAACGTGAAGAATAATGGATAGACATTTGTCTATCCATTTTTTCAATGCAAAATAAGTTTTGGATATTTACTACGAAAGAATTATGATGAGGTGAACATATATGGAAGGTGTAGTATTATTACATAAGCCAAAAGGCATGACATCACATGATTGTGTATTTAAATTAAGAAAGATATTGCGAGAAAAGAGAATTGGTCATACGGGAACATTAGACCCAGATGTAACGGGAGTATTACCACTTTGTGTGGGGAGAGCAACGAAGATTGCACAATTTTTAACAAGTGAAACGAAAACATATGAAGGTGAAGTAACATTAGGGTTTTCAACAACAACAGAAGATGCTTCTGGTGAAGTTGTGGAGAAACAAGATGTAAACCGTGTTATTACACGTAAAGAAGTAGAAGAGGTACTAGCGGAATTAACAGGCACGATTGAACAAATGCCACCAATGTTCTCAGCTGTAAAAGTAAACGGGAAAAAATTATATGAATATGCAAGAGCAGGACAAGAGGTGGAACGTCCAGTTCGTACAATTACGATTCATGAATTCGTATTACTTGATGACCGTGAAGTTTTTGAAGGAGAAAATATTTCATTCCGTTTCCGTGTAACGTGTAGTAAAGGAACATATGTAAGAACGTTAGCGGTAATGATCGGGGAGAAACTTGGTTTCCCATCACATATGTCTCACCTTGTAAGAACGGCATCTGGTGAATTTTTATTAGAAGATTGCATATCATTTGAAGAAATTGAAGAAAACGTGCAAAATGGAACAGTAGAGTCTATCCTCATTTCAATTGATGAAGCATTAAGTAAGTTTCCAAAAATGGTTGTAGATGAAAAGCAAGCAGAGAAAATCAAGAATGGTATGTTCTTAAAGAATGAATTAGAAATAACAGCACCATTTATTACAGTGTTTAATAAAAATGATCGTTGCTTAGCAATTTATGAACATCATCCGAAACATCCTGGCATGTTAAAGCCGATGAAAGTACTTGTGAATAATCAAGAACTAAAGCTATAATGAATTATTGGAAGGATTATTACAGAAAAAGGTGAATTCAAGCGTGAAACTTATTCATTTAACTCATCCACATGAACAAAATAAATTAGAATTACCACCTACTGTAATGGCATTAGGATTTTTTGATGGCATTCATTTAGGACATCAATGTGTAATTCGAACTGCGAAAAAAATAGCGGACGACCGAGGATATAAAAGTGCAGTTATGACATTTCATCCTCATCCATCTGTTGTTTTAGGGAAAAAGGATGCGCATGTGGAGTATATTACACCAATGCGTGATAAAGAAAAAATAGTCGAAAGCTTAGGAATCGATATATTATATGTGATTAAATTTGATGAATCATTTGCAGGGTTATTACCACAACAATTTGTAGATGATTATATTATTGGTTTAAATGTAAAGCATGTAGTAGCAGGGTTTGATTATTCATATGGACGTTTAGGAAAAGGAAAGATGGAGACTTTACCATTTCATGCAAGAGGGGAGTTTACACAGACTGTGATTGAAAAAGTTGAATTTCAAGAAGAGAAAGTAAGTTCTACAGCATTACGAAAGTTAATTCGAAATGGCGAAATGGAACAAATTCCATCTATTTTAGGTAGAGCCTATACTGTAGCGGGAACAGTTATACACGGCGACAAACGTGGGCGTCAAATTGGTTTTCCAACAGCTAATGTAGGTTTAAGTGATGAGTATTTATTGCCACCTGTAGGTGTTTATGCAGTGAGATTAAAAGTTCACGATGAATGGTACGATGGTGTATGTAATATTGGATATAAACCGACTTTTAAAGAAGATGAGCGTCAATTATCAATTGAAGTGCACTTATTTGAATTTAACAAAGATATATACGATCAAAATGTTACAGTAGAGTGGCATATGCGTATAAGAGAAGAGAAGAAATTCAATGGCATTGATGAGTTAGTTGAACAAATCGCAAAAGATAAGAAAACAGCACAAGAATATTTTGCGAGCGAAAAGAATATACTTGCTTTTTCAAATGAAAAGTAGTATTCTATGTTATGTACTTTATGACAACCATTGCTTGGCATTGCGACTCACCGACGCTTGCTAGGTAATTGGGGGTTTAATTAATAGGAGGTGAAATAGGATGGCTTTAACACAAGAGCGTAAAAATGAAATCATTGCACAATTTAGAACTCATGAGACTGATACTGGTTCTCCAGAGGTTCAAATTGCTGTCCTAACGGAGCAAATTAACACTCTAAACGAGCACTTACGTACTCACAAGAAAGATCATCATTCACGTCGTGGTCTATTAAAGATGGTTGGTAAACGTCGTAATTTACTAACTTACCTTCGTAATAGCGATATCACACGTTACCGTGAATTAATCACAAAGCTTGGCTTACGTCGATAGTCAAAGAAGCGGGAATATTCCCGCTTTTTTGTTAGGTAAAAATATATCTTCTACGCTTTATAGCTTACTTAATTTTAGGCAATACTAGAGGTAGAATATTGTGATATACTATCCATTTACATAGAAGAATTGAATACTTTAAATTGAGAGGGGTACTTAAATGAGTCAAGAAAAGCAAGTCTTCTCGATAGATTTAGCTGGTCGCCAGCTAACAGTTGAAACTGGTCAGCTTGCCAAACAAGCGAACGGAGCAGTATTAGTAAGATATGGCGATACAGCGGTTCTATCTACAGCAACTGCATCAAAAGAAGCTAAAAATGTAGATTTTTTCCCACTTACAGTAAACTATGAAGAGCGTTTATATGCAGTCGGAAAAATTCCTGGCGGTTTTATTAAGCGTGAAGGTCGTCCAAGTGAAAAAGCAATTTTGGCAAGTCGTTTAATCGACCGTCCAATTCGTCCGCTATTCGCAGATGGTTTCCGTAACGAAGTACAAGTTGTCAGCATTGTAATGAGTGTTGATCAGGATTGTTCTTCTGAAATGGCAGCTATGCTTGGTTCTTCATTAGCGTTATCGATTTCAGATATTCCATTTGAAGGTCCAATCGCTGGTGCGACAGTTGGTCGTATTAATGGCGAATTCGTTATTAATCCAACAGTAGAACAGCAAGAACAAAGTGATATCCACTTAGTTGTAGCTGGTACGAAAGATGCGATTAACATGGTTGAAGCAGGAGCAGATCAAGTGCCTGAAGAAACAATGTTAGAAGCAATTATGTTTGGTCATGATGAAATTAAACGTTTAATTGCATTCCAAGAAGAGATCGTAGAAGCTGTAGGTAAAGAGAAATCAGAAGTGAAACTTTATGAAGTTGACGCTGATCTTAATCAAGCTGTACGCGAAATGGCTGAGAAGGATATGCATTCTGCAATTCAAGTACATGAGAAACATGCACGTGAAGATGCAATTAACGAAGTGAAAAAGCGTGTAATTGAGCATTACGAAGCTGAGGAAGCTGACGCTGATACATTAGGACAAGTAAATGAGATTTTATATAAAATTGTAAAAGAAGAAGTACGTCGTCTTATTACAGTTGAAAAAATTCGCCCAGATGGCCGTAAAGGTGACGAAATCCGTCCTTTAGCATCAGAGGTTGGTATTTTATCTCGTACACACGGTTCTGGTTTATTCACACGTGGACAAACACAAGCATTAAGTATTTGTACATTAGGTGCATTAGGCGATGTGCAAATTTTAGATGGTCTTGGTGTAGAAGAATCAAAACGCTTTATGCACCATTACAATTTCCCATCATTTAGTGTTGGTGAAACAAGACCGATGCGTGGACCAGGTCGTCGTGAAATTGGTCACGGTGCACTAGGAGAGCGCGCACTTGAGCCTGTAATTCCATCTGAAAAAGATTTCCCATACACAGTACGCCTTGTATCTGAAGTATTAGAATCAAATGGTTCTACTTCACAAGCAAGTATTTGTGGTAGTACTTTAGCAATGATGGATGCGGGTGTTCCACTTAAAGCTCCAGTTGCAGGTATTGCAATGGGTCTGGTTAAATCTGGTGAGCATTACACAATTTTATCTGATATTCAAGGTATGGAAGATCATTTAGGTGATATGGACTTTAAAGTAGCAGGTACAGCACAAGGTGTAACTGCGCTGCAAATGGACATTAAAATCGATGGTTTATCACGTGAGATTTTAGAAGAGGCATTACAACAAGCGAAAATTGGTCGTGTGCACATTCTAAATCATATGTTATCTGTTATTGCAGAGCCACGTACTGAATTATCAGCTTACGCTCCAAAGATTATTACAATGACAATCAACCCAGATAAAATCCGTGACGTTATTGGACCAAGCGGTAAACAAATCAATAAAATTATTGAAGAAACTGGCGTTAAAATTGACATCGAGCAAGATGGTACAGTATTCATTTCATCAATAAATCAAGAAATGAACGACAAAGCTAAGAAGATTATCGAAGATATCGTTCGCGAAGTACAAGTAGGTGAGATCTACGAAGGAAAAGTGAAACGTGTTGAGAAATTTGGTGCTTTCGTTGAATTATTCAGCGGTAAAGATGGATTAGTTCATATTTCTGAACTTGCACTTGAGCGTGTAGGTAAAGTAGAAGACGTTGTGAAAATCGGTGATGTAATTACAGTTAAAGTTATCGAGATTGACAAGCAAGGTCGCGTAAATCTATCTAGAAAAGTATTGCTAAAAGAAGAGCAAGAAAAAGAAGCTGCTAAAGAAGAAAACAAACAAGAGCAGCAATAAGTAAAAGCCAGTTAAACTGGCTTTTTTTGTTATGTAAAAAACATGATGTTCATATATTTTTATGTCGGTATAGGTATAGTTTTCATTATAACGCTCAAATTAACAAAGATAAGAAGAAAATGTTTTTATATAGTTAATTTGGGAGGGTTTATATGAAAGTTCGTATATTGGCATACATATGTATATTTTCTTTATATGTCAGTTTAGGCTCTTATTCTGTTTTTGCACAAGATAACTTGCATGAAGAAATTCAAAAGCATGCAAAACAGTATGAGATTGCACCTCAAAATGCGATGATTGATAAAATATGGAAGGCAACACCTGGATATAATGGAAGACAAGTGGATATTGAAGCATCGTATAATAATATGAAGAAGCTAAAGGAATTTGATCAAAAATATCTTGAATTCAAAGAAGTCTCACCGAGTGTTCATTTGGAAGATTTATCACCAGCTCCAATTTATAGAGGGCATCCAAATAAAAAGATGGTAGGATTAACAATAAATGTGGCATGGGGAAATGAGTATTTGCCTCGCATATTAGAAATCTTGAAAAAGCATGATGTGAAGGCCACTTTCTTTTTAGAAGGACGTTGGGTGAAAGAAAATTTGCGGTTTGCAAAAATGATTGTCGATGCAAAACAAGAAGTTGGAAATCACTCATACACACACCCTAATATGAAAACGTTATCGTCAGATGAAATACGAGATCAGTTACAAAAAACAAATCGAATGATAGAAGTAGCAACGAATCAAAAAGTAAGATGGTTTGCCCCGCCGAGTGGAAGCTTTCGAGATGAAGTCGTAAAGATTGCAGATGATTTTCAAATGGGAACGATTATGTGGACTGTAGATACGATTGATTGGAAGCGACCTGAGCCGGATGTACTATTGCAGAGAGTAATGAGAAAAATACATCCAGGTGCTATCATATTAATGCATCCTACTTCGTCTACAGCAGAGGCTTTAGAAACAATGATTATAAAATTGAAGGAACAAGGATATAAAGTGGGGAATATAACTGAATTACTGGATGAAAAACGTGTGGATTAAATACATTTGCATGACATTCATCCTTAAACTTGTTATCATTAAATAATAGCGTTTTATTTAGAGAAACTGGCAGTAGGAGGAAAGTTTTTGATTAAAAAATATACTTGTAAAAATGGTGTAAGAATAGTTATGGAGAATATACCAACTGTAAGATCGGTTGCAATTGGTATTTGGATCCATGCGGGATCAAGAAATGAAAATGAAAAAAATAATGGGATTTCTCACTTTTTAGAGCATATGTTCTTTAAAGGGACAGAAACACGTAGTGCACGAGAGATTGCAGAATCATTTGATAGCATTGGTGGTCAAGTGAATGCATTTACTTCAAAAGAATATACTTGTTACTATGCAAAAGTATTAGATGAGCATGCTAAATATGCTTTAGATGTTTTAGCAGATATGTTCTTTAATTCAACATTTGATGAGGAAGAACTGAAAAAAGAGAAGAATGTCGTATGTGAAGAAATTAAAATGTACGAAGATGCGCCAGATGATATTGTGCATGATATGTTAACGAAAGCAACATATGAAACGCATCCACTTGGATATCCTATTTTAGGAACAGAAAAAACGCTTAATACGTTTACAGGTGATACGTTACGTCAATATATAAAAGATCATTACACACCTGAAAATGTAGTTGTATCAGTTGCAGGAAATATTGATGAAGCATTTTTACAAACAGTGGAGCAATATTTCGGTAGTTATGAAGGAACAACAAACCGTGAACAAGTACATAGCCCAATTTTCCATTTCAATAAGGTAGCCCGTAAAAAGGAAACGGAACAAGCTCATTTATGTCTAGGATATAAAGGCTTACAAATGGGACACGAAGATATTTATAACTTAATTGTATTAAATAATGTTTTAGGTGGTAGCATGAGTAGCCGTTTATTCCAAGAAGTACGTGAGCAACGTGGATTAGCTTACTCGGTATTTTCTTACCACTCTTCTTATGAAGATACAGGTATGTTAACACTTTACGGTGGAACAGGTAGCCAACAATTAGATACACTGTATGAAACAATGCAAGAAACATTAGAGACATTGAAAAATACAGGTATTACAGAAAAAGAGCTTATGAATAGTAAAGAGCAATTAAAAGGAAACTTAATGTTAAGTTTAGAAAGTACAAATAGCCGTATGAGTCGTAACGGTAAAAATGAATTGCTTCTTCGTAAACATCGTTCACTTGATGAGATTATTGAAAGTGTAAACACTGTAACAAAAGAAAATGTGGACGGATTAATTCGCAACATGTTTACTGATGAATTCTCTGCGGCACTTATTAGTCCAGACGGAAAACTTCCAAAAGGAATAAAACTATAATCGATTTTTATGATGTATCTGATAATAACCTTCTCTCTTTTTAAATGAGAGAAGGTTATTTTTTTATACATATAGAATAGGTACTAATTATAGACAATGCAAATGAAAAATTCAGTAGGGGAGTGGAGTATGTATGCGATTAAGTGAATTAAGTGGTAAAGAGGTTGTAGATATAGAAAAAGCGGAAAAAATGGGAGTCTTAGGTTATATGGATTTAGAGATTAATGAGAAAGACGGACAAATACAAACACTTATAATACCTGTAGGGAAGTGGGGAGGTTTTAAAAAGGAACCACAAGAAGTAAGGGTGGCATGGAATCAAATAAAGAAAGTCGGACATGATATGCTTCTTTGTGATAGTATAGATCGTTCAAATTCGGAGTGAAGGATGGCCATTTTGGTCATCTTTTTTTGTATCTACATAGAAACCTGATAAATCATATGTGCATTTGGATTTTCAATCACCATAAACTCGTACATTACATATGATGTGGAGGAAAAAGAAAAAGTAGGCACTTTTCTTATAAATGACAGAAAAAGAAGGTGAATTAGGGAATGTTGACTGAGATGCATATTGCTGTCATAGGAGGAGATGCAAGGCAGCTAGAAGTAATTCGTAAGCTAGTTGAATTGGATGCGAAACTTTCTTTGATAGGGTTTGATCAGTTAGATCATGGTTTCACAGGGGCAGCAAAAGAAAGTATACAAAATTTAGATTTCACTTCTGTAGACGCAATCATTTTGCCGGTTGCAGGTACAAATGCTAAAGGAGAAGTAGATACTATTTTTTCAAATGAAAAAGTTTCAATAACGAAAGAACAAATTGAAAATACACCAGAACACTTTACTATATATTCGGGTATTGGTACACCTTACTTGGAAAATCTCGTATCTACTACGAACCGAAAACTTGTTAAATTATTTGATCGTGATGATGTGGCAATATACAATTCTATTCCAACTGTAGAAGGTACATTAATGATGGTAATTCAACATACCGACTATACAATTCATGGGTCCAATGTAATGGTTCTAGGATTTGGTAGAACAGGAATGAGTGTTGCGAGAGCATTTCAATCATTAGGAGCCCATGTCAAAGTTGGAGCAAGACGATCTGAACATATTGCACGTATTACAGAAATGATGTTTTCTCCTTTTCATATGCAAGACATAGAGAAAGAAGTAGGGAATATCGATATTGTAATCAATACAATTCCGCACCTCGTTGTAACAGCGAATGTTATTGCAAAAATGCCAGCTCATACGTTAGTGATTGATTTAGCTTCTAAACCAGGTGGTACTGACTTTAGATATGCGGAAAAAAGAGGAGTCAAAGCGTTGCTAGCACCTGGATTACCAGGTATTGTTGCTCCAAAAACGGCTGGGCAAATTTTAGCAAATGTTCTTTCTCAGTTATTAGCAGCAGATGCAATTGCAAAGGAGGAGGAAAAGAAATGAGTTTGAAGGGGAAACGAATTGGTTTCGGATTTACGGGTTCACATTGTACGTATGAGGAAGTTATGCCGCACTTAGAAAAATTAATTGCTGAAGGGGCAGAAGTACGTCCCGTTGTTTCATACACTGTTCAATCAACAAATACTAGATTTGGAGAAGGAGCAGAGTGGATTAAGAAGATTGAAGAAATAACAGGTTTTAAAGCAATTAATTCAATTGTTGGAGCAGAGCCACTTGGACCTAAAATTCCATTAGACTGCATGGTAATCGCTCCTTTAACAGGAAATTCTATGAGTAAATTTGCAAATGCAATGACAGATTCTCCAGTACTAATGGCAGCAAAAGCGACGCTAAGAAATGGCAAGCCTGTCGTATTGGCAGTTTCGACGAATGATGCTTTAGGATTAAATGGGGTAAACCTCATGCGCCTAATGGCCACAAAAAATATCTATTTCGTCCCATTCGGTCAAGATGCGCCAGAGAAAAAACCGAACTCAATGGTAGCTCGTATGGAGTTACTGGAAGATACAGTATTAGAAGCGCTGCAAGGAAAGCAATTGCAACCGGTGGTCGTAGAAAAATTCAGATATATGAATTAAAAAACGAAAAAAAACGGACAATTTTTGATGAAACCATCATTCTTACTGTAGAATATGATAAAATTAACGTTATTAAGATTAGAAGGGGTATTGTATACTCCTTCTGATTCTAAGTTATAGAAGGATTGGTATCTAGAAAGGGGCATAGTGATGGAAAAGCAAAAAACTTTTCATGTCGCTGTAGTTGGAGCAACCGGCGCAGTTGGTGAACAAATGTTAAATACTTTAGAGAAACGAGAATTTCCAATCGGGAAATTAACGTTACTTTCATCTAAACGATCTGCAGGTAAGAAACTTGTATTTAAAGGCGAAGAATTTACAGTTCAAGAGGCAACTCCTGAAAGCTTTGAAGGAGTAGATATCGCACTATTTAGTGCTGGTGGATCTGTATCGAAACAATTAGCGCCAGAAGCAGCAAAACGCGGTGCGATTGTTGTTGATAATACAAGTGCATTCCGTATGACAGAAAACGTGCCACTTGTTGTACCTGAAGTAAATGAAAACGACTTAAAAGAACATAATGGTATTATTGCAAATCCAAACTGTTCTACAATTCAAATGGTAGTAGCTCTTGAGCCAGTTCGTCAGCAATATGGTTTAAAACGAGTAATCGTTTCCACATATCAAGCTGTATCAGGTGCTGGTGCGGCAGCTATTGAAGAACTTCATGAACAATCACAAGCAATCTTAAATGGCGAAGAAGTTAAGGCAAATGTTCTTCCTGTATCAGGTGATAAGAAGCATTTCCCAATTGCTTTTAATGCGATTCCACAGATTGATAAGTTCCAAGATAATGGATTTACATTTGAAGAAATGAAAATGATTAACGAAACAAAAAAAATTATGCATATGCCTGAATTAGAAGTAGCGGCAACATGTGTACGTTTACCAGTTGTATCAGGACACTCTGAGTCTGTTTACATCGAAGTAGAAAAAGAAGGCGTAACAGTAGCAGAATTAAAGAGCTTACTTGCAAATGCGGAAGGTATTGTTCTGCAAGATAATCCAGAAGAGCAGTTATATCCAATGCCAGCTACTGCAGTAGGTAAAAACGAAGTATTCGTTGGAAGAATCCGTAAAGATTTAAATAACGATAAAGGATTCCATCTTTGGGTCGTATCTGATAACTTATTAAAAGGCGCTGCATGGAATTCTGTTCAAATTGCAGAGCGCTTAGTAAAATTACAATTAGTGTAAACGGCTAAGAGAAGGTGCAAAATATGAAAATAATTGTTCAAAAATTTGGTGGCACATCAGTACGTGATGACAATGGACGTAAGCATGCGCTTCATCATATAAAGAAATCATTAGCTGCTGGTTATAAAGTAGTTACTGTCGTATCTGCTATGGGTCGTAAAGGTGAACCATATGCAACGGATACGTTATTAAGTCTTGTAAATCAAGAGGAATCTACTATTTCTAAACGTGAGCAAGATTTATTATTATCGTGCGGAGAGTTAATCTCTGCAATTGTTTTCTCTAATATGTTGAATGAGAACGGTATAAAAGCAGCAGCATTAAATGGTGCACAAGCTGGTTTTGTAACGAATGATGACTTTACGAATGCAAAGATTATTGAAATGAATTGCGATCGTATACATGAAGAGTTAGAAAATGTAGATGTAATCGTCGTTACAGGATTCCAAGGGCAAACGAAAAAAGGTGATACGACAACACTTGGACGCGGAGGTAGTGATACTTCAGCTTCAGCATTAGGTGTTGCACTTCATGCTGAATACATCGATATATTCACTGATGTAGAAGGTGTTATGACTGCGGATCCTCGTATTGTAAAAGATGCACGTCATCTTCAAACTGTAACGTATAACGAAATTTGTAACATGGCTTATCAAGGTGCGAAAGTCGTTCATCCACGTGCAGTTGAAATTGCGATGCATGCAAAAGTGCCACTTCGTGTACGTTCTACGTATTCTGATAGTGAAGGTACGCTTATTTCAGCATATGACGGTGCTACAAGAGGTCGTGATGTAGAAGAACGTCCTGTTACAGGTATCGCCCACGTATCAAACGTAACGCAAATTAAAGTGCTTGCAAAAGAAACGGCATATGATTTGCAACAACATGTGTTTAAAGAGATGGCGAACGAAGGAATAAGTGTCGATTTAATTAATATTTCACCTACTGGTGTAGCATATACGGTGAGTGATAATGTATCAAGTCATGCAGTTAAATTATTAAAGAACCTTGGATATGAGCCAATTGTGACAGAGCATTGTGCGAAAGTATCTATCGTTGGAGCTGGAATGGCAGGATACCCAGGGGTTACTGCGAAAATCGTTACAGCTTTAACGGAAAAAGGTATTCAAATCCTGCAATCGGCAGATAGTCATACAACAATTTGGGTTCTTGTAAAAGAAACTGATTTAGTGGAGGCTGTAAATGCATTACATAGTGCGTTTGAGCTTTCAAAAGAAAAGCAACTGGAACAATAAGGAGTGAGACCATGATAGATTTTGGGACAATTGCAACCGCGATGGTAACACCGTTTGATATAAACGGGAATATCGATTTTGCAAAGACAACGAAATTGGTAAATTATTTAATTGATAACGGTACAACAGCAATCGTGGTAGGAGGAACGACAGGAGAATCTCCTACATTAACTTCAGAAGAGAAAGTAGCGTTATATCGCCATGTCGTATCTGTTGTCGATAAAAGAGTGCCCGTAATCGCTGGAACAGGTAGCAATAATACGCATGCTTCTATTGACTTAACTAAAAAGGCAACAGAAGTTGGTGTGGATGCAGTAATGCTAGTAGCACCGTATTATAACAAACCGAGTCAAGAAGGAATGTATCAGCATTTTAAAGCAATTGCTGAAAGCACGCCGCTTCCGGTTATGCTATATAACGTTCCAGGACGATCTATTGTACAAATCTCCGTTGATACAGTTGTTCGTTTATCAGAAATAGAAAACATTGTTGCTATTAAAGATGCCGGCGGCGATGTGTTAACAATGACAGAAATCATTGAAAAAACAGCGGACGACTTTGCGGTATACAGCGGTGATGACGGTTTAACGTTACCAGCTATGGCAGTTGGAGCGAAAGGTATCGTTTCGGTAGCCTCTCATGTTATCGGAAACGAAATGCAAGAAATGATTACAGCATTTCAAGCAGGAGAATTTAAGAAGGCACAAAAATTACATCAATTACTTGTAAGAGTAACTGATTCATTATTTATGGCGCCAAGTCCAACTCCAGTAAAAACAGCGTTACAAATGGTTGGATTAGATGTAGGTTCTGTACGTTTACCACTTCTTCCATTAACAGAAGAAGAAAGAGTAACGTTACAATCTGTAATGCAATCTATCCCTCGTTAATAAAAAATGACCTAGTGTAGGACTAGGTCATTTTTTATTATATGCAAATCTTTTCCTCTTTTTCTTACTTATATGTGTTCTTATAAGAATATTAATCGCTTCTTCATTATGTGTATAAGAAAATAATCGTACCCCTTTAACTGAGTCAAAAAATGATAGATATTATGGCATAAACGTAATAAACTACGGTGTCTGTTTTTAGAGAAATCCCCTCAAATGTGACGTAATTCATAAAAAAACTCCATTTTGTAAGTGTTTTTGTTGGATTCTAGAAAAATAAATCTTGAAACTCCCTATTATGAAATGAATTTAGCGTATGTATGGCTAGTTCTTCAAAATAATATGGAGTATAAAATCGGAGTAAATATAAAGGAAATACGTTCGATACTTTTGTTGTCATTCCGTTCTTTTCCTCTTTCTTTCGCACGATTTAACTTGTGTTCTATTTCTTGTATCAGGTATAATATGGCTAAGTAGCTTAGTACGGGTATGCTTAGCAAAATTGGGAAAAATTATAATTTAATTAAATTTTCATATCATATCGAATAAGATATTTGATTTATATAATGAAAGAGAGGTGAAACCTGGTTTAAAAAATAAACAAGGACATGATATCGCATAACGGTAAGGACATTCGTCTTGGACGGTGAAAATATGGTGGTTGTAGAGTTTCCCCTGGTGTCTCTGCAATTTTAGTGAAATCAGTGTTTGCAAGATTTTTAAACCAGGCAACAACATGAAGAGAAAAGAGAATGAGTCTGTTAAAGTATTTGCTCTTGGTGGAGTAGGTGAAATCGGGAAAAACATGTACTGTGTTGAAATTGATTCTGAAATCTTTATCGTAGATGCGGGGTTAATGTTCCCGGGAGATGAAATGTTTGGAATTGATATCGTTATTCCTGATATTACATATTTAGTGGAAAATCAAGAGCGAGTAAAAGGTTTATTTAT
Source organism: Bacillus sp. CCB-MMP212 (assembly GCF_022748145.1). Classification (NCBI taxonomy): domain Bacteria; kingdom Bacillati; phylum Bacillota; class Bacilli; order Caryophanales; family Bacillaceae; genus Bacillus; species Bacillus sp. CCB-MMP212. Next base: position 589,088 of record NZ_JALDQE010000002.1, read on the forward strand.
TACTCACGGTCATGAAGATCATATTGGTGGAATTGTGTATGTGCTTCGTAAATTATCTATTCCAGTCTATGCAACGAAATTAACAGTAGGACTTATACAAGAAAAACTTGGTGAAGCGGGCATGTTAGGCCGTGTAGACCTAAAAACAATCGATTCAAATTCAACAGTAGAGTTTAACACTACAACAGTGTCATTCTTCGGAACGACACATAGTATTCCGGATTCTGTTGGCGTTTGTTTCCATACATCAAAAGGTGCAATCGTATATACTGGAGACTTTAAATTCGATCAAACTCCAATTGGAAATAGTGGAGCAGATCTTGGGAAAATGGCGCAAATCGGAAATGAAGGTGTACTTTGCCTATTATCTGATAGTACAAATGCAGAGCGTCCAGGGTATACAGGTTCAGAAAAAGAAGTTGGTGTAGAAATTTCTAAAGTGTTCTACGGCGCAGAAGGTCGTATTATCGTTGCTTCATTTGCATCGAATGTACATCGTATTCAACAAGTATTTGATGCAGCTGCCGAAACAGGGCGAAAAGTAGCGGTAGTAGGACGTAGTATGGTGAAAGTAGTAGACATTGCAAGACGTCTTGGTTATTTAGATGTTCCAGAAGGTATGGTTATTTCATTACAAGAAGTAGACAACTTCCCAGAGAAAAAGGTAGCTATTTTAACGACAGGTAGTCAAGGTGAACCGATGGCTGCTCTATCTAGAATGGCAAAACAAGCACATAAACAAATTTCAATTCGTAAAGGTGATACTGTTATCATTGCTGCTTCGCCAATTCCGGGTAATGAAATATCTGTATCAAAAATTATTGATTTGTTATTTAGAGCTGGAGCTGAAGTTGTTTATTACGGCGAAAGAAAAGTTCACGTTTCAGGTCACGGTAGCCAAGAAGAATTAAAATTAATGTTAAATTTAATGAAACCGAAGTACTTTGTACCCGTACATGGTGAGTTTCGTATGCAAAAAGCACATGCGTATTTAGCTGAAGATGTAGGTATTACAAGAGAAAATATCTTTATCGTAGAAAAAGGCGATGTAATTGCTTTTGGTGACGATGAAGCGAACTTAGTCGGTAAAGTACAAGCTGGTAATGTTTTAATTGATGGATTAGGTGTAGGTGACGTTGGTAATATCGTTCTTCGAGATAGAAAGATGTTATCTCAAGATGGAATATTAGTAGTTGTTGTAACACTTGGTAAAGATGAAAAGAAAATTATCTCTGGTCCAGAAATCATTTCACGTGGTTTCGTATATGTTCGTGAATCAGAAGCGTTAATTGAACGATCTACAGAGATTGTACGTATGATTGTTGAGCAGTCAATTAAAGAATATTCGATTGAATGGTCAATGTTAAAACAAAATATTCGTGAATTATTAGGACAGTTCTTGTACGAAGAGACAAAGAGAAAACCTATGATTTTACCGATTATTATGGAAGTATAAAAAAGATCACCCTTATGGGTGATCTTTTTTTTCTTTTTAACCCTATCGAATGAAATTTATAACTTAAGAAATAATAGTTATATACGAGTGAAAGGGGATGCGAAATGACAGAACGTGATCGATATACAAATGAAGAAAAAGAAGCTGAGCCAAAAGAAGCTGGAAAAGAGGCTTCAATAGTAGAAAAAATTCAACAGCTTGGACAGACAAATGTACCACAGATGAATGAATCACGTATTCATTGTTTAACGATTATCGGACAAGTGGAAGGTCATGTTCAATTACCGCCGCAAAATAAAACAACAAAATACGAGCATATCATTCCGCAAATTGTTGCGATTGAACAAAATCCAAAAATTGAAGGTTTGCTGTTAATATTAAATACGGTTGGAGGTGACGTTGAAGCTGGACTAGCAATTTCTGAAATGGTAGCTTCACTTTCAAAGCCAACAGTATCTTTAGTTTTAGGTGGGGGACATTCCATTGGTGTACCGATTGCTGTTTCTACTGACTATTCGTTTATTGCGGAAACTGCGACGATGACAATTCATCCAATTCGTTTAACAGGTCTTGTCATAGGTGTGCCACAAACATTTGAGTATTTGGATAAGATGCAAGAAAGAGTCATTCGTTTTGTGACGAAGCACTCGAAAGTAACAGAAGATCGTTTTAAAGAGCTTATGTTTGCGAAAGGAAATTTAACGCGAGATATTGGGACGAATGTAATTGGTGGGGATGCAGTAAAGTACGGTCTTATAGATGATGTTGGTGGTATTGGAAATGCAATTCGAAAATTAAACGAATTAATCGATGTTCGCGCGGAAGGTAGTGCAGAAGGGACAATGTTACAATGATTTTATATACAATTATGCCAGAGCAACTTGTGTATCCGGCCGATTATTCACAATGTGAAAGTCAAAAAGTTGTAAATATAAATGGTGTGGAATTAATGGTTTCTGAAGAGGAACATGGGTGTTATTCTATTGTACGTGTGCTAAGTACGGACCCACTTCACTATTTAGAGTTTGAGCCAGGTCAGAAAATAACCTTTTAGCAAAAAGAAGGATTTTGTTTAGAAGCTATGGTATAATATAAAAAACAAGACGGTTGAGCAGCCATGAGTAGGCTGCTTTCTTCTGTTTATTTAGCATTTTACAAGAAGTGTAAAAATAGAAGATATAAAGACCTGAAAAATAGAGAAAACAGACATATAAATAGAGTGTTTTTAGGAGAGCTTTACTTATATGTAGAACACGAGGTGAAGAAATGGCAAAACAAAAGCAAAGAGGGACGAAGGCAAAGGCAAGACGTACGATAAAGCCAACTTTGTATTATGAAATCGTCGGTTTAACTCTTTTTGCACTTTCAATCATTACGATTTTACAGCTAGGCGTTGTAGGGAAATCGTTTGTGTTATTTTTTCGCTTCTTCTTTGGTGAGTGGTACATAATTGGTGTGTTAGGTGTAATAGCTTTATCGGTTTCCTTTGTTATAAAACGCGGATGGCCGAACCTTTTAAATAAACGGTTAATTGGATTTTATTTAATTGTATTGGCAATATTAATGTTTAGTCATATTACATTATTTAACCTTCTTACAAAAGATGGAGCAGTGCAAAATACTTCTGTTATTGTGAGTACGAAAGATAACTTCTTTCTTGAAATGAAAAAAGGGCCAGATAGCGTTCATTTAGGTGGTGGTATGTTTGGTGCGCTTATGTTCGCGACATGTTACTTCCTATTCGACGAAGTAGGAGCCTATATCATTGGAATTATTTTAGTTATTCTCGGGGTACTCTGTATAACAAATAAACATATTGGAGAAGTGTTAGCTCCAGTTGGTAGAATTCTTAGAAGTCAATTTCAAGTGATACAAGGGGATTATAAAGATTGGAGATCCAAAAGAACGGCTGAACAAACAGAAAAGAAAAAAACAACAAGAAGTACAAGAAGCAAACGTGCTGCAGAACAAGAAGAAGTTATTGAGCCGATGGAAGAAATCCAAATTGATCCGCCAATTATTTCAAATTTCACTGAGAATTATCCTGTAAATGAAGAAGAGGATAAACGAATTGAAGTAGAGCAAGAAGATTTGATCACTTCACCGTTTATTGAAGAGACTCCACCAATTGAAGAATCAAAGAAAAAGCGTGGAGAAAAAATCGTTGAATCGTTAGAGAGTGAAGCGCAAGCACCTCCTATGCAATTTTCAAATGTAGAAAATAAAGATTACAAGCTTCCTTCACTTGATATATTAAAATTTCCAAAGAATAAGCAAGTTACAAATGAAAACGCGGAAATTTATGAGAATGCTCGTAAATTAGAACGTACATTCCAAAGTTTCGGAGTGAAAGCGAAAGTAACCAAAGTGCATAGAGGTCCTGCAGTTACAAAATATGAAGTGTATCCTGATATGGGGGTAAAGGTAAGCAAAATTGTCAGTTTAAGTGATGATTTAGCCCTTGCTTTAGCTGCAAAGGACATTCGTATTGAGGCGCCAATTCCCGGGAAATCAGCTGTAGGGATCGAAGTTCCGAACTCAGAAGTTTCGATGGTAACGCTGAGGGAAGTTCTTGATTCTAAGGCTAATAATCATCCGGAAGAGAAGTTGTTAATTGGTCTTGGCCGAGATATTACAGGTGAAGCTGTATTAGCCCGTTTAAATAAAATGCCCCATTTACTCGTAGCTGGTGCGACAGGTAGCGGGAAAAGTGTATGTATTAATGGTATTATTGTTAGTATTTTAATGCGTGCAAAACCGCATGAAGTAAAATTAATGATGATTGACCCGAAAATGGTAGAGTTAAATGTATATAACGGTGTGCCTCATTTGTTAACGCCAGTTGTAACTGATCCGAAAAAAGCATCGCAAGCATTGAAAAAAGTTGTGAGTGAGATGGAACGTCGTTATGAATTATTTGCTCATAGTGGTACACGTAACATTGAAGGATACAATGATTATATAAAAGAACATAATAGTCAATCAGAAGCGAAACAACCCGAATTACCGTATATTGTAGTAATTGTGGACGAGTTAGCAGATTTAATGATGGTTGCTTCGTCTGATGTAGAGGATGCGATTATGCGTCTAGCGCAAATGGCTCGTGCTGCTGGTATTCATTTAATTATTGCAACGCAACGTCCGTCAGTTGACGTTATTACGGGTGTTATTAAAGCAAATATTCCATCACGTATTGCATTCGCTGTATCTTCTCAAACAGATTCTCGTACAATTCTTGACGGTGGTGGTGCAGAGAAGCTATTAGGTCGTGGCGACATGCTGTTTATACCAATTGGTGCATCGAAACCTGTACGTGTACAAGGCGCATTTTTATCAGATGATGAAGTTGAGAGAGTTGTAGAATATGTTATTGGACAGCAAAAAGCACAATATCAAGAAGATATGATTCCGCAAGATGTTCCTGATACGAAGCAGGAAGTAGAAGATGAATTATATGATGAAGCGGTTCAACTTGTAGTGGAAATGCAAACAGCATCTGTTTCTATGCTACAACGTAGGTTTAGAGTAGGTTATACGCGAGCTGCTCGTCTAATTGATGCAATGGAAATGAATGGTGTAGTAGGTCCATATGAAGGTAGTAAACCGAGAGAAGTACTCATTAATGATGTACAAGAAAAAAGTTCTTAAAAAAAGCCTAATTGTTTTTACAATTAGGCTTTTTTATATAGTGTTTTTGTTATATACTATACTCAGCAATAAAGAAAGGGCTTACATTTATAGGGTCCCTATAGAATACGAATACTTTGAGTATGTTTTATGTAAATGTTCGATATTTAATGCAGAAAAATGTTGGATTTTGTTGACACGTATGAGAGCAAGTGGTAAGATTACTTCGAAAAGAATCACTGCCTCATATAATCTTGGAGATAAGGTCCATAAGTTTCTACCTGGCAACCATGAATTGCTAGACTATGAGGGGAAAAGTGTGTAACAAAGGATGTAAAGGATCTTTGTGCCGAACTTTTTCTCGAAATGAGGAATGTTTATGGTGCAAAGTTTTTTTTATACAGTAAAGAGTGAAAATTTCATTTTAAAAAATTATTATTATTTATTCGACAATTGTGCTTATTTTTAGTGGTTAGTCATTTGTACTATGTTGTAAGTTGAAAAAAGAGAAAAGAAGTCTTACATCAGAGGTCGAATAATTGAAATGCGGGGGAGTCTTATGTCAGTAAAATCCGATAGTCGTCACCTATATTTACGGGTGATTGATCACATCAAAGAAAAAATTAAAGATGGGGCTTATAAAGAACGACAAAAGTTACCATCGGAGTTTGATTTAGCGAAAGAACTTGGCGTAAGTAGAGCGACTTTAAGGGAAGCATTACGTATTTTAGAAGAAGAAAATGTTGTCATTCGTAGACATGGTGTAGGGACATTTGTAAATGCAAAGCCATTATTTTCTTCTGGAATAGAACAACTTTCTAGTATTACAGATATGATTTCTAGTGTGGGGAAAACACCAGGAACGATCTTTTTATCATCATCTACTACAACTTTAACAGAAGAGGAAAAAGAGAAGTTTAATAGTGAAGATGGTTTTAATGCAGTGATGATTGAACGCGTGCGTACAGCAGATGGGGAACCTGTTGTATATTGTATCGATAAACTTGCAAAAGAAATATTGCCAGATTTATCGGGTTACAATGAGGAATCATTATTAACGGTGATACATAATAACACGCATAAGCGCATAACATATGCGGTTGCTCACATTGAGCCAATTGGCTATCACCCTAAAATCTCACCAATTTTAGAATGTGAGCCTGAAACAGCACTGCTTGTATTAAAACAAATGCACTATGATCAAAATGATGAGCCAATCTTATATTCTATCAATTACTTTAGAGCTGATAAGTTTAGCTTCCACGTATTAAGAAAGCGTATGTAGGTAAGTTCCTTTTTAGGGAGGTGACAGCAAGAAGTAAGGGACAGCAGCGAAAGAATAAATAAATATATATCATTTTTGGAGGGGTTTCTAGTATGAAGAAAAAAGCAGGTCTTTTATTATCATTAACATTAGTAGCAAGTACAGTTTTAGGTGCATGTGGTAACTCGGATAAGGCAAGCAGTGACAAGAAAGACACGAAAGACTTCAAGGTTGGTATGGTAACGGATGTTGGGGGCGTTGATGACAAATCGTTCAACCAATCTTCTTGGGAAGGACTAAAAAAGTTTGGTAAAGATAATGGATTAAAGGAAAAGACAAATTATCGTTACCTACAGTCTGAAAAAGAAGCGGATTATATTCCAAACTTAAAGAAATTTTCAAAAGATAAGTATGATTTATCTTTCGGAATTGGTTATAAATTAGAAGGTGCAATTAAAGAAGTAGCAAAAGAATCTCCAAAACAACAATTTGCAATCGTTGATACTGTAGTAGATGCACCAAACGTAACGAGCATTACATTTAAAGATCATGAAGGATCATTCCTTGTAGGTGCGGTAGCAGCTATGTCAACAAAATCAAATAAAGTAGGATTTGTTGGTGGGATGAAGAGTGATTTAATTAGTAAATTCGAAAATGGATTTAAAGCGGGTGCAAAAGCAGTAAATCCAAACATTGAAATCGTATCTGAATATGCAGAAGCATTTGATAAACCTGAAAAAGGTACAGTTCTTGCATCAGCAATGTACGGTCAAGGCGTAGACGTAATTTACCATGCTGCTGGTGGTACAGGTAACGGTGTATTCACTGAAGCGAAAAACCGTAAGAAAAAAGGTGAAAATGTTTGGGTAATCGGTGTTGACCGTGACCAAAACCAAGAAGGTATGCCTGAAAACGTAACATTAACTTCAATGGTAAAACGTGTAGATATCGCTGTTGAAAAAGTAGCACAAGAAGCGAAAGACGGTAAGTTAAAAGGCGGTAAAGTAGAAGCGTTTGGTTTAAAAGATGACGGTGTTGGTATTGCAAAAACAACTGACAACGTGAAAAAAGTTAACCCTGAAATTTTAACAAAAGTAGAAGAGCTTGAAAAGAAAATTACAGACGGTGAAATTAAAGTACCAGCTACAGATAAAGAGTATAAAGAATATGAAGCTTCTCTAAAAAAATAAATAGAGAAATAGCAAAGGTTAGTTCATAGAACTAACCTTTGTATGTATAAAACTTCCGAATTGCTTAATAAGTTAATAGTGTAATAGGGAATGTTCCCTGTTAAAAGGAGGAACACAATGGAATACGTAATTGAGATGAATAACATTACGAAAGTATTCCCAGGCATTGTAGCGAATGATGATATTACGCTGCAAGTAAAGCAGGGTGAGATACATGCTTTACTTGGAGAAAATGGTGCAGGGAAATCCACATTGATGAATGTACTATTTGGTTTGTACCAACCAGAACAAGGTGAAATTAAAATTAAAGGAAAGTCTGTAAACATTACCAATCCGAATGTGGCAAATGACCTTGGTATTGGAATGGTTCATCAGCACTTTATGCTTGTTCATAATTTTACAGTTACAGAAAATATTATTCTCGGAAATGAACCGAAGAAAAAAGGGAAAATTGCTGTTGAGGAAGCTGCTAAAGAAATTCAAAAACTGTCTGAACAATACGGTTTAGCTGTAGATCCATATGCGAAAATACAGGATATTTCAGTTGGTATGCAACAGCGTGTTGAGATTTTGAAAACTCTTTACCGCGGTGCAGAAATTTTAATATTTGATGAACCGACAGCTGTGTTAACACCGCAAGAAATTCATGAGCTAATTCAAATTATGAAAAAGCTTGTGCAAGAAGGAAAATCTATTGTTCTTATTACACATAAGTTGAAAGAAATTATGGAAGTTTGCGATCGTTGTACGATTATTCGTAAAGGAAAAGGAATTGGAACGGTTGACGTTGCAAATACGGATGAAAATAAACTTGCAGAATTAATGGTCGGACGTCAAGTGAATTTTAAAACAGAAAAAATAGACGCGAAACCAAAAGAAGAGGTACTTTCAATTGCAAACCTTGTTGTTCACGATGCACGTCAACTACCTGCTGTAAAAGGCCTTGACTTAACTGTTCGTGCGGGGGAAATTGTTGGGATTGCAGGGATTGATGGAAACGGACAAAGTGAATTAATAGAAGCAATTACTGGTTTACGAAAAGTTGAGTCAGGTTCTATTGCAATTAAAGGGAAAGAAATAACAAATTGGCCTGTTAGAAGAATAACAGAAGAAGGAATTGGTCATATTCCAGAAGATCGTCATAAACACGGACTCGTCCTTGATTTTTCTGTTAGAGATAATATAGTTCTGCAAACGTACTATAAGAATCCGTTTTCAAAGAAAGGGATTTTAAATTTCAGCAAAATTACAGAAAAAGCAAAGGCTCTTATTGAACAGTTTGATGTACGTACACCTAGTGAGCAAACGTTAGCACGCGCTCTATCTGGGGGAAATCAACAAAAAGCAATTATTGCACGTGAAGTAGACCGTGATCCAGATTTATTAATCGCAGCACAGCCAACACGTGGTTTAGATGTAGGAGCAATTGAATTTATTCATAAGAGATTAATAGAGCAAAGGGATAAAGGGAAAGGTGTATTACTTTTATCACTAGAGTTAGATGAAATCTTAAATGTTAGCGATCGAATTGCTGTTATTTATGAAGGGAAAATTGTAGCAATAGTTGATGCGAAAGAAACGAATGAACAACAGCTTGGATTGTTAATGGCTGGAGGAACAAAGAAGGAGCAGGTGGGTACAAATGGCTAAAAAACTTTTAACAGAACGAACGATAAATATTTTAGTCCCAGTACTATCCGTTATTTTTGGCTTACTTGTCGGAGCGATTGTAATGCTAGTTAGTGGTTATGATCCAATTGTTGGTTATAGTGCACTTTGGACAGGGATGTTCGGCAGCGCAAGTGCGATTGGTGAAACGCTTCGTACAATGATACCGCTTATTCTTGCTGGTTTGTCAGTGGCGTTTGCATTTCGTACAGGTTTATTTAATATCGGGGTAGAGGGTCAATTGCTAGTTGGTTGGCTTGCAGCGGTTTGGTTCGGTTATGCAGTTTCACTACCAGCTTTCCTTCATATTCCATTATCTATTTTATTCGCAGCATTGGTAGGAGGAATTTGGGGCTTCATTCCTGGATATTTAAAAGGAAAGTTTCAAGTTAATGAGGTTATTGTAACAATTATGATGAACTATATCGCATTATATGTAACATATGACATCATTAAGCGCTTTTTACATGAAGGTAATGATAAAACGTATGACATTAAAGAGAGTGCATCACTATCTTCAGACTGGCTTGCTTCTATTACTGATGGTTCGCGTCTTCACTGGGGAATTATTGTAGCAATATTAATTGCTATTTTAATGTGGTTCTTATTAGATCGAACAACTTTAGGCTACGAATTAAAGTCGGTAGGATTTAATCAGCATGCTTCTCAATATGCAGGTATGAAAGTTTCTCGTAATGTAGTATTCTCCATGACAATTGCTGGTGCATTTGCGGGGATTGGTGGAGCGATGGAAGGATTAGGAACATTCCAGAGTATGACAGCGATGTCTTCGTTTACAGGAGTAGGATTTGATGGGATTGCTGTAGCATTACTTGGAGGGAATAATCCGTTTGGGATAATCCTTTCAGCTTTATTATTTGGTGGTTTGAAAAGTGCTTCCCCTCAAATGAACTTTGAGGCAGATGTACCATCAGAGCTTATTAATGTAATTATTGCATGTATCATCTTCTTTGTTGCATGTAGTTATGTGTTAAGATGGGCGCTTACACGCATGAGCAAGGAGGGGAAATAAATGAGCTTTTTAGATATATTAGCCATTCTTGTGACGGGTACGTTATATACATCGGCACCTATCATTTTCACAGCACTAGGTGGTGTATTTAGTGAACGATCGGGTGTTGTAAATATCGGATTAGAAGGACTAATGCTATTTGGTGCATTTATTGGAGTTGTTACAAACTTATTAATGGGTGATACTTGGGGAACGATGACTCCGTGGATTGCGTTATTATTTGCGGCAATTGGTAGTGGATTATTTGCATTACTTCATGCGGTAGCTTCTATTACATTCCGAGCAGATCAAGTTGTAAGTGGTGTAGCAATTAACTTCTTATCTCTTGGTTTAACGGTATTTGCAATTAAGAAGATTTTTGATAAAGGGCAGACTGACTTTATTCAGTATCGTATTGAAAAGATTGATATTCCAGGCCTTTCGGATATTCCGGTTTTAGGGAAAATATTTTTCTCGAACGTACCAATAACGTCGTATATTGCCATTATTTTAGCATTCGTTGTTTGGTATGTTATTTATAAAACACCGTTCGGTCTTCGTCTACGTGCTGTTGGTGAACACCCAATGGCAGCGGATACGATGGGGATTAACGTATATAAAATGCGCTATATTGGAGTCTGTATTTCAGGAGTGTTTGCTGGAATTGGTGGAGCGATTTTTGCAATGTCAATTTCTAATAACTTCTCAGGGGCAACTATTACAGGACAAGGTTTCTTAGCTTTAGCTGCTATGATTTTTGGAAAGTGGAATCCACTAGGCGCACTAGGTGCAGCTCTATTCTTTGGTTTTGCACAATCTCTTAGTGTAACGGGCGGAACAATTCCTGTATTAGATCAAATTCCAAGTGTTTTATTAACGATATTACCATATGTATTCACAATATTAGCGCTTGTTGGTTTTGTAGGTCGTTCTGAAGCTCCGAAAGCATTAGGAACTCCTTATGAAAAAGGAAAACGATAAGTATTTTATAAGTATAAAAAAGCTCGCACATTAGTGTGGGCTTTTTTACATAGAATATATTTAATACGGAATTTTACTATGTTCCTTACATATTAAAGTTTTTAGAAAGAATCATATGTAAGCATAATAAGGGAGAAAAGTTGATTTTTTATTTCTAAAAACTGTATATTGAAGAGGAATATTCCTATATACGTAAAGGAGGGCTATAAATGAAACTAATGGAACAACAACTACATGAGTTAGGTGGTTTGCGCGTACATATTATTCCGACTGATAAATATAAAACGAATACCTTTGTATTTCGTTTTAAAGCGCCTTTAAATGAGGAGACGGTGACAGAGCGTGCCCTATTGCCATACGTATTGCAAAGTGCGACAGAAAAATTACCTTCTGTAATTCGTCTTCGTCAATATTTAGAAGAATTATACGGGTCTTCTTTAGCAGTAGATGTAAGTAAAAAAGGGGAAGACCATATTATCTCGATTTATGTAGACATTGCAAATGAAGTATATTTACATGATGCACCACCGTTATTTGAAAAAGCGCTTTCTATGTTGTCGGATATTGTGTTACATCCAGCGACGGAGGGGAACGGTTTCCTACCTTCTATCGTAGAAAGTGAAAAAAGAGCACTGTTACAGAGAATTGAAGCTACTTATGACGATAAAATGCGTTATGCAAACGAGCGTTTAATTGAAGAAATGTGCAAAGTAGAACCGTATCGTTTAAGTGCAAATGGAAAAAAAGAGAGTGTTGCTTCTATTACAAATGAAAGTCTGTATCAATATTATCAAAAGGTGTTAGCGGAAGATGAGATGGATCTATATATTATTGGTGATATTTCAGAAAACGCCGTTGATCTTGTAAGTAAGTATTTTTCTATTTCAGCTCGTCCAGTGAGAGAAAGAAATGTACTCCTTCATAGACGAAATAATGAAGAAAAAGAAGTTGTTGAAAAACAAGAATTAAAACAAAGTAAATTACACATCGGTTATCGTACATTTGTCACATATAAAGATGAAGATTATTTTGCATTGCAATTGTTCAATGGATTGTTTGGTGGTTTTTCTCATTCGAAGTTATTCGTAAATGTGCGTGAAAAAAATAGTTTAGCGTACTATGCAGCATCGCGCTTTGAAAGTCATAAAGGTTTATTATTTGTTATGTCAGGAATTGAAGCGAAAAATTATGAAAAAGCAGTTGAGATTATTAAAGAACAAATGCTTGCGATGCAAAACGGAGAGTTTTCTGAAGAAGAAATACATCAAACAAAAAGTGTCATCCAAAATCAAATATTAGAGGCGATTGATACACCGCGTGGATTTGTAGAAATGCTATATCATGGTATTATTTCAGATCGTACACGTCCAGTTGAAGAATGGCTTACAGGTATAGAAAGTGTGACAAAAGAAGAAATTGTAAAAGTTGCTAAAAATATTGAACTAGATACAATTTACTTTTTACAAGGAACGGAGGGAGAGTAAATGGAGAAAATTATTTATGAGCAATTAAAAGAAACACTCTATTATGAAAAACTTCCTAATGGATTAGATGTATATGTTTTACCGAAACAAGGATTTAATAAAACATTTGCGACGTTTACGACGAAATATGGTTCAGTAGATAATACATTTGTACCATTAGGGAAAGAAGAAATGATTCGTGTACCTGATGGGATTGCACATTTTCTTGAGCATAAATTATTTGAAAAAGAAGATCACGATGCTTTCCAATTGTTTAGTAAACAAGGAGCATCGGCAAATGCTTTTACATCCTTCACACGAACAGCTTACCTTTTTTCATGTACTTCAAACGTAGAACAAAATTTAAATACATTACTAAACTTTGTGCAAGAGCCTTATTTCTCTGAAAAAACAGTTGAAAAAGAGAAGGGGATTATTGGGCAAGAAATTCAAATGTATCAAGATAACCCAGATTGGCGTTTGTACTTTGGGTTAATTGATAGCTTGTTTGTAAAACACCCAATTAAAATTGATATTGCAGGGACAATCGAATCTATTAGTAAAATTACGAAAGATTTATTATATGAATGTTATGAAACATTTTATCATCCGAGCAATATGTTATTATTTGTTGTGGGTGCAATTGATCCAGAGAAAACAATGGATTTAGTACGTGAAAATCAAGCAAAAAAAGATTATAAAAACCAGCCAGAAATTGTGCGTTCATTTGAAGAGGAACCAAATGAGGTAAATGAAAAGAAAAAAATTATTTCAATGCCTGTGCAAACACCGAAATGTTTAGTTGGTATTAAAGCGACTAATTTAAAAGAAAAAGGGCAAGCGCTTTTAAAACAAGAAATTGCGCTTACGTTACTTTTAGATTATTTATTTGGAAAAAGTTCTGTTCATTACGAAGCTTTATATAATGAAGGGCTTATTGATGATTCATTCTCGTATGACTATACAGAAGAAAATAACTTCGGTTTTGCAATGGTTGGCGGTGATACGAAACAACCTGATGAATTGGCAGATCGTTTAAAAGATATTTTATTAAAAACAGATTATGATCAATTAGATGCGGCGGCATTAGAACGAGTGAAGAAAAAGAAAATTGGTGGTTTTTTACGCTCGTTGAATTCACCAGAATATATTGCAAATCAATTTACACGATATGCGTTTAATGAATCTAGTCTATTTGATGCATTGACTGTATTAGAAGGGCTAACCGTTCAAGACTTACAAGAAGTAGCAAAATTATTGTTATCAGAAGAAAAAATGAGTGTTTGTCAGGTGTTACCGAAAAAATAACATTTTAAAGATACCCTCATCTTATCATTGAAAAATTGTAAGATGAGGGTATTATTTAGTTGTGTAAAAAGTGAACTTGTAGAGATAAGAGAGGGAATTTATGAAAAAGTATGCGTTAGTAACTGGAGGGAGCGGAGGGATTGGCTCTGCTATTTCGAAACAATTAATTCAAGATGGATATACAGTTTATGTTCATTACAATAACAGTGAAGGAAAGGTATTGGAATTGCAGAAAGCATGGGGGGAAGTTATCCCTGTGCAAGCGAATTTGGCTTCTAGTGATGGAGCAGAGCAATTGTGGAGACAAATTGAACATCCTATTGATGTTATTGTATATGCAGCTGGGAAGAGTATTTTTGGACTAGTAACAGATGTAACAAACGATGAATTGGATTATATGGTAGAACTTCAAGTGAAGAACGTATATAAATTACTTTCAATGGCACTTCCGCCTATGATTGGGAGGAGAAGTGGTAATATTGTAATTGTTTCATCTATATGGGGACAAATAGGGGCTTCTTGTGAAGTGCTTTATTCAATGGTAAAAGGGGCGCAAAATTCATATGTGAAAGCTTTGGCGAAAGAAGTGTCTTTAAGTGGATTACGTGTGAATGCGGTAGCACCAGGAGCAATTGAAACGGAAATGTTAAGTGTTTTTTCTGAAGAAGATAAAATGGGAATTGCTGAAGATATACCATTAGGTAGAATAGGGTTACCAGAAGAAGTAGCAAAAACAGTTGCATTCCTCGTATCACCAGGAGCATCTTACATAACTGGACAAATCATTGGAGTGAATGGTGGTTGGCACTGTTAAAAATTTCTTACATAAAAAATGAACAGTTGCACAAATTAAGCATGATTTTATTACTCAATAGTGAGGTGCTTAATTATGTCAGTATTAGATAATTTTGATCAGTGGAAGAGCTTTTTAGGAGATCGTTTAGAGCAAGCGCAAGGAAAAGGTTTAGACGGCGGTGCGGTATCAGATATGGCATTTCGTGTTGGCGACTACCTTGCTAATGAAGTAGAAGGACGCAATGACCAAGAGAAATTATTAGCTGAGCTTTGGAAAGTTGCTGATGAACAGGAGCAACATACCATTGCAAACTTAATGGTTAAGTTTGTACAACATAAGTAAAAGTAGAGAGGAGATTCTCCTCTCTACTTTTTTTGTATAATAATTACACAGGATAGATTATACATTTAGCTTCCCTATTAAGGTGAAATCATATAATATAGTACGTAGGTGTAAAGTAAGCAAGGGGAGTGATCTTGGATGATTGAATGGTATTTTGAATATGAAATACATAAAAACCGACCTGGCTTGCTTGGTGACGTTTCTTCGTTAATCGGTATGCTCGGCATTAATATTGTCACAATTAATGGTGTAGATAATGCACGACGTGGGTTACTTCTTATGTGTGATAATCAAGAGCAAATCTCTAGACTTGAATCAATTTTAAATACGATGGATAACATAACGGTAACGAAATATCGTCCGCCAAAGCTAAGAGATAAGCTAGCGGTTAGGCATGGTAGGTACATACAACGAGATGCAGATGATAAGAAAACATTTCGATTTGTGCGTGATGAATTAGGCTTACTTGTAGACTTTATGGCAGAAATTATGAAAAAAGAAGGCCATAAACTAATTGGGATACGCGGAATGCCTCGTGTCGGAAAAACAGAATCCATTGTTGCTGCAAGTGTTTGTGCAAATAAAAGGTGGTTATTTGTATCATCTACTCTTATTAAGCAAACTGTTCGTAGTCAATTAATTGAAGATGAGTATAGCGATGACAATATTTTCATCCTAGATGGAATTGTGTCAACGAAGCGTGCTAACGAAAGACATTGGCAGCTCGTTCGTGAAATTATGAGATTGCCTGCAACAAAAGTTGTAGAACATCCTGATGTATTTGTGAGTCAGTCAGAATACACATTGGATGATTTTGATTATATTATCGAGTTGCGCAACGATTATGATGAAGAAATTCAATATAATTTAGTAGATGAAATTGAGCAAGGTACGCAAAATAATTTCTCTATGTTTGACTTTTAAAGAAATATTGAGGTGTTAGTAGTGACGGAATTGGGACAAAAGCTGAAAGAAGCAAGAGAAGCGAAAGGCTTGACTATTGATCAGCTGCATGAGATTACAAAAATTCAAAAACGCCATTTAGTGGCAATTGAAGAAGGCAATTATGATGTATTGCCAGGAGCTTTTTATGCGCGTGCATTCATTAAACAATACGCAGATGCGGTTGGATTAAATGGAGAGGAACTGCTTGTAGAACATCAGAGTACGATACCACAATCTGAAAAGCGTGAAGTTCCACAAGTATCAACGGGACAAAAAACACAAGAAACAATGCAAAAATCTTCATCATGGCCAATTGCAGATCACATGCCGAAAATCTTAGTTGCGTTGTTAGTAATCGCAGTTGGAGTGGTAATCTGGTTTGTGTTTCAAGCGTTAACTGGAAAAGATGATGAAAAAGTTCCGAGTGCTCAAAGTGAGAAAATTGAAGTTCAAAAAGCAAAAGATTCTCCGTTAGATACGAAGAAAGATGAAGCGAAAGCGGAAGAGCCAAAAAAAGAGGAACCAAAGAAAGAAGAACCAAAGAAAGAAGAGCAACCAGCACCACCAACGGGACAGCAAGAAGTGAAAGTAGTTGGAACAACTGGTAAGGTATCTACTTTGGAAATTCATAATAATAAAACGTTAGAATTGGAAATCATAGCGAAGGGTACAAGCTATGTAGATGTTAAAGATGATGCGGGTAACGAAATTTTAAACACTACAGTACAAGGTGGTCAAACAGAAAAACGTGATGTATCAACATTAAAAGAAGTACGACTTAATATTGGAAATGCAACGAATGTTGAAGTTAAACTGAATGGCCAAGTGGTTGCTTTCCCATTGGACCCAGAAAAAGAACTTCACCAAAGATTGGTGATAAAAAACCAAGGGATAGGGCAACCTGCACAATAACAGTCATCGCTTCGATGACTTTTTTCAATGAACAAATGTTTTTGATATGATGGAGGAATAGCTGTGAATTTACCAAATAAAATTACAATATCTAGAATCTTCTTAATTCCAATTTTCATGGTAATTATGTTAGCGCCCTTTAATTGGGGTTCATACACAATTGGTGATGTTGATTTACCAATTCAACATTTAGTGGGGGCACTTATCTTTATCGTTGCTTCAGCTACAGATTGGATTGATGGACATTACGCAAGGAAGTATAATCTTGTAACGAACTTAGGAAAGTTTCTTGATCCGTTAGCTGATAAATTACTTGTTTCAGCAGCACTTATTACATTGGTAGAGATGCGATATGTACCGGCTTGGATTGTTATTGTAATTATCAGTCGTGAGTTTGCTGTAACAGGTTTACGTCTTGTACTTGCTGGAACAGGGGAAGTAGTTGCGGCAAATCAGCTAGGGAAAATTAAGACATGGACACAAATTATTGCGATTGCAGCATATTTATTACACGATGTACCTTTAAATTTAATCCATATTCCAGTTGCGGATATCTTCATATGGATTGCATTAATCTTTACTGTTATTTCAGGATGGGATTATTTCTGGAAAAATAGAGCTGCATTTGTAAACTCAAAATAGAAGTTTATGGGGGAATTGGGATGAATGCTGAGATTATTGCGGTTGGAACTGAATTATTACTTGGACAAATTGCAAATACAAATGCCCAGTTTTTATCTGAAAAGTTGGCTTCAATTGGAATTAACGTGTACTATCATACTGTTGTTGGTGATAATAATAAGCGACTGCAAAAGGCAATTGAAGCTGCGGAAGAACGTGCTGATATCCTTATTTTTACAGGTGGGTTAGGGCCGACAAAAGATGATTTAACGAAAGAAACAATAGCGACTAGTTTAGATGAAAAGCTTGTGTATGATGAAAAGGCATTAGCCTTAATAAGTAATTACTTTAAGCGTACAGGCCGTGAATTTACGGAGAATAATAAAAAGCAAGCGCTCGTTTTAAATGGAGCAACAGTATTTGCAAATGACCACGGTATGGCGCCGGGTATGGGGGTAAATAAGAACGGAAAAGTTTATATTTTATTACCAGGGCCGCCAAAAGAAATGAAACCAATGTATGTAAGTTACGTAGAGCCTTTTTTACGTAATTTTACAACAGGAGAAAACATTTATTCACGTGTGCTTCGTTTCTTCGGTATTGGGGAGTCCCAATTAGAGGTGAAAGTTCAAGATTTAATTGATGGACAAACAAACCCAACAATTGCCCCGCTAGCAAATGATGGAGAAGTGACATTACGTTTAACTGCTAAGCATCAAAATGTTAGCGAAGCGGAGAAACTAATTCAACATGTGGAAGATTTGATTTTAGAAAGAGTAGGAGAATTTTTCTACGGATATGACCAAGAATTTTTGCATTATAAGGCAATCGAGTTATTGAAGAGAAAAGGGTTAACTTTAGCATGTGCAGAAAGTTTAACAGGTGGTCTTTTTGGAAATCAAGTAACTGAAAATGCTGGTGTTTCTTCTGTATTTAAGGGCGGTGTCATTTGTTATCATAATGATGTGAAGCAACATGTTTTACGTGTGCCTGAAGAAGTATTGCATACTGATGGTGCAGTTAGTAAGGAATGTGCTCGTTATCTTGCTGAAAATGTTAAGGATTTATTAAAAGCGGATATCGGAATTAGTTTCACTGGGGTAGCAGGGCCAGATGCTTCAGAACAGAAAGAGCCAGGAACAGTATTTGTTGGATTAGCGATTAAAGGTGAACAAACTGCAGTCTTTCCTCTTAATTTAAGTGGAAGTCGTCAACAAATTAGAGAACGATCAGCAAAATATGGATTTTATCATTTATATAAAAAGCTAGAAGAGATATAAGTCTCTTCTAGCTTTTTTTATAGTTAAACTCCGTATTTGTGTGATGGAAAATAAAAAAAACGAATAAATGTTCGATTTTTGTTGGCAAATTGAATTGAAAATAGGTATAATAAGATTAGCAATTCAGTTAAGGAGGAATTTTGAATGAGTGATCGTCAAGCGGCATTAGATATGGCGTTAAAACAAATAGAGAAGCAATTCGGTAAAGGTTCAATTATGAAATTAGGAGAACAAGCGGAACGTAGAATTTCTACAATTTCAAGTGGTTCTTTAGCACTTGATGTGGCGCTAGGGGTAGGCGGATACCCACGTGGCCGTATTATCGAAATTTACGGACCTGAAAGTTCAGGTAAAACGACAGTTTCATTACATGCAATTGCAGAAGTACAACGTCAAGGTGGACAAGCAGCATTCATCGATGCGGAGCACGCAATGGATCCTGTATATGCACAAAAATTAGGCGTTAACATAGATGAATTACTATTATCACAGCCTGATACAGGGGAGCAAGGATTAGAAATCGCAGAAGCACTTGTACGAAGTGGTGCGGTTGACATTATCGTAATTGACTCTGTAGCAGCTCTTGTACCGAAAGCAGAGATTGAAGGAGACATGGGTGACTCACACGTAGGTTTACAAGCACGTTTAATGTCACAAGCACTTCGCAAGCTTTCAGGAGCAATCAACAAATCAAAAACAATTGCAATCTTTATTAACCAAATTCGTGAAAAAGTTGGGGTTATGTTCGGAAATCAACTACAAGTTGCTTAATCGAAAAGATTAAGGAGTTTACCATGGGTTTCCCTTGCTAGTGATAGCATGTTAAAAAACCTTGTGAACCTTATTGCCTAAGGGTGTAACTATCCATATAGTTGCTAACGGTGAAGCCCACCATTATTTAGGGTAATACCGTGCCAAGCTCCATAGTGATATGGGGAAGGTGTAGAGACTACCGAAAAGGACTTTTAGTTAACTGAGTAGGGTACGGCAGATGATAGGCTACTGCTGGAAGTGCAAGGCTCTCTGTAAAGAGATGAAGAGATAGTCCAGACTATAGAGATGGAAAATCTATAGATAGTGCCAGAAACAACTCCAGGTGGTCGTGCGTTGAAATTCTATTCAACTGTTCGTCTTGAAGTGCGTCGTGCGGAGCAATTAAAGCAAGGTAACGACATCGTTGGTAATAAAACAAAAGTAAAAGTAGTGAAAAATAAAGTAGCGCCACCATTCCGTGTTGCTGAAGTTGATATTATGTACGGAGAAGGTATTTCAAGAGAAGGGGAAATCTTGGATATGGCTTCTGAGCTTGATATCGTTCAAAAGAGCGGTGCTTGGTATTCTTATAATGAAGAACGTTTAGGACAAGGTCGTGAAAATTCGAAGCAATTCTTAAAAGAGAATACGGACTTAAGAGAGGAAATTGCCTTCTTTGTTCGTGATCATCACGGAATTGGTGAAGATTCTGGTGTGGAAGACACGGAAGATTCAACTCTTCAAGATTAAAAAATAAAAGACACGGGTCCCGTGTCTTTTATTTTTTACCTTCTATTAAAGGGGTATCTATCGTAGTGGTTAAAATATTTTTTTGACTCAAATGGGATGTGTAAAGAGGAATATTCATGCGTTTTAAGGGAATAAAATGGTATTTACTAAGGTTTTCCAGGATAATATGCTATCAATTTTTCAAATTCAGATAACATTCAGGACTGAAGGTAAAGAAAGTAAAAGTAGACAACGCTTGACAATGAAAATTACGATAGATACAATGAGAATGTATATTTTTTCTTATATACGATATACTCTTCTCAAGAAGAGAAGTAATATTCGGAGTAAGGTTTAAAACTTACCGAAATAATAATATGACATTTTAATTGTGAAATGAAGAAAGTCCCTTAAAAAAGCGGGACGACGGTCTTTGCTGTATGTTGTAATTTAATGTACATGCCGACAGTCTTTTTTCATTCATAGCAAGGGGAGGTGAAATCATGAGTAGTACAGTTTGGATACTCATCTCCATTTTGCTTGCAACAACAGTCGGTGCAGTTGTTGGCTTTTTTGTTCGAAAGTCTATTGCTGAAGCGAAGATTAATGGTGCGGCTAATGAAGCGAAACGTATTCTAGACGAAGCGAATCGTGAGGCTGAAGCACTTAAGAAAGAAGCGCTTTTAGAAGCAAAGGATGAAATTCATACACTTCGTACAGAAGCTGAATTAGAAATTCGTGACCGTAGAAGCGAATTACAAAAACAAGAAAATCGTTTAATGCAAAAAGAAGAGAACCTTGATCGTAAAGACGAAACGCTCGATAAACGCGAGCAGCAGTTAGAGAAGAAAGAGGATTCTCTTGTAGCGAGACAACAACAGATTGAAGAGTTGGAAAGCAAAGTGGGAGAGTTAGTTCAAAAGCAACAAACAGAATTAGAGCGCATTTCCAATCTGACACGCGAACAAGCGAAAGCAATTATTCTTGGTAAAGTAGAAAATGAAGTTTCTCATGAAATCGCTGTTATGGTAAAAGAAAGTGAAGTTCGCGCGAAAGAAGAAGCGGATAAGAAAGCAAAAGAGATTTTATCTCTTGCAATGCAAAGATGTGCAGCTGATCATGTTGCTGAAACAACCGTTTCGGTTGTAAATCTTCCAAATGACGAAATGAAGGGACGTATTATCGGGCGTGAAGGTCGTAATATTCGTACGTTAGAAACGTTAACGGGTATTGACTTAATTATCGATGATACACCAGAGGCGGTAATCCTTTCTGGATTCGATCCAATTCGTCGTGAAACAGCTCGTATCGCTCTTGATAAACTAGTACAGGACGGACGTATTCACCCAGCGCGTATTGAAGAGATGGTCGAAAAATCAAGACGTGAAGTGGACGAGTATATTCGCGAAGTCGGAGAGCAAACAACGTTTGAAGTGGGTGTTCATGGATTACACCCAGATTTAATTAAAATTTTAGGTCGTTTAAAATACCGTACAAGTTATGGACAAAACGTCTTAAAACACTCTATGGAAGTTGCATATTTAACTGGACTTATGGCAGCAGAGCTTGGCGAGGATGAAAAACTAGCAAGACGTGCTGGTCTATTACATGATATCGGAAAAGCGATTGACCATGAAGTAGAAGGTAGCCACGTTGAAATTGGTGTTGAACTCGCAACGAAATATAAAGAGCATCCTGTAGTTATAAACAGTATCGCATCTCACCATGGTGACACAGAACCAACTTCTATCATTGCAGTTTTAGTTGCAGCAGCAGATGCTTTATCAGCTGCAAGACCGGGAGCTCGTAGTGAAACGCTTGAAAACTACATTCGTCGTCTTGAAAAGTTAGAAGAGATTTCAGAGTCTTATGAAGGCGTTGAAAAATCATTTGCAATTCAAGCAGGACGTGAAGTTCGTATTTTGGTAAAACCAGATACAATCGATGATTTAGAAGCTCATCGTTTAGCTCGTGATATCCGAAAACGTATTGAAAATGAACTGGATTACCCAGGACATATTAAAGTAACTGTTATTCGTGAAACACGTGCAGTGGAATACGCAAAATAAAGTGGTGAAACACCACTTTATTTTTTTGTGTTGGAATTGGATAAAATAAAGACAGTTAGTTATATAGCGTAAAAGTGAAACAAACTTATAATAAACATATTATAAGGAATTTCCTTGATGCTATAGCAATAAAAAATGCAGTACATAGAAAGGGTAAGACATATGAGAATATTATTTGTTGGGGATGTAGTAGGATCTCCTGGTAGAGGTATGATTCAACAATACGTACCGGCATTAAAGAAAAAATATACACCTACAGTAACAATCATTAATGGAGAAAACGCAGCAGGTGGCCGTGGGATTACAGAAAAAATATATCGAAACTTTTTAGAGTGTGGGGCGCAAGCAGTTACACTTGGAAACCATGCTTGGGATAATCGTGAAGTATTTGAATTCATCGATGATGCAAAATATCTTGCAAGACCAGCTAACTTCCCAGAAGGAACTCCAGGAAAAGGACTTATCTTTGTGAACTGTAATGGAACAGAAGTTGCAGTTATTAACTTACAAGGACGTACTTTCCTTCCTCCGATTGATTGTCCATTCCGTAAAGTGGATGAATTAATTAATATTGCGAAAAAACGTACGAATATTATCTTTGTTGATTTCCATGCGGAGACTACAAGTGAAAAACAAGCGCTAGGTTGGTATGTAGATGGACGTGCTACAGCAGTAGTAGGTACGCATACGCATGTCCCTACAGCGGATAACCGTATTTTACCAAGCGGAACGGCATATATTACAGATGTTGGGATGACAGGGCCATATGATGGAATATTAGGTATGGACCGAGAAGCGGTATTGAAGAAGTTTTTAACGAACTTACCGGTACGATTTGAAGTAACAAGTGGTAGAACGCAATTAAGTGCAGTGTTAATTGATGTGGATCCAAATACAGGAAAAGCAAAGAAAATTGAGCGCATTTTAATTAATGACGATCAACCATTTTTTGAGTAAATTTCCGTTAAATTTTAGATAAGTTATTATATTTTAATTTTTTAGAAAAATTACGAAAATTTAGCAGGAATACGCGCCATTCCTCGTGAATATAAGTTAAAGTGAAATAATTGCTAATACTTTTTAAAGAAACGAGGAGGAAACGCGGAATGGAAATATTAAAAGTTAAAGCAACGTCGGTCCCTAATTCTGTAGCTGGTGCACTTGCAGGTGTTATTCGCGAACGCGGAACAGCAGAAATTCAAGCTATTGGTGCAGGTGCATTGAACCAAGCGGTAAAGGCAGTAGCAATCGCAAGAGGATTTGTAGCGCCTAGTGGTTTGGACCTGATTTGTATCCCAGCGTTTACAGATATTATGATTGATGGCGAAGAGCGTACAGCAATAAAATTAATTGTAGAACCTCGTTAAGTTTTAAACAACCTGTTTGCAGTATGCAAACAGGTTGTTTTTATAATGGAGGAATGAAAATGAAAATTTTTGATGCTCATTGTGACGTGCTTCTTCAGTTATGGAGTGCACAAGGGAAAAGGAATTTTAACGATGATTCACAATTACATATTACATTTGAACAGTTAAAGAGAAGAAAAGGAAGTATACAATGTTTTGCTATATATGTACCAGAAACAGTGGCATATGAAAACCGATTTGAAGCAGCATTACAAATGGTAGATATTTTTTATAATGAAATTTTATCGCTATCAGGTGTGAGATTTATCCGAACGAAAGAGGATATAAATAGATTAAAACAGGACGAGGTTGGCGCGCTATTAACGTTAGAAGGGTGCGAAGCAATTGGTAAAGAAGCGATGAAATTACGTTTGTTTTATCGGTTAGGTGTACGTTCTTTCGGATTAACATGGAACTATGCGAATTTGTTAGCTGATGGGGCGCTAGAGACACGTGGAGCAGGTTTAACTACTTTTGGTAGACAAGTTGTACACGAGCTAAATACTTTGGGCCTATGGACGGATCTATCACATTTAAATGAGAGAAGTTTTTGGGATGTTATAGAGATTGCAAAAAATCCTATTGCTTCCCACTCAAATTGTATGAAACTTTGCGAGCACCCACGTAATTTAAACGATGAACAACTTAAAGCTCTTATAAAGAAAAATGGCATGATCGGTGTCACTTTTGTACCGCAGTTTCTAACAAGTGAAAGGCAAGCAAATATAACTGATATCATAAAACATATCGAATATATTTGCTCGCTAGGTGGAGAAAACAATATAGGGTTTGGTTCAGATTTTGATGGGATTGTAGATACGGTTGTCAATGTATCTGCCTATGGAGATTATGAAAATGTCATGAATGAGCTTTATAAATACTATGCTGCATCTACTGTAGAAAGATTTTTATATGATAATTTTGTTGAACATATGAGTTTTTAAGTTTGTGGTTTAAAATTCAGAAAAATTAAAATTAATTCATTTGATTTTATTGCTTTTTTTAAGACCTAATACTAGAATGAAAAACAAAATAGCTTTATACTAAAGATTCAGGGAAATCAGAAGAGGCATAATTTGCGTCCGTTGTAGTTTATTTGCATAAAAAATGCTAAACTATTACTGTAAAAAAATACACTACAATGAATGCAGCCAAAAGGGGTGTAGGAGATGATTAGTCAACTTTCATGGAAAGTTGGAGGCCAACAAGGTGAAGGAATTGAAAGTACAGGAGAAATCTTCTGTATTGCATTAAACCGATTAGGATATTACCTATACGGTTACCGCCACTTCTCATCACGTATAAAAGGCGGCCATACAAATAATAAAATTCGTGTAAGTACAACAGAAGTACGCGCGATCTCAGATGATTTAGATATTTTAATTGCTTTTGACCAAGAAACAATTGATTTTAACTTCCACGAACTACGTCCAGGTGGAATTGTAGTTGCGGATGCGAAATTTAATCCAACAATACCCGACAATACAGATGTAAATCTATATGTGATACCGTTTACAGATATTGCTTCAGAATTAGGCACATCATTAATGAAAAACATGGTTGCTGTTGGAGCATCAAGTGCAGTATTAGGATTAGACGAAACAGCTTATTTGGATGTTGTTGAAGAAATCTTTGGTCGTAAAGGAGAGCAAGTCGTTCAAAAGAATATGGACGCAATTAAACGCGGCTCTCAATATATGAAAGAATTACTAGGCGAGAAAGTAAACATGATGCAGCTTGAAAAAGCTGATGGTAAAAAACGCATGTTTATGATTGGAAACGATGCAATCGCATTTGGTGCGGTAGCTGGTGGTGCTCGTTTTATGTCAGCATACCCAATCACACCTGCATCAGAAATTATGGAATACTTAATTAAAAAATTACCGAAAGTCGGCGGAACAGTAATTCAAACTGAGGATGAAATCGCAGCTTGTACAATGGCGATCGGTGCAAACTATGCTGGTGTTCGTACATTAACTGCATCTGCTGGTCCTGGTCTTTCATTAATGATGGAAGCAATCGGTTTAGCAGGTATTACAGAAACCCCATTAGTAATTGTTGATACACAACGTGGCGGTCCAAGTACGGGATTACCAACGAAACAAGAACAGTCTGACTTAATGGCGATGATTTACGGTACGCATGGTGAAATTCCAAAAATCGTAATGGCGCCAAGTACAGTCGAAGAAGCTTTCTATGACATTGTAGAAGCATTTAACTTATCTGAAGAATATCAAGTTCCTGTTATTTTCTTAACAGATTTACAGCTTTCGTTAGGAAAACAAACAGTAGAACCACTTAAATTAGATAAAGTGGAAATTCGTCGTGGTAAGCTTGATTTAGAAGCAGAATTACCAGAACGTGAAAATAAAGCATACTTCAAGCGTTATGAAGTAACAGAAGACGGCGTTTCGCCGCGTGTTTTACCTGGTATGAAAAATGGTGTTCACCATGTTACAGGTGTAGAACATGATGAAACTGGAAAACCATCGGAATCAGCAATAAACCGTAAAGATCAAATGGACAAACGTTTCCGTAAAATGGAGAACTTGAAGTTTAATACCCCTGTTTATAAAAATGTTAAGCATGAAGAAGCAGACGTATTGCTTGTTGGATTTAACTCAACTCGTGGTGCGATCGAAGAGGCAATGACGCGTTTAGAACAAGAGGGTATGAAAGTAAACCATGCTCATGTGCGTTTAATTCACCCGTTCCCAACAGCTGAAATCGATCCACTTGTGAAAAAGGCGAAGCGTGTTGTAGTAGTAGAAAACAATGCAACAGGTCAACTTGCTAACATTATGAAAATGAATCTTGGTAATGGTGAGAAAATTTCTAGTCTTTTAAAATATGATGGAAACCCATTCTTGCCGAAAGAGATTTACAACGAATGCAAAAAAGGGGTTGTATTAAATGGCAACATTTAAGGACTTTCGTAACAGTGTAAAGCCAAACTGGTGCCCAGGTTGCGGAGACTTCTCAGTGCAAGCTGCAATTCAACGTGCAGCAGCTAACGTTGGCTTAAATCCAGATGAACTTGCTGTTATTTCTGGTATCGGCTGTTCAGGCCGTATTTCAGGTTATATTAATTCATATGGTGTGCATAGTATTCATGGTCGTGCCCTTCCAATTGCACAAGGTGTGAAAATGGCAAATCGTGATTTAACAGTTATCGCTTCAGGTGGTGACGGTGATGGATTTGCGATTGGTATGGGACATACAATCCATTCTATTCGTCGTAATATCGACATTACGTACATCGTAATGGATAACCAAATTTACGGGTTAACAAAAGGGCAAACTTCACCACGTAGTGAAGCGGGATTTAAAACGAAAAGCACACCACAAGGTTCAATTGAACCATCACTAAATGTAATGGAAATGGCTTTAACAGCTGGTGCGACATTTGTGGCGCAAAGCTTTTCGAGTGATTTAAAAGAATTAACACAAATTATTGAAGCTGGTATTAACCATAAAGGATTTTCATTAATTAACGTATTCAGTCCATGTGTTACTTATAATAAAGTAAATACTTACGATTGGTTTAAAGAGAACTTAACGAAACTAAGCACAGTAGAGGGATATGATCCATCTAATCGCATGATGGCTATGCAAACGTTAATGGAAAATAACGGTTTAGTAACAGGTTTGATTTATCAAAATACTAAGCAACCATCATATCAAGAACTTGTTAAAGGCTATAGTGAAGAGCCTTTAGTGAAATCTGATTTAAATATGGATCAGAAAATGTTTGATGAGCTTGTTGCTGAATTTATGTAATGTAAGAAGAGGAGGTTGCCGATTTGGCAACCTTTTTTATGTGCAAAAAATATAGGATAGTTTTATTTACTTAGAAAATTCAGAATGGTAAAATAATATGTAAATCGTTGTATGAAAATGGCAAGTTCATTGCTTATGAAATGTAAGATAATAAAGGGACTCTGGATTGTTAAAATTGGCGAAACACGTCATACTATGGTAATGTTTATAGGGATAAAGCAATATGCTTTTGGGTAGGACAACAAGAAATAATAAAAAGGGAATGTCTATTTGCGTGGGGAAGACTTCATTCTTATGAATGATTAGATTGATTACTCAAGTTTCAAAGGACAAGTTATCTCCAAGCTATCTAACCATTTTTGAGGTGAGTCTAAGCGCATTAAAATGGACTATAGAGTGTGTATAGTTAAGGGTGAAAGGAGATTACCGATGAACGAGCAACAACGATTAGCAAGTCAACAAGCAAATTCCTCTACGAAAAAAGAAGAGAAAGATTATAGTAAATACTTTGAAAGTGTATATCAACCACCTTCCTTAAAGGATGCGAAAAAGCGAGGGAAAGAAGAAGTTAAAATTGAACGGGATTTTGGCTTACCTGAAGAGTTTCGTAATTTTGGTACAGGAAGAAAGTTCTATATTCGTACATATGGTTGTCAAATGAATGAGCATGATACGGAAGTAATGGCAGGTATTTTCACAACGCTTGGATATGAACCAACTTTTTCAACTGAGGATGCAGATGTAGTTTTATTAAATACTTGTGCGATTCGTGAAAATGCTGAAAATAAAGTGTTTGGTGAACTAGGCCATTTAAAGTCACTCAAACGAAGAAATCCGGACCTTTTAATTGGTGTATGTGGTTGTATGTCTCAAGAAGAATCTGTTGTAAATAAAATTATGCAAAAAAATCAGCATGTAGATATGGTGTTTGGAACGCATAATATTCATAGATTACCGTACATTCTAAAAGATGCGATGTTCTCGAAGGAAACGGTAGTTGAAGTTTGGTCAAAAGAAGGGGACGTAATTGAAAACCTTCCGAAAGTACGCCGTGGTGATATTAAAGCTTGGGTAAATATTATGTATGGCTGTGATAAGTTCTGTACGTATTGTATTGTACCGTATACACGCGGAAAAGAGCGAAGTAGACGTCCAGAAGATATTATCCAAGAGATTCGTCACTTAGCTGCGAATGGTTATAAAGAAATTACATTACTTGGACAGAACGTAAATGCATATGGTAAAGACTTTGAAGATGTAAAATACGGTCTTGGTGATTTAATGGACGAACTTCGTAAAGTTGATATAGCCCGTATTCGTTTTACAACGAGCCATCCACGTGATTTCGATGATCACTTAATTGAAGTACTTGGCAAAGGTGGCAACCTAGTAGAACATATCCATTTACCAGTTCAATCTGGAAGTACAGAGATGTTGAAAATTATGGCGCGTAAATATTCGCGTGAGCATTATTTAGAACTTGTAAGAAAAATTAAAGAAGCAATTCCAGATGCAGTATTAACAACAGATATTATCGTTGGTTTCCCAAATGAAACAGATGAGCAATTTGAAGAAACGATGTCGTTATATCGTGAAGTAGGGTTTGATACTGCCTTTACATTTATTTATTCTCCTCGCGAAGGTACACCAGCTGCAAAAATGAAAGATAATGTACCGATGGAAGTAAAGAAAGAACGTCTTCAACGCTTAAATACACTAGTAAATACGTTGGCAATTGAAAAGAATAGTCGTTATAAAGGTCAAATTGTAGAAGTGTTAGTTGATGGGGAAAGTAAAAATAATCCGGAAGTACTTGCAGGTTATACTCGTACGAATAAACTTGTAAACTTCGTCGCTTCAAAATCTTTAATTGGTCAGCTTGTGAAAGTAAAAGTAACGGAAGCAAAAACTTGGTCTCTTAACGGGGAATTAGTTGAAGAGCCGATTGAGGTGAAATAATAGATGAAAGTATATTCGAAAGATGACATTGTTGAACAAGCGAAAGAATTAGCAAAAATGATTTCTGAAACAGAAGAAGTTGATTTTTTTAAGAAAGCAGAGGCGCAAATTCATAAAAATGAAAATGTAAAACGCGCAATCGATGAAATTAAAGCACTGCAAAAACAAGCAGTAAACTTGCAACATTACGGGAAATGGGAAGCTTTAAAAAAGGTAGAAGCTGAAATTGATGCATTGCAAGATAAGTTAGACAGTATTCCAGTTGTACAAGAATTTAAATCTTCACAAACATATGTAAATGACTTATTACAGTTAGTTGCTAGTACAATTTCTAACAACGTAACAGATGAAATATTAATTTCAACTGGTGGCGATGTACTAAAGGGTGAAACTGGCGCAGCGGTAGAAAGTAAAAAAGGAAATTGTGGTTGTTAAAGAGATGTCATATTGACATCTCTTTTTTTTAGTTGATTAAACGTAAGTTCTTCTCAAAAAAAGAATGACACATTCCGCTATTGTCACGCATATGATTAAGTGAATAGTGATTGAGGAGGGTTACGAATGTCCGAATTTAGAGAGATTATTACAAAAGCAGTGGTTGGAAAAGGACGTAAGTATACAAAGTCAACGCATACATGTGAATCGAATAATGAACCAACAAGTATTTTAGGGTGCTGGGTAATTAACCACTCGTACGAAGCAAGAAAGAATGGGAAGCATGTGGAAATTGAAGGTTTCTATGATGTGAACACTTGGTATTCATTTGATGGAAATACAAAGACTGAAGTTGTAACAGAACGTGTGAACTACACGGACGAAGTAAGCATTGGTTATCGTGATAAAAACTTTTCTGGTGACGATTTAGAAATTATTGCTCGTGTTATTCAGCCACCAAATTGTTTAGAAGCGCTTGTATCACCAAACGGTAATAAAATTGTTGTAACTGTAGAACGTGAATTTGTAACAGAAGTAGTTGGAGAAACGAAAATTTGTGTAAGTGTAAATCCTGAAGGCTGCGTAGAATCAGATGATGATTTCCAAATTGCTGATGATGAATTTGAAGAATTAGATCCGAACTTTATCGTTGATGCAGAAGAAGAGTAATAGAAAGCTAGGGAGAAGTTCTTCCTAGCTTTTTACTTTACATAAGTGGCGCTGAATGAACATGATTCTTTATGAAATATGTTATAATGAAGATAGACTCCTGAAATAGGAGATATGGATGTCCGTGAAATGTGACATATATGAAAATTGATTACTATGTAAGAATTATGGAGGAAAAGTATGACGCAATATACCCCTATGATACAGCAATATTTAAAGGTTAAGGCAGACTATCAAGATGCCTTTTTATTTTTCCGATTAGGCGATTTTTATGAAATGTTCTTTGAAGATGCCGTTAAAGCAGCTCATGAGCTTGAGATTACATTAACGAGCCGAGATGGTGGCAGTAGTGATCGTATACCGATGTGCGGTGTACCCCATCATGCAGCTAAAAACTATATTGAACAACTTGTTGAAAAAGGATATAAAGTTGCTGTTTGTGAGCAAGTGGAAGATCCAAAAACAGCTAAAGGTGTAGTGCGCCGTGAAGTAGTACAACTAATTACGCCAGGAACGATGATGGAAGGGCGTACAATTGATGAGAAAGAAAACAACTTCTTAGCCGCATTAACATATTTTGAAGATGGATCATATGCTTTAGCTTGTAATGATTTAACGACTGGACAAAATACAGTAACGTTATTGACTGGTTCAGTAGAAGATATTTTATTGGAAGTGTATGCAACTGGTTCGAAAGAAATTGTTGTAGATTCTTCATTTTCTAAAGATGAATTAAATAAATTAACTGAAACGTTAAAAATGACAATTTCATATGAAGATGCAACGGCAATTCCTGAAGGATTAGAACATCTTGTGAAAAATGTTTCGCAAGCAAAGTTAATTAAAGCAATTGGACGCTTATTTAACTATGTGATAAGAACACAAAAACGTTCATTAGATCATTTACAACCTGTAGAAATTTATTATACGAATCAATTTATGAAAATTGATGTGCATTCAAAGCGAAATTTAGAGCTGACGGAAACACTTCGAACGAAAGAAAAAACAGGATCATTATTATGGCTATTGGATAAAACAAAAACAGCTATGGGTGGTCGTATGTTAAAACAGTGGATGGAACGTCCACTTATTCAGAAAGAAAAAGTTGAAGAGCGTTTAGAAATGGTTGAAACATTTGTAAATGATTACTTCTTACGTGAAGATTTAAAAGAAAAATTAAAAGAAGTATATGATTTAGAACGTTTAGCAGGAAAAGTTGCATTTGGTAATGTCAATGCAAGGGACTTATTACAGTTAAGACGATCTTTACTTCAAGTGCCAGCTATTTTAGAAGCGATTAGTTTGTTAGATAATGCTTATGCAGCAAGGTTAATTCAAGGAGCGGATCCATGTGAGAGCTTAACTGAATTACTAGGAAGAAGTATTCAAGAAAACCCACCGCTTTCTATTAAAGATGGAGATATTATTAAAGACGGTTATAATGACAAGCTTGATCAATATCGTTACGTTAGTAAAAACGGAAAAACGTGGATCGCTGAGCTTGAAAAACGAGAGCGTGATATTACAGGAGTTAAATCGTTAAAAATCGGGTACAACCGTATTTTCGGCTACTACATTGAAGTGACGAAGGCGAATCTTGCAGCACTTCCAGAAGGCCGCTACGAACGAAAACAAACGCTTGCTAATGCTGAACGTTTCATTACAGATGAACTGAAAGAAAAAGAAACGTTAATTTTAGAAGCAGAAGAAAAAATTGTACAACTAGAATACGATTTATTTACAGCGCTTCGTGAAGAAGTAAAAGTATTTATTCCGAAATTACAACATTTAGCAAAAGTAATTAGTGAATTAGACGTACTGCAAAGTTTTGCGACAGTTAGTGAAGAAGAACAGTTTGTAAAACCTGTACTAACAACGAAGCGTGAAATCTTTATTAAAGATGGTCGTCATCCTGTCGTTGAAAAAGTATTGAACGGGAAATTGTATGTACCGAATGACTGTATTATGCCAGAGAAGATGGATGTCTTTTTAATTACAGGACCGAACATGTCTGGTAAAAGTACGTATATGAGACAGTTAGCACTTGTAACGGTTATGTCACAAATTGGTTGTTTCGTACCAGCAACAGAAGCAGTATTACCTGTATTTGATCAAATCTTTACGAGAATTGGTGCAGCGGATGATTTAATATCAGGTCAAAGTACATTTATGGTCGAAATGTTAGAAGCGAAAAATGCAATTGCAAACGCATCAGAAAGAAGTTTAATTTTATTCGATGAAATTGGACGAGGTACATCTACGTATGATGGCATGGCACTTGCACAAGCGATTATTGAACATATTCATGACCAAATTGGTGCAAAAACGTTATTCTCTACGCATTATCACGAATTGACTGTGTTAGAAGAGAGTTTAGATCAACTGAAAAATGTACACGTTTCAGCAATTGAAGAGAATGGAAAAGTAGTATTCCTTCATAAAATTCAAGATGGAGCAGCTGATAAAAGTTACGGAATTCACGTTGCGCAACTTGCAGAGCTTCCAGATAGCTTAATCGCCCGCGCGAAAGAAGTGTTAGCACAACTAGAAGGACAGGAAGAAATTATTATTCCAAAGCGTGTAGAAGTAAAGGTACAAGAAGTTGTTCCAGAACCTGTAGTTGTAAAAGAAGAACCGGCAGAAATACAAGAAAAGAAAGAAGAGACTGAAGAAGAGTCACAACTATCTTTCTTTGGAGGAGACCAATCTTCAAAAAAACAAGACAAGCCTGTGCTTGATCAAAAAGAAAGCGCAGTACTTGCGCAAATTAAAAAAATTGATTTACTTGATATGACACCTTTAGAAGCGATGAACGAATTGTATCGCTTACAGAAGAAGTTAAAGAAAGGATGAGTAAGTAGATGGGGAAAATTCGCAAACTCGATGACCAACTCTCTAACTTAATTGCGGCAGGGGAAGTAGTAGAGCGCCCTGCTTCAGTCGTAAAAGAACTTGTGGAAAATTCTATCGATGCGAATAGTACATCTATTGAAATCCACTTAGAAGAAGCTGGGTTATCGAAAATTCGTATCATTGATAACGGTGATGGTATTGCAGAAGAAGACTGTATCGTCGCTTTTGAACGCCATGCGACGAGTAAAATTAAAGATGAAAATGATCTGTTTCGCATAAGAACACTCGGTTTCCGCGGTGAGGCATTGCCGAGTATTGCCTCTGTTAGTGAATTAGAATTAATTACTAGCACAGGTGATGCACCTGGTACACACCTTATTATTAAAGGTGGAGACATTATAAAGCAAGAGAAGACTGCGAGCCGAAAAGGAACAGATATTACAGTACAAAACTTATTCTTTAATACACCAGCGCGTCTTAAATATATGAAAACCATTCATACAGAGCTCGGAAATATTACAGATATCGTGTATCGTATTGCAATGTCACATCCAGAAGTATCGTTAAAACTGTTTCATAATGAAAAGAAATTGCTTCATACATCAGGTAACGGTGATGTAAGACAAGTACTTGCATCGATTTACAGTATTCAAGTTGCGAAGAAGCTTGTTCCAATTGAAGCTGAATCTTTAGACTTTACAATTAAAGGCTATGTAACATTACCAGAAGTAACGAGAGCATCTCGAAATTATATGTCAACGATCGTAAATGGTCGTTACGTTCGAAACTTTGTACTAATGAAAGCAATTCAGCAAGGATACCATACATTACTGCCAGTCGGCCGGTATCCAATTGGCTTCTTATCTATTGAAATGGATCCAATGCTAGTTGACGTTAACGTACATCCAGCGAAGTTAGAGGTTCGTTTTAGTAAAGAACAAGAATTGCTAAAGCTGATCGAAGAAACATTGCAAGCTGCATTTAAAAAAATACAGCTCATTCCAGATGCAGGCGTAACAACGAAGAAAAAAGAAAAAGACGAAAGTGTGCAAGAACAGTTCCAGTTTGAGCATGCGAAGCCGAAAGAACCATCTATGCCGGACATTGTTTTACCAACTGGCATGGATGCAAAACAAGAAGAACCGCAGGCTGTGAAACAGCCAGCGCAGCTTTGGCAACCGCTGAAACAAGAATGGCAACCACCACAGTCGCTCATAAGAGAAGAGCAAAGTTGGCAACCATCCACTAAACCGATAATCGAAGAACCAATTCAAGAAGAGAAATCGTGGGACAGTAATGAAGAGGACTTTGAACTAGAGGAATTAGAAGAAGAAGTTCGGGAAATAAAAGAGATTGAAATGAACGGG
The DNA here is from genome assembly GCF_022748145.1 of Bacillus sp. CCB-MMP212. NCBI lineage: Bacteria > Bacillati > Bacillota > Bacilli > Caryophanales > Bacillaceae > Bacillus > Bacillus sp. CCB-MMP212. The sequence goes on from NZ_JALDQE010000002.1 coordinate 623,973, forward strand.
AATGACTTACCACCACTTTATCCAATTGGACAAATGCATGGAACATATATTTTCGCTCAAAATGATAAAGGCTTATATATGATTGACCAGCATGCCGCGCAGGAACGTATTAATTATGAATACTTCCGTGATAAAGTAGGAAGGGTAGCGCAAGAAGTACAAGAGTTACTTGTACCGTACCGTATTGATCTATCTCTTACTGAATTTTTACGTGTCGAAGAACAGTTAGAAGAACTAAAAAAAGTCGGGCTATTTTTAGAACAATTCGGCCATCAATCATTTATCGTCCGCTCGCATCCAACATGGTTCCCGAAAGGACAAGAAACAGAAATTATCGATGAAATGATGGAGCAAGTTGTTAAACTAAAAAAAGTTGATATTAAAAAGTTACGTGAAGAAGCAGCCATCATGATGAGCTGTAAAGCATCCATTAAAGCGAATCAATATTTAACGAACGATCAAATATTTGCCTTACTGGAAGAATTACGTACAACAACAAACCCATACACATGCCCACACGGAAGACCGATTCTTGTGCATCATTCTACTTATGAGTTGGAAAAGATGTTTAAGAGGGTTATGTAGAGTGAATAAAATTACTTTTCAAAAGGGAGCAACATTTACTGTTGCTCCCTTTTAATATGTAGATTTAATTGTTAAACGAAAATAAGGTGGAGTAATTTGGCAGTTTATTTCTTGGTTGCGTTAGCTTAAATTTATCTATGTATAAAAAAGCGCTGTATACAGCACTTTTTAAAAGGTGCATGAATTGTATAATAAAGATTTCTACATTACTAACCAAATAACTATGCATGGCCAAATGTTGCTTCTTATTTGGCTAATTGTTATAAGGATCTATACAATTATTTATTTTTATTATTATTGATTTTTTCAGTGTATAGAACTTGCTCTTTATAGTGCTTCTTAATTGGAAAGTTATGTGTACCTGTCCCGTTCTTGAATTTTTTGTCAATGGGGTTCTTTAGAGGAACTGTTGTAGTTTCAGTAAATTCATATGGGTAATTTATTTTAGATTTATCTTCAAACATGAAAATGCCTCCTTTTAGGATCTCCTAAATTCTTTACTATAACATGATATGCATATAGATATTTTTTGGACTAGTTATTTATATAGGTTAATGGAATTTAATTACATAACTACTGAAACATTTTAAAGGAAAACAATTTGAGAAAGAAATGGTATGAATAGCTGTTGGCTCTTATTGTTGTTTTTTTTGTTTGACAGCACAGTGAATTGTGTATATAAATTCAATATAGATTGTTTTTATAATATGGTTTATATGGGGTTTTCCTGATAATATAATGTGGAATATTATAGTGTTATTAGGTTATTAGGAACATTTAATGCTGTTTCATAACTGAAAGGGAATTGAAAAAAAACTGAAACTTTTCTCATAAAAATTCAATCTAACTTGAAAAATGAAAGGAAAATGAAATTTTCCAAAAGATATTCTTTGTTAAGATAAAAAGCATACATACAAAAAGTATTGACATATCTTAAAAATGTATTTTCAAGATATAGTGGGGGAAAAGATGAGATTAGAAAAACAATTAATAAAAAAGATGTATTATGAAACATTCCTAATGGAGAATGAAACAAAACCAACTCTTGACGTACTTGGACAAGCTTATGTAAACGAAGAAAAAAATGAGATTTCTGATGGGTCTTATATTCGTTTTGCACAAGGTGAATTTTATTATCGTCATCAAGATTTTGAAGCAGCTATTTTTAAATGGGAGAAGGTTAGTAATGAATTAGCACCATGGGCACAAAAAAATATTGCGGATGCTTATTTCGAACTTAATCAGTTATCATTTGCTGAAAATATTTATACTTCTATTACTACTGATAATAAAATATTGATGACCGAAATTAGACTACAATTACTTTCTCTTTACATTGAGCAAAATAATTTTGACTCAGCTTTCGGTGTTATTAAAGAAGCAGTTTCTTTAAATCCTGATTATCCGAATGTCACAAAAATTGCCCGTTCCTTTTATGAGGAACAGCAAGATTTTGATAGTGCAGTAGAGCTTGCTGTGAATGAGTTAATTCGCATAGAATCGTATCCTTGGTTTGAGGTGTTAAAAGGATATATCGATAAAGGGTTTACTAAACATATTTCACCAGACTATTTTTATGATGCATTAGCTACATTAAATAATGTAGATCAAGTACAATTTACGCAAATGGTTTCATCACTCTGGAACAGTTATAAAAATGAAAAAAATTACTTATTGTGGCTTAACACAATAAATGAATTTTTCTTACATATTGAAATACATTCGTCCGATATATGGAACAAAGTTTCTGCTCTTTACGAAGAAACGTACTTTGCATTAATTCAAGGTCAATATACGCTTAGACAATTAAACGATATCATACCAAATCTGTTAGCAAATTGGTTAAAGGTAGTCAATCCATCTTATGCTGTATTTCCATCTGCAGCTGTATTGGCATGGGATGAGATTTTCCCTTCCAAAATAGATTCAGCAAATATAGAACATGCGGAAAACTTACTGTCACATTCTATTAATCATGTAAATGGCTTAGAGTACAGCTTACACCTTTTTGAATCTATTACACAATGGGCACAAAAGCACAATATAGAAATAGGTCACCGGTTTAAATGGCTAGTTGACGAGCTCGCAGATTTAAGAACAAATCGTATTTTAGTAACGGGAACTTCAGGAAACGGAAAAACTACATTTATTAACTCTATATTAGGAGAAAATATATTAGAAAAATCAATTTCAAATGTAGTAGTTTTAAAAAATGATGCTCATATAGAAATAAACGCTATAACAGACTCAGCAATTACAACAACGGAAGATGTCTCTGATTACCATAATATGATGTCTCAGCACCATCAAACATATAGAGATAGAGCGTGTGTTGAATTTAAATTACCATGCAGATTTTTAAATGAAAATAAACTTACATTTGTAGTGACACCTGGCTTTAATAGGAATAACGACACTAGAGATGAGATATTCGAATATTTAAATTCTGTAGACGAATTACTATTCGTATTGAATGCGGATTCACCTTTTACTGATAAGGAACGTGACATTCTATTAAGTATTCAAGAACATACGCCAAATTTACAAATTCATTTCTTATTAAATAAAATCGATAACATTTACAGTGAAGCAGAAGTGAAAAGGGTATTACATGATACGGCAACGAGAATAAACACATATTTCCCGCATGCGAGAATTTTCCCTTATTCTTCGTTATATACAAGTAGTCAACAATTAAATGATTTAACTGAGTTTATTCATTTTAACTTTAATCATAAACATATAGATGCAGAACGTACTGAAAAGTTATTATATTTCATTCGAAAAACAATTACATATCTTTTGGATAAACGTGTTGAGAAAGAAAACAATCTAGTGGATGCTATTAATTGGAATGAAGAGATGCTAGTGAAACTAAACGGTAGCATTAATAACCTTACTGCATTTGAGCGGGAAAAAATTCATCTCATTACACAATCATATCGTTCAATGAAAACTGAAATTACAAATGATCTTACTGAAAATATTCCGAAGATATTAAAGAGCTGTTCTAATTTAATTAGTGAAGAAAGTGATTTCGGGCACATGGATACGGAACTAAATAAAGCAATGAATGAAAGAGTGCATAAATATTTAGAACAAACTGTATTACCTAATCTTGCTCTTTCTATGCAAAATTGGATTGCAACTTCTAATAATGAGCTTCTTCAAAGTCAAACGTATTTAGAAGAACTTAGTGAAGGGCTTAATTCACTATTTGGAGAAAATAGAATACAGTTAGAATGTGACTTTAAAGTGCTTGATGACTGGCGCAGAGATACTGACAGGATGACGACTAGAATACAAATGGATGAAGTAAATATTTTACGTCGATTTACGCCAGCACAATTTTTACTGAAAAGTGCCGGTAAATTATTTGGAGTTCTTCCTAAAAATAAATCTATGCTATATAACAAATACAAACAGTATGTAGAAAATGAAGATTATACTGAGGTAACGGCTTCTATTATGAAGAAATTTTTCTTGCAATTTGAGCTGTTTGAAAACACACAAGAGCGAGATATTAATATATTCTTTAGGAATCCATTTAACTCCTTAAAGCAAGCTGTAGAAAACACGCATATAGAAATACAAGAAAAACAAGAGATATTACATAAGATGAAATCAAATCCTGAAATCTATCATGATTCTATCATGCTCTTTGAATTGAGATTGCGTCAATGTGAAGTAATTTTAAATATTGGTAATGATAATACCTATACGGATGTAGCTTTAGAAACAAGCGTAGAATAAAAGAAAAAGGGAGCAACTGTAATAAGTTGCTCCCTTTTTCATATATAGATTATTTTTCTGTTTCTTTAATTTTAGTTTGTACTTCGCCAGTTTTAATTTTATTGCTTTCTGAGAAGCGTAATAAATCGCCTTCAATAATTTTGTCAGACATTCGTAATTCATTTTGGGCACGTTTAATGAGGGCTTGAGCTTCTTTTTTTGGTAAATCTACAATTTCACCTGTTATACGGTCGTAGAAAGTGTTGTTTTTGTATGCATACTTATCTGTAACGAAGCTACCATCACGTAAAACAACAAAGCCAGTATATTCATCTGAAAACATATCATGGCCAAAACGAATATCATTCGTAGAATCAACACCTAATAAATTTAGAATAGTAGGTTTCATATCGATTTGTCCCGTAGGCTTTGAAATAGTTTGACCTTCTGTTTGTCCAGGAATATGAATATATAAAGGCGTACGTTGTAAATTTAAAGTATCAAATTCTGTTATTTGATCTTTTTCTAAAAACTGTGCCATTGCACGATTATGTTTTTCGGAAATACCATAATGATCACCGTATAACACAATAATAGAATCATCGTAAAGCCCCTCGGCCTTTAGACGTTCAATAAATTTTTTAATTGATTCGTCTAAGTAACGTGCTGTTACGAAGTAACGATCAAATACGCCATTACCAGAGTTGTATGGTTCAATGAATTTTGTATCTTCATCATACGTAAATGGATAATGGTTTGTTAAAGTGAGGAAACGAGCATAGAATGGTTGATTAACAGTTTTTAATATATCTACTGATTGATTAAAGTATTCGATATCTTTTAATCCCCAATTTAAATTTGTTTCTGGTGTAATTTTGTAATCAAGCTCATTATAGTAACGATCATAACCAAGAGCAGAGTACATGATATTACGATTCCAAAATGTTGCGTTATTCGCATGGAATACAGAAGTGAAATAACCTTGCTGACGTAAAATTTCTGGAGTCGCAGTATAATCATTGTTACCGTGTGTGAAGAATACAGCCCCTCGATTTAATGGATACAACGACGTATCGATTAGAAATTCAGAATCGGATGTTTTCCCTTGACCAGTTTGATGGAAAAAGTTATCAAAGTAATAACTTTCATTTATGAATTCATTTAGGAATGGTGTAACTTCTTGCCCATTGACTGATGCGCCTATTAAGAAGGTTTGCAAGGATTCAAGAGTGACGACAATTACATTTTTTCCTTTCGCTGTACCAAACATATTAGGGTTTGGCTCGCTTTGGGTTGCTTTTACGTAGTTTTCAGTTTCTTGTAATTTACTACTATCAGCAAGAGCTTTTTGTGAACCGGCTTTTACTTGCAGTGTTAAGTCATATACTTGGTGAGTATATAGGCCTAAATTTTTGACAAGCATTACTCGGTCGAATGATCTCGTTAATAATTCAGGGCGCTCTTTTTCTGCAAGATGTAGATTCGCAAAGAATACACCAATTGTTAAAAGAAAGTATAACAAGCGTGTAGAATGAGTTACACGTTCTGTTTTAAAGACCAATGATTTCTTTTTTAATAAAATAAAGAAGAAAACAATGTCTATGAATGCGAGTATAATTTTGTAGTTTAATATTTCTATAATACTGCCGCCTAATTGTCCAAAGTTTGAGGTTTGTCCAAGTACTGGTAATGTAACGAAATCACTATAAAAATCATAGAACATTACATTTCCAACGAGTACGATTGTTAATAAGAAATTAATACATAGCGCTATATAATTTCGCTTTTCACCAGTTGCAAATAATGCTAATCCAACAAATGCTAATGATGCGGCTAGAGGACTAATAAACAAAATAAGCTCTTGCGTTGAAGACTCGATTTTTAAATCAAAACTGAATCGCGTAATAAGATATGTTTTTAACCATACTGCTAAAGCCATTATTATAACAAAGCTTATATTTTGCATTTGTAAATTTATTTTATTCTTCATTTTTACACCTTCTTTATACAATTTATTTAACTGAAGTTATATATTATGTTTTTATAACTATTAGAGTGTAATGAACCATTTAGACTCTATTTTCTAAAGGGAATAATTTGAAGTATTCATATACATACAATGGGGATTTTTAAAGCGTAGTAGCATAAATATAACTCTTTTTGAGAAACGGGCAGAACAAGTCATAGTTGTAGTGAAATTGACTTATAGACATCCTACCATATTAAACACTATGATGATGTTACAAAATATCGAACAAATGAAAATGAAAATGGATAGAGACTTTTAAAACTGTTGACATTCAATTTATTAGAATTGAATGTCAATCGTTTTAAATATACAGTTATATTACATATGTATCTTGTAAAATCTCGACTTTTTGTCGGTTAATTATTAGCCGGGAAGAATAGGGGACTTATTAATATACTTTTACTCTATATAAGTAAAGTATTTTGAAATTGAATATATTTGACTGACATCTTAATAATAGAAATTAAATGTCAGATAAGTACTTTCCAACATACAGACCACTTGCAGCTGCTTGAGATAATGAATGCGTAACGCCTGAACAATCTCCAATTAAAAATAGCCCATGTATACTAGTTTCAAAATGATTATTAATTTTTATCGTAGGAGCATAGAACTTTCCATCAATTCCATATAGTAAAGTATGCTGATCGATAGGCTCTTGTATAAATTGTTCTAAGCGTAATAAAAATTCTTTGAGCCCTTCAATATATAATTGAGGAATTTCTTGATTCAAATCTCCATAGTCCCCCTGTAGTGTAGGCTGTATACGATTATGTTCCATGCTGTTTTCCGCCGTAGGTTGTTTCTTTAGTAAGTCCTCTAAGCGCTGTATAACAATCCGATCTCGTCCTTGGTTAATGCCTTTAATAATTGAACTTGCGTATACATTTGCTTCTTTGAGAGTTGGAAAATAGCGAGGAATAAATAAAGTGAAATTTAAATTAGAAGTGCCAGTTCCTTGCTCTCGAAAATTTTGACCGTCAGGCATAACTAAACCTTCTTCGTACTTTCGAATGATGCGTCCTTTTGGATTCATACAGTAAGTAGTTGCTGTGAAATGCTCACCTTGATAAGAAAGTTTTGTTTCAAAAGTATCTTTTAATATAGAACGTAATTGATGTTCTTTCATTTCTACTCTAATTCCTAAATCTACACGTGTTTGCTCCTGAGAAATATTTAGAGAACTGCACATATCTTTTAACCAGTCAGCCCCTGAACGCCCAGTTGCAAATACTAGTTGCTTAGTTTGAGCTGTTCCTTGATTTGTCTCTATTGTAAAATGATCTTCCTGTTTCAGAATATGTTGTACATCTATATGAAATTGGATCTTTATTTTCGTCAGTAAAAATTCATAGAGCTGCTGAAAAATGTTACTGGAAAGTGTAGTACCAAGATGTCTTACTTCTGTTGTTAGCATTTGTAAACCACACGCTTCAGCTCTCTTAGTGAGACTTGAATTTTCAGTAGAATATTTTGAGACAGAACTTCCACCAAACTGACATAGAATTTCATCTACTTCAGCCATGAGTTGTATAAAGCCCTCTTTACCGACTTTTTGCTCAAGTTCTCCGCCAAATCCGTTTGTATAATTAAATTTCCCTTCAGATTTTCCTAAACCACCAAACCCAAAATATTTATCACATGTAGTACAATTACACACTTTTCCTTCGTCTAAAGGACAATGGCGATCTTCTAGCGCTTTACCTTTATCAAGAATTAAAACTTTTTTGTTACTTTTAGCTAGTGAATAAGCCATAAAAATGCTACTTACTCCAGCGCCGATAATTGTAACATCATACATATTCTTTCACCTGCTAACGAATAGTTTGTTTTTTATTTTTCTAGTGTATAACAATTTTATGAAGGTAAGAAATAGCTTTTATTAATAAAGTGGGAGTTTTTGAACTTGATGCTCTATTAATTTCTCCGAGTGGTGGAGTAAATACAAAAATTTTTATTTGAAAGAAGAAATAGTTTAAAAAATCACTATGTCATATGATTAATAACATCTTACATATAAAAAAACAGACCTTTTAAGTGAAGAGGCCTGTTAATGATTTTAAATCTTATTTAGCAAACACATGATTACCAATTACTGCTACTGTTTGACGTGTCGTAATCCACTTGTCCGTTGATGTTTTTGGATTGTAGAAATAAATCCAGTCTGAATCTACTCCATTTGTGGAGATAGCCTCTTCTACAGCCATTTTTGCTTCTGCACTTGCAGGTTGATTAATTCTTCCATCTGTAATAGGAGTAAATGCATATCCGTATTTAATAGGTTCATAAATAACGCCTGTTATTGTATTTGGAAAACCTTTTGCATTTACACGATTTAGTATAACTTTGGCTACTGCTACTTTTCCTTTATAGGATTCGCCACCTGCTTCAGCGGTAACTAAGCGTGCCATTAAGTCTTTTTCTTTTTGTGAAATACTTGAGTTGATTTTTAAATGTTGTCCTGTATAAAGCTTGTTTCCGACTGTATTGTTCATTTGTTTTATAGATTGGACAGTGACATTGTAACGCTTTGCTATCGTTTCTAATGAATCTCCCGGTTGTACTTGATAAATAATTTGTTCAGAAATGTTCGCAGGCTTGGCGTTTTGAGGAACAGTGATTTCATTTGATTTCACGGACCCTGGAATATGTAACTGTTCGCCAATAAAGGTTTTATCGTTTCCTTTATTATTAGCCTGTTTAATGGATTGTATTGAAACTCCGTATTGTTTACTAATGCCCCAAAGTGTATCGTTCTTTTTTACTGTATGAATGGTAGAAGCTTCAGCTGTACTTTGACTACATACGAATGTAATTGCGGCCGCAGATAAAGGAATTATATGTTTTATTTTTAGTAATTTCATTGTAAATCCTCCTAAGAAAAAATTAAGGTGAAACGATTAAGTAATGTAGTTTGAAATGTGTATATGCGTAATATATTAATGTAAGTATATTAGCACATATAAAATAAATAATCACTATAAGTTTCATATTCGTTTAGTGTAGAGTCAGAATATGAAATATTGCATATGAAAATACATTGAAGTTCATATTTCTGATTACTATAATCTATTTAGTAGAAAGGGAATACGTTATAGAATTAATCATCATAGATTAATATAATGATTAATAATTATTAATAGGAGGATTGATGTAATGAAAATATTTCAAAAAATGTGTGCGTCAACTGTAATCATTACAACACTTTTAGGAACAGGAGGCACTATCAATAGTGTATATGCTGATTCTATAGAACAGCAGAGTAAATTAGGGATAGAACAAGAAACAGATAAGCAAATCATTGTAAAATTTAAAGCGGATTTGGATTTGCCATATGAAGATGGTATTGAAAAACAAATACAATCTCAAACGAATGATAAAGTAATAAAAGATCTTTTGACAGAATATCCAGATGTAACATTTACTCGTTTATTCACATCTGTAAGCCCGGAACAAATACAAAACCTTGAAGTGAAAGCACCTAATCATGTATCTACAAGTCTATTAAACTACTATATTCTTCAAAATCAAAATAGTGGGTATGAAGAAGAAATAGTAGATAAGTTAAAGGCATCTTCTTTAATAGAAGATGCGTATATGAAGAAACAAGAGAAAATAATGCCACCTGAAGTGCAATCATCAAGTGTAGCTCTTAATCCTAATAACAATCCTAGATTTAAAAAACAAGGTTATCTTGAAGCAGCCCCATACGGTATTAATGCGCCTTTCGCCTGGGGAATTCAAGGCGGTAATGGAAATGGTATTACTTTTGTTGATATGGAATACGGATGGCTATTAAATCATGAGGATTTATTACATCAAAATATTGAATTAATGTCTGGAAGAAATATAAATCAGCATGTCGGTCATGGGACGTCTGTACTAGGAATTGTATCCTCTGAGGACAATGAAGTCGGGAATATTGGGATTGCGCCAAAAGCGAAAGCAAAGGTTATCTCTCAAATAAGAGATAACGGACAGTATAATACGGCTGATGCAATATTAAGCGCTGTAAATCAGTTAGAAGCTGGGGATGTTTTATTATTAGAGGCGCAAGCATCCTTTGATGGATATGGTGATAAATATTTACCTGTTGAAGTACAACCAGATATTTTTGATGCAATTCGTGCTGGTACAGATAAGGGAATTGTAATTATAGAGGCTGGAGCAAATGGGTGGAATGATTTAGATCAGTTCAAAGATAGAAAAGGTAAGCAAGTCTTAAATCGTAATAGTAAAGATTTTAAAGATTCGGGTGCAATTATGGTAGGAGCTGGCTCTTCAGCTTTCCCTCATGAACGTATGTGGTTTTCGAATTATGGAAGCCGTATTGATGTGTACGGATGGGGAGAAAATGTAGATACAACTACAGCCGAGCAAAGTAGAAGTGCTGTAAATCTTTATACTTCAAGCTTTAGCGGAACATCTAGTGCCTCGCCAATTATTGCTGGGGCAGCGACTTTAGTACAAAGCATTGCTAAAGAAAATTTAGGACAACCATATAGACCAAGTGAACTAAGAGCAATATTAAGCAACCAGAGCACAGGAACAAAATCTAAAGATCCATATGCAGATAAAATTGGTGTTTTACCAGATTTGAAGTCTATACTAGTAAACTTAGGTTATGAACAAAGAAAACCAAACGGTGGGAATGAGTTACAAGTAACAGAAAATGAACCAAACAATGAGCCTAGACAGGCAAATAAAGTTAACTTTCATACACCGGTGAAAGGAACGCTACATAATAGTGATAGAGTAGATGTATTTACTTTCCAAATTGACTCACCGGAAAATATTAATATTTCTCTACTAAATGAACAAAATATCGGAATGACATGGGTACTTCATCATGAATCAGATTTAAATAACTATGTAGCATATGGTGAAAATGAAGGAAATGTAGTTAAAGGAACTTATAATGCAAAGCCAGGGAAATATTATTTATACGTCTATAAATATGAGAATAAAGATGGTTCATATGTATTGAACATAAAATAAGCAAAAGGAACTTCAGATGAAGTTCCTTTAAATTTTTCTAATTTAGTATATGTGAATGATTTTTTAACTTTACTTCTATGCAATATTTCATATTGATGAAATGTTATTTATTTTTTATGAACTAGCTTATATTATATTCAATAAGTTTGATGTAAAAACAGAAAAAGTGAGGGATAATAATGAGCAATAAGAAGTTAATTTTGAAATTATTCATATGTAGTACAATATTTATCACATTTGTATTTGCTTTACATGATAAGAGAGTAGTTGCAGCTAGCTCTGTTAATGAGCTTGAAAATTGGTCAAAATGGATGCAACCTATACCTGATAATATCCCGTTAGCACGAATTTCAATTCCAGGAACACACGATAGTGGGACGTTCAAGTTGCAAAATCCGATTAAGCAAGTGTGGGGAATGACGCAAGAATATGATTTTCGCTATCAAATGGACCATGGAGCTCGCATTTTTGATATAAGAGGACGTTTAACAGATGATAATACGATAGTTCTTCATCATGGGCCATTATATCTTTACGTAACACTGCATGAATTCATAAATGAAGCGAAACAATTTTTAAAAGATAACCCGAGTGAAACAATTATTATGTCTTTAAAAAAAGAGTATGAGGATATGAAAGGGGCAGAAGGTTCATTTAGTAGTACGTTTGAAAAAAATTATTTTGTTGATCCTATCTTTTTAAAAACAGAAGGAAATATAAAACTTGGAGATGCTCGTGGGAAAATTGTACTACTAAAAAGATATAGTGGTAGTAATGAATCTGGAGGATATAATAATTTTTATTGGCCAGATAATGAGACGTTTACCACAACTGTAAACCAAAATGTAAATGTAACAGTACAAGATAAATATAAAGTGAATTATGATGAGAAAGTAAAATCTATTAAAGATACGATGGATGAAACGATGAACAATAGCGAGGATTTAAATCATCTATATATTAATTTTACAAGCTTGTCTTCTGGTGGTACAGCATGGAATAGTCCGTATTACTATGCCTCTTATATAAATCCTGAAATTGCAAACTATATAAAACAAAAGAATCCTTTGAGAGTGGGCTGGGTAATTCAAGACTACATAAATGAAAAGTGGTCACCATTATTGTATCAAGAAGTTATAAGAGCGAATAAGTCATTAATAAAAGAATAAAGATGATGAGAGTAAGAAGCGATAAAATATATCGCTTCTTATTTCTTTTCCAATAACCAACAATAGAAATTGTACTTTTATAATAGAAAAAAATAAAAACATAAGATATAATCATACATATAAAATTTGTACCTATAAATTTTATATATGTGAATGAATTTGATTTGTTGTAATGAAATGGAGGTATATACTATGAAGTTTCCACATGATTTTTTATTCGGAGCTGCTTCAGCTTCTTATCAAGTAGAAGGTGCATGGAATGAAGATGGAAAAGGTGTTACGAATTGGGACGAGTTTTCAAAAATTCCTGGCAAAACATACAATGGAACAAATGGTGATGTAGCTGTTGATCATTATCATCGATATAAGGAAGATGTTCGCTTAATGGCTGAGATGGGATTAGAATCGTATCGTTTTTCTATTTCTTGGGCGAGAATATTGCCGACTGGAGATGGAAAGGTAAATGAAAAAGGGATTGAATTTTATAACAACTTAATTGATGAATGTTTAAAATACGGGATTGTGCCGTTTGTCACTTTATATCATTGGGATTTACCATTACCGTTAGAAAAAGATGGTGGATGGACGAATAAAAGAACAGCAGAGGCTTTCGTAAAATATGCAGAAACTTGTTTTAAGGCATTTGGTGACAGAGTTAAGCATTGGATTACTTTTAATGAGACAGTAATGTTTTGTGGATTAGGTTATTTAAAAGGTGCACATCCACCAGGAATCCAAAATGATGTTCCAAAGTATTTTCAAGCGACTCATTATGTATTTTATGCACATGCGAAAACAGTTGCGGTGTACAAGCAGCTGAAACAATATGGTGAGATTGGGATTACACATGTTTTCTTACCTGCTTATAGTGTGGATGATCAAAAAGAAAATATACAAGCAGCAAATCATGCGAATGAATATGAAACGTATTGGTATTATGATCCAATTTTAAAGGGCGAGTATCCGTCTTATGTTGTACAACAATTAAAGGAAAAAGGATGGACTCCTAATTGGACGGTTGAAGAATTAGAAATCATTAAACAAAATGCAGAAGAAAATGATTTTATTGGCTTGAATTATTATCAACCAATACGAGTAGAAAGATACGATATGGATATAAAGAGTGAGGAACATTCTCGAGAAAACTCAACGCTTGCTCCAGGTAACCCTTCTTTTGATGGTTTTTATCGAACAGTTAAAATGGATGATAAAACATATACAAAATGGGGATGGGAAATATCTCCCGAAGGTTTCTTAGAGGGATTGCATATGTTGAAAGCGCGTTACGGTGACATAAAGATGTATGTAACGGAAAATGGACTTGGTGATGAAGATCCAATCATTGACGGAGAAATTGTAGATGTTCCGAGAATTAAATTTATTGAAGCGCATTTAAAAGTAATGAAGCGTGCAATTGAAGAGGGAATTAACTTAAAAGGTTATTATGCATGGTCAGTGATTGATCTTTTAAGTTGGTTAAATGGATATAAAAAGCAATATGGCTTTATTTTTGTCGATCATAATGATAACTTAAAACGTAAGAAGAAACTTTCGTTTCATTGGTATAAACGTGTGATCGAAACGAGAGGGGAAGAGTTATAACAGATAAAAGAGTATTTTAGGAGAAAGTGTATGAGTGCAAAGTATAAACAAATTGCAGATGTGTTAGAGCAAAACATTCGAGATGGGCTTTTTAATGAAACGAAAAAACTACCTACAGAAGAAGCGTTGATGAATCGATTTGAAGTAAGCCGTAATACGATACGTAAAGTAATTAGTCAGCTTGTGAATAGAGGTTATATTTTTCAAGTGCAAGGTAGTGGCATGTTTTTACGCGAAACTTCTGTAACAGATTACATTAATTTAGGAAGTTTACGTGGATTAACGAAAAATCTTGTTTCACAAAATATTGAAACGAAAGTGTTAGAGCTGGAAGTAATAGATGCGGACGAAGAGATAGCAAAGCGGATGCAATGCGAAGCTGGAACTAGGTTGTATTTTTTGAAGCGCTTAAGAATTGTAGATGCTAAACCATTCTCTATTGAAGTAAGTTATTTCAAAAAGGATATTATTCCATATTTGAACGAAGAAATAGCATTAAGCTCTGTATACAGTTATTTCATTGAAGATTTACGATTAAATATTGGTTTTGCTGATAAAGTTATTAGTTGTGAAAAAGTAAATAAAGAAAATGCACAGCTTTTAGAATTAAATGAAGGTGATCCGGCGCTTCTTATTGAAAATACAGTGTATCTTGTAAATGGAACAATTTTTGAGTTATCTCAGTCGATGTTTCATTATGAAAAGGCGAAACTTTTAAATCGAATTAATTTTAAATGAAAAATTATCGTGTGAAAAAAGCAACTGGTCCTAAGTGATCAGTTGCTTTTTATTTTTTAAGTGGATGAGCAAAAAAACACGAAAGTGGTTGGTCCGCTTTTTGCAAACATCTATTATGATAAGAGAAGAAAGGTAGTATGTTATCAACGTTTTAAAGAGGAAGGTTTTTATGTAAGTTCTTTAATTAAAATAGATGGGTCTTAGAGAGGTGAAAAGACAATGAGTTTTGCAATTTCACTAGTCGTTATTATTGTAATTGTATCGCTATTTGGGACTGTACTAGTTGCAAGAAACGTGGAGGAGAATTACGGTAAGTCTACAAAAAGAAATGTGAAAAACTTATCTGCAATCTATATTCTTCTTCTTTTTGTTCTACTGGCCGGGGTAACATGGTACGCGGTAATGATTTAATAGTTTGTAAAAGAACTGAAATGAGAGTATGAAGTTGGAATTTCAGAAGCTATTGAGTAATCAGAAAGAGAACCATTTTGGATATATCCATTTACGGATAAGAAAATGTGACTAATTAATACTATTTTTACGGTGAATACTGTTAGTAAAAAATGAGGATAGTTCGTTTTGAAAGGAGGAAACTAGATGGAATGGAAACCAAATCGTGCAGATAAGACACCTGTATATAAACAAATTGCTGATTATATTGAAAGAGGCATTTCTTCAGGTGAATTTCCTTCTGATAGTAAGTTACCTTCTGAGCGTATATTGGCAAAGGAATTACAGGTGAACCGGAGTACAATAGTAGCTGCGTATGAAGAATTAAAATCACTTGGAGTAGTAGAACGGCAAAAGGGAAGCGGAACACGGGTTAATACAGACATATGGGGTGTCTCACATAAACGAATACCGAACTGGGGTAGGTACGTGGAGGATGGATCGTTCTTACCTAACGTACCACTCGTTCAACAAATTCGAACGGAAACACAAAAAGATGATTTAATTAATTTAGCGAGTGGTGAACTGTCACCAGAATTAATTCCGAGTGATAGATTTCGAACAATTTTGGCGGAGAAAACATTTATGGAAAATCTCGGCTATGACCATCCACTTGGAAATGAGATGTTGAGAAAAACAATTGCAGCACATGTTCAGCAATATAAACAAATTGAAGCAGATTCAAGCTCTATTCTTATTACGTCTGGAGCACAACAGGCGCTTAATCTTATCGTTCAATGTTTATTAAAACCTGGCGATGCGATTGCGATTGAAGATCCTTCATATTGTTTTTCACTTCCAATGTTTAAATCGGCCGGTTTAAACATATTTCATTTACCTGTTGATGAGCATGGAATGAATCCAGATGACTTAATCGATTTGCACAAAAAGCATCGTATTCGTATGGTCTTTTTGAATCCAGATTATCAAAATCCAACAGGTACTGTGCTTTCATTAGCGAGACGTAAAAAGATTTTAGAACTGTCTTCTGAGTTCGGTATACCAATTGTAGAAGATGATCCGTATAGTTTAATTTCTTTTAATGGAGAAGTGAACCCGACATTAAAATCAATGGACCAAAATGGAAATGTTCTTTATATAAGTTCATTATCAAAAATTGTTGCATCAGGATTACGTATTGGATGGATAATTGGTCCTACACGCGTAATTGAGCGTTTAGCAGATGCAAAGCAACAAGTTGATTTTGGCCATAGTGTATTTACGCAGTGGGTAGCAAATCAATTTTTAGAATCAAAGGATTTTCATACACATATTACGATACTTCGTGGACAATTGAAGCAAAGAAGAGATGAATTAATTGCAGAGCTTGAAGGAACATTGGGAGACCGAGTTGAATGTTTCGTGCCAGAGGGTGGAATACATGTATGGTGTAAAGTGAAAGGAAAGTTTGATGAATATCACTTATTAGGTGAATCTATACGGAATGGTGTCGCATTTGTTCCGGGCAGTGTTTTAGGTTCGAAAAATGAATATATACGATTTACGTTTGGTAGAGCGAATATAGAACAAATTCAACTTGGAATTAAACGGTTTGCCGACACGCTAAATGAAATTTCATAATATGGATGTGTGATAGTGAAATGAGGGAAAGAAATGAAGTACGTGATGCTTTTACTTCAAGTAGGCGTGCTATATATATTTAGCTTAGTGGGTACGTGGATTCAGGAAATATTCCATCTATCAATACCGGGAAGTTTAATAGGGATGTTAATGCTGTTCCTGCTCCTTTCCACTCGCATTTTACCGTTAAAATGGTTTGAGTTAGGTGCGGAAAAGTTAATCGTATTTTTACCGTTATTTTTAATCCCTTCGACAACAGGGCTGATGGAATACGAGTCTTTTCTTTTAAGTAAGGGGAGTATTATATTCCTTTTAGTAGTTGCAAGTACTGTAGTAACTTTGATTGTTTCAGGGTATATAAGTCAATTATTAATAACAACAAAAAAATAAAATCGACAAGGTGCACGATTCAAATGGTCTTAATTATTATTACTGTAGCAATTTATTTCTTGGCGACAAAGCTATATAAAAAATTTACGTTTGCATTTACGTTACCGGTGTTAACAGTTACGGCAATTATGATTTGTTTATTTTTGATTTTTGATATTTCTCATCATGAGTATAGGGAAAATGGAGGAGACATTCTTTCAAGCTTATTGAGCCCTGCAATTGTAGCATTAGCCATACCTCTATTTAAAGAGCGAAAGATACTTATGAAAAATTTTTTATCGATACTTATTGGAGTAGTGATAGGTATAGTGGCTGTAACGAGTATGAATGTAGTGATTGGCGGAATTTTAAATATAGATAAGGAACTTATATTAACTACTTTACCACAGTTAGCAACGATGCCTATTGCCCTATCATTAGCGGATCAAATTGGTGGTATTCCATCTATGACTTCTAGTTTTGTAGTTGTTGCAGGAATAACAGGTGCTATTATCGGACCAACAGTACTTAAGCTTTTCAGTATAACAAGTACGATTGGAAAAGGAGTTGGAATGGGCTGTGCATCACATATTATCGGTGTGAGCCGTTTAGTGAAGGAAGGCGAGAAAGAAGCGACTATCGGTTCGGTAACGATGATTGTAACTGGAATACTCATTAGTATACTAATACCGTATGGAACGAAATTTATTTTTTAAATGTAATGGAGATGATAACAATGACAACATGGTTTATAGTTACATTATTTGTTTTTGGAGCTATTAAAGTATTAGTTTCTAGCATGCCCACTTCTGTTGTAGAATCAATTATTAGTAAATTTGAATTGCATCAAAAGCTTGAGGCGGAAAATACTTCTATATCGATAGATGGAAAAAATATAGAGGGAGAAATGAAACTACAAGTTATTCATGAATTTAATGAGGCTTTGTTTTTAGATAAACATTATTTCCCGCCGCACGGAGAAGGGACACCAATAGTCATTGATACGAAGAAAGGGAATAAAGAGATTAGGTTTTCTCTATATAGCTATGAGGAACATGTTGATGTCATTAAGCAATATAAGAAGAAAGTCGTTGCCTATCGTTTACGCTCTAAAAGCCTTCAAACACTGGCACCATTAGCAATAATGGAAGAGTATGCTTAAGAAGGGACCTATAATGGTCTCTTTATTTTTTTATCCAATTATATACGTTCCAAATAAAAGAATAAAAAATCATATAACCAAATAAAGAATATGTATGGTTCCAATTCGCACTATGTACAAATAAACCTAAACTTTCAGCAATCTGTTCAAAAAGGCTAGCGCAAATACCGATCGAAATAATAAATAGAATTCTAGAAACTTTAGATAATTTTTTTGAAATGTGTATAAAGATAACTGTTAAAATCGGCAGTATGAACAATGTAAAAGCTATATTAACTGAAAATGTGGATGAGAAGGGTCTAGCTGGAAAGGAATATATTTGTTTATGAACAAAAAAAGCATCTAAACAAGTTCCAATAATAGAAGAGAGAAAGATTGTAACTACTAATGCTAGAAACTCATTCTTCTTCTCGGAGGAGGACATTTTTCTTTGCGAGAATTGCGAGTTCAATTTTTTCGAGTGTTTTGCAGTAGTCTTCTGTAATTTGTCCATTTATATTTTCCTCCTTATCAACTAAGTAATTTACAACTTGCCAATCGGTAAACCAATCTTCACTGTCAACTTCTTCATGCTTCATATCTCGCCATGCATAGATGAGTGAAGGACTGTATATACGATAAGCGCCACTTCGCAACTGGCATTTCTTTATTCGGCGCTTATAAAACTCACGGGAAAAAGATTCATTTACACTTGAAAATAAATGGGGCCAGTAATCTTTCCTTGATCCTGTATGCGGATGATGTTGGGCCCAGCTTATTATTTGAGATAAAACATGTGTATCTCGAAATAATAATGAATACAATCTTTTTCCAATTAATATGCGTTCATGTAAGGAAGTGAAATGTTTCATTGTATCACCAAATAGTAATACTTTTTGTTTTTTATCATTTTCGTAGAATGGGAAAAGGATATGATTAAACTGAAAGAAATCAAAGAGTTTAAATCCAATACTATTTAGTACAGTCTTTTTAAATTGTACATTTTGAATCACTCTTTTTTCTAAGTAGTTTTGTTCATTAACAATAGTTGCAATCGCTAATGTTTTTTTGTTGCCTGTTTTCCAAAAATCGTTCCACATCGTTTCCATAAATGTAGAAACATTTAGGTGAGGGAGAAGGTGAAATAACTTTTGTGATCTCTTTACACTTTGTTCGTAAAGTAAAAATTGAGGGTATACATCTTGGAAAATAAGCCAATTCCCTCTTTCTAAAAAAGAAAAAAATATGAATTGATCTTTCTCTGATAAAATTCTCGTATATAAATCGCCCTTTAAATCAGTCATATTCCAACCGCCGTTACGTGATACCATATGCCCAAGCAGTGCCCAATGTATTTCTGGATATTGAATGTAAAATTGGTAGTATGCACGTGTTCTTGTAACATTATTTTTATTTAGCTGTTCTGTTTGTATTTTTATTTTGTTGATGATGAGTTGCTCTTCTTTCGTTAATTTATACATGGTATCAGAAGGAATAAGTTTGCTTTTTTGTTTCAATTCATTTTTTACATCGAATAGGGAGAGAGGCAGTGCTTTGGAAGGTCCGTTATATGTATGATATGAATTGTTTCGGTCCATTCCGTTACCTCCCTTTTTCATAAATTTAAACATGATTATTGGCTATGAATCATTCTATTTATTTTATTACGAGTATAAGAAATAAATGAGCGGTGTTTTTTACAAGGAATTTATTTATCATGCAAACAGTATAAAAAATCTTACTGTTGTGAGGTGAAATGAAAAACAGAAACTAAGTTTAATAGTTTCTGTTTTTTTATTTTGTCAATTAAATGTAACAAACGACGATTATGATTTGAATCAATTGAAAATAATTCAATAAATATTATTTAAATTGAGATGTTTCGTAGGAGGAAAAGGAATGTTAAATAAAATAATTTTAATTACTGGTGGTACAGGTTCGTGGGGGCATGAACTTATAAAACAACTATTAGAAAAATCACCGAAAGAAATTAGAGTTTTTTCAAGAAATGAAACGGTCCAGTTTGAAATGCAGCAACAGTTTATAAATGATGATAGGCTAAAATTTATTATTGGAGATATTCGTGATAAAGATCAACTAGTCTATGCATGCCAAGGTGTACATTATGTATTCCATCTTGCAGCTTTAAAACACGTTCCAGTATGTGAGTATTATCCTTATGAAGCTATAAAAACTAACATACATGGTACGCAAAATGTAATTGAAGCCTCTACACAGACGCAAGTTGAAAAAGTTATATATGTTTCAACGGATAAAGCAGCTGATCCATCAAATACGTATGGGATGACAAAAGCAATTGGTGAAAAATTAATGGTTCATGCGAATATACAAACGAAGAAAACAAAATTCATTTGTGTTCGTGGTGGAAATGTTTTAGGAACGAGTGGAAGTGTAGTACCGCTTTTTAAACAACAAATTAAAAGATCTTCACAAGTAGGGATTACCGATGCGAATATGACTAGATTTTTCTTAACAGTTGAAGATGCTGTTGGATTGTTATTTAAAGCAGTATATCAAGGTAGAGGCGGGGAAATCTTTGTTATGAAAATGCCGGCATGTAAAATAACAGATTTAGCAGAAATATTAATTGAAGATTCAAAAAAAGAAAACATTAAGGTGAAAGAGGTAGGGATAAGACCGGGTGAAAAATTAAGTGAAATGCTTCTATCTGAGGTAGAGAGTAAAACAAGTATAAGCTTTGATCAAAATTATTTTGTGGTACTACCGACGATTCCTATCGAAGGACTTCAAGAATATTATTCTAGCTATCCGCTAGTGGATGTGAAGAGTTTTAGTTCTCAACAAGACTTGCTTGCAAAACATGAGGTGAAACAAATGCTATTAAAAGGAGGGTTTTTGCGATGAAAAAAAATGCGAGCCTTTTAATAACTGGTGCAAATGGTTTCACAGGACGCCATGCTTGCCAATATTTTTTAGAGCAGGGCTTTCATGTAATTCCTATGTTTCAAAATCGTGCACATAGAGAAAAAATTAGAAATGGTATTACTTGTAATTTAACTAATAAGAGCGAAGTAATGAAGGTAATGAAACAAATAAAGCCAGACTACGTATTGCATTTAGCAGGAAGGAATTCGGTTATAGAATCTTGGACAGCTGCTCTTGAGTATATAGAGATTAATGTAATAGGAACGTTATATTTATTAGAAGCAATTAAGCAAGAAGCCTCGCATTGTAGAACATTAGTTATAGGATCTGCTTTGCAAGCAGATAGTATGAACGAAATAAAAATTTCAAATCCATATAGTTTAAGTAAAACGATGCAAGTCATTATTGCAGAGGCTTGGGGAGGATTAATGGATTCAAATATTATCATTGCAAAGCCCTCAAACTTAATTGGTCCAGGGGAATCGAATGGCATTTGTTCGATTCTCGCAAAGAAAATGATAGATATAGAATCAGGTAGAAGTAAAGCCATTATTGAAGTAAACAGTTTGAAAGATAGTAGAGATTTTCTAGATGTACGTGATGCGATTAAAGCGTATCATGTGTTATTACGAGATGGAATAAATGGAAAACAATATAATATCGGATCAGGAGTAAAACGATCTTTATTAAATGTACTAGAACAATATAAAGAATTAACACAGCTAAATTTTTTTATAGAGGAAACAGAGAAAAATGGGAGCGACTCAAATGAGAGTTTAGCAATAGAGGAGATAAAAAAGTTAGGTTGGATCCCAGAAATTGAATTTCATCAATCATTAAAAGATGTACTTGAGTATGCGAAGTGTAGTGACATCTGCATGCAATGAAAAACAAAAAAGGGTGTAAGAAATATATGAATGATTATGAAATAATAGATAATCAAAATACGCTATTTCTTTCAATTGTTGATACGTTGGATTGGAGAGATGAAGAAGCGCATGTATTGCGTCTTTATGAGGCAATACATAAATATCAAGCGTATGTAGAAGAAAAAAGGGTTAATCAAATAAAGTCAGCATTAGAGACGGAAACTAGATATGTGATTCAAATCTTTGCTCAATACGAGTGTAGTGAGTATGGAAATGATTTTTATGAACTCATTAAAGATCTTTTACAAGATATAGAGGTGGAGTTAAAGATTTATATAAAAAATAATAAGTTTATTTACATTTAAAAGGTAAAGAGATAGCTAGATTTTTAATAATAAAGGTGGGTATAAGTTATGAGCAAAACGATTCTTTTTACTGGGGGCGGTACAGCCGGACACGTTATGATTAATATTGTATTAATTCCTAAATTTATAGAGAAAGGCTGGAGAGTCGAGTATATTGGATCAAAAAATGGAATTGAAAAATCATTAGTGCAAAATGTTAAATACAATAGTGTTTCAACGGGCAAGCTTAGGAGATATTGGGATTGGGAAAATTTTAAAGATCCTTTTAAAATTATACGAGGGTGTTTACAAAGTTATAAATTAATTAAGAAAACAAAGCCTGACGTTATCTTTTCAGCAGGAGGATTTGTTTCAGTTCCTGTAGCTATAGGAGCATGGTTAAATCGTGTGCCTATAATTATACGTGAACCAGATAGCACATTAGGACTTGCTAATAAAATAGCATTACCTTTTGCTACAAAGCTATGCACAACATTTCCTCAGACAGGAGAAAATGTAAGTAATGAGAAGAAGGTTTATGTAGGACCAATTGTAAGGGAAGAAATTGAGAAGGGTAACGTATTACGAGGAAGAAGATATTGTGAATTTCAGCAAGATAAACCAGTATTATTAATTATGGGTGGGAGTCAAGGTGCTAAGTGGATAAATGATATGGTAAGGGAATGTTTAGATACAATACTATTAAACTTTAATATTATTCATATATGTGGTAAAGGAAAGGTAGACCCATCTATTGGCATGGAGGGGTATATGCAATTTGAATATATAGGCGACGAGTTGCCGCATATACTAAATATGGCAAGTGTTGTAGTTTCCAGAGCGGGTTCTACTGCTATTTCTGAATTGTTATTTTTGAAGAAACCGATGTTGCTTATCCCGTTAACTAACAGTTCCAGTAGGGGAGATCAAGTTTTAAATGCTGAATATTTTTCACGGCAAGGATATGCTGAAGTTATACTCCAAGACAGAGTAAGTACGAATACATTTATACATGCAGTAAATAAGTTGTATACAAATAAGGAGAAATATATTCAAAACATGAATGGATATAAGAAAACAAATGATGAGGGAATTCATCAAATAATAGATATAATAAATGAAGTGGTGAAGTAATAGAAATGTAAATAGAAAAACAAAAGGAAAGAAGGTATCTTCTTTCCTTTTTACTATATTTGTTCAAATTCATTATTATTTATTCTAATTAGTTATGTACTATCGGTGAATGCCGTTTTCTAATAGCTCAGTAAATGCATGAATATGAATAGGTTTACTGTAATAATAACCTTGAATAAACTGACATTTATTTTTTTGAAGGAAATTTACGTGCTCTTTTGTTTCTACACCTTCAGCAATGACAGACATTCCTAATGTATTTGCTAATGTGATGATCGTTTTAATAATTTCCATTCCATCATCACATGTTTCAGACATTGTAATAAATTCTCTCGGGATTTTTAACGTATCAATTGGATATAAAGGTAAGTAGGCTAGCGAAGAATAACCTGTACCAAAGTCGTCGATTGAGATGTGAATCCCTAAACTTTTTAGTGTACGCAGTTTTATCAATGTTTCTCGCTCATCCATCATTGCAATTCGCTCTGTTAATTCAAGATCAAGAGAGCTTGCTGGTAAACCTGTATTTGTTAAAGTAGAAGAAATAGATTTTACAAAATCCTCTTGTTCAAATTCTTTAGCAGATAAATTTACACCTATTTTTAAATGTGAATATCCGAGTGCGTGCCAACGTTTCATTTGCTTACAAGCCTGCTCTAATGTCCATTTTCCTATTGAAATAATTTGTAGTGTTTCTTCTGCAATCGGAATAAACTCGTATGGAGAAATAATACCTAATTCAGGATGATTCCACCTAATTAAAGCTTCTGCACCGATAATTTTATTAGATTCACTATCAACTTGAGGTTGATACAAAAGGAACAATTCTTCATTTTGTAGTGCGTTTGGTAAATCTTTTTCTAATCGTAATCGTCTTTCAATTTTTTTAGCGATTACATCGTCATAAATAGAGACAGAATTAAGCTCTTTTGCTTTTGCATCATACATTGCAACATTAGCGTTTTTCAGAAGTGTAGCGGTATCGATTCCGGAATGTGGATAAATAGCGATACCGATACTCAGTGATAAAGTTAATTTATGCTCATGTATGATAAATGATTTTTTCATGCATTCAAATAATTGGTTACATAATTGGAATAAGTAATCTTCGTCAGTATAGTTTTCAATTATGATTGTAAATTCATCGCCACCGATTCTTGAAAGATGAGTATGTGATGGAAGACATGATTGGAATCGCTTTGCTACTTCTTCTAATATGTAATCTCCTGACGAATGTCCAAGTGTATCGTTAATTGCTTTAAAGCGATCTAAATCTAAATATAATAATGCAAACTCGTTTTCTGTTATTTTAGCATTTTTTATAACTCTCTTTAATTTCTTATGGAAAAAGGCACGGTTCCCAATTTTCGTTACAGTGTCATGGAATGCTAAATATTTTATTTCTTCTTGCTGTTTTTTTAGTGCAGTAATATCTTTCACCATAATATAGCTTCCTGAAATTTGTCCGTCTATTATAATAGGAATGATTGTAACGTATAAAAAATAAGTAAAGCCATCTTTATATTGAGAACTAAGTTGTAAGAATGCCGATTCTTGTTGTTTCACTTTTTCTAATGCCAATGCTAGCTTATGCTTATCTTCATCTAAAATGATCGAAAAACAAGTTTCGCCTAGTAACTCATCCGTTGGTGCCCCAAGTAGTACACTCCCAGCCTTATTTACATTTAAGAATGTTCCATTTAAATCAATGGTGAAAATAGGGTCAGGATGATATTCATATAATGATTTAAACTTTTGTTGTTTTTGAGAAAGAGCCTCTGATTTATGAACTAAATCAGACGTCCGTACAGTAACTTTTTCTTCTAGTTGGGCATTAAATGCCTGTAAACGTTTTGTTAAGGAATTGTTTTGCATACGTACGATAGAATGCCGAATGAGTACGAAAATAAAAGTAATACAATTCCCTGTAATGAGAGTTGAAGATGATGTTTGTTCTTTTAATGTAAACCCGATTAGTATTGCAACAGCAAGATAGGGAAATACAACTAAAGCTTTTTTTCCTATTATAGGGTTTACAATGAAATAATTTTTATGGCTATTATGATCTTCTGAAATAGAGCCAGCTATTGCAATAAGTAATATAGGTATTCTATATAAAAGACGTAATAATGTTATCGTTTCTGTTGATAAGTGGTTATTTAAGTAAAAATAAATATAGTTAAAAGTTGCAGAACTTATTAATACAAAAATAAATATATAAATTTTCCGTTTGGAATTAAAAATTGTTGGACGGAAAAAGAGACTAACACCTAGCAGTAGAAATAATAAATCTGCAATTGGATATAAAAATGAAAGGAAAACATCTCCTAGTGAAAGAGCGAATATATTTAAATTTGGTTGATTAAATAAATACCATTCTAATGTAAATATGGAAGTAAGCACTATGCATATATCACAAATAAAGAACGCTTTTTCCCATTTATTGCATTCCTTTAAGATTTTATAGGAGAAAGCGATAAGACAGAAAAGTAGAAAAACCATGTAAAATACATCAGAAATAGTAAAACGATGTATTGGAATTTCGAAGAAGCTATCTTGATATGTATATACTATTTTCCCTAATAAAAAACTACCAATTGCTATTGTAATACATATCCAAAACGGATTTGAACTGACTTTTTTAGAATATATAGAGTAAATCAGTGATACAAATGTAATGGCTTCAACGACAAGTGAAGCGAAGCGTACATCTGAATTTGAAAAATGAGTAGGGAACAGATAGAAAAACATAAAATAGATTGAATAGCATATTAATGTTCCGATTAATATACATAATTGTAAATTTTTATTTAATTTCAATGAAATCACCTTCTTTAATTATGCACTATGTTCGTTATATCTATACATAATAATATTATTTAAGAATTGTATCAGATTTCCTTATAAAAATCATGTTTATAAGGAAAGTGTTAAAGAGTATAAGTATTCTCAAAGTTGAAAAAATATTGCGGTGGATAGTATAGACGGTATCAAGACTTTAAATAGAAATTGTATATTTAGTCATCCTTTGAATTGTAAAGTTTTTTTAGTGATTTGTAAGTGGAGATGCAAAATTGCATATAAAATGATGGGGATTTTTATTTTTAGTCTGAAAATTAATATTTGTAGAAATGTTAGGAAAAGATATAAAATAAGAACGTGTATTCTTACAGAGTGGAATAGTATTGCCACTAAATAGGGAGGTTTTTTTATGATATATCGAATTAAAGATGCAGAAATATACTATGAAATTGTGGGGGAGGGTAAACCGGTCATTATCATACATGGCTGCGCTCCTGACCATAGGTTAATGATGAAATGTATGGAATCAGTATTTCAGAAATATGAAGGTTATAAGCGAATATATATTGATTTACCTGGAATGGGAAAATCGAATGCTCCAAATTGGATAAATAGTTCAGATCGTATAGTAGATGTGCTTATCACATTTATTGAGGAAATCATTTGTACTGAAAAATTTTTATTGGTAGGAGAATCATATGGAGGCTATTTAGCCAAAGGTATACTTGCAAAGATGTTTGAGAGAGTTAGCGGATTACTATTAGTATGTCCTGTTGTTGTAGCGGAGCCAGAAAAAAGGATTCTTCCAGGTAAACAGATAATTGTACAAGATGAGGAATTTTTAAATACGCTCACTTCCACAGAAAGAGAGGAGTTTTGTGAGTTAGCTGTAATAGCAAATGAATATACATATACGCGATTTAAAGAAGAAATTAAGCCTGGGTTAGATGTTGCTAATTATGAATTTATTGAAAGGTTGCAAAAGAATTACTCTCTTACTATGGATTTTCAGCATGAAAAATATGGAAATCCCGTTCTTTTACTGACTGGAAGACAAGATATATCAGTAGGTTATCAAAATATTATAGAAATTATTGAAGAATATCCAAGGGCAACATTAGCAGTGTTAGATATGGCAGGGCATAATTTACAAATTGAGCAGCCTGAATTATTTGAGAGTTTAGTAGGAGAATGGATTAGACGAACAAATCAGCACAGTTTATAAAGTATTTTAGTATTACCCCTAAGTGTTGAAATGGGATAAATGAACGTGATTTATTAACTTATCTCGCTATTTGCCGGGCAGCCCGATTAGTGAGGGCTGATTAAAGTTTCACTTTATAAAAAATTTTAAGGAGAAATTATGAGCACATATATTTATATGGTTAGACATGGTGAATCACCAAAACTAGAAGGAAATGAAAGAATGCGTGGATTAACTGAGAGGGGACATATGGATGCCCGTGGAGTAACTGACATATTAAAAGCGGAGAGGATTGATACTTTTATTTCCAGTCCTTATAATCGGGCTATGCTAACGATAGAGGAGTCAGCTAATTTCCATGAAAAAGAAATAGTAGTATATGAAAATCTTAAAGAGTGTATGTTTTCAAGTGAGGATCAGGTTATATCAGACAAAGAGGTGTATCCACTTGTACAGAAGATGTTCTCTAATCCGGACTTTGCACGAACGGAAGGAGAGTCATATGCAGATTGCCAGAGAAGAGTAGTGAAAGTATTAAAAGAAATCTTAATGGATTTTCGAGGATGCAAAATTGTAATTGGTACACATGGGCTTGTCATGACATTAATGATGAACTATTTTGATAAACAATATGGTTTTGAATTTTTAATGAATACGTCAAAACCGGATATATATAAGATGGAGTTTAAAGAAGAACAATTAATGAATGTAAAGAGATTATGGAAAGCGGAATAAAATTAGTTGCATGGATTTTGTTGTAAAAGTTACTTTTATAGCAAAGTCTTTTTTTGAATAGAAAGCATCTTTATCAACTATTTTTAGAATGTTAAATCAATAAGTAATTATTCAGTATTTGAATAAATTATTGGGAAATTGGTTTAGGGAAACAATTTTAAATGTGTCAAAACTCCAAACGTTGGATTTATATTCAATAGGAGAAAAAGATGTAGAATTTTGTCTTACAGTCCCCGTTTACTTTTCATTTCATTACATATAGGCTTTGTGGTGTAAGGGAGGACATTACCTTTACGCAAAATCTATAAGGAGGTCATTGTAATGAAACAGATTAAAAAGTTTGCGGGAGTTGCTTTAGCGGGGACGATTGGATTAAGTGGACTACTGTTTTTAGAACCAAGTGTAAGCGTTGCGGAAGCACAGCAAGTGAAAGTGGAAAATTTCAATACAATTGATGTATCGATGAATCTAAATGAATTGTATGTATTAAGTGGCAGAAGCATTGATATTCTTTCTGGAGATAAAGAAGCAATTCAGTTAAATAAATACACAATTAGTTTTAATAAACCTGGGAAGTATGTGATTAAAGTAAATGGCTGTATTCATGATGATGTATATACTTTTATTGTGAATGAGTAGTATATATTCTTAAATTGCGAGATAAAAACAGAAACACCCTATTTGCGATGAGAGTCGTAAATAGGGTGAATTTATTTGTATTAAGCTGTACTTTAAATATGCTCACTAATTTTCTTTTTGCCATGTAAAGTATGTAAAAGTGTTTGAAACATCTTAAATGATTGCTGAAAGATTGGACTTTGAATAAAGGTGTACAGAAAAGTTACGATGAAAACAGGACCTCCTAGCATAAATCCAATAACTAGTACAATACATTCTACTATGATTCTAGCACGGCTAATAGAAAGTCCTGTTTTGTCTGAAATAGTAAGCATGAATCCATCACGGGGTCCAGCGCCAATCCCAGCCGCAACGTACATACCTCCCCCGATACCTGTAATGGCAATACCAGAAAATAAAATGAGTAAGTTTATCCATAAATAATTACTAGCGTCTGGAAGCATGTTTGATTGTAAGAAAAAGTCCATAATGGGACCGATAAGTAGTGCATTCAAAAATGTCCCCACATTTATATATTTTCGATCTACTAGTAAAGATATTAGAACGAGACATAACCCACATATGACACTCCACGTACCGATGGTCCATCCAAACTTTTGGTAGAGAGCCATATTTAAAACTTCCCAAGGGTGCAAGCCGAGAAATTTAACTTTGACTGCAAGAGCGTTTCCAAGGCCAAAGAAAATTAATCCTAAGAAAAAAAGAAAATAGCGAAAGAGAGTTAGCCTCATCTTTACAACCTCCCATATTTTATAATTATGTATGTTACCTGTTACGGTTTTAATGTACAAATATTATGTCTTTTTATCATTCGTTTAAAAATGTTAACAATGTAAATGAAATATACATCTTCACAGTCAAAAAAGTTAAAATATTTCGTTTTAAGGATTATAATGGAGAGAGAAACATAAAAGGGAGTGAATGAACTTGAAGCAAGAACTTATTGAAAGATTTACGAGATATGTAAAAATTGATACGCAATCGAATGAAGAAAGCCATACAGTACCAACAACACCAGGACAAATTGAGTTTGGTAAGTTATTAGTGGAAGAGCTAAAAGAGATTGGGTTAACAGAAGTAACGATGGATGATAATGGCTATGTAATGGCAACACTTCCAGCTAATACGGACAAGGATGTTCCTGTAATCGGATTTTTAGCTCATTTAGATACGGCAACAGACTTTACGGGGAAAAACGTCAAACCACAAATTCATGAAAATTTTGATGGTAATGCAATTACGTTAAATGAAGAGCTAAATGTTGTGTTAACACCAGAGCAGTTCCCAGAATTACCATCATATAAAGGACATACGATTATTACAACTGATGGTACAACACTGCTAGGAGCAGATGATAAAGCTGGTCTTACCGAAATTATGGTTGCAATGAACCATTTAATACATAATCCGCAAATTAAGCACGGGAAAATAAGAGTAGCATTTACACCGGATGAAGAAATTGGTCGTGGGCCAGCGCATTTTGATGTAGAAGCGTTTGGTGCATCATTCGCTTATACGATGGATGGAGGTCCATTAGGTGGTTTAGAGTATGAAAGTTTTAATGCTGCAGGTGCTAAGTTAACGTTTAACGGAACGAATACACATCCTGGAACAGCGAAAAATAAAATGCGCAATGCAACTAAACTGGCTATGGAGTTTAACGGGCATTTACCAGTAGAAGAGGCACCAGAGTATACTGAAGGATACGAAGGGTTCTATCATTTACTCTCTTTAAATGGTGATGTTGAGCAAAGTAAAGCGTATTATATTGTTCGAGACTTTGATCGTGAAAATTTTGAAACACGTAAAAATACCATTGAAAATATTGTGAAACAAATGCAAGAGAAGTATGGGAAAGATGCAGTCGTTTTAGAAATGAATGATCAATACTATAACATGCTTGAAAAAATTGAACCGGTAAGAGAAATTGTTGATATTGCATATGAAGCAATGAAAAGTTTAGACATTGAACCAAATATTCATCCGATTCGCGGAGGCACAGATGGATCACAATTATCATATATGGGATTACCGACGCCGAATATTTTCACTGGTGGTGAAAACTATCACGGTAAATTTGAGTATGTTTCGGTAGATACTATGGAAAAAGCCGTTCAAGTTATTGTGGAAATTGCAAGACGTTTTGAGGAGCAAGCGTAAAAAAGAACCAAGTAGTACAAATGTGCTACTTGGTTCTTTTAATATAGTACTCGCCATAAATAAAAAGTCGCATAAGACTCCCAATTAGCCCAGTTTGCCGCGAAATCTTTTATTTCATTTTTATTCGGTTTATTTTCGGAACCTGTTATAAATTTAATTGCATTATGGAGACCGACATCATCAATTGGAAAAGCTGAAGGAAATCTTAAACAACGCATTAAAACATAGTTGGCAGTCCAGGGGCCTATACCATGGATGGCGGTTAATTGTTTCTCAGCAACCTTTACATCTTGTGTTTGCAGTAAATCCTCTTTTGATAGTTTTCTCTCTGTAATAAGCTTCGCAATACCGATTAAATATTCACATTTTCTAGTCGTCATTTTTAATTGTTGGAGATCTTCTACATGTAGATTTGCAATTGTTTCAGGTGATGGGAATATCCAATGTTTTCTACCGTCCCATTCTACATAACTTCCAAATTTCTCAACTAATCTTCTTTTTAGCGTATAAGCATATGTTAGGTTAATTTGTTGACCGATAATTCCCCAGGAAAGTGCCTCAAATAAGTCTGGAATGCCTAAAGTACGAAGGCCATAATATTGTTCAATTGGTCCTTGAAGGAGTAAATCATGTTTAGCTAATGTATAAAATGGGGCTAAATCAGTAGTTAAATCAAACCATTCTTTTACATAGTTAACTACAGCTTCACGTATCGATTTTTCAGATGTATATGATTCTTCTAAACAACGTATTTGAATATTTCCATCTGTATTCACACTAATTTCAACTAAAGGATTTACATCTTGAACAGGGATAACTTTATAAATTTTGTTATCTTCAATATGGAACATACATTCATTGTTCGAACGTGATAGATAACGTAAATTTTCTTGGAAACAAAATTCTTTTGGAACTGCTATAGATAATGCGCTATTATATTCTGTTGTCATATGAATTCCACCTGCACCTTTTCTAATGTAAGCAATTTTTTCTTCATTTCTAATCCGCCCCTAAATCCGGTTAGTTTCCCATTCTTCCCAATAACGCGGTGACAAGGAATTGTAATAAGAAGAGGGTTAGCAGCAATAGCAGAAGCAACGGCGCGCACAGCTTTAGGTTTTTGAATTCTTTCAGCAATTTCTGTATAAGAATATGTCTTTCCATAAGGAATTTCACGTACCGTATTCCAAACAGATAATTGAAAATTAGTTCCATAAGCATCGATAGGAAATGTGAAAGTTTCTCGCTTGTTTTCTAAATACTCGATAACTTCTTGCGTATATATTTGCAAGTAATCTGGACTATGGATCAATATATGGTGGGGCAGTTTTTTTCTAGCCCATATATTTAATTCTTCAAAGTTTTCTTCTTGTGATCCGATGAAGCATAGTCCATTTTCAGTTGCAGCAATATGAAATCGCCAATTTTTATGTGTAAGTAGCGTCCAATATATATAATTATTTTTGTCGGAATTCATTATCGTATCCCTCTTTCATTTCGTTCTTTTTTCGATATTCAGTAGGAGTAAATCCGGTTTTCTTTTTAAATAAAGTTGCGAAATACTCTGGGTTTTCTATCCCGACAGCAGTACTAATTTCTTTAATTGATTGATTTGTGTGTAAAAGGTATTCGGTTGCTTTAAGAACCCTGAATTGTTGTATATATTCTATAGGAGTTATCCCTATTATTCTTTTGAAAGTACGCTGTAAATGAAAAGGGCTACCGTGACACATTTCCGCAAGCATGTCGAGAGTTAAGGGTTCATCATAATGCTTTTCGATATAGTCTTTAATTTGTTCTATCCACTCTTCATTAGGTAAAGTGATCCCGTTTGGCTTACAACGTTTGCACGGGCGAAAGTTTTCACTTAATGCTTGTTCTGCATGATGAAAAATTCGTACATTGTTTCTATTCGGTATTCTTGATTTGCATGATGGCCTGCAAAAGATTCCAGTTGATTTCACAGCATAAAAGAATTTGCTATCATAGGAAGAATCATTATGAATAATTGCTTGCCAATACTCATTTGTTAATATAACTCCTTCATTGTGCAAAGAACATCACCTCAGAAATTAGTATAACCTGAATAAAGTCCGTATGTATGTATTCATAAATGTAAGAGCAAGATTACAAAGGTGAAAATATGATTGTTTTTCTATTTTGTGATAGCATGAAATTTGGAAATAAACATCAAGAGGAGGGCTAAAAGTGAAGTTAATTTCATGGAATGTAAATGGTTTGCGAGCAGTTATCGCGAAAGGTGGATTTTTGGAATATCTTGAGGAATCAAGTGCTGATATATTTTGTCTACAAGAGATTAAATTACAAGAAGGGCAAATTGATTTAAATCTAGAGGGATATTATACATACTGGAACTATGCTGTGAAAAAAGGATATTCAGGAACTGCTATTTTTTCGAAAAAAGAACCGCTTTCAGTTACATATGGTTTAGGCATTGAAGAGCATGACCAAGAAGGGCGACTTATTACTTTAGAATTCGAAGATTTTTACATGATAACGTTATATACACCAAATTCAAAACGTGGATTAGAACGATTAGATTACAGAATGAAATGGGAAGATGATTTCAGGTCCTATATCAAACGATTAGATGAGAAAAAACCAGTAATTTTTTGTGGAGACTTAAATGTTGCTCATAAAGAAATCGATTTAAAAAATCCAAAAAGTAATCGTAAAAACCCTGGATTCTCTGATGAGGAACGAGAGAAATTCACATGTATTTTAGAAGAAGGATTTGTTGATACGTATCGTTATCTTTATCCTAATCAAGAAGGTGCATATTCGTGGTGGTCGTATCGTATGGGCGCGAGAGCGAAAAATATCGGATGGCGTTTAGATTATTTTGTTGTTTCGGAAAGAATGAAAGACCAAATAACAGAAGCGAAAATTAATAGTGAAGTAATGGGATCTGACCATTGTCCAGTTGAATTACATATAAATTTCTAAAAAAAGAAGTATCCATCTAACATTAGGCGGATACTTCTTTTTTAATTCAGTTTGTTAAAATTTTTCAAATCTTTCTTGAAATAATTGCATATTAAATATATACTTAGTAACGATAATCATTATCAATGAAAAATATTATCAATGGATGAGGTATAAAAGAATTATAGCTTAGGGGAAGTGAACGAGAATGAGTTCTGGATAGAATTATTAATCTAATGAAATATATATGTAAGACAAGTTTCATATAGTTAAATTTTATTGAGAATATAGTTTGGAAAATTCGAGAGGAGATATATAAAGATGAATAAGAAGTTATTTACATTAGGGATGGTTACAGTTTTAAGTGTAGGTTTAGCGGCATGTAATAGTGCGGATAAAACTTCAGGCGAGCAAAAACAACAGACAAAAGCTACGGAAACGAAAAAAGATGAAAAACGTAAAATTACATATTTAGGTAAGGAATATACAGTGCCAGCAAAAGTAGATAAAATTGCGACAGCTAGTTTAGAGTCAATGGAAGATGCGGCAGTACTTGGAATTAAACCAGTTGGTGCCATTACTGTTGGTGGTAAATTACCGAAGTATCTTGAGAAAGATTTAGAAGGTGCGAAATCTGTTGGTGAGAAAATGGAACCAAATTTCGAAACATTACTTCAATTAAAACCAGACGTTATTACATCAAGTACGAAATTCCCAGCAGAAACAGCTGAAAAGTTTACGAAAGTAGCTCCTACATTCCCGGTATCACACGTTTCAACAAATTGGGAAGATAACTTAAAGTTAATGGGAGAATTAACTGGTAAAAAAGATAAAGCAGAAAAAATTATTAAAGACTACAATTCGGACGCTGAAAAAGCAAAAGCAAAACTAGGAGATAAGTTAAAAGATAAAAAAGTACTTGTCATTAGACTAAGAGCAAATGACTTATTCCTATACCCAGAAGGAGTATACTTTAACCCTGTAATTTATAAAGATCTTGGACTAACTGCTCCAGAACAACTCAAAACGGTAAAAGCACAAGAAAAAATTTCTTTAGAAAAATTAGCTGAAGTTAATCCTGATTATATTTTCTTGCAATACGAAGCAAGTGAAAATAATAAACCGAAAGTGCTAGAAGATATTGAAAATAATCCAATTTGGCAAAGTATGAACGCTGCGAAAGAAAAGAAAGTATTTGTAAATGTTGTAGACCCAATGGCACAAGGTGGTACAGCTTGGAGTAAAACAGCATTCTTAAAAGAAGCAGTGAAAAATTTATCTAAATAATACAATAAGTAAGGTGCGTTGAATGATATGCAGAAAACAAATGCAGTACCAGTAACTATATTATGTATAGCACCCATACTCATCTTATTTACAGTTATACTTTCGATTTTGTATGGGGCAAAAAGTATTGACGCTGAAACAGTGTGGAACGCATTATTTCATTTTGATTCAAGCGATGTAAATCATAATATTATTATTACTTCACGTTTACCAAGGGTAGTTGCAGCTCTTTTAGTCGGAGCATTTCTAGCCATATCAGGAGCACTTATGCAGGGGATGACAAGAAACTATCTTGCATCCCCTTCTATTATGGGTGTGACGGATGGCGCTGCCTTTGTTATTACACTTAGCATGATTTTTCTTCCGGGAATGTCATCAATTGGTATGGTTTTATGTTCAATGATTGGTTCTGCACTAGGAGCCGGTATCGTGTTTGGTTTTGGTTCGCTCCTTCAAAATGGCTTATCACCAGTTAGGTTAGCGATTATAGGAACAGTTATTGGAACATTTTTAAGTAGTGTATCGGCTGCAATGGCTTCGTATTTCCAAATTTCTCAAAATGTTAGTTTTTGGTTTAATGCAAAGTTAGATCAAGTAGATCCTAATATCATTAAAATCACGATACCGTTTGGGATAATTGGAATAATTTTAGCACTGTTAATATCAAAATCTATTACCATTCTTTCATTAGGCGAAGAGGTTTCTATTAATTTAGGGCAACGTACAAAACTAGTTAAAGCGATGGCAATTTTATCGGTAATTTTCTTAACAGGAACAGCAGTTGCTTTAGTGGGGAAAGTTGGTTTTGTAGGTTTAATTATTCCGCACATTACCCGCTTTATAATTGGGGTAGATTATAAGTGGATTTTGCCATGTGCAGGTGTTATTGGTGGCGTTTTCTTAGCGTTATGTGACGTTTTGAGTAGATTTGTAAACTATCCATTTGAAACACCTATTGGAGTCGTTACCTCTTTAATTGGAATTCCTTTCTTCCTTTATTTAATCCGTACTAGAGGAGGAGAGCGACATGCCTAAAGGTTCAAGTCAACGTTTCGGAATGACGATGGGGATTATTATATTTTTAATACTATGTGCTATTTATATTAGTTTAACAAATGGTACGTTCGATATTACGATTACAGATGTATTTAAAACACTGTTTAGAATTGATCCAGTACCAGAACATGATTTAGTTATTTTTGAGTTTCGCCTTCCGCGCATCGTAATTGCTGGATTAGTAGGATTAGGCCTTGGTGTTGCGGGTGCCGTTATTCAAGGGATTACGAGAAATGGGTTGGCGGACCCAGGTATTTTAGGCGTAAATGCCGGAGCAGGAACAGCGATTGTCATTTTTATGTTTTTCTTTCAAGGGCAATTAAAAAGCACAGACTGGGTTTCTATTATGATGATGCCAATGTTTGGTTTAGTAGGCGGATTAGGTGCAGCTATCATCATTTATCTGTTTTCTTGGAAAAACAGTAAATTAGATTCGCAGCGACTTTTATTAACAGGGATTGCAATTGGATCAGGATTTGGAGCCTTTTCTATGTACTTATCACTCAAAATGAAGTCAACTGATTTTGAAATGGCCGCAGTGTGGGTGTCTGGAAGCATATATAGTGCGAACTGGAAGTATATTGTGGCTATGTTACCATGGCTTATTATCTTAATTCCGTTTATACAAAAGAAAGCTTATTTATTAGATTTATTTCAATTGGAAGAAACGAGTATTACAAGTTTAGGTGTTTCAGTAGAAAGAGAGAAATCGATTTTACTATTAAGTAGTATCGGGCTTGTGAGCGCATGTGTTGCTGTTTCAGGGAGTATCGGTTTTATTGGCTTAATGGCACCGCATATAGCGAAAAGGCTTGTCGGTATTCAACATAAGTATATAATTCCTACGTGCGGCGTAATCGGAATGTTTCTTGTAATTGCTTCAGACTTTATTGCGAAAACAGTTTTTACACCTGTAGAGCTACCAGTTGGAATCGTTATTTCTATTGTCGGTGTACCGTATTTCTTATATTTACTTTATAAGGCGAAAGCGTAAGAGGAGGAATAAAAGTGAGTATTTTAAGTGCAAAAAATTTAGAAACAAGTTATGAAAAGCTTACAGTGTTTCGCGATTTAAATGTGGAAATACAAGAAGGAAAAGTAACGACAATTATAGGTCCAAACGGTTGCGGTAAATCGACATTGTTAAAAACAATGGGAAGAATTTTAAAACAAAAAAGCGGTAAAGTATATTTGCAAGGACAGGATTTACATACAATTCCAACGAAAGAAATTGCGAAGCAGTTAGCTTTACTCCCGCAAACTCCAATTGCACCAGGTGAGCTTAAAGTGGAAGAATTAATTTCTTATGGACGCTATCCACATCGAAATAACGTAAATAAGTTAACAACAAAAGATAAAGAAATGATTGATTGGGCATTAGATATAACGAAAACTTCTGAATTTCGAACGAGACAAATTGCAAATTTATCAGGTGGTCAAAGACAAAAGGTATGGCTAGCGATGGCATTAGCACAAGAGACAGAAGTGTTGCTATTAGATGAGCCAACTACATACCTTGATATGTCTCATCAATTAGATGTATTACAAATTGTGGAGAAGTTAAATAAAGAACATAATTGTACGGTTGTTATGGTATTACATGATATTAACCATGCAGCAAGGTTTTCAGATGAAATTATTGCAATGAAGGAAGGAGAAATTGTTACAACTGGTAGCCCAGAAGAAATCATTACAAATGAAGTGTTAAAAGAAGTATTTCATATTGATGCACGTGTCATGATTGATCCGTATAACGGGGCTCCTGTTTGTTTCGGTTATGATAGCGTTGTATCTCAAGAAGAAAAAATTGAAATATATGTAACAAGTTAAAAGGGGGGGATAGGGTGAATACTACAATTGAAAAACAGCAGATTATAACATCTAATACAGAGCAGTGGAAAATGTATTCAAAATTAGAAGGTAAGGAATATCAAATTCATATTTCAAAGCCGAGGCAACCAGCACCGGATTCAGGATATCCTGTCATTTACGTATTAGATGGCAATGCCTTTTTTCAAACATTTCATGAAGCAGTTAAAATACAATCAGTAAGAGCGGAAAAAACTGGTGTTTCACCAGCTGTTATAGTTGGAGTGGGTTATCCGATTGAAGGCGCATTTTCAGGGGAAGAAAGGTGCTATGATTTTACGCCTAGCGTAATTTCAAAAGATGCCCCTTTAAAACCAGACGGTAAACCGTGGCCTAAAACAGGAGGAGCACATAATTTCTTTACTTTTATTGAAGAAGAACTGAAACCACAAATTGAAAAGAATTTTGAGATTGATAAAAGTAAGCAAACGTTATTTGGGCATTCTTTAGGTGGCCTATTCGCTTTGCATATACTATTTACAAACTTGAATGCTTTTCAAAATTATTTTATTAGTAGTCCATCTATATGGTGGAATAATAAATCCGTTCTTGAAAAAGAAGAGAACCTTATAATTGAATTAAACAATGCTAAGTTTGAAACAGGAGTGTTCCTTACAGTTGGATCACTTGAACGAGAGCATATGGTTGTAGGTGCAAATGAATTATCAGAGCGCCTTCTCCAAGTAAACCACGATAAACTTAAATTTAAGTTTTATGAAGCTGAAGGGGAGAATCATGCATCTGTTGTGCCGACGTCTTTAAGTAAAGGATTGAGGTTTATTAGTTACGTATAGGAAAAAAGGTAAGCAATTGCTTACCTTTTTTCCTTATTGTTTAAAGGCAATGTATCCATCAATTAAAAAACTAGTGAAAAAGCGAGTCATTTGAGTAAAGTCACATTCCTTCATGATAGTTAATAAATTAGCTTCGGAAATAGGGAATATTTCTGTTTCAAAAGAATTTTCAAATCGGTCCCAATCTTCTAATGGAATTTGATTTTGCATCATATGGTTGCGCCAAGCATGTAATTGTGTAGAAAACATACTCGTATGGGGCACACCATTTATTGAAGAGAGAAAGAATGGCGCACCAGGCTTTAGGCGACTACTGATGTCATTAATAAGTTCTTTTTTCTCCTTATTAGTTGGAATGAAGTGCAGGACAAGCATACAGGTGGCAGCGTCAAATAACTGATTTGGTAATAATGTGTGGATAGTTCCATGTACAAGATGAACATGATTTTGTATGCCTTCGTTGTTAATTCTTTTTTTAGCTAACTGTAGCATGCTTTCAGATGGATCGACACCTGTAAAATATAAATTACTATTTTGTTTGCCTATTGAGAGAATTTCTTGTCCGCCACCAGCACCTATAACTAGCAAATTGGGATTGA
This sequence comes from Bacillus sp. CCB-MMP212, assembly GCF_022748145.1. NCBI lineage: Bacteria > Bacillati > Bacillota > Bacilli > Caryophanales > Bacillaceae > Bacillus > Bacillus sp. CCB-MMP212. The sequence goes on from NZ_JALDQE010000002.1 coordinate 663,712, forward strand.
TATTTTCTTTAGGGAGTGTAGTAAACAAGAAATGATTCATCATTTCATATAAGTGGTAGTAGCCTGGGATTTTACATGGAATTCTTTGTTCATATGAATTTACGGTAGTATCATTCCAATTCATTTTAAACCTCCTAAGTATGTGTTTTATAGGTTTATTATGAAATGAAATTATGAAGGGGAACAATCCCGTAAATCTGGGGGGAAGAGGATGCATGAAAAAACAATGAAAGAAATTACAATGGTGGCGAATCATATAAGTTCTATAAGGTCATTTCAAGATTCATTTCTCCACTTGATACGTAAAGTCATTGAATTTGACGCCGCTTGTTTTACAACTATAGACCCGATTTCTTTTTTATCTACTGGGGCATTTACCGATGAGAGTGTTGAAAAGATTCATCCACAATTGTTTATGAATGAATTTTTAGAAGATGATTTTAATAAATTTAAATGTTTAACAGAACACTCTCCTCATGTTGCTTCTCTAAGTATGGCGACAAATGGTGAACAAAAGAAAAGTTCGAGATACCGAAATATTTTAAAACCAGCAAATTTTGGAGATGAATTAAGGGGCGTTTGTATGAGTAAGGGAAAATGTTATGGCCATCTTAGTTTATTTCGAGGAAGTACAAGTCCCGCGTTTCATATCGATGATTGTAAGTACTTAGCAACGATAGTCCCAATTGCTGGAGAGGCTTTAAAGAAGGCAGTTCCTATACCTTTTTCAGAAGAGAAGGTGATAGGCACAGGCACGATTATAGTAAGTGAGGAATTTAATGTATTATATTGGAATCAAGATGGCAGCGAGTGGCTTTCAAATCTTAGAAAGTATGAACAGTTAAATATAAAAGAAATACCAAGACCAATACGTGCAGTTTGTTCAAAAGTAAAGGCTAACGAGTATAATGTAGGGTGTATGAATAGAGAAGAAAAAGTTTGTCTACCTTTAGCCTATGGCCATTTTTTAATCATTCGGGCTAGTAAGTTAGAACATACAAGTAGTTTTCAAGATGGTTATATTGTTCTATTCGAAAGAGCAAGACCGGAAGAGATTTTTCCACTTATTATGGAAACTTATAGTTTTACAATGCGTGAGAAGCAAGTAATACGTAAAATTCTTACAGGTATGTCGACAAAGGAATTAGCCCAAGAATTTTGTATATCTATATACACGGTACAAGATCATTTAAAATCCATTTTTGAAAAGACTGGGGTAAGTAGCAGAAATGAACTTGTGTGGGAAGTATTTTCGAAGTTTTGCTTTGATGCCACTGAATGAAAATAAAACAAGTCTACAAAGATCACATGAAGTATGGTGGATGAGTTGTAGAATTGAGCTTAAAAAGGTTATGGATGAGACATTCCATAACCTTTTTAATATGTAGAATTGTCCTTTTTGAAAGTTTTGTTTCAACTTTTCGTCTAAAGAGACAAAAAGTTGTCACAATTCGGTCACAATTAGCATAAACATAAAATAGACGAAATGAACTTATTTCCAAAAGGCTTGGTTTATTACAATCAGGATTCGTAGAGCTGAAAAAGTATGGATTAAAAGTTCACTATATTCCCAAGGAGGTAGATCGTATGAAAACAATTCTTGCTATCGCTGGACTTATTTGGGTTCTATCGCATGGCATCCCAATTTATGAAGGAGAACAAATTCGCATTGCTCTGAATAAAAATTTTAATGAATATCATATCATTGATCGGCAAGATAATGTTGTGACAGTTCGAGTGAATGATTGTTTTCATACGGTAACCGTTGAAGGAACTTCAGTAGTGAATGATACAAAAGTATGTGATCAGCAATAATTATATATGGAAAGAAAAATTCTAGGGTTAAATATCTGAAAATTAAAATTAAAACATTATAGACGAAGAATAAGCGGGGGCGGGTAATCCCCGCTTATTCTTGTTTCACTTTATTGAATTTTGATGAGAGATATAATGATTTTTTGACAAAAAGGAAAGGGTATACTGAAAATTGAGATTAAGAAGCTAATGAGTTGTTAAGAATAATCATAAAGTGAAAATATACTCTTATGGGGTATCATGCGTAGATATTTAATGCTATAATTGGTATACTCATAAAAAACAATTATTTTATTGGATGAAGAGAAACTTTAAGAAGGTGATAATATGGATCATAAAGAGCATGAAGCAGTAACACATAGATCAGAAAAAGAAAAAGAACAGATTATAAATAGATTAAAGAGAATTGAAGGACAGGTCCGCGGTATTCAAAACATGATTGAAAATGATCGTTATTGCGTAGATATTTTAGTGCAAATTTCAGCGATTAATGCAGCGATGAAAAAAGTAGGAATGGGCGTTCTCAAAAATCATACGAGTCATTGTGTTTCAGGAGCTATTAAAAATGGAAATGGTGACGAAGCAATTGAAGAATTAATGACAGTATTTGAACGTTTTTCAAAAGCGTAAAAACAAGCTAGTATTTAACTGGCTTGTTTTTTTGTTTACCCTCATATTGGATTTGGGTGTATTGTAGTGAAAAAGTGTGTGTAAAATAAACTTTTAGAAAATAATTGAAAAATCATGATACAAAACCATTGATTACCTTAGGGGGGTATGGTAAGATGTAATTGTGATTAACAAACAATGAATAAACAAGAGGAGGATTTTAAATGGAACAGTTAACATTACAAGTTGAAGGTATGTCTTGTGGACATTGTGTAAATGCTATCGAAAGCAGCGTGAAAGAGCTAAACGGTGTTGAACAAGTGAAGGTTCAATTAGCAGAAGGAACTGTTGAAGTTACTATCGACTCGTCTGCTGTAACATTAAAAGATATCGTTGCTGTAATCGAAGATCAAGGATACGATGTTCAATAATTATTTTTAGATATGGAAATAAATCGTACTTTAAATGAAGTACGATTTATTTTGCTAATAATTATACCTCATAAGGGTATATAGAGGTGAGAGACATGAATGAAAAAAAAGAGGCCAATCTTCAAATATCAGGAATGACATGTGCGGCATGTGCAAATAGAATTGAAAAAGGTCTAAAAAAAGTAGAAGGTGTTCATGAGGCAAATGTAAATTTTGCGCTTGAAAAAACAAAAATAATGTACGATCCAACTAAAACAAATCCGCAACAATTTAAAGAAAAAGTTGAATTATTAGGATATGGAATTGTAAGTGATAAAGCTGAATTTACTGTTTCAGGAATGACATGTGCAGCATGTGCAAATAGAGTTGAAAAGCGTTTAAATAAGTTAGATGGTGTGAACAAGGCGACAGTAAATTTTGCTTTAGAATCAGCCACAGTAGACTTTAACCCTGATGAAGTTAATGTAAATGAAATGAAGAGCGCGATTACGAAGCTAGGATATAAATTAGAAGTGAAACCAGATGATCAAGATGCATCAACTGATCATCGATTACAAGAAATTGAAAGACAAAAGAAGAAGTTTATTATTTCGTTTATTTTATCTTTCCCATTATTATGGGCAATGGTTAGTCATTTCTCATTTACGTCATTTATTTATTTACCAGATATGTTAATGAACCCTTGGGTGCAACTAGCACTTGCAACTCCTGTTCAATTTATCATTGGTGGACAGTTTTATGTTGGGGCTTATAAAGCGTTACGCAATAAAAGTGCTAATATGGATGTTCTCGTGGCACTTGGAACGTCGGCCGCGTATTTCTATAGTGTATATTTAAGTATTCAATCTATTGGTTCTTCGGAACATATGACAGATTTATATTTTGAAACGAGTGCGGTACTTATTACATTAATTATTTTAGGTAAATTATTTGAAGCGAAAGCAAAAGGGCGCTCATCAGAAGCAATTAAAAAATTGATGGGTTTACAAGCGAAGACAGCTACAGTTGTGCGAGATGGAACAGAAATAAAAATTTTGATTGAAGAAGTAGTAGCTGGTGATATCGTCTATGTAAAGCCTGGTGAAAAAATACCAGTAGATGGTGAGATTGTAGAAGGAAAATCAGCGATTGATGAATCGATGTTAACGGGTGAAAGTATTCCTGTTGATAAGTCAATTGGGGATGTAGTAATAGGTTCGACAATAAATAAAAATGGTTTTTTAAAAGTGAAAGCAACTAAAGTAGGCAGAGATACTGCATTAGCTCAAATCATTAAAGTAGTAGAAGAGGCACAAGGTTCAAAAGCTCCTATTCAAAGGGTAGCGGATCAAATTTCAGGTATTTTTGTACCGGTTGTAGTTGTGATTGCGATTATCACATTTGCAGTATGGATGATATTTGTTACACCTGGTGATTTTGGCGGAGCACTTGAGAAAATGATAGCAGTACTTGTTATCGCTTGTCCATGTGCATTAGGTCTTGCAACGCCTACATCTATTATGGCAGGATCAGGAAGATCGGCTGAGTATGGTATTTTATTTAAAGGTGGAGAGCATTTAGAAGCAACGCACCGATTAGATACAGTTATTCTAGATAAAACAGGTACTGTGACAAACGGAAAGCCTGTGTTAGCAGATATAATTGTAGCAGATGGATTCCATGAAGAAGAAATACTACGTTTAGTAGGTGCGGCAGAAAAAAATTCTGAACACCCACTTGCAGAAGCGATTGTGGAAGGAATTAGAGAAAAGAAAATTGATATTCCAAGTTCAGAAACGTTTGAAGCGATTCCTGGATTTGGTATCGAATCAGTCGTAGAAGGAAAACAATTATTAATTGGCACACGTCGATTAATGAAGAAATTCAATATTGATATTGAAGAAGTTTCAAAATCAATGGAAGAGCTAGAACGAGAAGGAAAAACAGCAATGCTTATTGCAATCGATAAAGAATATGCTGGTATAGTTGCCGTTGCAGATACTGTGAAAGATACTTCAAAAGCAGCTATCGCAAGACTGAAAAAAATGGGTCTAGACGTTGTGATGATTACAGGGGATAATACACAAACTGCTCAGGCAATTGCAAAGCAAGTTGGTATTGATCACGTAATTGCAGAAGTATTGCCAGAAGGAAAAGCAGAAGAAGTGAAAAAACTGCAAGCAAATGGTAAGAAAGTAGCGATGGTTGGAGACGGGATAAATGATGCTCCTGCTCTTGCTACAGCGAACATTGGTATGGCAATTGGAACGGGAACGGATGTAGCGATGGAAGCAGCGGATATAACGTTAATCCGCGGTGATTTAAATAGTATTGCTGATGCGATCTTTATGAGTAAAATGACGATAAGAAATATTAAACAAAATTTATTTTGGGCATTAGCTTATAACGCGTTAGGAATTCCAATTGCGGCATTAGGTTTCTTAGCCCCTTGGGTTGCTGGAGCAGCGATGGCATTTAGTTCTGTATCCGTTGTATTAAATGCATTACGATTACAAAGAGTTAAATTAAAATCTTAAAAAGCTACATTAAGTAATTGAATAGAACAAAAAAACAATACTTTGAATAAGTATTGTTTTTTTGTTCGTATAGAAATTAAAACGATATAATAAAGAAGAATTATGGAATCGTATATAGTAGAAAAGTTAAGAGGTAGTTTGGTAAGGAGACTTATATATGTTAAAAGATATTATAATTAGAACATTTCAGAAAGAAGATTTAAATCAAGTATTACAATTGTTCTATGAAACAGTTCATACGGTTAATGCAAAAGATTATAATGAGTTACAGCTACAAGCATGGGCACCAGATCGACTAGATAGAGAAAGCTGGTTAAAGTCTTTAGAAAAGAATATTAGTTATGTAGCGGATCATAACGGTGTGATAGTCGGATTTGGAGATTATAATGAGGATCATTACGTAGATCGTTTATTTACACATAAATATTATCAGGGGAAAAGGATAGCCTCATCCATATTACAGAAGTTAGAAAAAGAAGCAGTGAACCTAGGGCATAGGGAAATCTATACAGAAGCGAGTATTACAGCAAAACCTTTCTTTGAAAGTAAAGGTTTTATTTGCATAAAGGAACAAAAGAAACAGCATAATGGTCAGATTTTTATTAATTATGTTATGAAAAAAATATCCTTCTCATAAATGAGAAGGATATTTTTCATTATTTTACAGCTTCTTTTAGTTCTTTACCAGCTTTGAAAGCAGGTACTTTAGAAGCTGCGATTTGCATTTCTTCACCAGTTTGTGGGTTACGGCCTGTACGAGCAGCTCTTTCACGAACTTCGAATGTACCGAATCCGATAAGTTGTACTTTTTCACCAGCAGCTAAAGTGTTAGTGATTGATTCTACTACAGTTTGTACAACTACAGTAGCTTCTTTTTGAGAAATCTCAGCATTTTGTGCTACGTTTTTAATTAATTCTGTTTTGTTCATGTTTTTCACCTCATATGTAAATAATGCTATTTAAGTTGTTATTATAACGTATAAAACATTCGAGAACAAGTGTACGTACATATATTCGCAAAAAAAATGAAATTTGTAATATTTTTTAGGACATTTTATAGACATTCCATTTAAGCGGACAGAGATTTGTTCTTCATTTCAGTCTTCTCTTGATAAGAAGGTAGTTTCTTATTATAAGATATGAAGTAAGGTAGTGCTACAAATAACATACCTCCTACTAAATTTCCAAAGAAAACAAAAATAAAGTTTGGAAAATATTCAGCCCAAGTGAAATGACCGGCAAAAATTGCGGCTGGGATGACAAACATATTTGCTACAACGTGTTGAAATCCAATCGCAACAAAAGTCATAACTGGGAACCAAATACCGATAATCTTTCCGGTAAATTCTTTACTTCCCATACTGAGCCAAACAGCTAAACAAACGAGCCAATTACATCCGATTGCAGAAATAAATGCTTGCAATGGTGTATCTTGTAGTTTCGCTTGAGCGATAGAAATAGTTTTCGCTAAAAAAGCTCCTTCAGTTAAGCCGACGATATGACCGAAAAAATAGGCTACGAATACAGCTCCTATGAAATTGCTAAATGTAACAATAACTAAATTTCGTATGAAATAAAATAAAGTAATTTTCTTTTGGAGCCAGGCCATAGAAACTGTCATCATGTTACCAGTTACTAGTTCACCGCCTGCAAGAATAACGAGAATGAGACCAACAGGGAATACAGCAGCGCCTAGAAAACTAGAAAATGATCCCCAATATTTTGGCATTGTCCCAATAACATGAATATCGAGTAAATACCCTAATGCGATAAAAGCGCCACCAAAAAAACCAAGAATTAGCATAGGGAGCAATGATAAATGAGCTTTTTTTCTTCCTGAATTCGCAGCAAGTTCCGTAATTTCTTCTGGTGTAAATACAGACATGAATAATCCCTCCGTAATAAAATGATGGAATGAATAGAAAAAATTTCAAAAATCTATGTATTATAAAAATATGTTATGACTTCTGTATAAAATTGTCAAAGTGAATAGAGAGGAAATTACATATTGATAACATTGTTCATATTGTCACATGAATGTAACAATAAGGATTTAAAGTGTTTCTAGAGGTGAAAACATGAATACGAATCATGTAAAAAAAGAACGAAAAAAATCAATCGTAAAGATATTTATTATTAGTTTTATAAGTATATTAATGATACCAGTAAGTTTGTATTATTATGCGACAGAAATAGAACGAAAACTAGTAACCGTTACGTGGAATGAAATAGAAGCTTCTACAATTCCTAAAGAGTTTAATAATAAAAAAATATTGCAGTTTTCAGATGTACATTTAGGACCAGAGTTTACACTGAAACAACTTGAACATTTAGTGGAGAAGATGAATGAATTACATCCAGATATAGTAGTTTTTACCGGAGATTTAATAGATAAATTTGGGTCTTATAGTGCGGAAAGAGAAGCAGCGAAGGCTATTTTGCAGAAAATTTACGCTCCCTTAGGGAAATATGCTGTGTTTGGGAATCATGATAGGGGCGGGGGCGGTAGTTTATTTTACAAAAAATATATGGAGGAAGCTGGTTTTTCTGTATTAGTAAATGAAGTGCAGAAAATTAAAGTGGAAAACGGCAAATATATTACAATATCAGGTTTGGATGATTTTCTATTAGGGAAGCCGCAAATAGATTCAACTTTAAAAAACTTGAAACAAGATGATTTCAACATGTTATTAGTACATGAGCCGGATGTTGTAACCAAAATAAATCGTTACCCAGTGGATCTTCAACTGTCAGGACATAGTCACGGAGGACAAGTCCAAATTCCTTTCGTAGGTCCATTAATTACTACCAAACTAGCTGAGAGCTATGTTGAAGGTATGTATGAAGTAGAGGGGAAGAGTAAGCTGTTATATTTATATGTAAATCGAGGTATTGGGACAACCCGAATGCCTGTTAGATTTTGGAGTGTACCTGAACTTTCAGTTTTTGTGTTGAAGCAAAATAGTAACTAGAATATTTAACAATATGATTCCAAGGAACGTGCGATGTAGGTCGATGGAAAACAGTTTCTTAAAACTTTAGATGTGACAAAGTAATTTTCATAAATAAAAAACAACAATAGGACCTATAACCTATTGTTGTTTTTTATTATTTTTGCAAGGGAAGAGTATCAAAATATGTTCTGTAATTATTAGAGAATTCAAAGTTGTTTTTTGCATCCCAATTAATAGACCAAGACATTAGGCCGCGGAATGCAGGATAGCCACTCTGGTTAGAAAGTTTATACTTTCCTCCGAACGGAACTCCTTTAATGATATAATTTAAAGCTTTTTTCATTTCAGTTGGCGAAATGTATCCACCACTTGGAGCGGCCGCTGGTGCTGCTGGAAGCCCAATCATAACTTGATCTGAGCGAAGAGCTGGGAAAATGTTATTTGGATTACCACCTACAGGAAAACCATGTAAGAGCATATCTGCCATAGCGACTTCGTAGTCTGCAGTACCTTGATTGTAGTTATTACCGTCCATTCCAACCCCGCTGCCAGCGTTGTAGTGTTGAACGTGAATGTATGTTAGTTTATCTTTCACTCCGTAAATAATTGGTAAATATGCACCCCAGATACTTCCGTATGCGCTATAACCGCCTTGAACATAAGCTGTTTCAGGAGCCATGCTTAATAGAAAATCTGGACCATAATGATCTGAGATTGTTCGAATAGCTGATATAAGATTTACGATTTGGGGAGTAGTTGGGTTTTTGAAATTAATGTCATTTCCGTTTAAGTAAATACCTGATTCAAGGTCAATATCTATTCCATCAAAACCGTATTTATCGATTAGAGATTGTATGGAATTAATAAAACGTTGCTTAGCGGCATTGTCAGGAAGTAAAACGACTCCATTTTGTCCTCCTATTGAAAGAACTACTTTCTTTCCTTTACTTTTTAAATAAGAAATATCTGATTTGAAGTCTGCATCTGTACCATACACAGGAGAAAATTCAACAGTGGAACGATCACCACCAGTTTCACCAAAAGATACATTGATTACATCCCATTTTGGTGAAACGTCTTTTAATTTAATAATGCCAGTACCGTTATCAAAGTTATGCCAGTATCCAACGAGTAATTTTGAACCTAAATTGTTTGCTGCTTGTGTTTGGAAAGGGGATAGCGGTAGTAGTAAGAACAGTACTAAAATACAACAAAAAAATTTGAACTTGTTTAACATATCAACACTCCTATACAAAAAGTTGTCTAGATGTATAATCTTGTTTATTTAATAATATCTGAAAATTCTTTCTTTTGTAAGAGGACTATAATTTTCTCAACAATTGTGTATGGGAAAGTATTAAACCTAATGTAATAATCTTTGAAGGAGATTGAATTGTAATTGTTAAATTCAGAATATTTTGATATATTTTAAAGTATAGGACAAAATCTTTCGCACAGTACTCTTACATAAATTTTAAAATTTAGTTTGGAAGGGGATGTACAAGATTTGGATAAAAATCTAAAGAAAGATCTCAAAATACGCCACATTACAATGATCTCAATTGGCGGCGTAATAGGGGCTGGTTTGTTTGTTGGAAGTGGTGCCGTTGTACATTCGGCAGGACCTGGTTCTATCGTTTCATATGCATTAGCAGGACTTCTAGTCATTTTCGTCATGAGAATGCTAGGAGAAATGGCAGCTGTAAATCCGACAAGTGGTTCATTTGCAACGTATGCAAGAGAAGCAATTGGTCCATGGGCGGGTTATACAATAGGCTGGTTATACTGGTTTTTCTGGGTAATTGTTATTGCAATAGAAGCCACAGCAGGTGCTGGTATTATCCAATATTGGATTCCACAAATACCGCTTTGGTTATTAAGTTTAATATTAACAATTTTATTAACGCTGACGAACGTTTTTTCGGTGAAATCATTTGGAGAGTTTGAATATTGGTTTTCTTTTATTAAAGTAATAAGTATTGTTTTGTTCCTTTGCTTAGGTCTTGCTGTTATTTTAGGATTTGTTCCAGGAACAGAAGCACCCGGCACTTCGAATTTAATTGGACAAGGTGGATTTATGCCAAACGGTATAAGTTCGGTATTGCTTGGAATTACTGTTGTTATATTTTCATTTATGGGATCAGAGATTGTAGCAGTAGCGGCTGGTGAATCTGCAGAACCTGTAAAAGCAGTAAAAACAGCAACAAACAGTGTGATTTGGCGTATTCTTGTATTTTTTATTGGGTCTATAGCGGTAGTTGTTACACTACTGCCATGGAATTCAGCAAACATATTAAAAAGTCCATTTGTAGCTGTACTTGAACATATAGGAATACCAGCGGCAGCACAAATTATGAATTTTATCGTTTTAACAGCTGTACTTTCTTGCTTAAATTCAGGATTATATACAAATTCAAGAATGCTTTTTTCAATGGCAGAAAGAGGAGATGCGCCAAAGTCATTTTTAAAATTGAACAGTAGTGGTGTTCCTGTTCGAGCCGTTTTATTTGGAACTTTCTTCGCTTATATTGGAGTTGTGTTTAGTTATATTTCTCCAGATAAAGTCTTTTTGTTTTTAGTGAATGCATCTGGCGGGATTGCGTTACTAGTTTATCTCGTTATTGCAGTTTCTCATTTAAAGATGCGTAAAAAAATGGGGAAAGTAGAACAACAAAATTTGAAAGTGAAAATGTGGCTTTTTCCGTATGTTACGTATGTTACAATTGCTGCTATTATAGCAGTTTTAGTTGCGATGTTCGCAATTGATACTTTACGTTCACAAGCACTTTTAACAATGTTTGTTACAGTTCTTATCATACTTTCTTATTTTATTTTTAATAGAAATAAAAATAGCACAGTTTTGAATCCTAAAAGTAAGAATGAGGAATCTGTTCGATTCTAATTTTCTTATTTTCGAAGAGAGTTACACCCAGTCATTGCTATAAAAGAATCATATATAATCATAGAAACAAGTAATTACTATTGTCATAGTGGATATAAACTTTTTTCTTGACTTTTTATACGAAGGCGAGCAAAATGGTAAAAAAGGAAGGGGGGATGATGATGGAAGAGTACGTATTAGAGCTGTATAACCTGTTATATACGACAGAATGGCAAGATATTGTTTCGTTTCTAGGAATAGTATTTTGCATGAAAATTGTAATTGTATATATGGAAGAGCAAGGTATGTTCTATTCCTTCTCATCTCCGTTCGATGTGCAGCGCGAGCCGTTGCTAAACTATGCCAATGTGAATTACGAACAATTTCCTTTTGTAGTTTTCTTTATGATTCGATTTATTACAGCAATTGTAAAGAAGAAGGAAAGTGATGATGAAGAGTGCCACGCAACTTGTAAGGTAGCTAACGTTTTTTAAGCTAAATACAAGGAGGAGATTTATATGTGGTTTCGATTTCTTATGATTGGTTTCTTTTCATTAACAGCAATTTCATTAATGGGATATCAAGTGTCTGAAATTTTTCAAGCATATAGCGATACATTTTTTAACAAAAATTAATCGCGTTGCTATTTGAATAATAAAGCGATAAAATCCTTCTTAAGAAGTTTTATTAAGAAGGATTTTTTTCTTTGTTTTGTCTTGCTGTGTCAAACTATTGTCACATTTACACTGTGAATAATATGTTAAAATAGTGAGGTTACGTATACATACTTGAAGGAAGAGGGAGTGACCATTTTGGTGGATCAATCAACAAATCAGAAAAGCTATGCTCCTATTGTGATAACGCTTTCTGTAATTGTAAATGCGATTATTTTATTTTTGTTCTTTGGACCTGTTGGCTATGAAGGAGAAGTACATTTTGATGTAACGATTTTACCAATGTTAAACGCGATTTTTAATAGCTTTACGTTCGTATTTTTATTAGCAGCGTTATTCTCTATTATTAAAAAGAATGTGAAAATGCATCGTGGTTTCATCCTTGCAGCATTTATGACAACTTTACTATTTTGTGTGTCGTATTTATCGTATCATTACTTAGCACCGGCAACACATTTTGGAGGAGAAGGATTCATTAAATATGTGTATTTCATCATTTTAATTACACATATTATCCTAGCAGCAATTATCGTACCACTTGCATTGTTTGCACTTGTATTTGGTTTTACAAATCAATTAACACGTCACCGTAAAATTGTACGTTGGACAATGCCAATTTGGTTATATGTAAGTTTATCTGGTGTTATTGTGTACTTAATGATCTCACCTTATTATCAATAAAAGTCTCAGCCTTTAGGCTGGGGCTTTTTTGTTAAGCAAATCTTTTTGTGAAATGAAAAAAATATGGTATACAAAAGTATAGTTGCTTTTCAAATAGAAGGGATGGTAAAGAAATATGCAAAATTTTGTATTTCGTAATCCAATGAAACTTATTTTCGGTAAAGATCAATTAGAACAGTTAAAAACTGAAATTCCACAGTTTGGTAAGAAGGTTCTTCTCGTATATGGAGGAGGCAGTATTAAAAGAAACGGTATTTATGATAATGTGATTTCTATTTTAAAGGATATTAATGCAGAAGTATTTGAATTGACGGGTGTTGAACCGAATCCTCGTGTATCAACTGTAAAGAAAGGGATTCAAATTTGTAAAGATAATGGAGTCGAATTTATTTTAGCAGTTGGTGGAGGAAGTGTAATCGACTGTACGAAAGCGATTGCTGCTGGTAGTAAATATGATGGAGATGTATGGGATATTGTAACGAAAAAAGCATTTGCTAGTGAGGCATTACCATTTGGTACTGTACTTACTCTTGCTGCGACAGGTTCTGAAATGAATGCAGGCTCGGTAATTACAAATTGGGAAACGAATGAAAAGTATGGATGGGGAAGCTCAGTTACATTCCCGCAGTTTTCAATTTTAGATCCAGTTCATACTGCATCTGTGCCGAGAGATCAAACGATTTATGGTATGGTAGATATTATGTCACATGTATTAGAACAATATTTCCATCATGGAACGAATACAGAACTACAAGATCGTTATTGTGAATCTGTTTTAAAAACAGTAATGGAGACAGCTCCCAAGCTTTTAAGTGATTTAGAAAATTATGAGCATAGGGAAACAATTTTATATTGCGGAACGATGGCGTTAAATGGTATTTTAGCGATGGGAGTAAGAGGTGACTGGGCAACTCATAATATTGAACATGCAGTTTCTGCTGTTCATGATATACCGCATGGAGGCGGCTTAGCAATTCTATTCCCTAACTGGATGAAGCATGTCGTAGATGAAAATGTAAGTCGTTTTAAACAGTTCGCTATTCGTGTATTTGAAATAGAAACAGATGGAAAAACAGATAAAGAAGTGGCGTTAGAAGGAATTGAGGCACTGCGTCAATTTTGGACTTCGATTGAAGCGCCAGCAACATTAGCTGATTACGGTATTGGAGAAAATGAAATTGATATAATGGCTAATAAAGCGATGGCGTATGGTGAATTTGGTAACTTTAAAAAATTAAATAAAGATGATGTTCTAAGTATATATAAAGCTTCTTTATAAGTGAATTTAGAAAAGAAACCTATTTGATTGTTTGATCGAATAGGTTTCTTTTTTTGCTTTTTATAAACGTTTATGAATGTTTGTGATTATTTTTGATTGTTTATGGTTGATTTTTGTGACCGTTTTCATTATACTGTAATCAAAGAAGAGGTGAATAAAATGTTAACTCCTGAACGTCATCAAATGATATTGCAACTTGTAAAAGAACAGAAAGTTGTAAAATTACAGCAATTAGTTGAAAGAACAGAAAGCTCTGAGTCGACAATTCGCCGTGATTTAGCACAATTGGAAAAGCAAAGGTTATTAAAAAGAGTTCATGGTGGTGCCGCTGTTTTAACAGGAAAAGGGCAAGAACCAACGATGGTTGAAAAATCATCCAAAAACATTCAAATAAAACAACAAATTGCTAATTATGCGGCTAGCGTTGTTGAACAAGGTGATTGTATTTATTTAGATGCAGGGAGTACAACATTTGAAATGATTCCATTTTTAATCAATAAAGATGTTACTGTCGTTACGAATGGACTTATGCATATTGAAGCTTTAGTTGAAAATAATATTCGTGCGTATTTACTAGGCGGAATGATGAAGAGTAGGACGAAAGCTTTAATCGGTGCTATGGCACAGGAAAGTATGCAGAAGTATCGCTTTGATAAATGTTTTTTAGGTGCAAATGGTGTACATGAACAGCTTGGCTTTACAACGCCAGATCCAGAAGAAGCGCTCCTAAAACAAATGGCACTAACATTAGCAAACGAAGGATATTTCTTAATTGATGAAAGTAAGTTTTCAGAAGTTGCGTTTGCGAAAATTGCAAATGTTGAAGATGCAAATATTATTACAAACCATTTAGAAATTGATTTAGAAAAATATAAAAAACAAACCAATGTAATTGAGGCTGATAAACAATGATCTATACAGTTACTTTAAACCCATCTATTGATTATGTAGTGCAAGTTCCTTCTTTTGATTTAGGAACAATAAATCGAGCGGAGAAAGATATGAAGTTTCCTGGAGGAAAAGGAATTAATGTTTCTCGTGTTCTTCAGCGTTTAGGTGTTAAAAATATAGCACTTGGATTTACTGGTGGATTTACTGGTCAATTTATTAAAGAGTTATTACATGACGAAGGTGTAACAACAAACTTCGTCCAAGTAGATGAAGATACTCGCATTAATGTGAAAATAAAAGGGAAAGAAGAAACAGAATTAAATGGCCAAGGTCCTATTGTAACAAAAGAGCAGTTCGAACAGTTAATGAAAAAAATTGAGAGTATGCAACCTGGAGATTGTGTTGTACTCGCTGGGAGTGTACCGATCTCTATTCCAAGTACTTTTTACGAATCAATTGCTGCGTTTGGAGCTGAAAAAGGTATTCGTGTAGTAGTAGATGCAAGTGGAAGTGCACTGCAACATGTAATTAAAAATAAGCCATTTTTAATTAAGCCAAACCATCATGAACTTGGTGAGTTGTTTGGAGTGGAGCTTTCAACAGTAGAGGACGTTTTACCTTATGGAAGAAAATTAATTGAACAAGGTGTAAAACACGTTATCGTATCGATGGCTGGAGAGGGAGCTTTATTATTTACGGCAGAAGGTATATATGAAGCGACTGTTCCAAAAGGTGTTGTAATTAATTCAGTTGGGGCCGGAGATTCTCTTGTTGCAGGGTTTGTAGGCAAATATGAACAGACAAAAGATATTGAAAAGGCATTTCAATACGGCGTTGCAACAGGGAGTGCAACAGCATTTTCAGCTGATTTATGTAAGAAGGAAAAAGTAGAAGAATTATTGTCGCAAGTAATTGTAGCTAAGCGATAGGGGGAAGCAACATATGAAAATTACAGAACTATTAAAAAGGGATACAGTCATTATGGATTTGACAGCTTCAAATAAAGAAGCTGTCATAGATGAATTAGTTGAGAAATTAAACGGGGCAAATCGTTTAAATAGTAAAACGGAATTTAAAGAAGCTATTTTAAAGCGGGAGTCCCAAAGTACGACTGGAATAGGGGAAGGTATTGCAATACCTCATGCGAAGACAAAGGCTGTTAAACAACCATCGATTTGTTTTGGTAGAAGTGTAAGCGGTATCAATTATGAGTCGCTTGATGGACAACCGGCACACTTATTCTTTATGATTGCTGCAAGTGAAGGAGCGAATAATACTCATTTAGAAACGTTGTCTCGTTTATCGACATTATTAATGGATGAAGGGTTTCGCAAGCAACTATTAGAAGCGAAGGATGAAAGTGAGCTTCTTCAACTATTTGATGAAAAAGAGAATGAAAAAGAAGAAGAGATTGAATTCGCAAAACCAGAAGGAAATGAACCGTACGTACTTGCTGTTACAGCT
Source organism: Bacillus sp. CCB-MMP212 (assembly GCF_022748145.1). Taxonomy (NCBI): domain Bacteria; kingdom Bacillati; phylum Bacillota; class Bacilli; order Caryophanales; family Bacillaceae; genus Bacillus; species Bacillus sp. CCB-MMP212. Next base: position 679,907 of record NZ_JALDQE010000002.1, read on the forward strand.
TGCCCAACTGGAATCGCTCACACATATATGGCGGCGGATAGCTTAAAAGCAAAAGCGACAGAGTTAGGAATAGCGATTAAAGTTGAAACGAACGGATCAACAGGTATTAAAAACGGTTTAACGAAAGAGGATATTGAACGTGCAACAGCTATTATTGTTGCGGCAGATAAACAAGTAGAAATGAATCGTTTTGCTGGTAAACATGTCATTCAAGTGCCAGTTGCTGATGGGATTAGAAAAACGGAAAATCTGCTTAAACGAGCTGTCAAACAAGATGCACCAATCTTTAAAGGTGTAAAAGAGGATGGGAAAACAGAAAGTATTGAGAGAGAAAAAGGATTAGGAATTTATAAGCATTTAATGAGCGGTGTAAGTAATATGCTTCCATTCGTTGTTGGTGGCGGGATTTTAATAGCGCTAGCATTTTCGTTTGGTGGTATAAAGGCGGAAGGTCCTTTAGCTGAATTGTTCATGTCAATTGGTGGAGGAAAAACAGGTGCATTTTTATTCCTTGTACCAATTTTAGCTGGATTTATTGCAAGCTCTATTGCTGATCGTCCTGGTTTTATGCCTGGTGTTGTAGGTGGATTTTTAGCGGCGAATGCGAATGCTGGATTTTTAGGTGGATTAATTGCTGGTTTCTTAGCTGGATATGTTGTTTTAGGGTTAAAAAGATTATTTTCAGGACTACCAGTACAATTAGAAGGAATTAAACCTGTTTTGTTATATCCAGTCTTTGGATTATTGATTACAGGAGTTGTAATGCAAAAAGTAGTAATTCCGCCTGTAGTAGCATTAAATGAAATGTTGACAGGGTGGTTAAATGGTTTAAATGGTACGAATGCTATATTACTAGGTCTTATTTTAGGTGGTATGATGGCAATTGATATGGGTGGTCCAATTAATAAAGCGGCATTTACGTTTGGTATTGCTGCAATAGAAGCACAGAATTTTGGAGTGCACTCAGCAGTTATGGCTGGTGGTATGGTACCGCCACTTGCGATTGCATTCGCAACTACATTCTTTAAATCAAAGTTTACAGAAGCGGAACGTAAATCTGGTTTAACAAATTATATTATGGGGGCATCGTTCATTACAGAAGGTGCGATTCCGTTTGCAGCTGCAGATCCGGTTCGAGTAATCGTAAGTTGTGTTGTTGGTTCTAGTATTGCAGGTGCGTTATCTATGTTATTCCAAATTACATTACCGGCACCGCATGGTGGATTATTTGTAATAGCGTTAGTAAATAAACCGTTACTATATATTTTCTCTATATTAATTGGAACAATTGTCTCGGCTATTATGCTAGGTGTTTGGAAAAAGAAAGTTCAATAACAAATAAAAAGAGAGTAGCTTTTAGTAGCTGCTCTCTTTTTATTACAAAAAAATAAGTTAACAATGGAATATTGATGTTTTTTGGTAAAAGATGTAACGAATTGTGAATTTTTTGTAACAAAAAAGTAACACTGTAATTTTTTCTGGAAAAAAGTTCTTGTGCTCGTATATGAAAAATATATGAAAACCACTGGAGATTGTATGAGAAATACATTTTATTAATATGGAAATTTATGTTACAACTCGTTAATTGTATATTACGAATGCTTTGTAATTGTATGATTTCTAAAAATTCTAAAAATCTGTTGCTATAATGAAAATACGAAAACAAAGCAAATGGAGGCTATTCATGAAAAAATTATTAAGTATAGCAACAGCAGCAGTTTTTGGTCTTGGAATTTTTGCGGGTTCTGCTAAAGCGGAAACAATTGTAACAACAGACGTATTAAATGTTAGAGAAAACCCAAATGTAGAGTCAAAGCTTGTAGGTAAAGTGTTAAGTGGGAATACACTAGATGTTATAAATACAGAGAATGGATGGACAAAAATTAAGTTAAACGGTAAGGAAGCGTTTGTAAGTGCTGATTTTACAAAGAGCACATATTATGTAACGGCGGGCGTATTAAATGTTCGTGCTGGAGCGAATACTGATTCTGAAATTTTAGGTAAACTTAATAAAAATGATGTGATTGAAACGACGAATCAAGTTCAAAATGAATGGTTACAATTCGACTACAATGGAAAAGTCGGATATGTTCACGTGCCATTTTTAACAGGAACGGCACCTGTAATTGAAAAGAAAGAGGTTGTAGCTCAAGAAGAAGCGCCGGTTAAAAATAATACAGCAGTTAAGAATAAAGAGTCTGTTAAGAGTAACGATTCTATTAAGAATGTAGAATCAAGTAAACCTGTGGTAAAAGAAAAGCCGGCTGCAAAACCAGTTGCGAAATCTACTGAAACAAGTGCGCCTACTGGTGGTCGTGAAATTACAGTAGAAGCGACGGCATATACAGCAGATCCGAGTGAGAATGGTTCGTATGGTGGTCGTGTATTAACTGCAATGGGGCATGATTTAACAGCAAATCCAAATATGAAAGTAATTGCTGTTGATCCGAAAGTAATTCCGCTTGGATCAAAAGTATGGGTAGAAGGATATGGAGAAGCGATTGCTGGAGACACTGGTGGTGCGATTAAAGGAAATCGTATTGATGTATTAGTTGGTTCAGATGGTAGTGCTAATAGCTGGGGGCGCAAATCTGTAAAAGTGAAAGTTATACAATAGGTTATCGATATTAATATAAAAAGCGGTTGCTTGAAATTATGTAAGCAGCCGCTTTTTATGGATTATTGAAAGGGATAAATAGTTTTACCTGTAATAATTTTATATGCACTGCAAAATTGTGTTTGTATATATTCTGTATTTTTATTTTCTGGATGTGATGTTGTTTCATGGAGAGTAGAATGAAAAGCCCGTAGTAAACAATTTAGGGCGAAGTATAATTCCTCTTGTGAACAATTTTGTTCTTTTGTAGAAGTAGCTAAAATGAGGTCTTTTGTCAAAGATGAAAAATTGATGGTGGATTGTTTCATAGTTAACTCATCCTCTCGAAACTATTTTTATCATGTATATGCAGAATTGGACAAACTATGTTCTTTTTTATATGTAATTTCATGTACCGAAATGAAAGAACTTGCAATCATGACGTTAAAATTGGTAAGATTGGGTATAATCAATAGATGGAGTATATTACATAAAGAGAGTTGAATGCTATGGGAGAAGTGCAACGTGAAAAAGTTGCTGTCATCATTGGACCAACAGCTGTTGGAAAGACGAAGTTAAGTATCGATCTTGCCAAAGCGTTGAACGGTGAAATTATTAGTGGTGATTCCATGCAAATCTATCGAACGATGGATATTGGAACTGCAAAGGTAACACAAGCAGAGATGGACGGAATTCCACATTATATGGTCGATATAAAAAATCCGGAAGATTCATTTTCTGTCGCGGAATTTCAAGAACGTGTTCGCAAACATATTCGAGAAATTACAGAACGTGGTAAATTACCAATTATAGTTGGTGGGACCGGTCTTTATATACAATCTGTTTTATTCGATTATCAGTTTACAGATGATGCTGGTGATGTGATATACCGAGAGCAAATGGAAAAGTTAGCTTTAGAACGCGGTGTGGAATATGTACATAAAAAATTGCAAGAAGTAGATCCGGAAAGTGCGGAGCGTATTCATGCAAATAATGTACGACGTGTCATTCGGGCGTTAGAAATTTTCCACACGACGGGTGAAAAAATGAGTGACCAAATTGAGAAACAAGAAAAAGAGTTACTCTATGATGTTTCATTAATTGGCTTGACAATGGATCGAGAAATGCTATACGATCGCATTAACTTACGAGTGGATTTGATGATGGAACAAGGCCTATTAGAGGAAGTAGAAGGTCTGTATAATAGAGGGATACGAGATTGTCAATCTATTCAAGCGATTGGATATAAAGAAATCTATGATTATTTTGAGAATCGAGCCCCTTTAGAAGATGCGGTATCACAATTAAAGACGAATTCGCGTCGTTATGCAAAGCGTCAATTAACGTGGTTCCGTAATAAAATGGATGTCACGTGGTTTGATGTTACAGACGGTGAAAAAACGTCAGAAATTTTACGATACATAGAAGGAAAGTTACAAGTAAAGTCGAATAATAGTAAGTAGAGAAAAAGAGGAGGATTCGACATGAAGCAATCAATCAATATTCAAGATCAGTTTTTAAATCAACTCCGTAAAGAAAATACGTTTGTTACGCTGTACTTATTAAATGGTTTCCAGCTTCGTGGACTAATTAAAGGATTTGATAATTTTACAGTCCTGCTGGAAACAGAAGGTAAGCAACAGCTTATTTATAAACATGCAATTTCTACATTTGTACCACAAAAAAATGTTTCAATTGAATTAGAATAGTAATGAATTATTGTACATAACAAAAAAAGAGCGAGTTTCCTCGCTCTTTTTTTATTTGTCATAAACAATATATGATGAAATTTAAGCGATTCTAAATACAGTAAGGCGGATGTTAGTATTTCCTGTCGCAGGGATCGTAATCTCATTAAGAGTAGATTGAACAGAAATTCTTGCACCAGCTGCTAATGTTTCGATTGTAGTAAATGAAAGTGAGTCGCCTATTAAATTTGAAGAGAAATTATCAGTTGCGACTGCTCCATTAATTGAAATTCCTACTCCGAGTGGAGCGCATCCTGGCGCAGTTGTAGAAATGGATACGCTAATTACATAAATACCACCGTTAATAACAGTAACTGTATCTGTGCCGTTGAAGATAATATTGTTTACGTTAATTGCAGTACTAAAAATAAAGTTATTAAATTGCAGTACTGTTTGCTGAATATTGTTTGTTACAACAATTGTTGCTATAGGGAAGCTAGGTCCAGTTGGCCCAGTAGGTCCGGTAGGTCCACCAGAAGGTCCAGTAGGTCCAGTAACTCCTATACCAGTAGCGCCGGTAGCACCCGTTGGTCCTTGAATGCCTTGAGGTCCGGTAGCGCCTGTGTTACCTTGAACACCTTGAGGTCCAGTAGCGCCGGTAGCACCAGTAGCACCTGTGTTACCTTGAGCACCTTGAGGTCCAGTAGCACCCGTGTTACCTTGAACGCCTTGAGGTCCAGTAGCGCCGGTAGCACCCGTGTTACCTTGAGCGCCTTGAGGTCCAGTAGCGCCAGTAGCACCTGTGTTACCTTGAACGCCCTGAGGTCCAGTAGCACCTGTGTTACCTTGAACACCTTGAGGTCCAGTAGCGCCGGTAGCGCCTGTGTTACCTTGAACACCTTGAGGTCCAGTAGCGCCGGTAGCACCAGTAGCACCTGTGTTACCTTGAGCACCTTGAGGTCCAGTAGCACCCGTGTTACCTTGAACGCCTTGAGGTCCAGTGGCACCGGTAGCACCTGTGTTACCTTGAGCACCCTGAGGTCCAGTAGCACCCGTGTTACCTTGAACACCTTGAGGTCCAGTAGCACCTGTGTTACCTTGAACGCCTTGAGGTCCAGTAGCGCCGGTAGCACCCGTGTTACCTTGAGCGCCTTGAGGTCCAGTAGCGCCAGTAGCACCTGTGTCACCTTGAACGCCCTGAGGTCCAGTAGCACCGGTAGCACCTGTGTTACCTTGAACACCTTGAGGTCCAGTAGCGCCGGTAGCACCTGTGTTACCTTGAACGCCTTGAGG